>QZKP01000025.1 GCA_003605055.1 Desulfarculus sp.
CAGCAATACCGTTACATTATGGCTCTTATGTAGGTACTCGCTCACATGAGCATTCTACGCCGCAAGCGGCGGGGTATTGAACCCTAATCGAATAATAAACGGCAGCGCAGGCAGTGCCTTAGCCGATATTATTCTCAACCGTGGTTTAAAAGGAGTATCGCAACCGGCGCCGGCGCTTTCCGCGGCGGTGGTTGGCCAAAGCTTACAAAGGGCGCCGCGAGGAGCGCCCCACTCCCAATCCTCTTTTTAACGGCCTTTATCTTCTCTCACTGACTTCTTAAAGGCGCGGGCCCTCGCGCGGTCCGCCTGGTTATAAATCAACCGTTCGGTGCGCCCGGGCGCGGTTTCCTATTTCCTGCCGCCGTTGTGCCTGTAGGCGATGACCTGGGCCTTTCCCAGAGTGGATGAGCCCCTCCTTGATCACCCTGTCCAGCCAGGGCAGAAAGGCCTCGATCTTATCCACGCAGTATCTTGGCCGTGTGCAGGCGGCTGTTGGCCCCGAAGCCCAGCACGCCCCGGTACACCGTGGCCCCGGCCAGGGCGATCCAGGTCAGTTCCGCAGCACGGAGGTGAATTCCATTCAGCGCGCCGGAACCTGGCCAGGGCTTTGGCTTGACACAGGTGGCGGATTCCGGTCAGCGATTTTTTGCCCGGCAAACAGACACCACTAAGCCGGGCATAACCAGGATGGAGCTTTGGCCGCCCGAACCAGCCGCGCAAAACGTCATGCAACTTCTTGGTCCCGTGGCGCCTAAAGGGCCGGCCGGGCCTCTGGCCGGCGGGGTTGACACTCCTCAGGGCCTGCGATAAGTTCCTTTATTCAACCTGGGTTAGGCTACAGGAGGCAGCAACAGGGCGTCCCCTGCGGCTCAACCAAGCATCGGTAGGGGTCATGCAAGAGTTTCGCCGTATGAAACGGCTGCCGCCTTACGTGTTCGCGGTGGTCAATGAGCTGAAGATGGAGGCCCGCCATAGAGGCGAGGACATCATCGATCTGGGCATGGGCAACCCGGACCTGCCCACTCCCCCCCACATCGTGGAAAAGCTCATGGAGGCGGCGACCAAGGCCAGCAACCACCGCTATTCGGCCAGCAAGGGCATCACCAAGCTCAGGCACGCCATATGTAGTTGGTACAAACGGCGCTACGACGTGGACCTGGACCCGGACCACGAGGCCGTGGCCACCATAGGCGCCAAGGAGGGGCTGAGCCACCTGGTCCTGGCGACGATCAGCCCGGGCGACGTAGTGCTGGTGCCCAGCCCCACTTATCCCATACATCCGTATAGCGTAGTCATCGCCGGCGGGGACCTGCGCTCTGTGCCCTTGTTGCCGGGGCGGGACTTCTTCGAGGACCTGCGCACCGCCTTCCGCCAGACCTGGCCCCAGCCCAAGATGCTGATCATCAGCTTCCCCCATAACCCCACCAACATGGTGGTGGACTTGGATTTCATGTACAAAATCGTGGAGTTCTGCCGCAAGCATGAAATCTGGCTGGTGCATGACTTCGCCTACGCGGACTTGGTGTTTGACGATTACGTGGCCCCCAGCATCCTGCAGGTGTCTGGAGCCAAGGACATCGCCGTGGAGCTGTTCTCCATGTCCAAGTCCTACTCCATGGCCGGCTGGCGCCTGGGCTTCACGGTGGGCAACCAGGAGATGGTGCAGGCCTTGACCCGCATCAAGAGCTATCTGGACTACGGCGTGTTCCAGCCCATCCAGATCGCGGGCATCATCGCCTTGAACGAGCAGCAGGACTGCGTGCAGAACATCGTTGACGTGTACAAGAGCCGCCGCGACACCCTCTGCGCCGGCCTGCAACGCATCGGCTGGGACGTGGAGCTGCCCAAGGCCACCATGTTCCTGTGGGCCAAGATTCCCGAGCGCTGGCTGAGCCTGGGCTCGGTGGAGTTCAGCAAGCTGTTGATCAAGGAGGCCAAGGTGGCGGTGAGCCCGGGGCTGGGCTTTGGCGAATACGGCGATGAGTACGTGCGCTTCGCCCTGGTGGAGAACGAGCACCGCATCAACCAGGCCATACGGGGCCTGCGCCGGTTTTTCAACTCCTAACGGCTGAGGAGCGAAATGCCCAAAGCCATCAAGGTGGGGCTGCTGGGTCTGGGCACGGTGGGCGGCGGGGTGGCCCAACTGCTGGTTCAGGAGAAGCAGCGCCTTTCCGCCTACCTGGGCGCGGAGCTGATCCTATACCGGGCCGTGGACCTGCGCCCGGAGCTGGCCCAAGAGCTGGGCCTGGCCGAGGGCGTGTTCACCACTGACGCCCAGGCCGTGCTGAACGACCCGGAGGTTGACATCCTGGTGGAGATGATCGGCGGTCTGGAGCCGGCCCGGCGCTTTATCTTGCAGGCCATCGCCCAGGGCAAGCAGGTGGCCACGGCCAACAAGGCCCTCTTGGCCGCGCACGGGGCCGAGATATTCGCCGCCGCCCGGGAGCGCCGGGTGAGCATCGCCTTCGAGGCCTCGGTGGGCGGGGGCATACCGCTGGTGCGCGCCCTGCGCGACAGCCTGGCCGCCAACCGCATCACCTCCTGCCTGGGCATTCTCAATGGCACCTGCAACTTCATCCTCAGCCGCATGACCGCCGGGGGCGAGCCCTTTGCCCAGGTGCTGGCCCAGGCCCAGGAAATGGGCTATGCCGAGGCGGACCCCAGCATGGACGTGGAGGGGCGCGACACGGCACACAAGCTGGCCATCGTGGCCGCCCTTGCCACCGGCCGCCAGCCGAACCTGGCCGACATCCCCACCGAGGGCATCACCCGCATCACGCCCCTGGACATCCAATTCGCCGGCGAGTTCGGCTTCAAGGTCAAGCTGCTGGCCATACTCAACAACCAGGGCGGGACCGTGGAGGCGCGGGTGCACCCGGCCCTGGTGGCCCAGGACCACCTGCTGGCCTCGGTGGACGGCCCCTTCAACGCCCTGCACATTGACGGCGACTGGGTGGGCCAAGTGCTCCTGCACGGCCGCGGCGCCGGCCGCCGGCCCACGGCCTCGGCCGTGGCGGGCGATGTCCTGGACCTGGCCCGGGACCTGACCGCCGGCTGCGCGGGCCGGGTGCCGCCCCTGGGCACCGCGGCCCAGGACGGCCGGGTGCTGCCCCTGGCCCCGCTGCAAGAGGCGCTGTGCCGCTACTACTTCCGCTTTACCGCTCAGGACCGCCCTGGCGTGCTGGCGGCCATCAGCCGGGTGCTGGGCGGCCACGGCATCTCCATCCAGGCCGTGATCCAAAAGGGCCGGCACCAGGCCGGGCCGGTGCCCATCGTCATGCTTACCCACCAAGCACAGGAGGCTGCGGTGCAGGCGGCGCTCAAGGAGATAGACGCCCTGCCCGTGATCGCCGAACCCACCATGCTCATCAGGGTGGCCTGATCCGGGGGGAAGGCCGCATGAAATACCTAATCCTGGTCGGCGACGGCATGGGCGACCTGCCCCAGGAGGCCCTGGGCGGCCGCACGCCCCTGCGGGCCGCGGCCACGCCCAATATGGACCGCCTGGCTCGGGAGGGCCTCATCGGCCTGGCCCAAACCATCCCGCCGGGCAAGGAGCCGGGCTCGGACACGGCCAACATGTCGCTGCTGGGCTATGACCCGGCTCTTTACCACACCGGCCGGGCGCCCATCGAGGCCGCGGCCATGGGCGTGGAACTGGGGCCCACGGACATCGCCTTCCGCTGCAACCTGGTGACCCTGGAAAGACAGGCGGGCCGCACCATCATGGCCCACTACGCGGCCGGGCACATTGACAGCGCCTCGGCCGCGGTGCTGATCCAGGCCCTGGACGCGGCCCTGGGTCGCGACGGCCTGCGCTTTTACCCCGGCGTAAGCTACCGCCACCTGCTTCTCTGGCGGGATGGGCCCCTGAACGCGGCCACGGTGCCCCCGCACGACCGCAGCGGCCAGGCCGTGGACGATGTGTTGGCAGCGGGCGGTGAGATGACCGCGGTGGGCGGGTTGACCCGGGCCTCTTGGCCGCTGCTTAAGGAGCACCCGGTCAATGCCCAGCGCCAGGAGCAGGGCCAGCCGCCGGCCAACTCCATCTGGCTCTGGGGCCAGGGCACCCGGCCCGACTTCCCCACCTTTGCCCAGCGCTTCGGCCTCAGCGGCGTGGCCGTGAGCGCCGTGGACCTGATCAAGGGCCTCGGCGTGCTGGCCGGACTCAAGCCCGTGGCGGTGCCTGGCGCCACCGGCTATTTGAACACCAACTACGGCGGCAAGGTGGCCGCAGCCCTGGAGGGCTTGCGAACCGGCGACCTGGCCTACGTGCACGTGGAGGCCCCGGACGAGGCCAGCCACAGCGGCGAACTGCGGCTCAAACTGCAGGCCATCGAGGACTTCGACCGCCTGGTGGTGGGCCCGCTGATGCAAGGCCTGGCCGGGCTGGGCCCGCACCGCCTGCTCCTGGCCACGGACCACTTCACGCCCCTGTCCACCCGCACCCACGGCAGCCAGCCGGTGCCTTTCCTGCTCTGGGACTCTGAGCGCCAGGGTCCCGGCGCGCCGGGCTTCAACGAGGCCGCGGCCCTGGCCAGCGGGGTCAGGGAGCCCCAGGCCCATAAGCTGGTGCAGCGGCTGGTGGAGGGCTTTTGATGCACCGGGTGGAGCTAAGGCCCCTGTTTGGCGACGTGGACGCCATGAACGTGGTGTACTACGGCAATTACCTTAGGTTTTTCGAGCAAGGCCGCGCTGAGCTCATGCGCGCTTCCGGCTGCCCCTACCGCCTGCTGGCTGACCAGGGCCTGCACCTGCCGGCCGTGGAGGCCGGGCTGCGCTATTTGCGCCCGGCCCACTACGATGACCTGATCGCGGTGGAGACCTCGGTGGCCTGGCTCAAGCGGGCCTCGCTGCTGTTCAGCTACCGCATCCTGGGGCCGGACGGCCAGGGCGGGGAGCGGGAGCTGGTCCTGGGCTTCACCAAGCACGGCTGCGTGGACCAGAAGGGCAAGGTCCAGCCCCTGCCGGCCGTGGTGCGCCGGGCCCTGCAGAGACATTTGGAGGAGAAAAATCAGTGGGTGGTGGCTCGCTAGGGGCTTGTGATATACTTCCGCGACTGTCAGCGACCACCCTCCCCGGCCGCGTGGCCGACGGCCAGGTCTTTCTGACGCCGACCGGGACTTGTTGCATTTATATCAATTAATTAGGGAGAACCGTCGTGACCAAGAAAAAGTTCGTTTACTACTTCGGCGACGGCAAAGCCGAAGGCTCGACCCGCATGAAGAACCTCCTGGGCGGCAAGGGCGCCAACATCGCGGAGATGACCAACCTGGGCATCCCGGTGCCCTCGGGCTTCAGCATCACCACCGAGGTCTGCACCTACTTCCAAAAAGACAAGAAGTACCCGGTGGGCCTGAAGAAGCAGGTGGAGGCCGCCTTGAAGAAGGTGGAGAGGTCCATGGGCGCCAAGTTCGGCGACGTGAACAATCCCCTTCTGGTTTCGGTGCGCTCCGGGGCACGGGTCTCCATGCCCGGCATGATGGACACCGTGCTCAACATCGGCCTGAACGACAAGACCATCCAGGGCCTGATCGCCAAGACCAAAAACGAGCGTTTCGCCTACGACGCCTACCGCCGCTTCGTCAACATGTACAGCGACGTGGTGCTGGGCGTGCGGCCGCGCAACGAAAAAGAGCACGACCCCTTTGAGGAGATACTGGAGCAGAAGAAGCGCAAGCGCGGCGTGGTGCTGGACACCGAGCTGAACGCCCAGGACCTCAAGGAGCTGGTGGAGGAGTTCAAGGCCCTGGTCAAGAAGCGCCTGGGCCGTCCCTTCCCCGAGGACCCCATGGTGCAGCTCTGGGGCGGCATCGGGGCGGTGTTCGAGTCCTGGAACATCCCCCGCGCGGTCAGCTACCGCCAGATCCACGGCATCCCCGAGGACTGGGGCACGGCGGTCAACGTGCAGGCCATGGTTTTCGGCAACATGGGCACGGACTCGGCCACCGGCGTGGCCTTCACCCGCGACCCCGCCACCGGCGAGAACTACTTCTACGGCGAGTACCTGACCAACGCCCAGGGTGAGGACGTGGTGGCCGGCATACGCACCCCGCAGCCCATCAACCGGGCCAAAAAGGTGCCCAAGGGCATGATGACCCTCGAGCAGGAGATGCCCAAGCTCTACAGGCAACTGGCGGGCATCCGCAACAAGCTGGAGCAGCACTACCGGGAGATGCAGGACATCGAGTTCACCATCCAGCAGGGCCGCCTGTGGATGCTGCAGACCCGCACCGGCAAGCGCACCGCCGCCGCCGCGGTGAAGATCGCGGTGGACATGGTCAAGGAGCGGCTCATCTCCAAGGAAGAGGCGGTCATGCGGGTCTCGCCGGAGCAGCTTGACCAGCTGCTGCACCCCACCCTGGACCCCAAGGCCGCCAAGACCCGGCTGGCCAAAGGCCTGCCGGCCAGCCCCGGCGCGGCCGTGGGCCAGGTGGTGTTCTCGGCAGAGGACGCCGAAAAATGGGCCGGCGAGGGCAAGGCGGTGATCCTGGTGCGCGTGGAGACCAGCCCGGACGACATCCGCGGCATGAACGCGGCCGAGGGCATCCTGACCAGCCGCGGCGGCATGACCAGCCATGCGGCGGTGGTGGCCCGGGGCATGGGCAAGTGCTGCGTGGCCGGCTGCTCGGAGATAGCGGTCAACTACGCCAAGGGCAGGTTCCATGCCGGCAACAAGGTGATCAAGGAAGGCGACTGGATCAGCATGGACGGCTCCAAGGGCGAGGTGTACCTGGGCCGGGTGCCCAAGGTGGAGCCCAAGCTCACCGGCGACTTCGGCCAGTTCATGAAGTGGGCCGATGAGATCCGCACCCTGGGCGTGCGCACCAACGCCGACACCCCGCACGACGCGGGCGTGGCCCGTGCCTTCGGCGCCGAGGGCATCGGCCTGTGCCGCACGGAGCACATGTTCTTCGAGGGCGAGCGCATCAGCGCGGTGCGCCAGATGATCCTGGCCGACGACGTCAGGGGCCGCAAGAACGCCCTGGCCAAGATCCTGCCCATGCAGCGGGAGGACTTCGTGGGCATCTTCCGGGCCATGGCCGGCCTGCCGGTGACTATCCGCACCCTGGACCCGCCCCTGCACGAGTTTCTGCCCGACAGCCGGGACACCAAGGAGATCAACGCCCTGTCTAAGGAGATGGGCGTCAAACCCGCGCACCTGAAGGAAAAGATCGAGTCCCTGCACGAATTCAACCCCATGCTGGGCACCCGCGGCTGCCGCCTGGGCATCAGCTTCCCGGAGATCACCGAGATGCAGGCCCGGGCCGTCTTCGAGGCCGCCTGCCAGGTGGCCCGCGAGGGCAAGCGGGTGTTGCCCGAGATCATGATCCCCTTGGTGGGGCACGTTAACGAGCTGCGCCTGCAACGGGCGATCGTAGAGCGGGTGGCCGAGCAGGTGATGACCCAGCAGGGCGTGAAGATCAAGTACTTGGTGGGCACCATGATCGAGCTGCCCCGGGCGGCCTTGACCGCGGACCAGATCGCCGAGGCGGCCCAGTTCTTCTCCTTTGGCACCAACGACCTGACCCAGACCACCTTTGGCCTGTCCCGCGACGACACGGGCAAGCTCCTGGCCAACTACGTGGCCGCGGGCATCCTGCCCAAGGACCCCTTCGTGAGCATTGACGAGAACGGCGTGGGCCAGTTGGTGTCCATGGGCGTGGAACGGGGCCGCTGCACCCGGCCGGGCCTCAAGGTGGGCATCTGCGGCGAGCACGGCGGCGACCCGGACAGCGTGGACTTCTGCCACCGGGTGGGCCTGGACTACGTGAGCTGCTCCCCCTACCGGGTGCCCATCGCCCGCTTGGCCGCGGCCCGGGCGGCCATCATGCACAACAAGAGCACGGCTGGCGCCAAAAAGAGCAAAGCCGCCCGGAAAAAGAAATAAACCCGACCTACGGCCGCGCCTTCAGGATGGAGGCGCGGCCTAGCTGACTGCTGCGGAGACGCGGGATGGTTCCCATTCGCCTAGCCGGCACCGGTCTGTATCTGCCCCACAAAGTCCTGACCAATTACGACCTGGAGCAGACCCTGGACACCACCCATGAGTGGATCGTCAAGCGCACCGGGGTCTGCGAGCGCCGGGTGGCCGCTCCCGAGGAGGCGGCCAGCGACCTGGCCCTGCACGCCGCCCGCCAGGCCATGGCCGAAGCCGGCGTCAGGGACCGGGACCTGGACTACATCATCATGGCCACCATCACCCCGGACACCCACTGCCCCTCGGCGGCCAACTGGCTCCAGGCCAAGCTGGACGCGCCCCAGGCCGTGTCCTTTGACGTCACCGCCGCCTGCTCGGGCTTCATCTTCGGCCTGGACGTGGCCAGCCGCTACATCCAGACCGGCATGGCCAAGACCGTGCTGGTGGCGGCCAGCGAGGTCATGAGCCGGGTGCAGGACTGGAGCGACCGCAGCAACTGCATCCTGTGGGGCGACGGCGCCGGCGCTGCGGTGCTCACCGCGGACGAGGCCAGGCCTCAGTTGCTGGACACCTACTTGGGCACGGACGGCGCCAGCGGCCAGAACCTGTTGATGCCCGGCGGCGGCTCCAAGACCACGCCCATCACCCACGAGTCCGTGGACAGCAAGGCCCACACCCTGAAAATGATCGAGGCCTCGGCCTCGGTGCGCGTGGCCGTGAAGTACTTTGCCGACTCCGTGCACCTCATCCTGGAACGCAACGGCCTGAAGTTGGAGGACGTGGACATCTTCATCCCCCATCAGGCCAACCTGCGCATGCTGCAGTCGGTGGCCAAGCGGCTGGGGGTTGATTTTGACAAGTTCGTGATAACCGTGGATAAATACGGCAATATCTCCTCAGCCTCCTGCATCATCGCCCTGGCCGAGGCCGTGCACAGCGGCCGCATCAAGCCCGGCGATCTGGTCTGCTTCACGGTCTTTGGCGGCGGCCTGACCTGGGGCAGCGCCCTGATCCAGTTCTAGGCCTCACTCCTCACCGGGCCGCCAGGGCCTGAGCCTGGGCAGCCAGCCGGGTACGTTGGCCTGGTAAATCCTGTAATCCTCGCCAAAACGCCTCGCCAGGCCGGGCTCCTCCCACAGGGGCATATAAACGGCGTTGACCACCGCGAACACGCAGAACCATATCAGCACCGGCAGGCTGTTGAACAACAGGGCCTCGCCCAAGATAATGCCCATGGCTCCGCTGATCATGGGATTGCGCAGGTGGCGATAGGGCCCCTGCACCACCAGGCACCGGGGGGCGTCCCAGGGCGCCAGGGTGCCCCGGCCCATATCGCGGAAAAGCATCACGGTCCAGGCCCCCAGAGCCAAGCCGGCCAAGGCCAGCAAGGCACCCAACGGCCGCAAGATCCACAGCCGCCCGCCGCTTGCCAGCGGCGCCGGGGCCAGCCACATCAACAGGGCGGGCACCAGCACCACTGCCACCAGCGGCAGGGCGGCTGCGGCCTTTAGCTGCCGCCACAGTGATATGCTGCTATCTGGCATACATACCGCGACCTGGACATGCAATATTTTAATCAAATAAATTAAGGCAATAACTAGTTTTGTGAATGTAGTTTGGGCGAAAATTTAGTTTACTTGCTATATATCATGAATATTTTCCACATTATCTTACCAACCACCATAAGCCAGCAGACTACGGCTTCTTGGTCTTGGCCTTGCCCGAGCGCTGCAGCCGGCGCTGGACCCAGAGACCCAGGGCGTCGTCGCTCAGGTCCTTGCACTGGTTGGCCAGGGCCTCCAGGGATATCTCGGCCCGGGCCATGGACGGATGCCCGCCCGCCGTGCCCAGCTCGGCAAAGGCCTCCTCAGCCATCTTGCCGGCGTTGGTGCGGTAGGTGGCGTTGCGCAATATCACCACCAGCTTGTTGCCGCAGATGCCGCTCACCACGCTGATGAACACCGATTCCACGCGCATGAAGAAGTCGGCTATCTGCACCAGATTGTCCGGGCTGGCCACCTTGCCCAGGTGCACGTACAGGGTGGACTTGCGCACCGCAAAGCGGTCCAGGGCCAGGTGCAGCAGCGCCAGGTCCTTCAGACGCAGCTCGCTGAACTCTATCTTGCGCAGGGTGGACTGGTTGGCCTTGGGGAACAGGTACTGAAAGGCCTGCACGTCCTCCAAGAGGGAGGCTCGGCCAAAGCTGTCCGTATCGGTCTTGATGCCGTAGACCAGGGCCGTGGCCAGGCGCACCGAAGGGGTGATCTTGGCGCCCTTGAGGTACTCGGTCATGATGCTGGAGGTGGCGCCGTAGCGGGGCCGGATGTCCACCAGCCCGCCTTGGCCGGCTGACTTGTCGCCCAGGGGGTGGTGGTCGATGATCACCTCCATGGGCAGGCCCGGGAACTCCTGATAGTGATGGGGCTGACTGTCCACCATCACCCGCTTGCTGAAGGCCGCCGGGTCCACCTCGGCCAGGGGCACGGCCTTGATGCCCAGCAGGCTCATCATGGTCAGGTTGTCCGGCCGGGTCACCTCGTTGACGCGGGCGATGGTCACCGAGGCCACCCGGCGCCAGAGCAGGCGTCTGACGGCCATGGCCGAGGCCAGGGCGTCGGGGTCGGCCGCGATGATGACCAGCACGCGGTCTTCGGCCTGGAAGCGGCTAAGCAGTTTGCGGGCCAACTCGGCCGGCGGCCGGCGGAGGCGCGCCGCGCCGTTGTAGCTCTTTTTAGTCATGCGGGTTTTTTTGCCTTTCCCCTACCGCCTGAGTAGGCGGCCTGGACGCCCAACAACGATACCATCCGGCCCCCCCGGGAACAAGCCCGGGCTCTGTGGCTCCACCCTTGACTCGCCCGACCAACCAGCATACATTTGGAACCTTAAATTCAGGAGGAAAGTTTAAACCAGCAATCTGGCGCCAGGAAATATCGCCACAAAGTGCGGATCGCCTGGGATGCTCTGCGCAGGTGCTCCAAGGGAGAAGGAAAATGAGTCAAGAGCTGGATTGGGGCGGAAACCCCGCGCCCCTGAAGATCGAGGACCTGACCCTGCGCGACGGCACCCAGTCGTTGTTCGCCACGCGCATGCGCACGGAGGACATGCTGGAAGTCGTCGAAATGATGGACGAAGCTGGCTTTTGGGCCATGGAGGTCTGGGGCGGGGCCACCTTCGACTCCATGAGCCGCTTCCTGGGCGAGGACCCCTGGGAGCGGCCGCGCACCCTGCGCAAATACGCCAAAAAGACCCCCTTTGCCATGCTGCTCCGGGGCCAGAACCTGGTGGGCTACCGCAACTACGCCGACGACGTGGCCCGGGAGTTCGTGGACCTGTCCTGCGAGGCGGGCATAAACGTGTTTCGGGTCTTTGACGCGCTCAACGACTACCGCAACTTCGAAACCGTGGTGGAACGCGTCAAGGCCAACGGCCAGCACTTCCAGGGCACCATCTGCTATTCCCTCACCGAGCGGCGCATGGGGGGGCCGGTGTTCAACCTGGAGTATTACCTGGACAAGGCGGCCCAACTGGAGATCATGGGCGCGGACTCCATCTGCATCAAGGACATGGCCGGGCTCATCGCGCCCTACGACGCCTATAACCTGGTGCGGGCCCTCAAGGAAAAGTGCAAGGCCCCCATCCACCTGCACAGCCACTACACCAGCGGCATGGCCTGCATGAGCATGCTCAAGGCGGCCGAGGCCGGGGTGGACATCATAGACACCTGCATCGCGCCCTTTGCTCTGCGCACCAGCCACCCGGCCGTGGAGCCCATCATGGTGTCCCTGGAAGGCACCCCCCGCGACCCGGGCCTGGACCTGAAGCTGATGCTGGCCATCGGCGAGAAGCTGGAGAAGGTGGCGCCCAAGTATCGCGACTATTGGATGCCCAACAAGATGTCCACCATCGACACCGGCGTGCTGGTGCACCAGGTGCCCGGCGGCATGATCAGCAACCTGGTCAGCCAGCTCAAGGAGGCCAAGGCCCTGCACCGCATCAATGAGGTGTACCAGGAAGTGGCCGTCACCCGCCGGGAGCTGGGCACGCCGCCCCTGGTCACCCCCACCAGCCAGATCGTGGGCGTGCAGGCGGTGCTCAACGTGCTCTTCGGCAAGTACAAGATGGTGACCAACGAGACCAAGGGCCTGGCCTACGGCCTCTACGGCAAGACGCCCACCAAGCTGGACCCGGCCCTGCGCGAGAAGATCCTCAAGGGCTTCAAGTACGGCAAGGACCCCTTTGACGCCCGGCCGGCGGACATCCTGGAGCCGGAGATGGACGCGGCCCGGGCGCGGGTCAAGGACGTGCCCGGCGCGGACAAGTTCGACGTGATGACCGCGGCCATCTACGACCAGACCGGCACCGAGTACGTCAAGATCAAGCACGGGCTCAAGCCCCTGCCCGCGGCCATGAAGCCCAAGACCCTGGAGGACATCAAGGCCGAGGACGCGGCCATCGCCGAGTGCAAGAAGCAACTCAAGGCCAAGTAATAGGCCCGGCCGGCGCTCAAGCTACTGCCACCCGTCGCTCCGGAAACGGGGCGGCGGGTTTTTACCCCCCGCCAAAAGGCCGCCCCTGTTTCCCTGCCGCCCGCCCCGACTGAAAAACTTCAGGCGATTAATTATAATGACGTAACATATATGAGTAACGCCCCGCCCTACCCAGACAAAGGTCCTCCCGTGCCGCGAGTGTGGGCCTCGGCGGCTTAAGCCCCGGGACCAAAAGAAAGAGAGGCGTCATGGCCCTCAAGACACCTTCCATACTGCTGACGGCAATACTCCTGTCCTGGGCCAGCCTGGCGCCAGACTGGGCCGTGGCCGATAGCCAGGCTCGCAAACCATCCCCGTCGCAGGTCTTGCAAATGCTGAGCGAGGGCAACGCCCGCTTCGTTGCCGGAAAGCCGCTTCGCCCCCACCAGGACCTGCCTCGCCTGCGGCGGGCCGGCAGAGAAAACCAGGCCGGTTATGCCTTTGCCACGGTCCTGACCTGCTCTGATTCGCGGGTGCCGGTGGAGATCATCTTCGACGCCGGAGTCATGGACCTTTTCGTGGTGCGGGTGGCCGGCAACGTGGTCAAGACCGACGAGGCCGGCTCCATCGAATACGGCCTGGCCCACGTAAAGACGCCGCTGCTGGTGGTGCTGGGGCACACCGGCTGCGGAGCGGTGGAGGCGGTGGCCGACCAGTTGCAGGGACACGGCCATCCCCTGGAGCGCAACATTCCTCCCCTGGTGGCCCCCATCATCCCGGCGGTGCGGGCCGCCTTGGCCGCCCACCCCCAGGCGCGGGGCAAGGAAATTCTGCCCTATGCCGTCGAGCAGAACGTATGGCAGTCCGTAGAAGACCTTTTCCTGCAAAGCCCGGCCGCCCGCCAGTTGGTGGAAAGCGGCGCCGTGAAGGCGGTGGGCGCCATCTACGACGTGGGCCAGGGCCGGGTGCGCTGGCTGCCCGAGGCCGAGGTGGTCAGGCTGCTCAAAAAGGCCGCCCAGGACCCCCGGCGAGCCAAGGAGGCTATGGCTCCCGGCAAATAGATTCCGCGGCGTCCGGGGCGAAAATTGGAGTCGAAGCTAAGCTCGCCCGCCGCCCTGCCCGGGCGGCGGTGTTTTTTTGCGCTGGCCGCTCGACGCCGGGCCCCTGCTCGCGTAAATTGTTTGAGGGTGGGTCCGGGTTGTCATTAAATAGTACCCATGGCCCAAAGAAGCTGAACATGGGAGGAGCATCATGAAGGTCGCGTTTATCGGCATGGGCACCATGGGCGCCGCCATGGCCCTGAATCTGTTGAAGGCCGGCCACGAGGTCACGGTGCACAACCGCAACCGCCAGCGCGAAGAGCCGGTGGCCGCGGCCGGGGCTACACGGGCGGCCACCCCGGCCCAGGCCGCCCAGGGGGCCGAGGTGATCGTCACCTGCGTCAGCGACACCCCGGACGTGGAGGGGGTGCTCCTGGGCCCGCAGGGCGTGATCAGCGGCGCCTCAGCCGGCGCGGTGGTGGTGGACACCTCCACCATCAGTCCGGGGGCCACCCGCCGCTTGGCCGCGGCCCTGGCCGAGCAGGGGGTGGGCATGATAGACGCGCCCATGTCCGGCGGCTCTGAGGGCGCGGAGAAGGGCACCTTGGTGTTCATGGTGGGCGGGGCCGAGGCGGACCTGAACAAGGCCCTGCCCGTGCTCCAGGCCATGGGCAAGCGCATCACCCACGTGGGACCCATCGGCGCCGGGCAGGTGACCAAGGCCATCAACCAGGTGATCCTGGCCGGCTACTACCTGAGCACCGCCGAGGGCATGGCCCTGGGCCTCAAGGCCGGCCTGGACATGGAAAAGGTGGTGCAGGCCATCAGCGGCGGGGCCTGCGACTCCTGGGTGCTCAACTTCCGCTCGAACAACATGATCCACAACCGCTACCCTCTGGGCTTCCGCGTCAGCCTGCACCGCAAGGACCTGCGCATCGCCCTGGAGGCGGCCGGTGAGATAGGCGCGGCCCTGCCCCTTGCCGGCATGGTGGCTCAGATCGAAAACGGCCTGGTGGACCGCGGCTTTGGCGACGAGGACATCTCTGCCCTGGCCCGGCCCATGCGCGAGCTTTCGGGCATCAAGGACTAGCTGTTGTTAACAAGGAGATTGTTCACGGTCGGTGATTCCAAAGATCAGCAGTTTAGGGCTCAGAATGCCGCAGGGGCAGCGTGACTGTAGATGTCCGGAGAGAGTTCTTGCGCCCTTGGCGCAGCTCTTGGACGCGGCGCAGCACATCCTCCTTGAGCCGGCGAGGGCTCCTCTTAGGCCGGGAGATGTGGTTCTCAAGGGCGGTCGCATCGCCTTGCTGGTATCGGCCCAGCCGCTTGTGAACCGTGCGCCGGCCGATCCCCAGCCCATCGGCTACCTCCCGAATGTTTTTGCCCTCTTTTAAAACCATCTTCACAATCAAGGCTCGACTTGGCAACGACAACTAGCCCCGCCCGCCAAATAAGCAACGCGCGGCGCCCAACCGGGCGCCGCGCTGCTTTTTCGCCTTGGGGAGACCCGGCCTCAGTCGCCTATGTCCGGGGACAAAGCCGCGGCCCGCACCCCGTGCAGGGCGCACTCCTCGTCGCGGTCGGAGGTGTCGCCGCTCACGCCCACCGCGCCCAGCAGCCGGCCCTGGCCGTCGCGGATGAGCACGCCGCCGGGCAGGGGCACCACCTTGCCCCCGGACATGGCCGCCAGGGCGCCGAAGAATACGGGCATCTTCTCGGCCCGGCGGGCCAGCTCCCGGCCGGCCTGCCCCATGCCCAGGGCGCCCCAGGCCTTGCCCAGGGCGATCTCCACCCTGAGCAGCCCCGCGCCGTCCTCCCGCTTTACCACCTTGTAATGGCCGCCGTCGTCCAACACCACCACGGCCAGGGGTTGCAGGGCCAAGTCCCGGCCTTTGTCCAGGGTCTGGTCCGCGATGATGGAGGCCTGCTCCAGGGTCAGCTTGGCCATATCCCCCTCCTTGCTAGAGCGAATCGTCCGTTTTCAGGCTAAGCCTTTGCGCTTCCTGGCAATAGATACTAGCAAAGACCAGGCCGGCGCTTGACTAAAAAACCCGGCGCTTGTGCCCTGCCCTGTTCTGCGTAAGAATATATCCTAAGCAGTTGCTGGGCCCTTGGCCCGGAGAGAACCAACCGCCAATCCGCAGGAGCCTTGAGTATGCTCAACCCCAAGATGGAGGCCGCCCTCAACGGCCAGATCAACGCCGAGCTTTACTCCGCCTATCTGTACATGTCCATGGCCACCTGGTTCGACCAGAAGCAGTTGCCGGGCATGGCCCACTGGATGCGGGTGCAGACCCAGGAGGAGATGACCCACGCCATCAAGTTTTACACCTACGTCAACGAGCGCAGCGGGCGGGTGACCTTGAGCGCCATCGAGGGACCGCCCACGGACTGGAAGAGCCCCCTGGCCGTGTTCGAGGCCGTGGCCGTGCACGAGGCCAAGGTCACCGGCCTGATCAACGGCCTGATGGACCTGGCCCTGAAGCTCAAGGACCACGCCAGCGCCAGCATGCTGCGCTGGTTCGTGGACGAGCAGGTGGAGGAGGAGTCCTCGGCCGCGGACGTGGTGGGCAAGATGAAGCTCACCCAGAAGGACTCCAGCGGCCTGTTCATGATGGACAATGAGCTGGGCGCCCGCGTGTTCACGCCGCCGGTGTGGCTGACCCTTTAGCGGCCGAGTGATGAGGCGCGCCATGCCCCAGGTCCTGGGAAGCGCGGCCGCGGCCCTGCTGGCCGGCCTGCTTTGGGCTGGGCCGGCCTGGGCCGAGGGGGCCGCGCCCATCAGCCAGGCCACCCAGGCCTGCCTGGACTGCCACAACGAGGCCACTCCGGCCATCGTGGCCGACTGGCAGCGCGGCCGCATGGCGCGCACCAGCCTGGCCCAGGCCCTGAAGCAGCCGGAGCTCAAGCGCCGGGTATCGGCCCAGCAGGCGTCGGCCGCACTGCTCAACGTGGCTGTGGGCTGCGCCGAGTGCCACACCCTGAACCCCAAGGCCCATGCCGACACCTTCAGCCACGGCGACCAGCCGGTGCACGTGGTGGTCACGTCCAAGGACTGCGCTACCTGCCACCCCACCGAGGAGACGGAGTACGGTCGCAACCTGATGTCCCAGGCCCACGGCAACCTGGTCAACAACCCCCTGTACATGGACCTGGCCAAGCAGATCAACGGCGCGCCCCTGGTGCAGGCGGGGGAGGTCAAGCTGCAACCGCCCAGCGCCCAGACCGAAGCCGAATCCTGTCTGTACTGCCACGGCACCAAGGTTGAAATGCAGGGCCTGCAAAAGCGCGACACGGGCGACTACGGCGAGATGTCCTTCCCCCGGCTCAGCGGCTGGCCCAACCACGGGGTAGGCCGCATCAACCCGGACGGGAGCAAGGGCTCCTGCACCCCCTGCCACAGCCGGCACCAGTTCTCCCTGGCCCTGGCCCGCTCGCCCTACACCTGCGCCGAGTGCCACAAGGGACCGGACGTGCCGGTGTACAGGGTCTATCAGGTGAGCAAGCACGGCAATCTGTACTTCGCCCTGCACAAGCAGTGGCAGATGGAGGCCGTGCCCTGGACCCCTGGCCAGGACTTCAGCGCCCCCACCTGCGCCGTCTGCCACGTGAGCCTGCTCACCGACGCCACGGGCAAGGTGATAGTAAAGCGCAGCCACCAGATGTCCGACCGCATCTGGGTGCGCCTGCTGGGCCTGATCTACTCCCACGCCCACCCCAAGAGCCCGGACACCAGCATCATCAAGAACGCCGACGGCCAATCTCTGGCTACCACCCTGGACGGCCGGCCGGCGGCCAAGTTCCTCATAGACGCCCAGGAGCAGGCCCGGCGGCAGGCCCGCATGAAGGGCGTGTGTCGGGCCTGCCACAGCCAGCAGTGGGTGGATGGCCAGATGGCCCGCCTGGCCCAAAGCATCAAGGACGCCGACGCCCAGGTGCGGGCCTCCACCGAGCTGGTGCAGCAGGCCTGGGGCCTGGGCCTGGCCCAGGGGCCGGCCCAGAAACAGAGTCCTTTTGACCAATACATCGAACGGGTGTGGACCGAACAGTGGCTGTTCTGGGCCAACTCCATGCGCTTCGCCTCGGCCATGGTGGGCGCGGACATGGGGGTGTTCGAGCAGGGCCGCTGGGAGGCCAGCAAGAACGTGCGCCAGATGCAGGACTGGTTGGAGGCGCACCGCAAGAAGAAATGAGACTGCGACGGACCGATGCAGCGCCTCGCCCTGTGGGCGGGGCGTTTTTATCGGAAATAGAAGAAAAAAGGCGGTGAAAGGGAAAGGCAGGTCCAGCCAGGGCCGGCGTCTCTGGTGCGGGCGGTGTCCAAGAGCCGGGCACTTGGCCTATATGTGCTGAGCCCGAATAGACTCGCGGCGTCTGCCTTGCCTGCAAGCGCCCTCAGATAACGTGCGGCCCCTCGCTCCCTACCCTTATTTCTCAGCCTTCTTCAGGACCGCCGCTCACACCCCCCGCATGTCCGGCGGCCAAATGTACTTGTGCAACTGCAACTGGAAGCGCACCGGCAGGCGGTCCTCCAGCATCCACTGCACCGCCTGCCTGGGGTCCAGGCGGCCGGCCACCACCGACAGCAGCACCTGGACCCGTTCAATCAGGCGGTGCTCCCGGATCAAGTGCCGTGCGTATTCGTAGTCGGCCCGGTCGGAGATGACGAACTTCACTTGGTGGTGCGGCAGCAGGAGCTTCAGGTTGGGCCAGAGCATGCGGCCGGCCATGCCCGAGGAGGGGCACTTGATGTCCATGATCACGTGCACGTCCCTGGGCACCGGCGAGAGGTCAAAGGCGCCGCTGGTCTCCAGGAGCACGGTGTGGCCGCGCTGCAGCAGCAGGGACATGAGCTGGGGCGCGGCCTCCTGGACCAGGGGCTCGCCGCCGGTAAGCTCCACCAGGTTAACGCCCATCTCCTGCACCAGCGCCACGATGGCCCCCAGGTCCATGATTCGGCCGGGCAGCTTGGCGTATTCTGTGTCGCACCAGCGGCAGTCCAGGGGGCAGCCGGCGGTGCGCACAAAGGCGCAGGGCAGGCCCGCGAAGCTGGACTCGCCCTGGATGCTCAGGAATATCTCGCAGATCTCCAGGCGCACGCGAACCTCCCCACTTGTGGTCCTGTGACTATTTTATACGAGCGCGGGCTCTGGCCCAAGCCCCGCTTGACGGCCCGGCGGAGCCGGATTAGCATGCCCTTGACAGGCCGCGTACGGGCCGCCCCGTCGGCCGCATCGGCAAGGAGGCCAGTTCATGCATAAAAAACTAGTGTGCAGGCATTGTCCTCTTCCCGCCTGTTTTCCGGGCTGGCTGGCCTTGGCCTTGCTGCTGGCCCTGGCCTCGGCCGCCGGGGCGGTGCCCCCGGGGAAGGTCTCCTGGACTTCCCAGGTGACCGCCGCCTACCGGGCCTTGGGCGCCCTGGACCCGGACCCCCTGACCCGCAACCCGGATTACTTGGCCGCCCGTTTCGTGGACAAGGACTTCCTGGGCCAGCAGCTCTATCTGCCCGCGGACTTCAGCCAGGCCCTGGAGGCCATCCGCCGCCGGGGCAGCCGCACCTTCTTCTACATAACCGCCCGCACCAAGTACATCGACCAGGTGCTGGCGCAAGAGGCCGCCGCCGGCCTAAAACAGGTGATCATCCTGGGCACGGGCCTGGACAGCCGGCCCTACCGATTCCGCCGGCAATATCCGGGCTTGCGCTTCTTTGAGGTGGATCTGCCGGCCACCCTGGCCTACAAGCAACAGCAGGTGGAGGCGGCGCTGGGTTCCAAACCGGCCGGAGTGACCTACGTGGCCGTGGATTTCGACAAGGACGACCTGGGCCAGACCCTGGCCCGCGCCGGCTACCAGGCCGACCGCCGCACCCTGTTCATCTGGGAGGGGGTCACCTACTACCTGCAAGAGGCCGGGGTGCGCGCCACCCTGGGTCTGGTGGCCAAGGGAGCCCAGCCGGGCAGCCGCCTGGTGTTCGACTACCTCCTGCAGGAGGCCCTGGACAGGATCAACTCCGGCGACGCCGATGGCCGGGCAGGTACCGCGGCCAGGGCCAGGCACGGCGAACCGTTCCTCTTCGGCATCAAGCATGGCCACAGCCGAGGCTTCCTGGCCCAATCGGGCTTGGTTCTGGTGGAGGAGCTGGGCTCGCAGCAGATGGTCAGCCGCTTCCTCACCGGCAACAAGGGCCAGGCCATCGGCCGGCCGTCACAGGGCCTGCGCCTGGTGCTGGCCGAGGTCCCTCCGCCGGGCCGCTGAGCCCCGCTCTCCGGGGGGCGCAATCTTGTCCTGGCGCCGAGGCCCGGCTGCCGGTACATTAAAATAGTCTTGCCGACCCTCGAATAATCACGGGAAGGGCCTGTATTGCCTTTCACCTTGTTCAGCCGAAGGTACCAGGACAAAGTCCTCATTGCCGTGGGCCTGTTGGCCCTGTCCGGCCTGATGTTCGTGGGTTACTGGCTGGTCGTGGGCGACGCGTCTTACATCAGCAACTACTTCTACTTGCACCTGTCATTCCTGCCGATTCACGCCCTGGTTCTGGGCCTGATCCTGGACGAGCTGATCGTGCACCGGGAGAAGCAGCAGCGCCGCCACCGCCTGAACATGTTCCTGGGCGTCTTCTTCCGGCAGATGGGCATAGACATCATGCTCAACATGCTGCTCCTGGCCGACAACCGCGATGAGTTGGAGCAGAAGATGCTGGTGGACAAGAGCTGGAAGGCCCCGCACTTCCGGCGGGCCCGCCAGGCGGTTCGGAGCCTGCCCCTGCGCATGCGGCCGGACCGCGGGCATCTGAAGATTTTGTTCAACCTGCTTTCCCAGCGGGAGCAGGAGATCATTACCCTGACCCGCAACCCGCTGATGCTGGAGTTCGAGGCCCTGTACCGCTGCCTGCTCTCCCTGTTCCACCTCATCGAAGAGACTCACTACCGGGGCCAGGTGCTATCCATGAGCGACAACGTGATCCTCCACTTGGCCTCGGACGTGGGCAAGACTCTGGCCATGTTGGCCTCCCTCTGGCTGTCGTATCTGGAGCACCTCAAGGAAGAGCACCCGGTGCTGTTCGGCTTCCAGGTGGGGCTGCACAACACCATCCAGCCCATCCTGCTGGAGGACGTGAACGTCAAGTGAAGCGGACTTGCCGAGCCGGCCGGCGGGGCTTAGAATTTTTTATAGGCTGCGGGCCCATGCCGGGCACGCGGAGTAATAATGGAGACGCCGGTGGATCATTACTACGACGCCAAGGACCTGCCCCGCTTCCCCGAGATCGCCAAAGAGGCCCCGGAGCTGGCCAAGAAGTTCTTTGACTGGGCCGAGGCGGTCATGGCCGACGGCGCCCTGAGCCGCCGGGAAAAATGCCTTATCGCCCTGGCCGCGGCCCACGCCGTGCAGTGCCCTTACTGCATAGACGCCTACACCCAGGCCTGCCTGGAGCAGGGCTCGGACCTGGCCGAGATGACCGAGGCGGTGCACGTGGCCTCCTACATCCGGGGCGGGGCCACCCTGGTGCACGGCATACAGATGCGCAACCAGGCCGGCAAGCTTTCCCTGTAAGGCGGCCGGCCCGAAGAGGCCAAAGTGGTTTCATTCGCCCAGGCCCTGAGCCAGAACCAGCTTGACCTGCGGCGGGGCCGCACCGAGACCCTGCAGGTCAACCTGGGCCTGCTCTGCAACCAGGTCTGCAAGCACTGCCATCTGGGCGCCGGCCCCCACCGCCGGGAGGTGATGGACCTGGACACGATGCGGCAGGTAGCCGACTACGCAGTCCGGGGCGGCTTTTCGGTGGTGGACATCACCGGCGGGGCGCCGGAGATGAACCCCCACCTGCCCGAGCTGATCCGCCGCTGCACCGAGGCGGCGCCGCGGGTGATGCTGCGCAGCAACCTGACCTTGCTCACCGGCGGCGGCCGTGGCCACCTGCTGGAGTTGCTCCGAGAGCGGCGGGTGGCCATCGTGGCCTCTTTCCCCTCCCTGAGCCCCAGCCAGGTGGAGGCCCAGCGGGGCGCGGGGGTGTTCGAAGGCTCGCTGCGGGGCTTGCGCCTGCTCAACCAGATAGGCTGGGGCCGGCCGGGCAGCGGCCTGGAGCTGGACCTGGTGGTCAACCCGGCCGGCGCCTTTCTGCCGCCGCAACAGGAGGCGGCCCAGCGCCGCTTCCGCGGCGAGCTTCGGCGGCGCTGGGGCGTCACCTTTGACCACCTGTTCACCCTGGCCAATGCGCCCTTGGGCCGCTTCCGCGACTGGCTGCTCAGCTCGGGCAACTACGACGGCTATTTGGACAAGCTGGCCCACGGCTTCAATCCCTGCGCCGTGCAGGGTCTCATGTGCCGCAGCCTGGTCAGCGTGGCCTGGGACGGCTGCCTGTACGACTGCGACTTCAACCTGGCCGCGGGCATCCCCCTGGGCGGCCAGCGGGTGCACGTCAGCCAGATGCCGGGTCCGCCGCCCGAAGGCGCGGCCATCGCCGTGTCCGAGCACTGCTACACCTGCACCGCGGGCAGCGGCTTCACCTGAGGCGGCTCCATCCAGGCCTGAGGCTCAGGCCTTCAGCCATGAATCCCGACCCGAAACCAAAACCCTCCCGACCTGACGGCGAGGGCATCAGCGTTATCATTCCGGCGCTCAACGAGGAGGGCTGCGTGGCCGCGGCCGTGGCCAGCGCCCGCCGGGCCCCGGGCGCAGAGGTGATCGTGGCGGACGGCAACAGCCGCGACGCCACCGTCGCCCGGGCCGCGGCGGCCGGCGCCCGGGTGATCGCCGCCCCTCCAGGCCGCAGCCGCCAGATGAACGCCGGCGCCCTGGCGGCCAGGGGCCAGATCCTGCTCTTTTTGCACGCGGACACCCTGCTGCCCTGGGGCTGGCAATACGAAGTGCGCCGGGTGCTGGCCTTGCCCGGGGTGGCGGCCGGGGCCTTTGCCTTTCGCCTGGATGTGCGCAGCGCCGGCCTGCGGCTCATCGAGCTGGGCGTGGCCGCCCGCTGCCTCTTGGCCCAGATGCCCTACGGCGACCAGGGGCTGTTCCTGCGCCGGGAGGTGTTCGCGCGGTTGGGCGGCTTCCCGGAGTTGCCGCTGATGGAGGACGTGGCCCTGGTGCGCAATCTGCGGCGCCTGGGCCGGGTGGCCACCTCCCCTGCCCCGGCCGTGACCTCGGCCCGCCGCTGGCAAGGCCGGGGCGCCCTGCGCACTACCCTGCTCAACTCCATTCTGCTGGCCGGGTTTTACGCCGGCTTGCCGGCCACCACCCTGCACCGCCTGCGCCAGCGCCACTGAAAGGCTCTGGCCTCTTCCCGCGGGGCTGCGAGCTGCCACCGGCGGCCGGCCTTTTGGGAGGCAGCTTGGCGCCCGGACCGGATGCCCTGTGAGAACCAATGAGTTTTGTTCAGAATCGCCCAAAGCCGGGGTTGACACGGGCAGGACGCGCAGTTAGAAATGTTTATTCACGCTGGAGACTCACCGGGCAATGCCCGGATTCCTACTAAAGGAGACGAGGTTTGTCAGCTCCACGCGAGGTTCAGGTCTCGGCCATCAGCGACGCCGTGGCCGGCCTGTGCGGCCAGGCGGACATCGAACTGCCCGCGGACGTGCGCCGCTCCTTTGAACAGGCCATGGCCGCCGAGGAGTCGCCGGTGGGCAAGGGCGTCCTGGCCCGCCTGCTGGAAAACGCGGACCTGGCCCAGGACACTCGCCTGCCCATCTGCCAGGACTGCGGCCTGGCCGTGGTGTTCCTGGACCTGGGCCAGGACGTGCACCTGATCGGCGGCGACCTGACCGAGGCCGTCAACGAGGGCGTGCGCCGGGGCTATAAGGACTACTACCTGCGCAAGAGCGTCTGCCACCCCTTCAGCCGGGCCAACACCGGCGACAACACGCCGGCGGTGATCCACACCCGCATCGTGCCCGGGGACAAGGTGCACGTGTGGCTGGTGCCCAAGGGCGGCGGCAGCGAGAACATGTCCAAGATCTTCCTGCTCACCCCGGCCCTGGGCCTGGAGGGGGTCAAGAAGGCGGTGCTGGACACGGTGATCGCCGCCGGCCCCAACCCCTGCCCGCCCATCATCCTGGGCGTGGCCGTGGGCGGCACCTTTGACGACGCGGCCGTGCGCGCCAAGCGCAGCCTGCTGCGGGAGCTGGACTCGGTGAACCCCGACCCGGAGGCCGCTAAGTTGGAGGAGGAGCTTTTGGCCGCGGTTAACGACCTGGGCATAGGCCCGGCCGGCCTGGGCGGGCGCATGACCTGCCTTAAGGTCTTCGTGGACATCCGGCCCTGCCACATCGCCAGCCTGCCGGTGGCGGTGAACGTCCAGTGCCACGCCGCCCGGCACAAGGAGGCGGTGCTATGAGCCAGACCATCCGCCTGACCACCCCGCTTACGGACCAGGACGTGAGCCAACTAAAGGCCGGGGACCAGGTGCTGCTCTCGGGCACCATCTACACCGCCCGCGACGCGGCCCACAAGCGCATCGTGGAGGCCATCAAGCAGGGCCAGGAACCGCCCTTCCCCATCGCCGGCGCGGCCATCTACTACGTGGGGCCCTCGCCGGCCCCGCCCGGCCGGGTCATCGGCGCGGCCGGCCCCACCACCAGCTACCGCATGGACGCCTATGCGCCCTTCTTGATCGAGCGCGGGCTCAAGGCCATGATCGGCAAGGGCAAGCGCGGTCATGAGGTCAAGGAGGCCATGGTGCGGCACAAGGCGGTGTATTTGGCGGCCATCGGCGGGGCCGGAGCCCTCATGGCCGGGGCCATCACCGAGGCCGAGGTGATCGCCTACCCCGAACTGGGGCCCGAGGCGGTGCGCCGCCTAGTGGTCGAGGAAATGCCTTTATTCGTGGTCAACGACGTCCACGGCGCGGACCTGTACGAGCAGGGCCGGGAGGCCTACGGACGCTGAGCAACTTATCCCCGCCCGCCGCGGCTCGGGGCCCGGGGGGGCGGGCAACCGCATTCTGGGAGTCGTCATGAGTGGCATTGATACAGCCATCTATGTAAGGCAACCCAGCCGGACCGCGGCCTATCTGGACTGGCTCCAGATGCTCACCGGCGCGGGGCTGATCCTGTTCATGTGGTCGCACATGGTCCTGGTGGCCAGCGTCAACCTGGGCCCCCAGGTGATGAACACCATCGCCTACTTCTTCGAGGCCACCTACATGGCCCAGGTGGGCGGGCCCATCATCGGGGCCACCATGCTCTTGCACTTCATCCTGGCCGCCCGCAAGATCCCCTACACCTCCGGCGAGCAAGGGGCCATCTGGCGCCACGCCAAGATGCTGCACCACACCGACACCTGGCTGTGGCTGATCCAGGCCTTCACGGCCATGGTCATCCTGGTCATGGGCTCCATCCACATCTGGACCGTGCTGACCAACCTGCCCATCACCGCGGCCAAGAGCGCCATGCGGGTGCAGACCGGCTTCTGGGGTGTGTTCTACCTGATCCTCCTGCCTTGCGTGGAGCTGCACGTGGGCATCGGGTTCTACCGCATCCTGGTCAAGTGGGGCCTGATCAAGCGCAGCGGCCGCAAGGGCCTGCACCGCTTCGAGAACGTGCTGACCGGCGTCTTCATCCTCATCGGCCTTATCACCATCATCCGCTTCTGGACGCTGCCGGTATAAGGAGGCCCGCCCCATGGAATACCAGACCTTCTATACTGATTTGCTGTGCATCGGGGCCGGCCTGGCCGGTGAGCGGGTGGCCGTGGAGGCCGCGGCCAACGGCTTTGAGACCATACTGCTCAGCCTGGTGCCGCCCCGCCGCTCCCACTCCTGCGCCGCCGAGGGCGGGATGCAGGCCTCCCTGGGCAACTGCGCCATGGGCGAGGGCGACAACCCCGACATACACTTCGCCGATACGGTCAAGGGCTCGGACTGGGGCTGCGACCAGGAGGTGGCCCGCATCTTCGCCGACACCGCGCCCATCGCGGTGCGCGAGGCGGCCTTCTGGGGCATCCCTTGGAACCGGGTGGTGGCGGGCAAAGCCGTTTACTACAAGAGCGGCCAGGAATTCGAGGCCGTGGAGCCCCAGGACCGCCATGGCCTGATCACCGCCCGGGCCTTCGGCGGCACGGCCAAGTGGCGCACCTGCTACACCGCCGACGGCACCGGCCACACCCTGCTCTACACCCTGGACAACAAGGTCACCCAACTGGGCGTTACCGTGCACGACCGGGTGGAGGCCATCAGCCTGATCCACGACGGCGCCAACTGCCTGGGCTGCGTGGCCCGGGACCTGAAGACCGGCAGGCTCAGGGTGTACCTGGCCAAGGCCACTCTCATCGCCACCGGCGGCTACGGCCGGCTCTACAGCGAGACCACCAACACGGTGATCAACGAGGGCGGCGGCCACATCGTGGCCCTGGACACCGGCCTGGTGCCCTTCGGCAACCCCGAGGCCGTGCAGTTCCACCCCACCGGCATCGTGCCCACCAACATCCTGGTGACCGAGGGCTGCCGCGGCGACGGCGGCACCCT
Source organism: Desulfarculus sp. (assembly GCA_003605055.1). Classification (GTDB taxonomy): domain Bacteria; phylum Desulfobacterota; class Desulfarculia; order Desulfarculales; family Desulfarculaceae; genus Desulfoferula. The sequence continues at coordinate 25,888 of QZKP01000025.1, forward strand.
GCTGGACGTGGACGAAAAGCGCTTCATGGACAAGTACGAGCCCGCCAAGGCCGAGCTGGCCTCCCGGGACGTGGTCAGCCGCTGGATGATGTATCACATCGCCCAGGGCAAGGGCGTGCCCAGCCCCTACGGCGACCACCTCTGGCTGGACATCCGCCACCTGGGCCAGAAGCACATAACCACCAAGCTCAGGGAGGTGTACGACCTCTGCCGCCACTTCCTGGGCGTGGACCCCATACACCAGCTCATCCCGGTGCGGCCGGCCCAGCACTATTCCATGGGCGGGGTGCGCACGGACAAGAACGGCGCGGCCTACGGACTCCAGGGCCTGTTCTCGGCCGGCGAGTCCGCCTGCTGGGACATGCACGGCTTCAACCGCCTGGGCGGCAACTCCCTGGCCGAGACCATCGTGGGCGGTCGCTACATCGGCCAAAAGGTGGCCCAGTACCTGGCCGGCGCCGAGGCCCACTTCGACACCGCCCTGGTGCGCCAATTCGTGGCCCGCGACCAGGAGCGCATCAAGCGGCTCGTCTCCGGCGCGGACGGCAAGCAGAACGTCTACGAAATACGCGCCGCCATGCAGGATGAGATGATGGAGCGGGTGGGCATATTCCGCAACGGCGCGGACCTGCAAAAGGCGGTGGAGAACCTGCAGGCCATCTACGCCCGGGCCAAGAAGATCGGCCTGCGCTCCAACGGCCTGGGCGCCAGCCCCGAGCTGAACCTGGCGCTCAAAATGCCCGGCATGCTGCGCCTGGCCATCTGCGTGGCCTACGGGGCCTTGGTGCGCACCGAGAGCCGCGGCTGCCACGCCCGCGATGATTACCAGGCGCGCAATGACCGCGACTGGCTCAATCGCACCCTGGCCTACTGGCCGGAGGCGGCCGCCGACCTGCCGGTGCTCAAGTATGAGCCGGCCACCAAAGTCATGTATCTGCCGCCGGGCGACCGCGGCTACGGAAAGGTGGAGATTATCCCCATGGACGCACCCAAAGAGGTCAGGCCATGAGCAGGCAGCTTATCTTCAATATCTTCCGCTACAACCCCCAGGACCCCGGGTCCCTGCCCCGCACCGACACCTTCATCCTGGAGGAAACCCCCTCCATGACCCTGTTCATCGCCTTGAACCGCATCCGGGAGGAGCAAGACCCCTCGCTGCAGTTCGACTTCGCCTGCCGCATGGCCATCTGCGGCTCCTGCGGCATGGTGATAAACGGGCGGCCGGGCCTGGCCTGCAAGACCCTGACCAAGGAGCTGCCGGCCGAGATCACCCTGATGCCCCTGCCGGTGTTCAAACTGGTGGGCGACCTGTCGGTGGACACCGGCACTTGGTTCCGCACCACCAACACCAAGATCCAGTCCTGGATCCACACGGACCAGGAGTTCGATCCGGCGGTCGTCGAAGAGCGCATGGAGAACGACCTGGCCAACGCCATCTTCGAATTGGAGCGCTGCATCGAGTGCGGCTGCTGCGTGGCCGCCTGCGGCACGGCCAACATGCGCGAGGACTTCGTGGGCGCCTTTGCCCTCAACCGCATCGCCCGCTTCATGCTGGACCCCCGGGACCAGCGCAGCGAGGCGGAGTACTTTGAGGTGGTGGGCACGGACCAGGGCGTGTTCGGCTGCATGGGTCTGTTGGCCTGCGAGGACGTCTGTCCCCGGGAGCTGCCCCTGCAGGACCAGTTGGGCATCCTGCGCCGCAAGATGGGTTTCATCAGCCTGAAGAGCCTGTTCAAGCCTAAGGCCCGCGCCGCGAGCTAAGCAGGCTTTAACATGATCAAAAGGCGGGACGCGCCGGCCGCGCCCCGCCGTTTTTTAGGCCCGGGCCGACGCGAGGGCGCACCCAAGGGCACAATCCGTTTGACATTGCCCTGGCCCCTGTTCTATTTTGGTTCAGCGATTAATTATTGATACCGGACGCTTGGGCCTTAAGGTCCGGGGCCGGGAGCCTCATTTGCCGCAGCAACAACCCACAGAAGTAGTCATCGCTCCGGAGACCATCCAGCGAAGGGTCAAGGAGCTGGCCAGGGAGATATCCCGGGACCTGGCCGGCCAGGAGCCGGTGCTCTTGGGCGTGCTCAAGGGATGCTTCATCTTCCTGAGCGACCTGGCCCGGCAGATAACCATACCGGCCCAGGTGGATTTTGTGCGCCTGTCCTCCTATGGCCACGGGGACACCAGCTCCGGCCGGGTGGAGATGACCAAGGCCCCGGAGCTGAACCTGAGCGGCCGGCCGGTGGTGGTGGTGGAGGATATAGTGGACACCGGCCTGAGCCTGGCCTGGCTTAAGGAGCACCTGCTCCATTACCAGCCGGCGGATATAAAAATCTGCGTGCTGGTGGACAAGGCCGAGCGCCGGCAGATAGAGTTAAACTTAGACTACGTGGGCTTCAAGGTGCCCAAGGGCTTCTTGGTGGGCTACGGTCTGGACTTCAACGAGAGCTACCGTTGCCTGCCCGGCATATACGAGCTCAGAACCCACTGATGGCCTGGGCGCGGGGATAGGGCATGATCGTTCACTGCCAAACCTGCGACACCGACTTTAAACTGGACGATTCCGGCCTGCCGCCCGAGGGCGCCTGGGTGCGCTGCAGCGTCTGCGGCGAGGTCTTCCACGTGGCCGCCCCGGACCAGGCCGAGGTCGCGGTGGCGGCCCGGGAGGCGGCCGAGGCCGAAACCAGGCCCGCACCCAAGCCGGCGTCCGCTCCCTCGCGAGAGATGGGTCCGCCCCCGCCGCCGGCCCTGCCCTTTGGGCCCACCCCCCTGGACCTGCAGGACTACCAGGACGTGGACCAGCAGCGGGCCCAGGAGCTGGCCGACTTCGGCCTGGATGGCCACCAAAACGAGCCGCTGCCCGGGCGGGGTACGTTGTTCAAGGCCCTGTTCTGGATAATCGGCCTGGCCCTGCTGGTGGCCATCACCGGCCTGGGAGGGGTGGTGGTGCTGGACCGCATGGGCGTGGACGGAGCGCTGCTGCGGCGGGCCAAGTCCCTGCCCGGCCTGGCCCCCCTGCTGGGCCAGCCCCAGGCTGTCTCCACCCGGAGCGAGGCCAAGGAAGAGCCGGTGCGCATGACCCTCAGCCAGGTGCAGCGGTTTTTCCGGGAAAACGACACCGCAGGACGCATCTTCCTGATCCAAGGTCTGGTGGAAAACCAGCACAACAAGCCGCGGGCGGCGGTGCTGGTCCAGGGCCGGCTGTACGACAGCCAGGGCAAGCTGGCCCGCCAGGCCACCGCCTACGCCGGCGCGGTCCTGACCCCGGGGGAGCTCAGGCACCTAAGCCTGTCCGCCATTGAGCGCCGGCTTGCCAGCCCCCTCGGCCCCGACGGCCAAAAGTACGTGGTGGGCCCCGGCCAGAGCATGCCCTTCATGATCGTCCTGGCCAACCTGCCCGAGCATCTGGTGGAGTTCACCGCCGAGGTGGTGGCCTCCGCGCCCGCCCCTTCCCCAGGCGGTGGCCGCTGAGCAGCCAGGCCGCGGCCGACGAGGCCCACGGACGCCTGCATGACTAGAAGCATCAAGATGGCCATGGCGCTGGTGACCGGGGTGCTGCTGTTCGGCACCCTGGGCTACCGCCTGCTGGAGAACTTCGGCTGGCTGGAGGCCCTGTACATGACCGTGATCACCGTGACCACGGTGGGCTACGGCGAGGTGCGCCCCCTGGGGGACGTGGGGCGCATCTTCACCATGGTGCTGATCGGCACCGGCGTGGGCACCATCCTCTACATCCTGACCGCCGCCACCCAATTCATGGTGGAGGGCAAGCTCAGGGAGGTTTTAGGGAGAAGGAGCGTGGAACGCGCCATCGGGTCCCTGAAGGGCCACTATATCATCTGCGGGTACGGGCGCATCGGCGCCCTGGTCTGCGAGATGCTCTTGGACGCCGGCCGCCAGGTGGTGGTCATAGACAGCAACGAAGAGGTCACCCGCCGCCTGGGCGCGGAGAACGTCCACTACGTGCTGGGCTCGGCCACCGAGGACGAGAGCCTGCTGGCCGCCGGAGTGGAGCGGGCCCGCGGTCTGGTGGCCACGGTCAGCTCGGACGCGGACAACGTATACATCGTGCTCACGGCCAAGGACATCCGGCCGGACCTGTTCGTGATCGCCCGGGCCACCGAGCCGGGCAGCGAGCGCAAGCTCCGGCACGCCGGCGCGGACAAGGTGGTCTCTCCCTATTTCATCGGCGCCCGGCGCATCGCCCAGACCGTCATCCGGCCCTCGGTGGCCGACTTCATTGACCTCACCTTCCACAGCACCCTGGATCAGCCCCTGCGCATGGAGGAACTGACCGTGGGGCCCGGCGCGGAGCTGGCCGGGACCAGCCTCAAGGACTCGGGCATCCGCCACAAGCTGGACCTGATCGTGCTGGCGGTGAAAAAGCAAGACGGCTCCATGCGCTTCAACCCGCCGGCGGACACGGTGGTGGAGGTGGGCGACACCCTCATCGCCATGGGGCCGGGCAGCTCTATGAGCAAGCTGACCAAGGCCCTGGCCGGCCAGCCGGCCTAGCTGGCCAGGAGGACCCACACCATCCCGCTCCGCCATCAGGGCGCAGGCCAGGCAGTGCGGGACCAGGCGCTCATCCTTGTGCAGCACCTCGCCCTAGAGCGCGGCGAGCAGGAGGCTCAGGCGCTTGCCGGCCACCATGTAGGCGGCCGCGGCCAGGGCCAGCCAGAACCAGTTTAGGATCGGCGGGCGGCCATAAAGGCCTCCAGGCCCGCCCGGTCGGCAAGGGCGCTGCGGCCGCCCAGGGCCGTCGTGCTGATGGCGGCCAGGGCATTGGCCGTGGCCAGGGCCTTGGCCGGGTCATGGCCCAGGAGGATGGCGTGCACCAGACCGGCGTGGAACACGTCGCCGGCGCCGGTGCTGTCCACCGCCTCCACCAGGAAGCCCTGGTGGCGCACCAATTCGCCGGCCACCAGCATCTCCGCGCCCTGGGGGCCCAGGGTGCGGCCGGCCCAGGCCGGGCCCAGTTCGGCCAGGGCCAGAAGCGATTCTCCCGCATCGGCGATGCCGGTCAGGCGCTGGGGAAAGCTGCGCTCTCCCACCACCACGTGGCAGAGCTTCACCAAATCCAGGGTGCCCTCTTGTATGCGCTCGCCGTCCAGGCAGACCAGGGCCCCGGCGTCCCTGGCCAGGCGGGCCGCGGCCAGGCTGGCCTCAATGAAGTGGCCGTCAGTGTGCAGCACCCGGCAGGAGGCGAGCAGCTCCGGGTCCAGGTCCCGGGCCTCCAGGTGGCAGGCCGGGTCCCGGGTCCAGACAATGGTGCGCTCCCCGCCCCCCTCCTCCACCAGAATGAAGGCCTGCTGGCTGGTGGCGCCGGGCTTGAGCACCAGGCCGCGCGGGTCCACCCCGGCCTCGGCCAGGCGGGAGGCGGCTAGGCCTCCGGCCGGGTCATCGCCGGCCACGCCGGCGTAGGCCACCCGCAGGCCCAGGCGGGCCAGGGCGCAGGCCGCAGTGGCCGCCTGGCCGCCGCCGGCGGCCAGGAAGCGGATCATGCGCAGCTTGCTGCCCCGCTCGGGAAAGCGGGGCACCAGGCAGAGGTTGTCCGCGGCGTTGTTGCCCAGGCAGAGCACGTCCCAAGGCCGCCGGCCGGCCGCGAGCAGGGATGGCAGGCCGCCGGCGGGCAAGGGGCTAGTTCTCTTTGGGCAAAATGCGCACCGGCACCAGGCCCTCGAGGGCCTTGGCGAACTGCTGGGCGTCGTTCAGGTCGCCCACGATAGCGCCGTAGTGCATGGGAATGGCCAACTGGGGGCCTATGGCCTGGGCCGCGGCCACCGCCTCCGCGGCGGTCATGACGTAGGTGCCGCTGACCGGCAACAGGGCCACGTCCACCCGAAGCTGGTCCATCTCCGGGATGTAGTCCGTGTCGCCGGCGTGGTAGAGGCGCACACCGTCCACGGTGACGATGAAGCCCAGCCATTTCTTGGCCCGAGGGTGGAAATCCTTATTCAGGTTGTAGGCCGGCACGGCCACCACCTGCACGCCGGCTACCTCCAGGCTCTGGCCCGGCTTGAGCACCCGCACGTCCCCGGAGAGCTTGGCTGCGCTGTCGGGCTCGGTGACTATGACCGTGTCCGGACCGCTTATCTTGGCCAGGTCGTCGGCGGAGCAGTGGTCAAAGTGATCGTGGCTCACCAAGATCAACGAGGCCTGGGGTCCGCCTTTGATTTCGTAGGGGTCGAAGTAGATGGGTCCCTGGGGCCGCTCCAGGCGGAAGCAATCGTGCCCCAGCCAGTGCAGATCTTTGACCACCTTATCTATGGCGGCTTGATCGGCCATGGTCTCTCCCCTTTCCCTGCGACAATGGAACCAGCGAGGCCTAATCCTGGGTCAGCACCACGCGGTGGTTGACCAGGGACATAGACTTGATGCGCCCGGGCAGTATCTTCTGTTCGCCGTAAATGGACACCAGGCGCACCTTGCCGCCCTCGGTGGGCTCGATCACGTCCACGTCGGCCAGCAGGACCTCTTCGTCTCCATCCTTGTTCAGCAAGTAAGCGGTGGCTTCACACATGGTCCAGCATCTCCTTCAGGCGGACCTTGACGATGTGGTCCACCTGGTGCGGCAGAGGCTCGCGGGTAACGCCCGCCACCTCCACGTTTTCCTGGGTGAGCGGCAGTAGGAACTTGCGGGCGCCGCAGGCGGCCACCCCGGCGGCCACCGCCGGGGTGATCTCGCCCATCATGGCGTTGGCCAGCACGATGCCCAGGGGGCCGATGATCACATCCGCCTGCTGGATGCTAACCAGGATGGCGTTCTCGCCGGTGGCGCCGCGGTTGGCCCCGGCCTTCATCATCTGGGCGGTGGCGATGGCGTTGCTGCCCAGGGCCAGCACCTCCACCCCCTCGCCGTACTCTTCCTTGAGGCGACGGATGATGACGCTGCCGATGCCTCCGCCCTGGCCGTCTATCACGCAGACTCGCAAGGTTGCCTCCTTGGTTAAATGAGAATACACTGAGCGTGACAGGCTAGCAAGCCTGCCGTGGCCGCGGCGGGACGCGTCTTAATCTCGGTATGGCCGGGGGAAAATACGATGGCTTGGCAGGGGGCGGCGCTAGTTCTGGGTGCGTATCTGCTGGGGGCGGTGCCCTTCGGCCTGTTGGCCTCCAGGGCCTTTGGCGGGCCCGACCCGCGAGCGGGAGGCTCGGGCAACATAGGGGCCACCAACGTGGCCCGTCAGGCGGGCAAGACCGCCGGCGTGGTCACCCTGCTCCTGGACGTAGCCAAGGGCTTCACGCCCACCCTGCTGGCCGCGCACCTGCTGACGCCCTGGTGGGCCGCGGCCACGGGCCTGGCCGCTTTCCTGGGCCACTGCTGGCCAATTTACTTGGGCTTTCGCGGCGGCAAAGGCGTGGCCACCGCCCTGGGCGTGTTTCTGGCCTTCTCGCCCCTGGCCGGCCTGAGCACGGCCCTGCTGTTGATCATCATCGCCTGGCTCAGCAAGCACATGTCCTTGGGCTCCCTGATAGGCTGCGCCTCTGCGCCGGGCTGGCTGGCCCTGCTGGGCGCACCCCTGGCCGCGGTGATGGCCGCGGGGGTGATGTCGCTGATCACCATCTACAAGCACCGGGAGAACATCGTGCGCCTGCGCGCCGGCCAGGAGCACGGCTGGCGCTGAGCCCCGGCGGCAAAAGACGTTAGCTGTGCATAAGGCGGCCACCAGAATAAGGTGGCCGTTTCATTCAAGTGGTTGGGAAGAAAAAACATAAGGAACCGTGGGTGATTGAGTGATGGGTTGTGGTGCACCAGTAAGGTAGCGGTTTAGTCTGTCCTGCGCCGCTCAGCCCACAGGATTTAAGCGGCCCGACCGAAGCGGCGGCTGGACTATAAAGCCCGCATCCTTATTTTAACCGCCGCATTCGCTTCGGGTTGCAGCTCCAGCCATTCACCTACAGCCTCCCCTTCCGCCTGCCCTTACGGCGTTGGGCCTTGGACAGGCGCTTGGCCGGCCCCTTCTTCCTGGTGCTGAAGTCCCAGCCCTCGGCCTCGGCCTCCTCGGCCGGAGCCTCGCCCAAGGCTGTCTCCATGAGGCGCAGGCTGAACTCGCCGCTGTCCAGCACCACGGCGCTGTGCAAACGGCAGCGGTCGGCCAGTTCGTGGTCGGCGGTGATCACGGTCAGATTGCGGCCCTCCTGCCGGGCCAGGTCGGCGATGACGTCGTCGGCCGAGCGCGCCGCGCCCGAGAATACCACCGGCAAACCGGCCAGGCTGGTGCGCTGGCCGCCGGGCTCAGGCCCGCCGTCAAAGACCACCGTGATGTGATGGGGGCGCCTCTTGCGGTACAGGCGCAGGGCCTGCATGAGGGCCTCGCGGCCGCGGCCGCGTGCCTCAGCCAGGGCCAGCTCCGGGCAGTGGTGGATGAGGTTATAGCCGTCGATGACCAGGCGCATCAGCCGCCCAGCAGCTCCAACAGGCGCTCCAGCTCTTGGTCCGAGGAGAAGCTGACGACGATGCTGCCCTTTTTGCCTTTGCGCTGGATGGCCACCGGCGCGCCCAGGCGGTGGCGAAGCTTCTCGGCCAGGCTGGCCAGGTGCACCTGCTCGGTGGTGGGCTGCGCCTTGGGGCTGGACGGAGAGAGCATCTTTTTGACCAGTGCCTCGGTGGCCCGCACGGACAGACCCCTACGGAGCACCTCGTCGCGGGCGGCGCGCATCTGGGCCTCGTTGGCCAGGGCCAGCAGGGCCCGGGCGTGGCCGGCGCTCAGCCGTCCCTGAGCCAGGTCCAACTGCAGGGAGCCGGGCAGCTTGAGCAGGCGCAGGGCGTTGGCCACCGTGGAGCGGTCCTTGCCCACGCCCTTGGCGATCTCCTCCTGGCTCAGCTTGAAATCCTCGGCCAGGCGCTCGTAGGCGCGGGCCTCCTCCAGGGGGCCCAGGTCCTCGCGCTGCAGGTTTTCCAGCAGGGCCCAGAGCAGGGCCTGCTGATCCGTGGCCTGGCGCACCACCACCGGCACCTCGGCCAGGCCGCAGAGGTGGCAGGCCCGCAGCCGCCGCTCGCCGGCGATTACCTGATAGCCTCCCTGCACCGGCCGCACCACCAGAGGCTGTAGAACTCCGTGTTCGGCGATGGACTCGGCCAGGGCCTTGAGGGACTGGTCTGGGAAGTTGCGCCGGGGCTGATAGGGGTTGGGCTCCAGCCGCTCCAGGGGCAGGCGGATGACCTTCTCGCCGGGCCGCGGCTCGGCGGGCAGGCCATCGGCGGTGAACTGGTCATCGCCCAGCAGGGCGGCCAGGCCGCGGCCCAGGGCCGGCGGCTTGCGCTTGGGCGGCTTCTTGCCGCCTTTGTCCTGGCCGTCGCTCACGCCGCCCTGCCGTGTTCCATTGGCGCGCCGTCGTTGCCGCGCGGCCCGGCCATCACTTCCTGGGCCAGGGCCACATAGCTCTCGGCCCCGGAGCAGCGCATGTCGTAGAGGATGGCGGGCAGACCGTGACTGGGGGCTTCGGACAGGCGCACGTTGCGCGGGATGACCGTTTCGTAGACCAGTTCCTTGAAGTGCCGGCGCACGTCCTCGGCCACCTGATGGGCCAGGTTGTTGCGCGTGTCGAACATGGTCAGCAGGATGCCCTCCAGTTGCATGCCGGGGTTGAAGGTGCGCCGCACCCGGGCCACGGTGTGCAACAGTTGGGTCAGCCCCTCCAGGGCGTAGTATTCGGTCTGCAGGGGGATCAGCACCCCCTGGGCCGCGGTGAGGGCGTTGAGGGTCAACAGCCCCAAGGAGGGCGGACAGTCCAGCAGCAGATAGCGGTAGTGTTCGGTCAGGGGGGCCAGCACCCGACCCAGCAGCCTCTCCCGGTCCGGGGTGTTGGCCAGCTCCACCTCGGCCCCGAACAGGTTAACGTCCGAGCCTATGATCTGCAGCTTGCTCAGGCTGGTGGGCCAGACCGCCTGGGCCGCCGGCACCTGGCCGATCAGCACGTGGTATAGGGTGGGCTGCCCGGGCTCGATGGTCACGCCCAGGCCGCTGGTGGCGTTGCCCTGGGGGTCGCAGTCCACCAGCAGGGTGGGCTGCTCGGCCAGGGCCAGGCTGGCCGCCAAATTGACGGCGGTGGTGGTCTTGCCCACTCCGCCCTTCTGATTGGCGATGGTGATGATTCGGCCCATGGCCTCTAAAACTTAGCCGGGGCCGTCGGGCCTTGGCAAGCCAAAACGCCGCCCCGCCCCACTGGGTTATCTGCGCTTTTTCTTTTTGCCGGGCTTTTTCTTGCGCTTCTTGGCGCTGGACGCCTTGATCGGGCTGGTCTCCCGCTCCGTCCGCTCCGGCACCGCCTCCACCATCGGCTCCGTTGCCGCCCGCCGCACGGCCACGCTGCGGGCCGCCCGATGGGTCCCCCGGCGCTTGAAGCCCACCAGGGGCGAGCCCTCGGGCAGGGCCAATAGGATCGGGCTGGCCACATAGATGGAGGAGTAGGTGCCCACCCCCACGCCCACCAGCAGGGCCAGGGCGAAGTCCTGGATCACGCCCCCGCCCAGGATGTAAAGGCAGACCAAGACCAGCATGGTGGTGCCCGAGGTAAGGACGGTGCGGCTCAGGGTCTGGTTGATCGAGGCGTTGATTACCTCGGACAGGGGGGTCTTGCCCGACTTCTTCAGGTTTTCGCGGATGCGGTCGAAGACGATGATGGTGTCGTTGAGCGAGTAGCCGATGATGGTCAAAAGCGCGGCCACCGTGGCCAGGGTGAACTCCCTATCCAGCAGGCTGAACACGCCCACGGTGATGGCCACGTCGTGGATCAGGGCCACGATGGCCCCCAGGGCGTAGCGCAGCTTCATCAGCCAGCACATACCCACTGTAACCACCAAGGCGGTGATGATCAGCCAGACGGTGGCGCTGCCCTCCTCGCCTCCGGCCGTGCTGATCAAGGCCTGCACGATCAGGGTGGCCGCCACCAGGACGGCGGCGGTCAACGCGGCCAGGCCCCATTTTTGCTCAAAGCGGCCGGAGATGTAGACCACGATCATCAAAATGGCGTAGAAGATGGCCAATAGGGCCTTTTCGCGCAGGTCCTTGCCCACCTTGGGCCCCACCATCTCCACCCGCCGCACCTCGAACCCATCGGCGCCGTACTTGGCGGCCAGGTTCGCGCGCACCCGCTCGGCCAGGCCTTGCAGGTTTTTCCTCTTCTGCTCGTCGCGGATCAGGTACTCGTGGTTCTTCTTTTCGCCGAAGCGCTGCACCAGCGAGTTGCCCATGCCCAGCGGCTTGAGCGCCTCCTTGATGGCCGCCGGGTCGGTGGCCGCCTTGAAGCGCACCTGCACCAGGATGCCGCCGGCGAAGTCAACGCCGTAGTTGGGCCCTCCGTGGGCTATCAGAGAGACGATAGCCATTAAGATCAAGAGGCCCGAGAGGATGAAGGCCTTGAAACGCTGGCCTATAAAACCAAGGTTGATGTCCGGTTTAATCAGTTCCATGGATGCTCCGCGCTCCCCGGCCCTAGATAAGGAGCCGCTTGGGCCTGAACTGGTGCAGGTAAAGATCGAATAGCAGCCTGGTGAAGGTGATAGCCGTGAACAGCGAGCTGATGATGCCCAGGGACAGAGTCACCGCAAATCCCCGGATGGGGCCGGTGCCGAACTGGAACAGGACCAGGGCCGTGATCAGGGTGGTGATGTTGGCGTCCAGGATGGTCAGGGTGGCCTTGGAATAGCCGGCTTCCACCGCCGCATAAGGCGTTTTGCCCAGGCGCTGCTCCTCGCGGATGCGCTCGTTGATGAGCACGTTGGCGTCCACGGCCATGCCGATGGTCAGGATGATGCCCGCGATGCCCGGCAGGGTCAGGGTGGCCTGGAAGACGGCCAGAGCGGCCACGATGATCACCAAGTTAAGCATCAGGGCCAAGTTGGCCAATACGCCGGCCAGGCGGTAGTAGAACAAGATGAAGGCCACCACCAGAACGAAGCCCACCACCATGGACAATAAGCCATGCTCGATGGAGTCCTGCCCCAGGCTGGGGCCCACCGTGCGCTCCTCCAGTATCTTCACCGGCGCGGGCAGGGCGCCCGAACGCAGCACCACCGCCAGGTCGCGGGCCTCTTCCATGGTGAAGTCCCCGGAGATGCGCGCCTCGCCCCGGGTGATGGGCTCCTGGATCACCGGCGCGGACTGCGCCTTGCCGTCCAAGATGATGGCCAGGCGCTTCTTGACGTTGCGGGTGGTGATGTCGGCGAACTGGCGGGAGCCCCGGCTGTCAAAGGCCACAGACACGTAGGGTTCGTTGTACTGGGAGTCCACCTGCACCCGGGCGTCGGTGATGGTCTCGCCGGTCATGGCCACCCGCTTAAATACCACGATAGGCTCTTTGTCCACCATGCGGGTGTTGCGGTCCCGCCGGTAGAGGTACATCAACTCGGCTCCCGGCGGCAGGGTGGCCTTGGTGACCGCGGCGGGGTTCACCGACTCGTCCACCAACTTGAACTCCAGTTGAGCGGTCTTGCCGATCAGGGCTATGGCCCGCTGGGAGTCCTTTATCCCGGGCAGCTGCACCAGGATGCGGCCCTCTGGCTGGGGCAAGATCTCCGGCTCGGTCACCCCGAATTGGTCTATCCGGTTGCGGATCGTCTCCAGGGCCTGGGTGGAGGCCTGCTCCTCAATGCGCTTGACCGCCTCGGGCTTTAGCTGCAGGCCCATCGCGATCTTGCCGTCGGGCAGGGTCCGCGCGGGCAGCAGCTTGTAGTCCGGGTAGTTGCGCAAGACCATGTCCTCGAACTTGGCCCGGTCGCTGTCGTGCAGCAGGGTGAGGGTGATGGTGTTGTCCAGGTGGGTCTCCGGGTGGGTGGCGCGGATCTTGTCCTCGCGCATCCGGCGCACCAACTCCTGGCTGGAGCGCTCCACGGAAGAGGCCACCGCCTTGGCCACCTCCACCTCCAGGATCAGGTGCATGCCGCCCTGCAGGTCCAGGCCCAAGCGAATCTTTTCGGTGGGCAGGAAGCTCCGCCACCAGGCGGGCAGCTTGCCGCCCAGGCTGGGCACCAGGAATAGCAGGGACAAGACTATCACCGCCGCCACCAAAGAGGCCTTCAAGACGAAGTTCTTAGGCAAGGTCCGCTCCTCTTGCAACAACGTCCCCACGTCCCCGCCGCCCCCCCGGCGTCGGGGGGCGGCCATGGGGCCCGCGGGGCCGGTTAGGCGAGCTACTTCTTTTTGGCTGGCGCCTGGGCCGGGGCTCCGCTAGCCAGGCCGGCCACATTGGCCCGGTTGATCTTGACCCGCACCTGGGGGGCGATCTCCACCACCAGGCTCTGGTCGTCCACGCCAGTGACCCGGCCGTAGATGCCGCCGCCGGTGATGACCTGGTCGCCCTTTTTGATGGACGACAGCATCTCGCGATGGGCCTTGGCCTTCTTCTGCTGGGGCCGGATCAACAGGAAGTAGAAGATCACGAACATCAGCACCAGCATGGGAATGGGGCCGGACAAAAGCCCGCCCAGGCCCCCCGAGCTCTCGCCGGCCTTGCCGGCGGCTTGCTGGCCTGTGCCCAGGGCCCAGGCTACACCAGCATGAAACAGATCCAGCATGTCTTCCTCCTAGTTAGGTAGGGCCTCTTCGCCCCGCCCCTCCTCCAGGCAAGAGAAAAAGCCGCGGGCAAAGGACTCGTATGCGTCTTGAACGATGGCCCGGCGCAGACCGGCCATCAGCTGCAGCACATAGTAAAGGTTGTGTATGGTGTTGAGTCTGTAGCTCAACAGCTCCCGGGCCATGAACAAATGGCGCAGATAGGCCCGGCTGTAGCCCCGGCAGGTGTAGCAGCCGCAAGCCTCCTCCACCGGCTGGGGGTCGTCCTTGTAGCGGGCGTTACGGAGGTTCAGCCGCCCGCGGGCCGTGAGCAGGGTGCCGTTGCGGGCCATGCGGGTGGGCAGCACGCAGTCGAACATGTCCACCCCCAGCCCCACGCAGCGCACCAAGTCCGCGGGCTCTCCCACGCCCATCAGATACACCGGTTTGTCCGCCGGAAGCAAGGGCGCGGTGCGCGCGATAACCTCCATCATCTCTTCCTTGGCCTCGCCCACGCTCAGCCCGCCCAGGGCAAAACCGTCCATATCCAGGGCGCAGACCGACTCCACGCTCCGAGCCCGCAGGTCATAATACACCCCCCCCTGCACGATTCCCAGCAGGGCGCCGCCTTTTTCGCTGCGGGCGGCCAGGGCCCGGGCCGCCCAGCGGGCGTCGCGGGCCAAGGCCTGCTCCAGGTAGCCGCGCGCGGCCCCGGCCGGCGGGCACTCGTCCAGGACCATCATCAAGTCCGAGTCCAGCTCCTCTTGGGCGGCCACCACCGCCTCGGGGGTCAGGCGCATCAACTCGCCGTCCAGGTGGGAGCGGAAGCTCACACCCTCTTCGTCCAACCGGCGCAGGCCGCTCAGGGAGAAGACCTGATACCCGCCGCTGTCGGTGAGGATGGGCCCCTGCCACCCCATGAAACAATGCAGGCCGCCCAGGCCGGCCACCACCTGACAGCCTGGCCGCAGCATCAGGTGGTAGGTGTTGGCCAGCACCAACTCGGCCCCCAGCCCGGCCACCTCCTCCGGGGTCAGCCCCTTGACCGAAGCCTGGGTGCCCACCGGCATGAACACCGGCGTCTGCACCGGCCCCCGCCGGGTCTGCATGAGCCCGCAGCGGGCCCCGGCGCTCCGGGCGGTGGTGACGAAACTCAGGCGCCCCATGCTCAGATAATCAGCATGGCGTCGCCGAAGCTGTAAAAACGGTATCGTCTTGTCACCGCCTCGGCATAGGCCTCTAGCACCCGCTCACGCCCGGCCAGGGCCGCCACCAGCATCAACAGGGTGGTGCGCGGCAGGTGGAAATTGGTCAACAGCCCGTCCGTCACCCGGAATTCATGGCCTGGCGCGATCAACAGGTCGCACCAGCCCTGGCCCGGCTGGGGGACTCCGCCCGGCCCCACCCGCCACTCCAGGGCCCGCAGGCTGGTGGTGCCCACGGCGATCACCCGCCCGCCGCGCGCCTTGGTCCGGGCCACGGCCTGGCTCAGCGCCGGCGCCGTCTCCACCCACTCGGCGTGCAGGCGGCCGGCGGCCAGGTCCGCGGCCGAGGGCTCGGCAAAGGTGCCGTAGCCCACGTGCAGGGTCAGGGCCGCCATCTCCACCCCCCGCCGGCCCAGAGCGGCCAACAGCTCCCGGCTCAGGTGCAACCCGGCCGTGGGCGCGGCCACCGCGCCGGGGCAGGCGGCATACACGGTTTGGTAGCGTTCCCGGTCCTGGGGACCGGGGCCCAGGGGACGCTTGATATAGGGCGGCAGGGGGGTCTGGCCCCTTTCCTGGGCCACGGCCAGGGCCGGACCGGGGAACTCCACTACGGCCTGGCCCCGGGCCCGGCGCTCCCGCACCTCCAGCCAAAGCTCGGGTTGGCCCCGCAAGAGCAGCCGCGCGCCGGGCCCCAGCGGCCGGTGGGAGCGCAGCAGGCATTGGTGCAGCTCCCCTCCCCCGGCCAGGCGCTCCAAGGGCTGGGCCGGACTAAGCAGCAGCACCTCCACCCGCCCGCCGCTGGGCTTATATGCCAGCAGCCGGGCCGGCACCACCTGGGTCTGGTTGAGCACCAGCAGGTCGCCTGGTCTGAGCAGTCTGGTCAGCCGGGCCACCTTCTCGTGGACCGCCCCTCCGCCGTTTTTCCCCAGCAGCATCAGCCGGGCCTGCACCCGCCGCCTGGCCGGGCCCTGGGCGATGAGACCAGGCGGCAGATGGTAGTCGTAGGCGGCCAGGGGGTCGCACCCTTGCTCCGATTTTGGGCTGGCTAGGATCATCACCCCCGACTGGGCCCCCAGCTTCGGGCCGGGCTCTGCGCCTGGGTTGGCCGCATGGGCCTAGGCGACGTAACTTCTTAATAACAGCGGCGGTTGCCCATCAACCTCCGACTGGAACTTTGCATGATATTCCGGGGTCCAGGGCTTGTCAAGGAGAGGCCAGCCCTTCGACCGGCCGCTTGCGCGGGGGCCGGCTGGGGTTTTTTCTTGACAGGCCGCCGGGATATAAACACCATAGGTGGGTGCCTGCGCCGCCCCCGGGCGGCCAGCCTCCAAAACCTCATGGCCGGAGCGTGCTTATGCCCATATACGTCAAGTGCAAGACAGAAGGATGCGGCGCCGATGTCCAGGCCGCGCAGTATGCCCAGGTAGCCAAAGACAAGTTGTCTGAGGTGCTGCACAAGAAAAATTACTATCTGTGCCCCAAATGCGGCAAGGTCCAGACCTACGTGCTGGATGACCATTTCGAAGCCTGATCCAGCGGTCCCAGGCAAAAAACGGCGGGCCCCGCGGCCCGCCGTCCATTTTGAACGCATGCGGCCTAGGAGCGGCGATCCGAGCCGCGGAACACCCGCAGGCCCAGCATGACCACGACGCGCAGGAACTCGATGAACAGCAGCCCGGTCACCACCAGGGCCGCCACGCTGAGCAGGCGGGGCATGAAGTTTTCCCAACTCCATTCCTCGCCGGAGAACAGACCCTCCTCCAAGAACAGGAACTCCAGGACGCCCCAGCCCGCCGGGGGCACCCGGCGGCCCTGCTCCTGCAGCAGGCCCAGCTTGTGCGGGGCCACCACCTTGGGGAACAACAGGCGCAGGAATATGGGCACGGGCGGCGGCCCCCGGAAGATGCGGCTGCCCTCGGCGTGGCGCTCCAGTAGGTCCGTGGTGGCGTGGCGCAGATACAGGGCTACCGGCACCACGGGTATGATGGTGGTGGGGCCCCGTTCAAATTCATTGATGTCAAATAGGCTTTCTTCGGTGATCAGCTCATCGGTGATAATTGGTACGATATCCTGATACTTGTACACCAACCAGCCCATGCCTGGGTCAGGAGGCATGCGCAGATGATCGGTGGCTTGCTCGACCTGGAAGGTGAAGAGCGGCTCCAGGAGGTATTGCGCGCTGTACACCGAGGCCGAGGCCGGCGAGGCCCCCAGACACAGCAACAGCAACAACCATGTGGCCGCAGCTATTTTAGACACCATATTCAGCACGTTCCTTGCGCACCATTCGCATTGCGTAAGCTTTTAATAATCATAACATCGCCGGAGTTCGAATCCAACCGGCAAGTAGCCGGGCGGCCCCACCCCCGCGCGTCTTGACAAGGCGCTGTGCCTTGGCCTAGCTTGGCCCAGTAAACGCGACCCCGGAGAGTTGGAGCATTGGATATTCAGGCAAGGGATTTCAACTGGCGGCAACCGGCCAGCTTCTTCCAAGTGGTCTGGGGCGCGGCCCGGCGGCCGGTGAGTTTTTTCCGGACGCTGCCCCCTGAAGGGGGCCTTCTCTCTCCCCTGATCTTTTTGGTGGTGGTGCAGGCCTCCCCCTTGGCGGCGGTGCTGCTCAAGGGCGCCCCCCCGGGGGTGGCGCTGGCCAATTTCTTATCCAACCTTTTATTGTCTCTGCTCTTCGCCTCCCTGTTTTGCCTCACCGGCCGATTTCTCATGCGCAGCGCCCTGCCCCTGGCCGGCTTTTTTCGGGTCTATGCCTACTCCTGCGGGGTGTGGGTGCTGTCGGCCCTGGCGCCTTTTTTGCCCAGCAGCCTGGCCCTGCCCCTGATAATCGCCCTGGCGCTTTACGTGCTGATACTCTTGTTCGTGGGGCTGCGGGTGGGCGCGGGGCTTTCCCTGCCCTTGGCCGCCGGGGTGCTGGTGATATCGGTGATGGCGCTGGCCCTGCTGCTCAGCCTGCTGGGACCGGCCCAGACGGTGACGACCAACACCGCGGGTTAGTGCAAGGGGAAACGCTGGCGGATGGCCCTTTCCAGGCGAGGCTGATAAATCAGGGCAAAGGCCTCCTCCTTGTCCGGGAACAGGGCCAGGGCCAGGCGGCGGACCCTGGCGGCCAGGCTCTGCGCCGCGGCCCGATCTGGGCAGCGGCCCTCTTGGATGGCCGCTAGAGCGCCGTCCACGACCCGGGCCAAGGCGCGCACCCTCTGCTCCTCGCTCTGGAACGGACTATGGCTGGCACCTTGGTTCATGGTGCTATAAGATACCATTAATTAAAGCTAAAGGCTGCTGCAGGAGGTCTGGTCCTTGAAAGGCAACAAACGCCTGAAGCTGATGGCCGCGGCGGCCGCGGCCCTGTTGCTGGCCCTAGCCCTGGTCTGGTGGCTGAGCAGCCACCGCTCCGGCCAGGCCACCCAGATCCAGGGCCGGACGGACAAGGTGGTCCGCGGCACCATCCGCCGCCTGGTGGTGAGCACCGGCACGGTCAAGGCCCAGGTGGGAGCCGAGGTCAAGGTGGGGGCGCGGGTCAGCGGCCGGGTGGAGAAGCTCCTGGCCAGCATCGGCCAGACGGTCAAGGCCGGCCAGGTGGTGGCCGTGATCGAGCACCAGGACCTCAAGGCCAAGCTGGACCAGGCCCAGGCCGAACTGGCCGCCTACCAGGCCCGCCGGCAGAGGGTGATCACCACCGGCCCCAAGGAGATCGCCCGCGCCCGGGCTGAGCTCAACGAGGCCAAGGCCACGCTGCAGCTCACTTCTTTGGACCTCAAGCGCCAGCAGCAGATGCGCAAGGGCGACTTGGTGGCCCAGGACGCCGTGGACCGGGCTCAGGAGCGCCAGGGTGTGGCTGAGGCGCGCGTGGCCTCGGCCACCGCCCGCCTGGCCCAGACCCAGCACAGCTATCAACAGGACCTCAAGGTGGCTCAGGCCGACGTGGTGGCGGCCCGGGCCCGGCTGGCCTCGGCCCAGGTCAACCTGGACTACGCCACGGTGCGGGCGCCCATCAACGGGGTGGTCTCCAGCGTGACTACCCAAGAGGGCGAGACCGTGGCCGCCAGCCTCAGCGCGCCCACCTTCATCACCATCGTGGACCTGTCCCGCCTGCAGGTGGATGACTTCGTGGACGAGACCGACATCGGCCGGGTCAAGGTGGCCCAGGAGGCCACCTTCACCGTGGACGCCTACGCCGGCCAGCAGTTCAAGGGGGTTGTGGATGCCATCCAGCCCTCGGCCAAGATCGTGGACGATGTGGTCTACTACGACGTGGTTATAAAGATACTGGGCAATTACCAGGGATTATTAAAACCGGAGATGACCGCCACCGTGAGCATCGTCACCGGTGTGCGCGAAAACGTGCTCACCGTGCCCGCAGAAGCCGTGCGCCAGCGGGGCAACCGCGGCCTGGTCTACGTGCGCGAAGGGGACCAGATACGGGCCCAGCCGGTGCAGGTGGGCTGGACCGAGTCCGGCCGGGTGCAGATACTAAATGGACTGAGCGAGGGCCAGGAAATCATCGTGCCCAAGGCCTCGTCCCTGAAGGATGTAAACCTCCGGCGTTGATGGAGGCCGGTGCCGCCAAGCTCCTGAGCCGGGCAACCCTTCTTCATATGTCAGGCGCCGCGTGATCCAGCTGCACAACATCACCAAGACCTATCACCGGGGCAAGCTGCCCACCCCGGTCCTGTTGGGCATTGACCTGAAAATGGAGGCCGGGGAGTTCCTGAGCATCATGGGCCCCTCGGGTTCGGGCAAGTCCACCCTGCTGCACATCCTGGGCCTGTTGGACCGTCCCAGCGGCGGGTCCTACCGCCTGGACGGCAGCGAGGTCTCCAGCATCAGCGACGACGATCTGGCCCGGCTGCGCAACGCCAAGCTGGGCTTCGTGTTCCAGGCCTTTCACCTGCTGCCGCGGGCCAACGCCCTGGCCAACGTGCTCCTGCCCTTCACCTACGCCGGCCAGTTCCCGCCCGACGCACAAGAACGGGCCCGCCAGGCCCTGAGCCGGGTGGGCCTGGAGCACCGCCTGCACCACCGCCCCGGCGAGATGAGCGGCGGCGAGTGCCAACGCGTGGCCCTGGCCCGGGCCCTGGTGAACGATCCCGAGGTGATCCTGGCCGACGAACCCACCGGCAACCTGGATCAGCGATCCTCCCTGGAGGTGATGTCCCTGCTGCAGGGGCTCAACGCGGAGGGGCGCACCATCCTGCTGGTCACCCACGACAACGCGGTGGGCTGCATGGCCCGCCGCGTGCTGCGCTTGGTCTACGGCCGGGTGTGCAGCGACGAGAAAGTGGCCAACCCCACCCAGGCCCTGCAGCAACTCGCCACCCTGCCCCCGCCCGGAGTGCAGGGATGAGCCTGACCTGGCGCCTGCTCAAGGCGGCCTTCACCTCGTTGTGGGCCTTCCGCTCCTATGCCCTGTTGATGATGATCGGCCTGATCATCGGCATCGCCTCCCTGACCGTGATCCATCAGATCGGTCAAGGCACCCGGCAGCGGGTCCTGTCCATGATGGAGAGCATGGGCTTCGGCTCCGACGCCTTTTTCGTCTCCGGCGGCGGCGGCCGCCTGGGCGTGCGCCGGGGCATGAAGCGCACCATGACCATCACCCCGGCCGACGCCGAGGCCGTCAGCCGCCTGGACGGCGTGGCCCAGGTGGTGCCCCACAAGAACGTGACCCGCACCCAGGTCTCCGCTGGGGCCAGGCACACCAACACCCGCGTGCGGGGGGCGACGCCGGAGTGGGCCGCGGCCCGGCGCTGGGGGGTGGCCCGGGGGCGCTTCCTGAACGTGCAGGACGAGCGGCGCCGGGCCCGGGTGGTGGTGCTGGGCACCACCGTGGCGCGCGAGTTGTTCGCGGGCATGGACCCGCTGGGCCGGCGCATACGCATCGGCCGCACTCCCTTCAACGTGGTGGGGGTGCTGGAATCCAAGGGCTCCAGCGGCTGGCGGGACCGCGACGACATGGTGCTGATTCCCCTGGCCACGGCCATGACGCGCATGTCCCGCGACGACAAGCTCAGCGGCATGCGCACCAATCTGGAGGACCCCGGGCGGCGGGAGGAGATCAAGCAAGAGGTCACGGAGCTGCTGCGCCGGCACCACAAGCTTGGTCCGGGCGTGCCCGACGACTTTTTGATCATCACCCCCGAGGAGCTGACGCAGCTCATCACCAGCCAGAGCCGGGCCCTGGTGGCGATGCTCTCCTTCATCAGCGTGGTCAGTCTGTTCGTCTCCGGGGTGGTGATCATGAATATCATGCTGGTGGCGGTGAGCGAGCGCTCCTACGAGATCGGAGTGCGGCGGGCGGTGGGGGCCCGGCGGCGGGACATCATGTACCAGGTGCTCATCGAGTCCCTGGCGGTGTCCGCGGCGGGAGGCGTCTGCGGCCTGGCCTTGGGCCTGCTGCTGTCCGGCCTGGCCACCCTGCTGCTGGACGTGCCCACCGCCTTCAGCCCTACCGGCTTTATCTGGGCCCTGAGCTTCAGTTGCCTGGTGGGGCTGTTGTTCGGCCTGGCTCCGGCGCGCAAGGCGGCCAGCCTGGACCCGGTGGAGGCCTTGCGATGAGTTGGGACAGGCAAATGCGCCTGCTGCTGACCGCCGGGGAGGCCCTGCGCGACCACCGCCTGCGCTCCTTCCTGGCCTCCTTGGGCCTGCTGGTGGGCGTGGCCGCGGTGGTGGTGATGGTGGCCGTGGGCGAGGGCACCCGCCACCAGGTGCTGGAGCGGCTCACGGCCCTGGGCACCAATGTCCTCACCGTGCGCTCGGCCAAGCGGGCCTTCAGCGGCCTACGCAGCCGCACCACCGGCGAGGTGCAGTCCCTGCAGCCGGCCGACGCCGACGCCCTGGGGCGCCTGGAGGGGGTGGAAGGAGCCGCGCCCCTGGAGATGCGCCTGATGCGCATAGCCGGACCCGAGGGCACCACCGACGCCCTGGTGCTGGCCGCGCCGCCGGACATCTTCGCCCTGGAGGACCAGGCCCTGGCCGAGGGCCGCTTTTTCAACGCCCGTGAGGAGAAGGGCCGCCGCCGGGTGGCGGTGGTGGGACGCTCCCTGCGCCAGCACCTGGCCGGGGAAAAGTCCCTGGTGGGCCGCACCGTGGAGATACGCAAGCAGCCGTTTTTGGTGGTGGGCGAGCTCATACCCAAGGGGCTGGACGCCAACGGCAATGATCTGGACGAGCGCCTCTACATCCCCCTGCGCACCGTCCAATCGCGGCTGCTGGGCGGACAGCGCTACGTGGGCCTGATCGTGGTGCGGGCCCTGAACCAAAATGCCGTGGGCCCCCTGACCGAGAACATCGCCCAGCTCCTGCGCCAGCGGCACCGCCTGCGGCCCGGCCAGAAGGAGGACTTCAGCATCCAGACCCAGGAGGAGACCATCCGGGCCCGGGAGGAGTCCAGCCGCCTGTTCACCGCCGCCATCACCGGCGTGGCCGCGGTGAGCCTGTTGGTGGCCGGGGTGGGCATCATGGCCGTGATGCTCATCGCGGTCAAGGAGCGCACGCCCGAGATCGGCCTGCGCCGGGCGGTGGGCGCCCGCCGCCGCGACGTGCTGGTGCAGTTTCTGACCGAGGCCTTGGTGCTGGGCCTGGCGGGCGGCGGCGGCGGAGCGGTTCTGGGCCTGATCCTGGCCCTGTTGGTGCGCCGGCTCAGCTCCCTGGACTTTGACCTGCCCTGGCCCCAGGCCCTGGGCTCCACGGGCCTGAGCATGGCCATTGCCCTGGCCTTTGGCCTGGCCCCGGCCCGCAAGGCCGCCAACCTCACGCCGGTGGACGCCCTGCGGGAATGATCCGTTGCCTGCGCCATTTAAAAAAGGTCGTTAGTTAAGGTTTAGACCAGGGTCGTGGTCTCCCCTGGACTCCAAGGCCTTGCACAGACTAGGGCGTGTTAACACTAATTGCGTTTAAGATCAAAATGCGCGATAATGCGCGCATGGAAATCAACCAAGAACAATTTTCGGCTATCGCGCACCGC
>QZKP01000037.1 GCA_003605055.1 Desulfarculus sp.
CTTGGCTTCCGAAATCCTTGCACGGAGCACATACTTGTTTTTCATGCCCATACAGCTAGTTAGGGTACTTCAACATACTCCCAACTAGTCAAGGGCCTAGAATAATTAGTTATTTGTAGTTGACAGGCTTTTTCGGTCGCATCAGAATTATTTAACAAGCAACTTGATGATCACCTAGGTTCCTTGGGGCTTCCGTCTGGACCAGGGGTGTGGTCTGGGCAGTTCGGTAAGGGAAGACCGGGGAACTTGGCCAGTAAATTAAAAAAATTATTGCTCCCCTGTCCAGGGAGGCTATAATTAATATATTGGAAGAAAAATGGCGAAGGAAGGGTCCGCTTCCCCACGCCACGGAAACGAGGTAGAGCCATGAGGAAAAAGCTAGCTGGCCTGGCCCTGTTGGCCGCCATGTTGTTGCTGGCGGTCCCGGCCCAAGCTGACATCATCCAGACCCAGGCCTTTGGGCCCGCCATACCGGATTTTTCTCCGGTGCTGACCTTTAACAAGTACAGCGGCAACGTGGCCGACCTGACCGCCATCATCGTGGACCTGAGCCTGACCAGCACCGGCGGCCTGGGCCAGGTGGACAACGAGAGCTCCTCGGTGGCCAACGTGCACGTTGAGTTCGGCACCAGCGGCTACTTGTTCTCCAGCGACGTGCTCCTGCCCTTCAACCTGATCAACCCCCTGACGCCGGTGAAGACCGTCACCGCGGCCGACTTTGTCCTGCAGCCCAACGACGGCGACGGCATCGGCGTGGACGTGGGTGGCCCGGACTACAACCAGTTGGTGGGCGGCGCCGACACCGCCACGGCCACGGGCAACGTCCTTTCCACCACCTTTGGTATGTACGTGGGGGCCGGCACCTTTGACATCACCGGCATAATCCAGACCTACCTGGCCGTGACCGGCGCCAGCGGCATCTCCCAGGGCACCACCCCGCAGAACGCCGAGGGCTTCGTGCGGGTCACCTACCGGACCGCCGGCGGCGTGCCCGAGCCGGGCACCATGCTCCTGGTGGCCAGCGGCCTGGGCGGCCTGGCCGCTTGGCGCCGGCGTCGACGCCGCACCGCGGCCTAAGCCCATTCCCTCCGTATTCCAGGGCCCCTGCCAAGGGGCCCTTTTTATTTGTCTATTCCCCTACCCTACCAGCATCCGGCCCCTTAGGTCAGCCGCCCAGAAACAAAAATACGGCCGCCCCTTGCCTCCTCAGCGGCAATCCTTACCATTAAGTCAGGAATAAATATCAATTCGGCCGACAGGCCTTAACGGGTGGATGAAAATGGCCGAGCTAAGAAAGTTTTTTGCCATACTCGCCGCGGTGGCGATCCTGTTCGCCGCAGGAGTGGTCCGAGCGGACATCATCCAGACCCAGACTTTCGGTCCGGCGGTGCCCAACTTCTTCCCGGTGGTGACCTTCAATAAGTACACCGGCAACGTGGCTGACCTTACGGCCATCATCGTGGAGTTGAGCCTGACCAGCACCGGCGGCCTGGGCCAGGTGGACAACGAGAGCGCCTCGGTGGCCAATGTGTCGGTGGAGTTCGGCACCAGCGCCTATCTGCTGTCCGGCGACGTCACCCTGCCCTTCAACCTGATCAACCCCCTGTCGCCGCTGACCGCCGTGACCAGCCAGAACTTCGTCTTGCAGCCTGACGACGGCGACGGCATCGGCGTAAACGCGGGCGGGCCGGACTATGGCCAGGTATTGGGCGGCACGGTGACCGACCTGGCCAGCGGCAACGTGCTCAGCACTTCCTTCGCCGACTACGTGGGCGCTGGCGCCTTTGACATTACCGCCTTCATCACCACCTATTTAGACGTAACCGGCGCCAGCGGCATATCTCAGGGCACCACCCCTCCCAATGCCGAGGGGTTTGTGCGGGTCACCTACCGGATCGCCGGCGGGGTGCCCGAGCCGGCCACCCTGCTGCTGGCGGCCAGCGGATTGGGCGGCCTGGCCGCCTGGCGGCGCCGCCGCCGCAGTTGATCCATCCTCCAACTTAAGTGGCGTCCCGCCTCGCGGGGGGGCGCCTTTTATGTAATAATTAGCTGACCCTTTATTCTTTCCTGCATCCAGGGTGGTGCCTCAGTTGAGCATGACCATGCTGCTGCACGTAACAATCCCCGCTGTGCTCGGTCGGCTGCTCCCGGTCCTGTTGGTCCCGTGCCTGCTGGCCCTGCCGGCCTGGGCCGCGGACAAACCCAGCGCCGGGCCGGCTGAAAAGGACCTGGACCCCGGCGTCCGCATGTCCCTGCAGCTCATGAAGGGGCCCTATTTCAAGGCCTCCCCCGAGGAATACCTCAGCGGCGGCATTGGGGCCTCCATCGTGGGCAACCACCGTTACGCGGTCAAGCTGCTCACCATGGCCATCGACTCCGGCGGCCTGAACATGGAGCAACTGGCCCAGGCTTACCTGAACCGGGGCATGGCCCGCATGCACATCAACCAGCACCGTCTGGCCGTGGAGGACCTCACCAAGGCCCTGGAGAGCATGCCCGACAAGTACGACACCTACTTCCAGTTGGGCAACGCCCTGCGCGCCCTGGGCGCCTTCACCGAGGCCATCATCGCCTACAACCGGGCCCTAGAGCTCAAGCCTGGCTATGCCCCGGCCTATTACATGCGGGGGTCGGTGTGGCTGATCAAGGGCGACAACCGCCTGGCGGTCAACGACTTCAGCGAGGCCATCCGGATGCGCCCCAAGATGGACGACGCCTTCTATCTGCGCTCCCAGGCCTACGAGGCCCTGGGAGAGTGGGACAAGGCCTTGGCCGACCTCAAGAGCTTCCACCTGCTCAATCCCCTGGACGACAGCGTGGAGATATCCATCGCCCGGCTGCGGACCAGGATGGCCGAACCCAAGGCCTCCCCCGCGGGACGCTAGCCGCCCGGCCGGTCAGGCCGGGGGCGGCTTCTTGAGCTTCTGGTAATACACGTCCGACAAATACACTGCCGCCAGGGGGTTGTGGCCGGTCACCCGGTCCTTGACCGCCAGCACGGTGGTGGGCGCCTGGCTGTACTTGAAAAACATCGAGTCGTGGCCCACGCACAGGCCCAGCAGCACGTTGAACTGGCTGCCCTGGGCGTCCAGCAGCTTGGCCTGAAACACCGGGTTGCACATGGCCTCGAAACTGCCCTGGTATATCTTGTCCTCGTCGCCCAGGCCCAGGTCCTCCTTGGGCGTGGCCCCGGCCTTGCACAGCACCGAGACCACCTCAAAGCCGTGCTGCTCGAATATCTCCTCCACGGCCGCGGCCTCGCGCACCAGGCCCGCGCAGAAGGCCAGGCCCAGGCGCCGGTAGCCCAGGCGCCGGGCGAACTCGCAGATTTCCTGTATGCGGGTCTTGCAGGGCTGCATCACGTAGGGCCGCTCGTGACGGTTGGCGTAGCAGGCCGCCTCCTGCAGCGAGGCCTGCCGGGCGAACTCGGCCAGCGCAGGGTCGGCGTACTCCGCGTTGGCCGCGGCCAGCACCGCGGCTTGGTGCTCGGTGGGGCAGTCCTTGCCCGCCAGGCCTTCGGGGCTGCGGCAGGCCCGCTTGGCCTGGGCCACGTGGCAGGAGGCGCAGGCTGGGGCTGGCGTTTCCGCGTCCTTGGGCGCGTGCTTATCTCTCGGCTTCATCGTCTGCCTCGCACTTGGTTGTCGCTCATTAGGCCCGCACGGCCAGGGCCAGACCGTCGCGCTCGGGCGAGTGGCCGGGCAGAAAGCACAAGAGCTGCGCCTCCAGCCAGGCCGGGTCTTCCCGCAGGGCCTGGTTGAAATCCTGGCTCCCGCTAAATGAGGTGTTGTCCACCACCAGCAGGCCGCCGGGCCGCAGCAGGCGGCCGCAGTGTCCCAGGGCCGGCAGATAGCCGGCCTTGTCTATGTCCAGGAAGGCCAGGTCATAGGGCCCCTCCAGGCCGGGCAGGACCTCGGCCGCCTGGCCCTGCCGCACCTGGCAGCTCCCGGCCAGGCCGGCCCGGGCCAAGTTGTCCCCGGCCCGCTGGGCCAGGACCGGGTCGCGCTCCAGGGTCAGCAGCCGGCCGGCTGGCCCCAGGCCCCGGCCCAGGCAGATGGTGGAGTAGCCGATGGCCGCGCCCAACTCCAGCACGGCCCGGGCCTGAGTGGCCTGCACCAGCATCTGCAGCAGCCGGCCCACCAGGGGGCCCACGATAGGTATGCCCTGGACCGCGGCCTCCTGCTGCAGCCCGGCCAGCAGGGGGTCGGAGCCAGGGGCCAGGCCGCGAAAGTATGACTCCAGCTCGGACACGGTGCAGGGCGCCTCGCTTTTTAAGGCCTGAGGGGGGCAGGGGCTGGCTGATTAAAGCACGCCCGGCCGCCGGGCACAAGCCGGTCCCAGCGGGGCGCCGGCGGCGCCCCGCGAGGACTTGCGTTTCAGCTACTTTGTTTGCTTGTCCTTCGGGTCTTGTTCTGCCTTGGGTTTGGTAGCCTCGGTGCCCCTTGTCTCGACAATGGGCAGGCAACCGCACCCACAACTACATTGCTCGTTAGCAGCCATCGTACGCCTCCTTCAAGTGGTGTTCTTGCCGCTTCACCGGACATCTCAACCTGTTTCATTGAAGTCCGGGGTTTTTGGTTCGGCTGGCCTGTTGCAAACCTCCTTTCCCCGTAGGCCGGCCACTCTCTTTGTCCAAATAGACTTCTTATCGGACGGCTCGCTTCACCGGCCGCCACCTAAAACCCTAGCGCCGCCTTGGCAATATCCTGGCGCAACAACTCCGATGTCTTGAAGTGGAGCGTCAGCCCCCTGGCATCGCGGTATAGGCGCTCGACAACGTAATCCCGGCAGTATCCGTGCCCGCCGAGGACTTGGATGGCCTGGTCTGTAACCTCAAGGGCGGTCTCAGTGGCAAAGAGCTTGGCCTTGAAGGCCTCCACCAGGGCCGAGCTTGGCGTGGCGTCGGCCTTGGCCGCGCACTTGGCCAGCAAGGCGGCCGCCGCCTCGCTCCCCAGCACCATGTTGCTGATCAGGGACTGCACCGCCTGCTGGGCCCCGATGGGCGTGCCGGCAATGACTCGCTCCCGGGCATGCCTGAGCGCCGCTTCCGTGGCCTCGCGGGCAATGCCCAGGGCCATGGCCGCAGCGCCGAATATCCCCCATCCTGCGATGCTGCCGGCCATGACCTGCATGCCTTGGTCCTCAACACCTAAGAGGTTTGCGGCCGGAACCTGGCAATCGCTGAAATGAATGGTTCGTGAGGAGGTGCCCCGCAAGCCCATTTTGTCCTCGATCCGATCAAAGGAAAGCCCAGGAGCGTCCTTGCTGACCAGGAGAGCGGTCAGACCCTGGGTGCCCTGACCTCCACCTGTCCGTGCCATGACCAGGTATAAGTCCGCTTCACCGGCCGAGGTGATGAATATTTTGGAGCCATTGAGCAGATAGATCTCGCCCTCTCGGTGGGCCCGGGTGGTGAGGGCAGCATGATTGCACCCGGAGTCCGGCTCGTGCACGGCAAAGGCCCCCAGTTTTTCCATCCTCATCAGCAGGGGCAGCAAACTGGCCTTGATCTCCTCACCGGCGGCGATTTCCACTGCCTTCAAGGCCACAACATGCGAGACGAAGACCAGCGCGGTGGAGGCGCAGGCCCGCGCCAGCTCCTCCACGACCGCGGTGAATCCAAGGCGTCCAGCCCCCAAGCCCCCCGCGACCGATTCCACGGCCACTGCCGGCAACTGGGCCTGGCCCATCACAGATATAGCCTCCCAGGGGAAGGCCCTGTCCTGGTCGGTCTGCGCGGCTCGCGGCGCCAGATGTTCTCTGGCGATCCTCCGGGCCAGATTCCCGACCTGACCTTGCTCATTGGAGCAACCACACACACATTCCACGATGCCCACTCCTTTCTTCATCCGAATAGTTACATTAAGCAGTTTCGCAAATGCTTAACTATATGCCCCAAAAAAATGCCCCGAAGAATCCGCGGCCTATTCCAACTCCGCCAGCCGCTGACGCAGCGCGGCCAACTCTTTCTGCAATTCCTGCTCGCGCCTCTTCAAGGCCGCCAGCTCATCGGCGCGGCCAGGCGGCTCCTCGACTGCCTGCCGACAAGCGCCTCGGCACCCGCAGTCGCATACCGAAGCCAGCATTTCCCCGCACTGCTCCAGAGCAGGGGGCTTGAGGTCATAGGGAACCCAGTAGCCCTGCCGCCGCCTCTCCACCAGCCCCGCCTGGCGCAGGGCCTTCATGTGCTGGGAAACCGCCGCCGGGGTCAGACCCAACTTCTTGGCCAGGTCGTTCACGCCCAACGGACCGTTTTCTTTGAGAAGGTTTATAATCTTGATACGGGACTCCACGCCCAGTAGTTTAAATAATTCAGCTTGTTCAGCTTCCATCATTTCACCCAATTAAGTTTATGCTTAACTACTACATTGAATGAGCCGCCATGTCAAGCCGTTTTGACTGAGGCTTGAAATTCTTCGTCTCCTCTGGATTTCAGATGGCATGCTGCGCCATGTCCGCACAAACCAAAGCCGGGGCGCGCGGCCCCGGCTGGTTCGCGGATGGCAACGACCCTTAATCCCATTTGCGCTGGTCGTCGATGATTTTGCATCCCTTGGGCAGGGTGCCCGGCTGGCGGAAGTCCACCTGGCCCTTGACCCTGAGCACCTCCTTGAGCTGGCGCTCGATGCCGGTCCGCAGCGCCTCGCGGTCGGCCATCTCCTGGCCCAGCTCGCAGACCAGGGTCATCACGTCCTGGTTGGCCTCGCGGGTCACCACCAACTGGAAGGCCTCCACCTGGGGGAACTTCTGCGCCACCTGCTGCACGCCGCCCGGGTGCACGAACATGCCCCTGACCTTGGTCACTTGGTCCACCCGGCCCATGATGCGCGTGAGCTTGGGCGCGGTGCGGCCGCAGGCGCACTGGCCCTGTTCGTAGGAGGACAGGTCGCCGGTGCCGAAGCGGATCAGGGGGTAGGCCTTGTCGAAGTTGGTGGCCACCACCTCGCCGGGCTGCCCCGGCGGCAGGGGCTGGCCGGTGTCCGGGTCCACGATCTGCACCACGCAGTCCTGGGCGAAGTGCATGCCGTCCAGGTGATAGCACTCGTAGCTCAGGCAGCCTATGTCCGCGGTGCCGTAGGACTGGCGCAGGATCATGCCGAAGCGCTCCTCCAGGCTGGCGCGCAGGCTCTCGGGCAGCATCTCCGCGGCGGTGAAGGCCGCCTGCAGGTTCAGGTCCTTCTTCAAATTCAGGCCCATGGCCTCAGCCTTGTCGCCCAGGGCGGCCAGAAAGGAGGGCGTGGCGCAGATGGCCTGCACCTGCAGGTCCTTGAGGAACTGCACCTGCAGCTCGGTGTTGCCCACGCCGGTGGGGATGCAGATGCAGCCCATCATCTGCAGGCACTCGTCCAGCCAGAAGGCGAAGGGCACCATGTTGAAGTTGAAGGTCACCTGGCAGATGTCCCCAGCCCGGAAGCCGGCCGCGTAAAAGGCCTGGGTCCAGCGGTCATCGGTGAACTTCTTCTCGCCCGGCTCGTAGATGGGACCGGGCGAAATGTACAGGCGCTTGAGGTCCTTCAACTTGGCCGCCACCAGGCCGCCGAAGGGCAGGTTCTTCTGCTGCAGGGCCACCAAGTCGGCCTTTTCGGTGATAGGGATATTGCTCAGGTCCTCCACGCTGGCCACGTCGCCCGGCTCGGCCCCCAGGTCATCCAGCTTTTGCTTGAAGGCCGGGGTGTGGGCATAGGCGTGGGCCACGATCTCGGCCACCCGCTTGTCCAGGTACTCCTGCCGGGCCTGGGGGTCCATGGTCTCCAGCTCGGGCCGCCAGTAGCCCTGGGTGCGATCCATCTGCGGCATTGTCCCCTCTCTTTTAAAAAAACCTTGGCCGCCTACGGCGCAAGCAAGATCAACCTTCTCTTTTGGCCGGGCCGTGCTCCCTCCCCTGGGCCTTGGAGTACGATTCGGCTAGCTGGGATATTTCATGAAGGTTGGGCGGCACTGTCTATTCGAGCCTTATTTGCGCGGTGGTTGTAAAAAAATCTTTCCAGTTTGCCGGATAAGGTTTGCGCCCTGGTCCGGCACAGCCAGCCGCCGGCAGACAAGGCGGCCCAAGGCTTGGGCTGCCAAGGCCCTTCGACGGGAGCGTTGAGGGCCAGCTAGGACGGATGGTATCTCGACCCGCTTTGCCACCGGCGGCCCTCCGGCGGCGAGCGAGCGCCGCAGGTGTAGTCAAAGCTACGTCGCGGCGCGAGCGAAGCCGGCAACGCAGTATGCTGGTGGCTGGCGAAGCCGGACTAAGTCAGCCAGCGCTTGCGCCGCTTGTAGTGCTTCACGTCGCGGTAAGAGCGCTTGGTGCCCATATCGGTCATGCCCAGGTAGAAGCGCTTGACGTCCTCGTTGTTCTTGAGCTTTTCGGTGGTGTCGTCCAGGACGATCTTGCCGTTCTCCATGATGTAGCCGTGGTGGGCGATGTTCAGGGCCATGCGCGCGTTCTGCTCCACCAACAGGATGGTGGTGCCCAGCTCCTTGTTGAGCTTGACGATGATCTCGAAGATCTCGCTGACCAGCAGCGGGCTCAGGCCCAGGGAAGGCTCGTCGAGCATCATCAGCTTGGGCTTGGCCATCATGCCGCGGCCGATGACCAGCATCTGCTGCTCGCCGCCGGAGAGATAGCCGGCCAGCCCGCTCTCGCGCTCTTTGAGTCGCGGGAAGTAGGAGTAGACCACCTCGATGCGCTCCTCCAGCTCCCGCCGGCTGCACCTTTGGGTGTGAGCCGCGGCGATGAGGTTCTCCTTGGCGGTCAGGTCCTCGAAGACCCGCCGGCCCTCCATCACCTGGAACACGCCCATGCGCACTATTTTCTCCGGCTCCAGTCCGTTGATGCGGACCTCGTCGAAGATGATGGAGCCGTCGGTGACCTCCCCCTCCTCGGTCTTGAGCAAGCCGCTGATGGCCTTGAGAGTGGTGGTCTTGCCGGCCCCGTTGGCGCCCAGCACGGCCACGATCTGGCCCTGGCTCACCTCCAGGGACAGGCCCTTGAGCACCAGGATAACGTCATCGTAGATGACCTCGATGTTATTGACCGAAAGAAGCGGCATGAGACCGTCCTCTGAGCTTTGTTTACAGGGCGGGAGGCCCCGGGGGGCCTCCCGCCGGTTTGCGGCCTACCAGCCGACGTACTCCTTCTTGCGCGGGAAGGTCACGTTCTTGATGATGTAGACCTTGCCGTCCTTCACGCCGCCGATGGCGCAGGCGGTGTTGGGCCGGTGATCAGTAGCAGTGAAGGTGATGGGCGCCGTGAGGCCGCCGGTGTTGAAGTCCTTGATGGTCTCCAGGGCCGCCTTGAGGCCGGGGCCGTTTAGCTTGCCGGCCTTCTGGGCCCGCTTGAGACCCTCCACCATCACCATCATGGACACCCAGGCCTTGACGTAGTGCAGGCTGTAGCTCTTGCCGCCGGCGCTGGCCATGATGTCCTTCATGCCCGGCACGTTGGCGCCAAAGGGCGCCACCACCAACATGCCAAAGGCGCGGCCGTCGGCCGCCTTGCCAGCCAGGCGGGGCAGGTTCTCGTCAAAGCCCCAGCAGTTGACCAGGAACTTGGTGCGCAGGCCCAGTTTGGCCGCGTCCTTGATGATCACGGCCGTGGAGGCGGTGGTGCCGCCGATCCAGGCGTAGTCGGGGTCGAACTTCTTCATGTTCAGCAGCTGGCTGGTGGCGTCAATGGCATTGAGCGCCACGATCTCGTCCGGGCCGATCTGGAGGCCCAGCTTCTTGGCGTAGTCCTTGCCGGCCGGGATGGGGTTCTTGCCGTAGGGGTGGTCGGGGTAGATGAAGACGACCTTCTTGGCCTTGTTCTCCTTGGCGAAGGTCAAGGCCAGACGGATGCCGGTGGAGTAGGAGGTGCCGATAAAGAAGTTGTAGGGGTTCTTCTTGGGGTCGGTCAGGTTGCCGTCGTAGCTGGCGCTGAGGAACACGATCTTGTCCTTGTTCACCAGCGGCCGCAGGGCGTTGGTGTCGCCGGTGCCCCAGCCCTGGATCACAAAGACCCGGTCCACGTCCTTGTACTTCTTGTACAGGGTCACCGCCTGGGGAATCTTGTAGGCATAGTCGTTGGGGATCAGCTTGATCATGTCCCCGCCCAGGACCTTCTTGGCGTTCCAGTACTTCTCAGCGGCCACCGCGCCGGCGGCATAGTCCTTGCCCACGTCTGAGGTAGGGCCGGTGGTATCAAAGATGCCGCCGACCTTGATTTCTTTGGCCAGGGCCAGGGGCGCCAGCGCCAGGCACAACGCCACGGCCAAGGCCGTCACCAAAAGTTTCCTGCTCATTCTTTCCTCTCCCTTCCCAAGTTTCACTGCGCCGCCTGGCTTTTTACCAAAGCTGCGGCTTTTCCTCTATCGCCTTGGCTGACTAGGCCCACATCGTCCCAACCGTCCCTGCGAAGGCCGTCAACCCAAGGCATTGAAGGAACCCTCCTCCGGTCCCTGTAGTTTAATAAGAAAAGGGCCACAGTTTCCAGTAGGCCCGCACCGTATGCCAGCGGGCGGCCAGTCCGTCGGGCTCGAAGATCAAGAAGGCGATGACGATCAGGCCGAAGAGCAGCTCGCGGAGGCTGGCGAAGATGCCGAAGATATGCGGGAAAACATTGGTCATGGCCTCGGCGGGGATCAGCAGAATCTCCGGCAGCGTCACCATGAAGACCACCCCGAAGATGGAGCCCAGCACCGAGCCCATGCCGCCCA
Source organism: Desulfarculus sp. (assembly GCA_003605055.1). Lineage (GTDB taxonomy): Bacteria > Desulfobacterota > Desulfarculia > Desulfarculales > Desulfarculaceae > Desulfoferula. The sequence goes on from QZKP01000037.1 coordinate 10,680, forward strand.
CGATGATCATGGCCAGGTACTGCACGCTCAACCACATGGTGAAGTGCTCGTCGCTGATGATGGTGATGTAGTAGGCCCACAGCCCGCCGGCGATGCCCACCATGAAGGAGCTGATGCCAAAGCTCATGATGCGGTACTTGAACAGGTTCACCCCGATCACCTCGGCCGAGAGGTAGCGGTCGCGCACGGCCACGAAGGCCCGGCCGGTGCGGGTGCGGCTGAGGTTCTTCAGGTACATGGTGGCGCCGGCGGCAAAGGCCAGGGCCAGAAAGTAGAAGCGGAAGTCGCTGTCGAAGGAGAAGCCGGCCAGCTCGGCCTGGGGCACGGTGAGGCCGCTGGAGCCGCCGGTGAGGGCGGTCCAGTTGCGCATGGCGTAGTCCAGGATGAACTGGGCGGCCATGGTGGCGATGGCCAGGTACAGGCCTCGCAGGCGCAGGCTGGGGATGCCGAAGATCATGCCCACGGCCGCGGCCATCAGGCCGGCGGCCGGCAAGGCCAGCCAGAAGGGCCAGCCCAGGTTGGCCAGGATGCCGACGGTGTAGGCCCCCACGCCCATGAAGGCGCCGTGGCCCAGGGATATCTGGCCGGTGTAGCCCGTGAGCAGGTTAAGGCCGTGGGCCCCCACGATGTAGATCAAGATCAGGTTGAACAGGTTGAGCAGATTGATGCCCATCAAGTCGCTCAATATCTGGGCGAACCAGGGGAAGATTAACAGGGCCACGCCCAGGGCGACCATCCACAGCTTGAGCCAGAGGGTGGGGAAGATCGCTTCGTCTTTCGCGTACTTCTCGAAGAATAGGCCGCAGGGCATCTTTCCCTCCCTAGCTCGGTTGCCGGACCGCCCGGCTCACCCCTTGCCGTTCCCGCCTGGTTTTTTGTCTGCTCAACCCAACACCTGCCGCCCGCCGCAGTTCGGCTAGACCCGCTCGATCTCCTTTATGCCGAACAGGCCATAGGGTTTGATCATCAAGATCATGATCAAGACGATGAACGGCGCGATCTCCTTGACTCCGCCGCCCAGGTATATGTCCAGGTAGGAGCCCATGATGTTCTCCAGCACTCCGATGGTCAGGCCGCCGATGATGGCCCCGGCGATGGACTCCAGGCCGCCCAGGATCACTGCTGGGAACACCTTCAGGCCAAAGTCGGCCAGGGCGATGTTGATGCCGTTGATGTTGCCCACCAGGATGCCGCCCACCGCGCTGACCAGGGCGCCGATGGACCAGGAGATGGCGAACACCCGCTTGACGCTGATGCCCATGCTCTGGGCCACCTGCTGGTCGTCGGCCACCGCCCGCATGGAGATGCCCACCCGGGTGAATTTAAAGAAGGCGGCGAACACCCCCAGGAACAGAAAGGCGAAGCCAAAGGTCCATAGATAGACTTCGCTTACCAATACGGGTCCCAGATGGATCGCCTGCTGGCTGAAGATGGGCGGAGTGAAGACCTCGATCATGGTGCCCCAGAGGATGGTCACCATGGACTTCAGCACCATGGCCAGGGCGATGGTGATCATGATCACGCTGATAATGGGCTCGCCGATCATGGGCCGCAGCATGAGCCGCTCCAGGATCAGGCCCATGAACACCGCGATGACCATGGTCAGCAAAAAGGCCCATATGATAGGAACGTGCAGGCTGGTGTAAAGCCACCAGCAGACGTAGCCGCCCACCAGCACAAACTCACCCTGGGCGAAGTTGATGATGCTGGTGGACTTGTAGATCAGGGCGAAGCCCATGGCCACCAGGGCGTAGACCGAGCCGATGACCAGGCCGGTTACGATGAGCTGTAAAAAGTCCTGCATGCCCCTTCTCCCTTAGTGCACCGGCTTCCAGAATTGCCACCACTTGCGCTCGGCCTCCAGGGCGTACTGATCCAGAGGCTTCATCCTGCGGATATGCAGGTCGGTGACGATGGTGGCGGTCTTGCCGTCCTGGTACTTGATCTCGCTCTCCACGTGCACCCGGTCCACGTCCTGGTACAGGGCCTCTATCTCCTTGGCGTAGCGCTCGGCTATGAAGCGCCGCCGCAGCTTGCGGGTGCGGGTCAGTTCGCCGTCGTCAGGATCGAATTCCTTGTAGAGCAGCAGGAACTTCTGGATGCGCGCCGCCTCGGGCAGGACGCGGTTGACCCGCACCACCTCCTTCTCGATCAGGTCGTAAACCTCGGTCTTGCTGGCCAGGTCGGTGTAGGTGGTGTAGCCGATGCGGTGGTCCTCGGCCCATTTGCCGGTGTGCTTGTAGTCAATGCAGATGATGGCCGTGACGTAGCCCCGCTCATGCCCCAGCACGCAGGGCTCCACGATATAGGGGCAGAACTTGAGCTTGTTCTCGATGAACATGGGCGAGAAGCGGGCGCCGGAAACCAACTGCATCAGGTCCTTGACGCGGTCTATGCACACCAACTGGTTGCCCTTGGTGATGTAGCCGGCGTCGCCCGAATGCAGCCAGCCGTCCATGATGGTCTCGGCGGTGGCCTTGTCGTTCTTCAAGTAGCCCTGGAACAGGGCCGGCGAACGGGAGACGATCTCGCCCACACCCTCGGGGTCGGGCTGGTCGATCTTCACCTCGGTGTCGGGGATGGGCTCTCCCACCGAGGTGAAGTCCACTTTGCCCTCGCGGTGGATGCAGGAGATGCCGCTGATCTCGGTCTGTCCGTAGATTTGCTTCAGGTTCACCCCGCAGGCGTGGAAAAAGCGGAAAACGTCCGGCCCCAGGGCGGCGCCGCCGGTGGAGGCCGAGCGGATGTTGGCGAAACCGAGGCGGTCCTTCAGGGCCCGGAACAAGAGCGCGTAGCTCAGGGCGTACATGACCCGCCAGGCCAGGGAGGGCTTCTTCCTCTCGAAGTGCAGGTCGGCCATCTGGTAGCCGACGGGCATGCACAGCCGGTAGATGAAGCGCTTGAACCAGGAGGCGTCCAGGTGCTTGACGATCACCGAGCGGGCCTGCTGCTCCCAGACCCGCGGCGGGGAGAACACCACGTGGGGGCCGATCTCGTACAGGTCGGCCATGGCCGTCTCGGGCTCCTCGGGGAAGTTGACGGTGAAGCCGATGGCCAGGGCCGTGGAGACGCTCATCATCTGCTCCCCGATCCAGGGCAGGGGCAGGAAGGAAACGAACTCGTCCTGGGGGTACTTGGGGTCCACCCGGGCCAGGTTCAGGGCCATCTTGAGCATGTTGGCGTGGGTCAGTAGCGAGCCCTTGGGGAACCCGGTGGTGCCGGAGGTATAGGCCACCAGGGCGATGTCGCTCGGGGTCAGGCGCTCCACGGACTTTTCGAAGTAGCCGGGGTGCTCGGCCTCGAACCGGCGCCCCATCTCCTCCACCTCGGGCAAGTAGATCAGAAGCGGATCATCGTAATTGCGCATGCCCTTGGGGTCGGTGTAGATGACCTTGGCCACCCGGGGCAGTTCGTGCTTCATATCCAGGACCTTGTCGGTCTGCTCCTGGTCCTCGGCCACCACGAACTTGGCCTCGGAGTGGTCTATGACGTAGGCCACCTCGTTGAGGATGGAGTCCTGATAGATGCCCAGGGGCCGGCCCCGCAGGCTCTGGGCGGCCAGCTCGGAATAGACCCACTCCGGCCGGTTATCGCCGATGATGGCCAGCGCGTCGCCCTCGCTGAAGCCCAGGGCGGCCAGGCCCAGAGCGAAGTACTTGACGTGCTCGTAGTACTGCCGCCAGGTGACCGACTGCCAGATGCCAAACTCCTTCTCCCGCAGCGCCACCCTGCTGTCGCCGAACCTCTCGGCGTTGCGCTTGAGCAACAGGGGCAGGGTGCTGTTGCCGATGTCAGCACCGGGCTCTTCGGCTTTAAGGTAGGTCTGGGGCACAGGCGCTTCTCCGCTGGTTAGGGGCTACAGGCCCAGCTTGGAACGGGCGGCGTCCTCCGCGCCCAGATAGGCCTCTATAACGTGGGGGTTCTTGCTGACCTCGCGGGGGGTGCCCTGGGCGATCTTGGTCCCGAAGTCCAGCACCACCACGTTGTCAGAGATGTCCATGACCACGCCCATGTCGTGCTCGATCAGCACCACGGTCACCCCCCACTCCTCGTTGATGTCCAGGATGAAGCGGGCCATGTCCTCGGTCTCTTCCAGGTTCATGCCCGCCATGGGCTCATCCAGCAGCAGTATCTTGGGCTGCATGGCCAGGGCCCGGGCCAGCTCCACCCGCTTCTGCAGGCCGTAGGGCAAGGTGCCCACGATCTGCTTGCGGATGGCCTCGATTTCCAACAGGTCTATGATGCGCTCCTCGATCTCCTTGCGCACCCGCATCTCCTCGCGCTTGGCCTTGCCCAGGTAGATGCCGCCGGAAATGAAGCCCGAGTGCATGTGGGTGTGGTGGCCCAGCTTGATGTTGCCCAGGACGGTCATGCCGCGGAACAATTCTATATTCTGGAAGCTGCGGGCAATGCCCAGGGCGGCCACCCGGTGGGTGGGCACCTTGGAGATATCCTTGCCCTCGAAGACGATGCGTCCCTGGTGGGGATGGTAAAAGCGGCAGATGCAGTTGAGGATACAGGTCTTGCCGGCCCCGTTGGGGCCGATGATGGCCTGGATGTCCCCCTTTTTCACCACGAAATTGACCCCGCTCAGGGCGTTCAGCCCACCGAACCGCAGATGGATGTCCTCCACCATCAGCTGGACTTGTTCTTGTGTCGCCTGTGAATTTTTCTTAATGCCTGCGGGGCCTTTCGCTGGCATATCTCCTCCCTGGCCAGACCCGGAACTTGAGGGCAGTTCTAGGGCCAGCGCTGACTTTCCTTAGAAGGCGTCGGGCTGCGTGCGCAACGTCGTTTTTTTGCCTTTCCTGGTGAAGACGCCCTCCCGGCGCCCAGCGGATGATTAGGGACAGGAGAATCATAGAATAAGCGCCTGCCGAGATTCAAGCCCAAATTCGGCAAAAATCCTTGTTATTACTGTGAATGTGAATCGCGGTTCATAATGCGACCCTGAGTGAAATTTAAAACCGACTGAGCGCTCAGTTTTATCTGGCTTAAGGCACAGTTAGGCGGGGGGGCAGCTTGCGGGGCAACACCTGTTCACGCAGCTGTTGCAGGAAAAAGTCGTCGGTCATGCCGGCCAAAAAATCACGCACCTGGGCCGCGGGCGGGGTTTCGTGTTGGTAAGCCGGGTCCATGTGGCCCCGGAACTCGCCCAAAATGGGGCTGGCCCGGTTGCCCCGGCGCAGGTCGCTCAGGTATAGATCAAAGAGCCGGTCAAAGCCTTGGGCTATCTTATGGTGCTCGGTCTTGATGCTGGGATGGGTGTAGATGCGCTCCAGGTTGAAGGCCTTGAGCCGGCCCAGGGCCTGGGCCACGCGGGGGCTGAAGGCCACGTAATCCTGTTCCAGGGACTGGGCCACCAAGTCCTCCACCAGGCGGTAGACCATGGTGCCGTTGCTGCTGCCCAGGACCTGGCTGACCTCGCCGGGCAGATCCGAGCGCCGCACCAGGCCCAGCAGGATGGCGTCCTCCAGGTCGCGGCCCACGTAGGCGATGGAGTCGGCCACCCGCACCAGGCAGCCCTCCAGGGTCGTGGGCCGCAGCTCCAGGCCCGGGTCGGCCTGCTTGGCCGCCAGCTCCTGGTCCAGCTCCGCGAAGCCCTTGCCCCGGGCCGGGGCCAGGCCGGCGGAGTGCGCCTCCCCGTCGTGGGTGAGCACCCCGTCCAGCACCTGCAGGGTCAGGTTCAGGCCGCGGCCGCCCTTTTCCAGCCGCTCTAGGAAGCGCACGGATTGCAGGTTGTGCTGAAAGGGCCCCAGGCCGTGCTCTACGCACTTGCGCGAGAGATACCGCTCGCCGTCGTGGCCAAAGGGCGGGTGGCCCAGGTCGTGGGCCAGGGCGATGGCCTCGATCAAATCCTGGTTTAACCCCAGCAGCCGTCCCAGGGTGCGGCCGATCTTGCTTACCAGTTGCACGTGCAGCACCCGGTGGGATATCTGGTCGTTGTCCACCAGGGAGAAGACCTGAGTCTTGTCGATGTAGCGGGTGTAGGCCAGGGAGTGCAGCACCCGGTCCGCGTCCACGGCAAAGGGCAGCCGGTGGTCCGCCTCGGCCGTGGGGTCGGGACGGCGGCGCCGGGCGGCCCGGCTCAGACAGGCGTGCGGCGACAGGCTCTGGCGCTCCTGTTCCTCCAGGCGGCGGCGCAACTGGGCTAGGACCTGCTGGGACATGCGGCCTCGCTCTCCCCGGACCATAAAGGCGTTACGAGTTCATTGAACCGCCCCGGCGGGCGGCTGTCAAGGCGGCCCGACTTGGGAGGCGCCTCCCTTGCCAGGCTCCGGGCAGGCCATTAAACTTGGCCCCATGATCCTGGCCGCTGACAACATCACCGCCTCCCGGCCCTCGCTGCGCCGCGCCCTGCGCGAGCGGGACGGCGGGTTCATCGCCGATCTGTGCCGGCGCCTGGCCGCGGCCGGGGCCGACTGGCTGGACCTGAACCCGGGCTATCTGTCCCCGGCCGCGCGGGCCGAGACCTGGCGCTTTCTGGTGGGCACGGCCGAGGCGGCCTGCGATCTGACCCTGATGCTGGACGCGGCCGAGCCGGCGGAGTTGGAGCTGGCCCTGGGCTTCTGCACCCGGCCGCCGGTGCTGAACATGGCCACGGCCCAGGAGGCGCGCCTGGGGCCGGTGCTGGATTTGGCCGCGCACCACGGCCTGTCCCTGGTGGCCGCCGCCATGACCGCCAGCGTGCCGGCCTCTTCCGAGGAGCGCCTGGCCCTGGCCGCCCTGATCGTGCAGGAGGCGGCCCGGCGGGGCATCAGCGGCCAGCGCCTCATCATCGACCCCATGGTCATGCCCCTGGCCCTGCCCGGCGGCGAGGCCCAGGCCGCGGCGGTGCTGCAGGTGCTGCGCGCCCTGCCCCAGGTCTTTGACCCGCCGCCGGTCCGCCTGATCGCCCTGAGCAACCTGACCACGGCCACGGCCGGGGCGCGGGCCTCCTTTGCCGCCGGGCCCTTCCTGGCCGCGGCCTGGGGCGCGGGCCTGGAGGTGGCGCTCCTGGACGTGCTCGACCCGGCCCTGCACAAGATGTTACGCTTGCTCAACGTCTTTGCGGGCCGCGGGGTCTTCGCGCCCGGGGAGTTCGTCTGATGGGCGCCGCCTCCCCCGCGCTGGACTGGCAGGCCCCCCTGCCTGGCGCGCCGCACTTCAGCCTTGCGGAGTTGGTGCATTCGGACACGGCCCAGGTCTATGGCCTGGAGAACACGCCGGGACCGGCGGCCCTGGCGCGGCTCTTGCGCCTGGCCCGGGAGCTGTTGGAGCCGCTGCGAGGGCGCTTCGGGCCCCTGGCCGTGACCAGCGGCTATCGCTCGCCGGAGCTGAACTGGTTCGTGTCCCTCAGCCGCACCAGCCTGCACTGCCGGGGCCAGGCCGCGGACCTGCGGCCTCTGCTGCGGCCGGTGCGGCCCCTGGACCTGGCGGCCCATGCCTTCGCGCACCTGCCCTGCCACGAGGTGATACTCTACGACCCGCCCCACGGCTGGCTGCACCTGTCCCAGACCGCCCAGGACCCGGCCCAGCCGCGGTTGATGCTATCGGCCGGCGGCGGGCTGACTCCCTTGAGCCTGGCGGAGCTGGCGCGCCGCTTCGGGCCCCTGCTGGGCGGCGAGGAAAAGGCGGCATGAAGCTCATAGACAGCCACGCGCATCTGGATCTGCTTAAGGACGCCCCGGGAGCCCTGGGCCGGGCCCAGCAGGCCGGGGTGGTGCATATCCTGACCATCGGGGTGGACCTGGCCTCTTCCCAACGGGCGGCCCAGTTCTCCCGCCACCTGCCCCAGGTGTCCTGCAGCGTGGGCCTGCACCCGCACGAGGCGGCCGCGGCCGGCCCGGAGCTATGGGCCGAGCTGAAGCGCCTGGCCCTCACCGCGCCGGCAGTGGCCATCGGCGAGTGCGGCCTGGACTTTTACCGCGACCTCTCGCCCCGGGCCAGGCAGCGGGAGGCCTTCCAGCGCCAGGTGGAGCTGGCCCTGGAGCTGGGGCTGCCCTTGGTGGTGCACGACCGCCAGGCCCACGAGGAGGTGCTGGCCATATTGCAGAGACAAGGCGCCGCCCGGGTGGGCGGGGTGCTGCACTGCTTCAGCGGCGGCCCGGACCTGGCCCGCGAGGTGCTGACCCTGGGCTTCCACCTGGGCGTCACCGGCGTGATCACCTACAAGCAGGCCGAGGTGCTGCGCCAGGTGGTGCGGGAAGCGCCCCTGGAGCGGCTGCTGATAGAGACCGACTGCCCCTACCTGACGCCCGCGCCCTTGCGCGGCAAGCCCAATGAGCCGGCCTATCTGCTGCACACCCTGGAGGCCTTGGCCCTGGCCCTGGGCCGGCCGGCCGTGGAGGTGGCCGCGGCCACCACGGCCAGTGCCCGACGGCTGTTCGGCCTGCCGCCGCTGGAGGACTAGGGTGTACCGCCTGCGGCCGGGCATAAGCCTTATACTGGCCTCGGCCTCGCCGCGGCGCCAGGAACTGCTGGCCCGGGTAGGGTTGCGCTTTGCCGTAACCGCGGCCCAGGTGGACGAAAACCTCTTGCCCAGCGAAGGCGCCAAAGCGGCGGCCCAGCGTCTGGCCGGGCTCAAGGCCCGGGCCGTGGAGCGGCGTCCGGGCCAGGCAGTTCTGGCCGCAGACACCCTGGTGGTGCTGGGGCCAGACATCCTGGGCAAGCCGGCGGACGCGTTCCAGGCCGCGGAGATGCTCCGGCTGCTCTCGGGCCGCGAGCACCAGGTGGTCACCGGCTTTTGCCTGCGCGACGACCAGGGACAGGCCAGCGGCTTGGGCCTGAGCATCGTGCGCTTCCGCGAGCTGCGGCCGGCGGAGATCGCGGCCTACGTGGCCAGCGGCGAGCCCCTGGACAAGGCCGGGGCCTACGCGGTGCAGGGCCTGGGCGCGGCCCTGGTCAGCGAGGTGGGCGGCAGCTACACCAACGTGGTGGGCCTGCCCCTGGCCGCGGTGCTGGAGCTGATGCTCAGTCGCGGTATCATAGAACCCAGGAAGGAGACGCCGTGAGCATCGCCCGCAACCTGGCCGCAGTCAAGGAGCGCATGGCCGCGGCCGCCCGGGCCGCCGGACGCGACCCGGCCCAGGTGGGCCTGGTGGCGGTGTCCAAGACCCACGGCCCGGAAGCGGTGCGCTCGGCCTTGACCGCCGGGCAGGAGGTGTTCGGAGAGAACTACGTGCAGGAAGCCCAGGGCAAGATCGCGGCCGTGGCCGCCGGCGTCTGGCACTTCATCGGCCATCTGCAATCCAACAAGGCCCGCCTGGCCGCGGAGCTGTTTGACGTAGTAGAGAGCGTGGACCGGCTCAAGCTGGCCCGGACCCTGGACCGCCGGGCTCAGGAGCTGCACAAGCGCCTGGGCGTGCTGGTGCAGGTGAACCTGGGCGGCGAGGCCCAGAAGTCGGGCTGCGCGCCCGCGGAGGCCGCGGCCCTGGCCCAGGAGCTGACCGCGCTGCCCGGCCTGGAGCTGCTGGGCCTGATGACCATGCCGCCGTTTTTCAATGACCCCCAGCGCGCCCGGCCCATCTTCGCCGGGCTGCGCGAGCTGGCCGCCCGCCTGGCCCGGGACCTGCCGCCCGGCGCCATGCGCCACCTGTCCATGGGCATGAGCGGCGACTTCGAGGCGGCCATCGCCGAGGGCGCCACCCTGGTGCGGGTGGGCACGGCCATCTTCGGGGAGCGCGACTATAGCTGAGGGATCATCAGGACCTAGGATTCTGAACAAACGCCGCGCCGCCCAAAGCGCGGCGGTTGCTTTTGGGGTCGGTGAAAAAGGAAAGAAGCTCGTGGCAGGCGTCCCGGTCGGCTGGGTCACCTGCCCGGGCCGCGACCGGTGTAGGCAGCCTCGCCCACGCTGGCAGCCCCGCCGCCGCTCTGAAGCCAGACCCCGAGCAGGGCGCGGCGCACCGCAAACAAACGGCTTTCTATTACTTCCCTACCTTATTCTTAGTTTGATCTCGCTTAAGAAGAGGAGCCCGCGCTCGGGGTTTCATTTGCTGGACGGGTCCATCCCCGCCCGCTGGCGCACCACCTCAAACAGCAGCACGCCCGCGGCCACGGACACGTTGAGGCTCTCCACGCCCGGGGCCAGGGGGATGCTGGCCGTCAGGTCGGCCGCGGCCAGCAGGCGCTGGCCCACGCCCTTGTGCTCTCCGCCCAGCACCAGGGCCAGGGGCAGCCGCAGGTCCAGCTCCCAGGGCGGGGGCGCGCCCCGGGTGGCCGCGGCCAGCACCCACAGCCCGGCCTGCTTGAGACGGTCCAGGGCCCGGCTGAGGTTGGTCACCCGGGCCACTGGCAGGTACGCCAGGGCCCCGGCCGCGGCCTTGGTCACCACCGGCGTCAGGGGGCAGGCCCGGTCCTTGGGCATGATCAGGCCCTGGGCGCCGGCCGCCGCCGCCGAGCGGATCAGGGCGCCCAGGTTCTGCGGGTCCTGGATGTGGTCGGCCACCAGCACCAGCCCCGCCGGGCCGGCCGCGGCCGCGGCGGCGATGATGTCCTCGGCCTGGGCATAGCCGGCCGCGGCCAGGCGCAGGGCCACGCCCTGATGGACTGCGCTCCCGCTGAGCCGCTCCAGGCTGGCGGCCTCCACCCGCCGCACCTTGACCCCGGCCGCCCGGGCCGCCTGCAGGATGGCCTGCACGGCCGGCGTCTTTTCCCCGCCGGCGACGAGAAGCTCCTGGGCCAGCTCGGGCCGGCCGGCCAGGGCCGCGGCCACGGCGTGGCGCCCCACCACCAGGGTCTCGTCAAGGGGGGACATTTCAGGAGGCCTGGAACTCGGCCAGGAGCTTCCGGTGGCGCTCGGTGCGGCGGCGGCTGGCAACGATGATGGCCTCCACCTCGGCCACGGCCCGGTCCAGGTCGTCGTTGACCACCAGGTGGGTGTAGTGCTCGGCCTTGCTCAGCTCGTAGCGCACCCGCTCCAGGCGATCACGCACCTGGGCCTCGTCCTCGGTGTTGCGGCCGCGCAGCCGCTCCTCCAGCACCCGCCGGCTGGGGGGCAGCAGAAAGATGAACACGCCGTCCGCGAAGCGCTGGCGCAGGGCCTCGGCGCCGTTCACGTCCGTGTCCAGGAAAAGGTCCTGCCCTTGGTCCAGGGCACGGTCCAGCACCTTCTGCGAGGTGCCGTAGAGGTTGCCGAATATCTCCACGTGCTCAGCGATCTCGCCGGCCTCTATACGCCGCTCGAACTCCGGCCGGCTGACGAAATAATAGTCCACCCCGTCCTGCTCGCCGGGGCGGGGCTGCCGGGTGCTCAGGCTCACGGAGTAGGCCAACTCCGGCAGGTCGCGGCGGACCCGGGCGGCCACGCTGCTCTTGCCCGCGCCGGGCGGGCCGGAGAGCACGAAGATCTGCCCCCGGCCGCTCACGCCGGCTCCTCCCCGCCCAGATCCAGGGACTGCTCCGGGAAGCTGGTGGTCTCAAAGCGCTGAGCCATGGTCTCGGCTTGCAGGGAGGAGAGCAGCACGTGCCCGGAGTCGGTGATGATGATGGAGCGGGTGCGGCGGCCCTGGGTGGCGTCCACCAGGCGCTGGGCCTGGCGGGCCTCCTCGCGCAGGCGCTTCATGGGCGCGCTGTTGGGGTTGAGGATGGCCACCACCCGGTGGGCGGGCACCGCGTTGCCGTAGCCCAAGTTTAACAGCTTGCTAGGCACCTGCCTCCCCTACTCGATGTTCTGCACCTGCTCCCGGATGCGCTCCAACTCGGTCTTGAGCTCCACGATGGTCTGGCTGGCGGCGGCGTCCGGGGACTTGGAGCCCATGGTGTTGGCCTCGCGGTTGAGCTCCTGCACCAGGAAGTCCAGCTTGCGCCCCACCGGCTCGTCCGCGGCCAGGAACTGCCGGAACTGCTCCAGGTGGCTCATTGCCCGCACCGCCTCCTCGGTGACGTCGCACTTGTCGGCGATGATGGCCACCTCCTGGGCCAGGCGCTGGGGGTCGGGCGCGGCCTCGCTCAGCAGCTTGGCGATGCGCTCGTGCAGGCGCTGGCGGTAGCTCTCCACGATGGCCTCGGAGCGGGAGGCGGCCTGGCTGAACAGCTCCTGCACCCGCTCCAGGCGTTGGGCCAGGTCCTGGGCCAGGCTCTCCCCTTCGGCCCGGCGCATGGCCTCGGCCTCCTCCAGGGCCTGCTGCAGGGCTGCCTCCAACTGGGCCCAGGCCGCCTCAGGGTCCGGGCCGCCCTCCACGGCCTGGATCAGGTCGCGGCTGGAGAGAAACGGCCCCAGCCCCGTCTCCTGGCTCAGGCCCAGCTCATCTTGCAGCTCGCTGAGCACCCGGGCGTACTCCCGCGCCAGGGGGCGGTTTAGCACCAGGCGGGGGGCGGCCTCCACCACCCCGCTGGACGTGACCGTGAGGTTCACCCGTCCCCGGGTCAGGCGGGCGGAGATGGTCTTCTTGGCCCGCTCCTCCAGGGCGCTCAGGCCCGGCGGCAGACGCAGGTGGAAATCCAGGAAGCGGGAGTTGACCGTCCTCAGCTCCACCACCCAGGCCCCCTCGCCCGCCGGGGCCTGGCCGCGCCCATAGCCGGTCATGGACTTGATCAAACCACTCCTCCTGTCCGCCGCTCCTGACTTAGCTGCCAAAGATAACGCCGCCGCAGCACCAGCAGCAGCCCGCGCATCTCCTGGCCCGCGTAATCAGGATAGGTCCAGGGCAGCGGCCGGTACTGGCCGCCGGCGAAGTACAAGGTTACCTCGCCGTAGACCCCCGGGGCCAGGGCCAGCCGGTGCCCGCTGTACTTATGGGTGGCCAGGACCAGGCTGTCCTTGCTTAAGAGCCCCGGGTCCAGGTTCACCCGCCGCCGCCCCTCATGGGACAGCCCGGCCTCCACCTCCTGGCACAGGCCTTTTACGCCGGCCAGGCCCTGGGGCTCCACCAGCCGCTGGAAGGCGGCCAGGCGGCGCACCAGGCCCGCGCCCATCTCGGGCTCATAGTAGTCGGTCCAGGTGAAGGGCAGCGGCTGGGACCACCATATCAGAGGACCCATCCTGGCCACCAGGGCCTGCACGGCCCGGCAACAGGGCTCCTGGCTGCCGGACAGCAGACTGACCAGCAGCCGGGCTGGGGGCGGCGCCGCGCTCATGGCCTGCCTCCCCGCCCGCGGCCGCTTAGGCCTAGGGCCGGCCTACGCTGTGGTAGACCAGGCCCTGCTCCCGCACCCGCTCGGGCCGGTAGACGTTGCGCAGGTCCACCACCACCCGGCCACTCATGGCCTGCCGGATGCGCGGCCAGTCCAGATTGCGGAACTGGTTCCATTCGGTCATCAGCACCAGGGCCTCGGCGCCCTCGGCGGCGTGATAGACGTCCTTGCACTTGACCAGACCGGGCATCAACTGGGCGGCCTCCTCCAGGCCGGCCGGATCATAGGCCCGCACCCGCGCACCCTGGTCCATTAAGGTGGGCAGGATGGTCAGGCTGGGCGCCTCGCGCATGTCGTCGGTGTTGGGTTTGAAGGTCAGGCCCAGGCAGGCGATGGTCTTGCCGGCCACCTCGCCGTCCAGGGCGGCCACGATCTTGTCCACCATGACCAGGCGCTGTTGGCGGTTGACCTCGATCACCGCCTCCACGATGCGGAAGGCGTAGCCCTTGCTGCGGGCGATGTGGGCGATGGCCTCGGTGTCCTTGGGGAAGCAGGAGCCGCCGAAGCCCGGGCCGGCGTGCAGGAACTTGGGCCCGATGCGCCCGTCCAGGCCCATGCCCTTGGCCACCTGATTCACGTCGGCCCCCACCCGCTCGCAGATGTTGGCCATCTCATTAATGAAGCTGATCTTGGTGGCCAAGAAGGCGTTGGAGGCGTACTTGATCATCTCCGCGGTCTCCACGTTGGTGACCACGAAGGGCGCCTCGATGAGGTACAGCGGGGCGTAGAGTTCGCGCATGACCTCCCGCGCCCGTTCGCTGTCGGCGCCCACCACCACCCGGTTGGGGCGCATAAAATCCTCGATGGCCGAGCCCTCGCGCAGGAACTCGGGGTTGCTGACCACGTCGAACTCAACCGGCTGGCGCTGGCTCTGCCGGATGATGCGGGCCACCTCCTGTCCGGTGCCCACCGGCACTGTGGACTTGGTGACCACCACCTTGTACTCGGTCATGGTCTGGCCGATGGCCCGGGCCACCTCCCAGACGTAGTTCAGGTTGGCCGCGCCGCCGTCGCCCTGGGGGGTGCCCACGGCGATGAAGATCACCAGGGCGTCGGCCACGCCCTGCTCCAGGGTGGTGGTGAAGCGCAGGCGCCCCTCGCGCATGTTCTTCTCCACCAGCTCCTCCAGGCCCGGCTCGTAGATGGGCACCTTGCCCTTCTTGAGCTTTTTTATCTTGGACTCATCGTTGTCCACGCAGGTCACGTGCAGGCCAAACTCGGCGAAGCAGGTGCCGGTGACCAGGCCCACGTAGCCCACGCCGACCATGCAGATGTTCATGAAGCATCCCTTTGCTTGATTGGCAAAACCCGCCGCTGCCCGGCTGGCTCAGTTTAGACCAACCACCGCCGCGCCGCCAACCCCTTGGCGCCCAGGGCCAGGCCGCTGAGCAGCCAGAACAGCATTCCGGTGTCGTCCACGAAAAAGTCGTCGAACAGGTTGCGCAGGCAAAAGCCCACCACCATCACCGCCGTGGCCGCCATGAAGGCGGCCGATATCTCGCCGGCCGCGGGCGGCGAGCGCGGCCAGAGGGCGGCCGTCAGCACCACCATGATCAGCACGATGGCCGCCAGCCCCTGCACCCCCAACTGCAGGGCCAGGTCCACGAAGGTGTTGTGGGCGTGCCAGAGCAGGGGCTGATGGGTGCGGCGGAAATCGGGGTAGGCCTTGGAAAAGGAGTGGCGGCCCAGACCGATGCCCTTAAAAGGATTTTCCTGCAACCGGCGCAAGGAGTAGCGCCAGGCCGAGAGCAGGTCCCCGGCCGTGCCCCCGGTCTTGAGGGGGTCCTTTAACAGCAGGGACCACTCCTCGCCGTGGCGGGCGCCCGGGGCCAGGAACAGCACGGCCAGGGCCGCCAGGCAGGCGGCGGCCAGCAGGATGGCGGTGCGCAGGCGGCGGCGGGACAAGAAGAGCAGGCACAGGCCGGTCTCCACCACCAGGGCCAGCCAGGCGGCGCGGTTGTAGGTGGCGTAGGCCAAGAGCGCGCTGGCCGCCGCCAGCCCGGCCCAGGGCCAGCGCCAGAGCCGCCGCGGCCAGGCTCGCCGGGCCAGGAGCAGGTAAGGCCAGACCATCACCAGGTAGGTGCCCAGGGTGCCGTAGCCCGAATGCAGGGAGCCGGCCCGCACCGCGTAGTTGAACAGGGAGCCGCCCTGGTGCACGAAAAGGATCAGGCCGGCCACGGCCAGAGCCGCCAGCCCCAGGAGCAAGGCGCCCCAGGCCTGGGCCAGCTGCTCTTCGTCCTCCACGAAGTGCACCGCGGTGTAGAAGATGATGACTCCCTTGAGGACCTCGGCCCGCAGCTCCTTGAGGCTGTAGGCGAAGTCCACCGCGGTGAACAGGCTGATGACCGTGGTGGCGGCGTAGAAGGCCAGGGGCCACACCAGCACCGTGGCCCGGAAGCGGAACTGGCCCCGGGCCCAGAAGTGCAGGCCCAAAAACAGGGCCGCGGCCATCATGGCTATCTCCCGGAGGGCGGTGATGGCCTCCAGGGGCAGGATCACCAGCATCACCAACAGGGAGATGCGGGCCAGGCGGTAGAACAGATCGGCCGCGGGCGGGCGGCGGGCCGCCGCGATGAGGTTGCCGGCCAGGCTCATGAGGACAGGTACTTCCCCTGCCGGGCCAGCTCCACCAGGCGCCGCAACCCCTCCTTGAAGCCTACGCTGATTTCGTAGCCCAGCAGGCGTCGGGCCTTGTCCAGGTCGGCCTGACTGTAGCGCACGTCCCCGCTGCGGGCAGGCCGGAACTCCGGCTCCAGGTCGCTGTGGGTGAGCTCCTTGAGCGCCGCCAACAGCTCCAGCAGGTCGTGGGAGCGCCCGGCGGCCACGTTGATCACCTCGCCCGCGGCCTGGGGCGCGGTGCAGGCGGCCAGGTTGGCCTCCACCACGTTGTCCACGTAGGTGAAGTCCCGGCTCTGGCGGCCATCGCCGTAGATCACCGGCCGGCGGCCCTCCAGCAGGCTGAAGAGAAAGGCTGGGATCACCGCGGCGTAGGCCGAGTTGGGGTCCTGGCGGGGTCCGAAGACGTTGAAGTAGCGCAGGCAGACCGTCTCCAGGCCGTAGACCCGGTAAAAGACCTTGGCGTAGTACTCCATCACCACCTTGCTGGCCGCGTAGGGGCTCAGGGGGCGGGGGGGCAGGCTCTCGCGCTTGGGGGCCTCCGGCGGCTCCACGTCGCCGTAGGTGGAGGAGCTGCTGGCCGCCACCAGGCGCTTGATCCCGGCCTCCTTGGCCGCCACCAAGAGGTTCAGGGTGCCGGTGGCGTTGACCTGGTGGGTGGCCAGGGGGTCCTCTATGGAGCGCTGCACGCTGGGTCGCGCCGCCTGGTGCAATACGTAGTCCACCCCGGCCAGGGCCCGGGCGCAAGTTTGGGGGTCGGTGATGTCGCCTGCCATGAACTCCAGGCGCCCCGGCCCTTGCTGGGCGGGGGTCAGATTGGCCAGCTTGCCGGTGGCCAGGTTGTCCAGCACCCGCGCATCCTGGCCCCGCCGCACCAGGGTTTCGGCCAGGTGGGAGCCTATGAAGCCGGCCCCGCCGGTGATCAGATAAAGAGCCATCAGCCCTGGCTCCGCCGGCTCAGGGCCCGGATGTCCTGCTCCAGGGCCTGGGCGAGCCTGCCGGCGGTGACCGCCGAGGTGCCCACCTCGCCCACCACCACCCCGGCGGCCACGTTGGCCATGACCGCGGCCTCGGGCAGGCTCAGGCCGGCCACCAGGCCCAGGGTCAGGGTGCTGATCACCGTGTCGCCGGCGCCGGTGACGTCGTAAACCTGCTTGGCCATGGTGGGGATGTGGGCCTCCTCTTCAGCGGTGACCAGGGTCATGCCCTTCTCGCCCTGGGTGATGAGCACCGCGCGGGCCTGCAGCTCCTGGCGCAGCAGGCGGCCGGCCCGCAGCACGGCCTCCGCCCCTTCCGGGTTCACCCGGGCCGCGGCCAGGGCCTCGTAGTGGTTGGGGGTGATCACCGTGGCCCCGGCGTAAAGAGGCATGTTCTCCACCTTGGGGTCCACGGTCACGATCTTGTCGCCGCGGCGGGCCAGTTCCATGACCGGGGCCAGCAGCGGCCGGCTGATCACGCCCTTGCAGTAGTCGCTGACGATCACCGCGTCGCAATTCGGCAGGTTGGCCTCCAAGTAGGCCCGCAGGTTGGCCAGGCAATCCGGGTCGCAGACCTGGCGGCTCTCGCGGTCCACGCGCACCACCTGCTGGCTGTGGGCCACCACCCGGGTCTTGACCGTGGTGGGGCGGTCCTCGCAGCGGATCAGGCCGCTTTCGGGCACCTCCAGCCCGTCCAGCAGCTCGGCCACCTGCCGGCCGGCCAGGTCCTCGCCCACCAGCCCGCAGATCTGGGCCCGGCTGCCCAGGGCGATGAGGTTGTGCACCACGTTGGCCGCCCCGCCCAGCATGTAGGTCTCGCTGTCCACGTCCACCACCGGCACCGGCGCCTCCGGCGAGATGCGCCGCACCCGGCCCCAGATGAACTCGTCGAGCATCACGTCGCCCAGCACCAGAACGCGGGCGCTGGCGAAGCGCTCCACCGCGGCCAGCAGACGATCCAGGTCGAACTGATAGGTCATGGCTATTGTCCCGCGGTGCCCGAGGGACCGGCCGAGGCCGGCAGCCGCTCCAGGGCCGCGAGCACTTCCTCCACGCTAATGCCCTCGATGGGCCCGGTGGCCCCCAGCACCTGGCAGGGTATGCCCCAGGGCTTCCACACCGACAGGGGCGTGCTGGACCACATTACCACCAGGGGTTTGTTCACCGCCGCCACCAAATGCATGGGCCCGCCCTCGGCGCTGATTACGGCCCGGGCCCGGGCCAGGCAGGCCGCGAAATCCTTGAGACTGGGGGACCAGAAGGTGGGCACCGCCGGCCGCAGGCCCGCGAGAATCCCCTCCACCCAGGCGCGGTCCCCGGGCGCGTGGGTGACCACCAGCCCGTCCGGCCTCTGGGCCAGGGCCTGGGCCAGGGCGCGGTATTTGTGCTCGGGCCAGGAGCACTCGGGCCGGTAAGCCCAGCGGGTTATGTTGAGCACCACTGGCCCCTGCCCCCGGTCCAGGCCGCAACTGGCCAGGAATTCTGCCACCTTGGCTCGGGACGCGTCAGGTATTTTCAGATATAGCCTTTTGTCCGGGCTGTCAAGGCCGATGTGCCTCAGCAGATGGAAGCAGCGCAGCACCTCGTGCTGGTCCGGGGGGGGCCAGTCCGCCGGCAGGTTGTAGAAAAAACCCCAGCGTTGCTTGGCACTCTGGGCCCGGGGCCCCAGCCGCCAGCGGGCCCCCGAGGCGTAGGTCAACCAGGCCTGGGAGGTGGAGAAGCTGTTGCGCAGGGCCACGGCCAGGTCAAAGCGCCGCCGGCGGATGCGCCCCAACACGGCCAGCAGGCGGCCGTGGGATTCCAGGACGCCGTACTGACGGTGCTTGGCCTTGGGGTAGACGAACAACTCGTCCAGGGCCCGGTGGCCCTCTATGACCTCTTGGGCCAGGGTGCAGACCAGGGCCGCGATGTGGGCCCGGGGAAAGGCGGCGCGCAGGGCGTCCAGGGCCGGCGTGCTGCACAGCACGTCGCCGATGTTGTCGTTGCGCACCACCAGAATCCTGCGCACCACCGCCGGGTCAAAGGGGCCCGGGGCGTCGCGCAGCCGCCCCAACAGCGCCAGGTTGTATATGGCCGGCAGGAGAGCCAAGATGGGCCTCAATGGGGAATGTTCAACATGGCGTAGGCCGCCTGCAGCACCGCCTCCACCTCCAACTGCTCCATGCAGACGGGGTGCTGACAGCCCCGCTCCAGGCAGGGCTGGCAGGTGGGCGGCACCTTTAGCACCCGGTCGCGGGGCCCGCGCGGGCCCACCCGCACCGGGTCGGTGGGGCCGAACAGGCCCAGCACCGGCGTGCCCACGGCCTGGCCCAGGTGCAGGGGGCCGGTGTCGTTGCTGATCAACAGGTCCAGGCGCGACAGCACCGCGGCCAGCAGGCGCAGACTGAGGTTGTAGCCGCGGGCGAACGAGTGGCCAGCCGCCCCCTCGGCCCGCCGGGCCAGGTCCAACTCGTGGCTATTGCCGATGTTGATCACCTGCACTCCGCGCTCGCTCAGGGCGGCGGCCACCCGGCCGAACCGGTCGGCGGGCCAGCGCCGGAACACCGCCGAGGCCCCCAGCACCAGCCCCACCCGCGGCTGGTTGGCGTGCAGGCCCAGCTTGCGCAGCCATCGCTCGCCGAACTCGTTCTCCTCGGGGCGCAGGAACATGCGCATGAAGCGGTCCTGGGGCAGTATCTCGGCCCCGGCCCACTGGGCCATGCGCAGCCTCTCGTCCACGGTGTGCACCTTGGTGCTGCGGGGCAGGCTCTCCAGGCGCAGGTCCGGGCGCTGCCAGCCCTGGATGTTCACCGCCCGCTCATAGCGCAGGCGGGGCATCAGCTTGATCAGATCGTCGTTGGCGTGCAGCACCACCAAGCTCTCATAGCTGCGTCCGTTCATAACCGCGGCCAGGTAGGCCCGGGCCAAAGGGTTGTTGCGGTAGGAATACAGGCGGTTGAGACTGGGGTTTTCCACCAAGAGCTGCCGGCGGTTCTGATGGATTAGCACGTCCACCTCAAAGCGCCGGCCCAGGGCGATCAGGGCCGGGCTGCAGAACATGGTGTCGCCGATGGCGGTGGTGCAGGCGGCTAGAACTCTTGGTCGGCTCATTTTGTCACGACCCGCTCTCCGCGGCTCCGCCGGCGGCCAGGCGCCGGCCGCCAATGCCCTTTTGCCGCCAGCCCTGGCCCGGGCCCGGCGGCAATGCTCTGTAGAGAATATACAATATTAATCGCGGCTAAGCACGGCCCGTCGCCTGGGCCTGTTTCTGGAAGACCAAGTTGGTGGTGGCCACCAGCAGCGAGCGGTAAAAGGGCCTCCAAAGCTTCCAGGGAATCTTGCGCAGGGGAAGCCAGTTGGGGGTGCAGGCGTATTCCAGGCGCAGGGGCACCCGGAACCGTCTCAGCCCCGCGCGGCCGGCCAAGCCCACCAGGGTGCGCGGCGTGAAGCCGTTGACGTGCTCCAGGGGCTTCATCAGCCTGAGCGTCTGCTCCCATAGCGGACCCTGGCCCGGGGCCGCGTCCGGCTCCAGGCCGGCCAGGGGGGCGCAGTTGGGCGCGGCCAGCCGGATCAGTCCCCCCGGCCGCAGGGAGGCGGCCAAGCGATCCAGCACCGGTCCGGGCTGGGCCAAATGCTCCAGCACCTGGTTGCAATTTATGTAGTCGAACTGGCCCTGCCCCAACTCCTCCCAGGTGACGGTCTGGATGCCGTTGGCCCTGGCGAACTCCAGCCGGGGTTGGGAAAACTCCAGCCCATAGCTCTGGCAGGCGAAGGCCTTGGCCATGAGGCACCAGGTGCCCCAGCCCATGCCGTAGTCCAGCACCCGCAGGCTGCCGGGCCGGCCGCCCAAGAGGCTTATGAGGATCATCACCTCCTTGGCCAACTCGGAGTATTCGTACAAGTCCATGCCCTGCTGGCGCTTGGCCAAGGACACCTGGGGGTCAATCCACTGCTCATAGATTTTTTTTTGCAGGCGTTCGCCAGCCACCCCCTCTTGAAACAACAGGCCGCACTCCCGGCAGCGCAGCAGGGTGTAGCTGGCCCCGGCCAGGGACTCCAGCTCGATGCGGCCCCGGTAGGTGGGGTAGTCGGCCAAGTGGCCCCGCAGGGGCTCCTGGTCAAAGGGCAGCGACAAGAGCCTCTCCCAGGCTTGGGAGCCGCAGAGCGGGCAGGCCGTGCGTTTAATGAACGAGGATTCGGACAAGCGTCCCTCCCCTGGCCAGGCTGGCGGTCATTGGCTGGCCACAGGTTTGGCCTGAGCCGCGGCCGCTGCTTCCAGCACGGCCACCACCTGCCCCAGCCACTGCTGTTGGCCGGGCACCCGGTGGACGAAGCCCCGGGGCAGGCCCAGGGCCGCCTGGCAGGCCGCGGCCAGCTCCTCCACGGCGTCGGCCCGGGAAACCACCACCCCGCTCTTCCCCGGCTCCAGGAGCTCGCAGGCGCCGGCGGCCTGGGTGGTTACCACCGGCAGGCCGGCGTAGAGCGCCTCCAGGGCCGAGTTTGGGCAGGGGTCGTAGATGCTGGGCAGCACCAGGGCGTCGCAGCCGGCCAGGAGCGCGGCCACGTCCGTGCGCAGGCCCAGCCAGCGCACCCGCTCGGCCACCCCCAGGCGGGCCGCGCGGGCCTGCCAGGCCTGGGGACGGTCCCGGCCGGCCACCAACAGCAGCGCGTCCTTCAGCCGGACCAGGGCCGCCAAGGCAAAGGCCAGGCCCTTGCGCTCCCAGCCCGAGCCCAGGAACAACAGGGCCGGCCGGCCCGGCTCCAGGCTCAGCTCGCGGCGGGCGTCCTGCCTGAGCCAGGCCTCCCGGGCCGAGGCCAGCATCTGCTCGTCCACCCCGTTGTAGATGACCTTTATCTTATCCGCCGGCACCCCGTAGTACTCTTGCAGCTCGCCGGCCACCAGGCGGCTGACCGCTATCACGCCGCGCAACTGCGGCGCGCCGAGGGTGCGCCGCTCCAGCTCCAGCAGGCTGCGGTGCTTGGGGTTCAGGCCAAAGGACAGGCGCTTCATCAGCGGCTCATAGGGCGCCCGCCGGGCCAGCCAGGCCGCGTGCACGCCGTCGCCGGCCCGGAACAGGGGACTGCCCGGCACCCGCTCCAGGCTCAGCCAGGTGTCCAGGCCCAGGCCGGCCGCGCTCTGGGCCGCGGCCCGGGCCCAGCGGGCCGGCCCGGCCGGCGGCACCAAACGGATACGCAGCCCCGGCGGCGCCGCGCCCTGCCAGGCCGAGGTGACCAGGTGCACCTGGTGTCCGCGCTCCAGCAAGCCCCGCGCCAACAGGCCCAGGGTGCGCTCGGCCCCGCCGCCCTGGTCATACTTATAGCGCACCAAGCCCAGGCGCATGCTCAGGCCTCCCCCAGCAGCCGCTCGGCGGCGGCGATGACCACCCCGGGTTCCAGCTCGGTCAGACAGCGGCTGATCTTGGAGCCGTCGCAGCCGTCGCGGCCGCAAGGGTGTTCCGGGCAGTCGCCCACTACCACCTGGGCCGGCGTCTGCCAGGGCCCCCACATGGCCTGGCCCGAGGGCCCGAATATGCACAAGACCGGCCGGCCCAGGGCGGCGGCCATGTGCATGGGGGCGCTGTCCATCCCGAAGAACAGCCGCGCCCCGGCGATGAGCGCGCCCAGGCTGCCCAGGTCCAGGCGGCCGGCCAGGTCCAGGAAGGCCGGGCCGGCGCCCAGCAGAGCGCGCAGCTCCTGCACCCAGGCCAGCTCGCGGGCCTCGGGCCCGCTGGTGAGCACCAGGCCCAGGCCGCGGCCGGCCAAATGGCGCATCACCGCGGCCACCCCGGCCGGGGTCCAGGTCTTGAACATCCAGCGGGAGGTGGGGTGCACCAGGGCGTAGCCGCCCGGGGCCAGGCCGGCCGAGGCCAGGATTTGGCCGGCCCGGGCCTGGGCCTCGGGGCCGGGGTGGAAGCGCAGGCGGGTGTCCTGGGGCGTCAGGCCCAGGGCCCGCACCTGGCCCAGGAAGGTCTCCACCATGTGGCGGGACGGGTCCCACAGGGGCGTAAGCACCTGAAAGGCCCGCGCCCGCAGATGGGGCTCCTTGGGCTGGAAGCCCACCCGCTGCCGAGCCCGGCTCAGCCAGGCCAGGAAGGCCCCCCGGTCCCCGCCGGACAGCTCCAGGGCCAGGTCAAAACGGCCGTGATACACCCGGTGCAGAAAGCCCAGTTGCCAGATCAGGGCCGCGGCCGGGTTGGCGTGTCGCCGCCGCAGCACCATCACCTCCTTGAGCAGGGGGTCGTGCTGCACCATGGCCTCGGTGCCCTGGTTGACGATGGCGGTGATCTCTAGACTGGGCCAGGCCTCGGCCAGGGCGGTGATCACCGGGGTGGCCACCAGCACGTCGCCGATGTGCCCCAGCTTGATAACCAGGGCCCGGCGGGGCGTGAAGTTCAGGGGCAAGGCCACGCTACGGTTCCAGCGGCCGGGCCTCGTCCACCAGCATGATGGGGATATCGTCTCTGATCTCGTAGCGCAGGCAGCAGGCGGCGCAGATCAGCCATGCCCGGTCCTGGCTGAGCTTCACCGGCTGCTTGCACTGGGGGCAGGCCAGCAGGTCCAGTAGGTCTTGGCTGATAGCCATGCTCAGACCTCCTTGAGCAGTTGGTGCATGCGGCGCACCCAGGCCACCTCCGCGGCCAGGCCCTCCCGGAGCCCCACTCGGGGCTGGTAGCTCAGCACCTGGCGGGCCCGGCTGGCGTCGGCCTCGGTGTCGCGCACGTCGCCCTTGGCCACGGCCAGGCGCTCCACCTGGGCCCGCCGGCCGGTTATCTCCTCCAACAGGGCGATGACCTGGTTCACGCTCACCCGGGAGCCGCCGCCCACGTTGAACACCCCGCCGGCCGCCGCCGGGGCCAAGGCCGCAGCCACGGTGGCCTCCACCACGTCGGAGACGAAGGTGAAGTCCCGCGACTGGCCGCCGTCGCCGAACAGGCGGATGGGCGCGCCTTCCAGCAGGGCCCGGATGAAGCGGTGGAAGGCCATGTCCGGCCGCTGTCGGGGTCCGTAGACCGTGAAGTAGCGCAGGGAGGCGGTGTCCACCCCGAAGTTCTTGTAATAAAGGCCGCAGAGGTGCTCGGCGGCCAGCTTGGTCACGCCATAGGGCGACACCGGCCAGCAGGCGCTGGTCTCGCGCATGGGCAGGTCGCTGGTGTCGCCGTAGACGCTGGAGGAGCTGGCATAGACCAGGCGCCTGAGGCCCTGCTCCTTGGCCGCCTCCAGCAGGCGCTGGGTGGTGAGCAGGTTGTTGCGGGTGTAGATGGCGAAGTTGGCCCCCCAGGAGCGGCGCACCCCGGCCTGGGCCGCCAGGTGGACGACCACCTCCACTCCCTCCAGCAGCCGGGCCGGCTCCACGGCCATGATGTCCGCCTCGAGCAGATCGAAGCCCGGCCGGCCGCGCAGGCCCTCCAGGTTGGCCTCCTTGAGGCGGCGGGGGTAGTAGTCCGTGAAGCTGTCTATGCCCCGCACCTGGTGGCCCAGCTCCAGCAGCCGCTCGGAGACCGTGGAGCCGATGAAGCCCGCCGCGCCCGTGACCAGAAATTTCATGCCTGCTCCAAAAGCGAAGAGGCCGCCGCCGCCACCTGGGCCGGCTCGAGCCTCTGCATGCAAATGGGCTCCGGGCAGTCCCGGTCAAAGCAGGGGCTGCACTCCAGGTTGGCCCGCAGCACCAGGTGGCCGCTGCCAAAGGGACCCGTGCGCCAGGGCGCGGTGGGGCCGAACAGGGCCACCACGCGCGCGCCCACGGCCGCGGCCAAGTGCATCACCCCGGTGTCGGTGCACACCACCAAGCGGGCCAGGCTGAGCAGGGCGGCCAGCTCCTTGAGCCCGGTGCGGCCGGTAAGGTCCAAGAGCGCCGGGCCCAGGCCGGCCCGCCGGGCGATGAGCCGCCCCAGGGGTTGGTCGTCCGCCGATCCGGTGAGCGCCAGGCGCGCGCCGCTCTGGGCCAGGCGCTGGGCCAGATCCACCCAATAGCGCAGAGGCCAGAGCTTGGAGTCCCATTTGGCCATGGGGTGCAGCACCACCAGGGGCTGCTCCCCCTCCCCGCCCAGCAGGCTCCGGACCCTCTTCCGTTCCCCTTGGCTGGGCTCCAGGCCGAACTCCACCCGGGCCGGCTGCTCAAAACCCAGGGGACCCAACAGGTCCAGATAGCGCTGCCACGCCGGCCGGTCCGGATCATAGGGCTCCAGGCGCTGGTTATAGGCCCAGGCAGCCAGAAACTCCTTGCCGCCCCGGAAGCCTATCTTGCGCCGCCCCCGGCTCAGGGCCACCAAAATAGCACTTTTCATCAGGCCCTGCAAGTCAACCACCGCGTCGTATTTTACTTCACGCAACACATGAATAAAATCCTTAACCTCTTGGATGGGCTCGCCATCTCCCTCGGTAATCGCGTGCCGGGGACTGACCAAAACCCGGGTCAGGGCCGGGTGGCCCGGCAGCAGGCCGGCCGAGGGCTGCTCCACCAGCCAGTCCACCTGCACCTCGCGGTTCTGGCGGTGTATGGCCATGGCCACGGGCAGGCTCTGCACCACGTCGCCCAGGGCCGAGAGCTTTACGATGAGCACCTTCACCGCACCCCGTCCTCCCCTGCCAGACGCCCCAGGATCCACTCCGCGGCCGCGGCCAGGTCCGAGGCCACCAGGGCCGGCTCCTCGGCCGGCGAGGCCGCGGGCGCCGGGGGGTGGCCGCTATGGACCAGGATGCTGGTCAGGCCCAAAGCGTTGCCGCAGGCCACGTCCCGCCGGCTGTCGCCCACCATGAAGGAGCCCGCCAGGCTCAGGGTCAGCTTCCCGGCCGCCTCCTGGATCAGGCCCGGCTCCGGCTTGCGGCAGGCGCAGACCTGCCCCAGGCCCTCCACGGTGCCTTCGGGGTGGTGCGGGCAGAAAAAAACGCCGTCCAGGATCGCTCCGGCCAGGGAGAGCTGCCGCTCCAGCTCGGCCTGCACCGCGGCCAGTTCCGCATGGCTGAAGATGCCCCTGGCCAGCCCCGACTGGTTGCTCACCACCACCACCGCCAGGCCGGCCGCCCGCAGGCGCACGATGGCCTGGGCCGCCCCCGGGATGAGCCGCACCTGGGCCGGGTCGCGTAGAAAGCCCACCTCCTCATTGATGGTGCCGTCGCGGTCCAGGAACACCGCCCGCCGGGGCTCTGGGTTCATTTACTCTCCAGGTTGGCCCGGGCCAACAACTGCCGGGCCGCGGCCGCCACTTCCTCCGGCTCGATGGCCGTGAAGCAGACAAGGTCCCCCCGGCTGCACTCGGGCTGCAAACAGGGGCTGCACTCCACCTCGGCCCGCAGCAGGGCCACCCAGGGGCCCAGGGGCGCGGTGGTCTGGGGGTTGGTGGAGCCGAACACGGCCACCGTGGGCGCGCCCAGGGCCGCGGCCGCGTGCATCAGGCCGCTGTCGTTGGTCAACAGCAGCCCCAGCCGGGCCAGCAGGGCCAGGGCCTGACCCAGGCTGGTGGCCCCGGCCAGGTTGACCACGCGCAGGCCGGCCAGGCCTGCCGCCACCGCCGCGCAGTCAGCGGCTTCGCCGCGGCTGCCGAACAGAAGCATTGCCTCGAACTCCGGGGCCAGCTCCCGGGCCGCGGCCGCGAAGCGCTCGGCCGGCCAGCGCTTGACCGGGCCATAGGCCGCCCCCGGCGCCAGGCCCAGCAGCCGGGCCTGGGCCAGGCCTTTTTGGGCCAGGAAGCCCTGGGCCCAAGCCAGGTCTCCGGCCGCCAGGTGCAGCTCCGGCTGCACGCCCTGGGCCGACGGGTCCTGGGCCAGCAGGCCGGCCTGCCGCAAAATATACAGGTAATAGGCGCTCTCGTGCACCCGCTGCACCTCGGCGCCCCGGACCGCGGCGTGGGTCAAGAGCAGCCCGCGGCCGTCCCTGGCGTAGCCCAGGCGCACGGGAATCCGGGCCAGCCAGGCCATGAGCGCGGCCTCGAAGGCGTTCTGCAACAGCAGCGCCCAGTCATAGCGGCGGGCCCTCAGCTCCCGCAGCAGACGCAGCCCGCCGCCCAGGCCGGCGTGGGCGCCGGTCTTGTCATAGACGATCACCCGGCTCACGCCCGGCGCGGCTTCATACACCGCCCCTACCCAGGGCCGGGCCAGGACCTCTAGCTGGGCCTGGGGGCAGGCCGCGTGCAGGGCGGCCACCGCGGGCAGGGTCATGACCGCGTCGCCCACCCAGTTGGTGGCCCGCAGCAGGACGCGCCGCGGCGCGCTGGGGTCCAGGGGCCGCATCAGCGCCTCTCCCGGGGCCAGGCGTGAAAGGGCCGGGTCTTCCAGCGCTGGTGCAGCCAGAACCACTGCTCGGGCCGCTGGCGTATGATTTCCTCCAGCACCCTGGTGTAGTTCTGGGTGTTGTCCCAGATGTCCTGGGTCTTGTCCGCGGTCTTGACCAGGGGCACCTCCGGGCCGAAGTGCACGTCAAAGCGGCCGTCGGAGCCTCGCCAGTTGTAGAAGGGCACCACCGGCGCGCCGGTGGAGCGGGCTAGTAGGGCCAGGCCCTTGTTGGTGCAGGCCGGCCGCCCGAAAAACTCCACCCACTCGCCATCGTACCAGTCCACGTTCTGGTCCAAGAGAATCCCCAGCAGGCGGTTTTCCTTGAGCGCCCGCAGCAGGGCCCGGGCCGAGCGGTTCTTGGGCACCACCTCGCCGCCGGCCTTGCAGCGCCAGTCGTTCACCAGGCGGTCCGCCGGCGGCCAGTCCACGGGCCGGGCCACCACCACCGCGCCCCGGCCCAGCTCCACCCCGCCGGCCAGGTTGGCCCACTCCCAGTTGCCGAAGTGCCCCGTCAAGAGGATCACGCCCTGGCCTCGTCCCCAGGCCCGGTAGAGGTCTTCCAGGCCGTGGAAGCGGGCCTGGGCGTGCAGCTCGGCCGCGCTGCGCATCGCCACCTGGGGTATCTCGCTGACCACTTGGCCCAGATGGGCGAAGCAGGCCTTGGCCGTGGCCTGCACCCAGCCCGGATCCTTTTCCGGGAAGGAGGCGCTGAGGTTGTTCAGCGCGATCCGGCGGTGGCGCTGGTCCAGGCGCAGGGCCAGGCCGGCCAAGCCCCGGCCCACGGCCCGGGCCAGGCCCAGGGGCGGCCAAGACAGGGCCCGCACCCCGCCGCGCAGCAGGCGGTCAGCGAGGCTCACCGCGCCCCTCCCCAGCCGGCCAAGGCGCGCCGCAGCAGGTCATCCAGCATCGCATGGCCGCCCCAGAACTCCAGGCAGAGGCGGGTGTAGAGGATGGCCGCCTCCGCCTCCAGGCCGGCCGGCAGGCGCATGGCGTCCTTCTCGCTGCACACCAGGGCCCAGGCCCCGGCCCGCCGGGCTCGCTGCCAAAGTTCCCTGATTTCGGCCGGCCGGAACCGGTGGTGGTCGGCAAAGACCTGGAACAGGGCCAGCTTGAGCCCCAGGCCCTCCAAGCTGGCTCGGAAGGACTCCGGCCGGGCCAGGCCGCAGAAGCCGGCCACGGCCAGCCCCCCCGCCCGGGCTCGGTCCACCACCTGGCCCTGGCGGTCCACCAGCTCGCGCACATAATAGCGGCATGCCAACAGCGGCCGCTCCTCCAGGCGCCAGGCCAGCAAATGCCGGGCCCGCTCCACCTGCTCCGGGTCCTGGGCCCGGGTGAGCACCACCGCGTCGGCCCGGGCCAGGGCTCCGGCCGGCTCGCGCAGGCGGCCCCGAGGCAGCAGCCGGCCGCTGGCCAGGGGATCGGCCGCGTCCAGGCAGAGCAGGTTCAGGTCCCGGTGCAGGGCCCGGTGCTGGAACAGGTCGTCGGCCACCAGCACCCGCGGGCCGCAGCGCTCCAGCAGGGCCCGGCCCACCGCGTAGCGGTCCGCGCCCACGGCCACCGGCACCTGGAGCCGCCGGGCCAGGAGCAGGGGCTCGTCGCCGGCCCGGGCCGCCTCGGTCATCACTTCGCTACCCTCGCTGACCCAGACCACCTCCCCGTGGCCGCGGCGGCCGTAGCCCCGGCTGATCACCCCGGCGGGCAGGCCCAGGCGCTCCAGGGAGGCCACCACCTCCAGCACCAGCGGCGTCTTGCCCGTGCCGCCCACCTCCAGGTTGCCCACGCCGATCACCGGCGCGGGCAGCCGCCGCATGGCCCGCAGGCCCAGGTCAAAGGCGGTGTTGTTCAGCCACACGCCCGCGGCGTACAGGCCGCTGGCCGCGGCCGCCCCGGCCCGCAGGGCCTCCAGCCAGCAGGGGCCGGGCTCGGGCGCGGTCATCCGTCGCCAAAGGCCTTGGCCCAGGCTAGACACGGCCGCCCTCCAGCAGCGCGGCCGCGGCGCTGACCGCCCGCTGCACGGCCCCCCGGTGGCTGGCCACGAACTCCGAGGCCGCCGCGCCCATGACCCGGGCCGCCGCGGGCTCGGCCAGCAGCCGGCCCCAGGCCGCGGCCAGATCCGCGCCGCCGGCGATGCGCAGCCCGCCGCCGCACTCCTCCAGGCCCTGGGCCATCTCCAGGAAGTTGTGCGTGGCCGGACCGAACACCACCGGCACCCCCTGGGCCGCCGGCTCCAGGAGGTTGTGCCCGCCCACGGCCACCAAAGAGCCGCCCACGAAGGCGGCCCTGGCCAGGGCATAGGCCCCGGCCAGGCGGCCCAGCACGTCCAGCACCACCACCTGCACCCCCGGCGGGGGCGGGCCGCTGGAGAGGGCCGCGGCGCTCAGGCCCCGCTGCCGGGCCAGGCGCAGCACGGCCGGCCCCCGCTCCACCTGGCGGGGGGCCAGGAGCAGGGCCAGGCCCGGGTGCTGCACAACAAGGGCGGCGTAGGCCTGCAGGCAGGGCTCCTCCTCGCCCGGGTGGGTGGAGCCGGCCACCAGCACCAACCGGCCGGCCAGGCCCAGTTCCGCGGCCAGGCGCTCGCGGGCGGCCGCCTCCAGCCTGGCCGGCGCGCTGTCGAACTTGAGGTTGCCGGCCACCTGCACCCGCTGGGGCGGCACGCCCACGGCCAGCAGCCGCTCCTGGTCGGTCCGGGTCTGCGCCAGAATCTGGTCGAAGCCGGCCAGCAGGCCCCGGGTCAGCGGGGCCAGGCGCTGGTAGCGGGCGAAGGTGCGCGGGCTCACGCGGCCGTTGACCAGCAGCCGCGGTACCCCGCGCCGGCCCAGGGCCATCTGCCAGCCGGGCCAGATGTCGCCCTCCACCAGCAGGGCCAGGGCCGGCCGCAGCCGCTCCAGCACCCGGCCCAGGACCCAGGGCACCTCCAGGGGCCGCACGAAGGGCTCCAGCCCCAAGCCGGCCAGGCGCTCGCGGGCCACGGCCAGGCCTTGGGCCGTGCCCAGGGACACGGCCAGGGGCCGCGCCGGGAAGCGCTGGCGCAGGGCCGTGAGCAGGGGCAGGGCCGAGGCGAACTCGCCCACGCTCAGGGCGTGCAGCCAGATGCCGCCCGCGGCCGCCTTTGGCGGCAGGGCCAGGGGGCCCAGGCCCACCCGGGCCAGGGCCGCTGGCCGTTGGGCTGTGTTGAGCAGGCGGGCGGCCAGGACCGGCGCGGCCAAGACCACGCCCAGGCCCAGGGCCAGGCTGTAGGCCCCAAGCATCACGCCGCCCCTCCGGCCGGCAGGGCCGAGGCCTGCCAGGCCAACTCCCCGGCCCGTCCCGGCGCCTCGGCCCAGGCGATGGCCTCGCCGGGCAGGCCGGCCGCGGCCGCCTCCGCCGCGGCCTGGATCAGGCGCAGGAAGCGCACGCCCTGCTCTTGCAGGCGGCCGATGAACTCCTCCAGCACCGGGGCCTGGGCCCGGCCCTCCACCTCGCCGTGCAGGGTGAAGACGTTGAGCCGTCCCGGCTGCACCTGGCCCGCCAGGTGCTGGGCGGCGTTGGCCTCGCTCACCCCTCCCCGGCCCAGCACCTCGTCCAGGGTGGGCAGGGTGGTGGGCAGCTCCACGATGGGCAGGGCCCGGCCGGACACCAGGGGCCGGAACGGAGCGCTGCCCCGGGTGCAGGAAACGTGCGTAATGCCCATCTGCACCAGGGCCAAGAGGGCCTGGTCGGTGATCTGCCAGCCCGGCGAGGCGAAGCTGGCCGGGGCCGCGCCGGTGATCTCCTGGTACAGCCGCCAGGCCCGGCCCAACTGGGCGCGCACCCGGGCCGGCTCCAGGGTGCGCAGGCGGTCGTGCCAGAACACGTGGTCCCAGCCGTGCAGGCCCACTTCGTGGCCCTGGGCGCGCAGGGAGTTGAGCAGCCCGGGCGCCGAAGCCGCGATGATGGGCCCGGGCAGCAGCAGGCCGTAGAGCATGGTGCGCAGGCCGTAGGCCCCGGCCGCGCCCGAGCGTAGTTGCTTGCGCAAAAAGCCGGGCTTGCGCAGGCGGGCCAGGGCCCGGCCGGAGCGGTCCGGCCCCATGGCCACGAAAAAGGAGGCCTTCACCCCCAGGCGGTTGAACATATTGGCCAGGCGGGGGACTCCCTGCACCAGGCCCACCCGGGTGTCCACGTCCACCTTGAGCACCAGGCTGGTGCTGCGGAGCTTCTGGTTGGCGGGTGCAGGCATGGTCAGGACTGGGGGGCGTTGTCTCTGGTCTCGGAGACCACGAAGCGGGGCCGGCGGCGGACCTCGCGGTAGATGCGGCCCAGGTATTCGCCCATGAGCCCCACGCCCAGGATCTGCAAGCCCACGAAAACGAAGAGGATGGCGAATAGGGTGAACACGCCCTCCAGCTCCGGCCCCACGATCAGGCGGCGCACGAACAAAAACAGGCCGAAGGCCAGGCCGGCCAGGGCCACCAGGATGCCCAGCAGGCTGACCATCTGTATGGGCAGCACCGAGAAGCCGGTCATAAGGTCGAAGTTGAGCTTCAGGAGCCGGTACAGACTGTACTTGGAGGCCCCCCCGCTGCGCTGGGAGTGCCCCACGGGTATCTCGGCCACCCGGGCGGCGTAGATGTTGGCCAGGGCCGGGATGTAGGAGGAGGTCTCCGAGGAGGCGTTCATGGCTTCCACCACCGGCCGCCGGTAGAGCCGGAGCATGGAGCCATAGTCCTTCATGGCCACGCCCACCACCCGGCTGGTGACTCGGGCCACGATCCAGGTGGGTATCTTGCGCAGCCAGGAGTCCCGGCGGTTCTGGCGCCAGCCGCTGACCACGTCATAGCCCTCTTCCAGCTTGGCCAGCAGCCGGGGCAGCTCCTCGGGCGGGTTCTGCAGGTCCGCGTCCAGGGTGGCCACCACCTGGCCGCGCACCCGCTCAAAGCCGGCGAAGATGGCCATATGTTGGCCGTAGTTGCGGTTGAAGCGCAGCAGCCGCACCCGACGGTCCTCCTCCTGCAGGCGGCAGAGGATCTCCCAGGAGCGGTCCCGGGAGCCGTCGTCCACGTAGATCACCTCCCAGGACAGGCCGGCCGCCTCCAGGGCCGTGGCCAGGCGGGCCTGCAATTGCCCCAGGTTCTCCTGTTCGTTGAACACGGGGATGACCACCGACAGATAGGGCTCTTTGTGACTCTGAGGCTGGCCCATGGGCTCCTCCGGGTGGCAGGTCGGCGGCCGCGAGGTCGCGGCGGGTATAATATGGCAGGCTAATGGGAAAAAATCAAGCTGGGGCGGGGCCTTAGCATCAATGATCACCCCCGCCGACCCCTTGCCGTGATTTTTGCACCCAGGACCGAGGTTGCAGGCGGGGCCGGCGGGGCGGCCCGGGCTCAGCGGCGCGCGCGGTTGCTGAACAGGGTCTTGTCCCCCACCTGGGCCCAGGGGAGCATGGGCAGGCCGTGCTTTTGCTCGGCCCAGCGCTTGAACTTCAGATAGCGCGGGGTCTCGGCGATGACCAGCACCCGGGGCCTGCCTTCCATGAGCCTGAGCAAGGCCGCGTCGCCCTTGAGGAACCAGGCGGATCGGTCCCGGGCCAGGCGGCGGCCGAAGTCCAGCTCGCCCCAGTTGTCCACCACCTTGACCCGGCGCTGGCCGTAAAAGGCCGCGCCGTGCCAATAGTCGCCCAGGGTGACCAGCACGTCCTCGCGCTTCAGCTCGGCCTGCACGGGCCGCAGCAGGCCGGCTACCGAGCGGTACTGGTCCAGGGTGGGCGTGGCCAGGCCGGCCCCCAGCACCAGCAGCCCGAACACGGCCAGGGGTGCGCCGGCCGCGGCCCAGGCCCGGCCCCGCAGCAGATACACCCCCAGGCCCAAGGCGCTCAGGAACAGCGGCCCCCAGAACAACAGGGCCCCGCCGTGGTCATAGGAGATGTCCGGGTTCAGGGCCGGCACCAGGAGCAGGGCCAGGCCGGCCACCAGGCTCAGGCCGGCCAGGGCCACCAGGCTGGCCCGCAAGCCCAGGGGGGAGACCTCGCCCGGCTGCCAGCTCATCACACCGGCCAGGGGCCGGCCCAGGAGCAGGGCCAGGGGCGGCAGCATGGGCAGGGCGTAGTGCATCATCTTGGAGCTGGACAGGCTCAGGAACACGAATAAGGAGACGAACCAGGCCGCGGCCAGCAGCCAGGGCCGGGCCTCGGGGGCCTGCCACCGCCGGCCCGGGAAGGTGCGGCCCACGGCCCAGGGCAGCAGCGCGATCCAGGGGAAGAAAACCCCGGGCAGCAGCAGGAAGTAGTAATAGAACGGCTGGTAGCGCTGGTGGCGGTTGGTCAGCAGCCGTCCCACCTGCTGGTCCCAGAAGAAGTAGCGCAGAAAGCCCTCCTGGCTCCAGGCCGCGGCCAGCAGCCAGGGCGCCACCAGGACCACGAACAGGGCCGGCCCCCGCCAGCGGAGCAACTGTCCCAGCAGGCGCCACTCCCCGGCCAGGGCCGCGAACACTGCCACGGCCAGGGCGGCCAGGCCCGGGCCCAGCACGCCCTTGGTGAGAAAGCCCATGGCGCAGCCCAGCCAAAAGGCGTACAGCCCCCAGTCGCGGCCGCCGCGCAGGCTCCAGGCTCCGTACACGGCCAGCACAATGCCGCAGCACAGCACCATGTCCACCAGGACCACCCGGCTGAGGGCGAAGAACATCAGCGAGGTGGCCAGCACCATGGCCGACCAGAAGCCGGCCCGCTCCGCGCCCCACAGCGCGCGGCCCAAGAGAAAGGTGAGCAGCACCGTGAGGGTGCCGAACATTGCCGGCACCAGGCGGGCGGCGGCGGCCGAGACCCCGAACAGCTTGAAGCTGAGCGCGGTCAGCCAGTAGCTCAGGGGCGGCTTCTCCAGGTAGATGACGTAGTTCAGGCGCGGGATGATCCAGTGTTGCAGGCTGCCCGAGGCGGCCATCTCCCGGCCGATCTCGGCGTAGCGGGCCTCGTCGCTCTCCCAGAGGTCGCGCAGGTTGAGCAGGGAGAAGAAAAGCACCCCGCACAGGATGAGCAGGAGCAGCACGTAAAGGCGGCGGGGCTGCTGCTGGGCCGCGGCCGCGCTCACGAGCCGGACCCCGTTACGGGCGCCCGGGGCGCGGCCGGCGGTTTGGCGGCGGCCGGCGGCGCGGCCTGGCCCCGCCAG
>QZKP01000056.1 GCA_003605055.1 Desulfarculus sp.
CCGGCATTCTGGCGGTGGCCGATCTTCCCCGATTTCCGCGGCATTCCGAACCGAGCCCGCTGACGGTGTTGCTGGAAGACATTCAAGACCCGGGCAATCTAGGCAGCATTCTGCGTTCGGCCGCCGGGGCCGGCTGCCCGGCCGGGGCGGGCTGGGCGGGCGCCGCGGCCTTGGGCTGGCCCGCAGGGGCGGCCTTGGTGCGCGGGTCGCTCTGGCCCTGGGCGGCCGTCTGGGGGGCCGGGGTCTGGGGGGGCTGCTGCTTGTCGCCGAAGAACAGGACCCAGAGAAACATCAGGCCCACGCTCAGGGCCAGGGCCAGCAACATTCTTTTTTGATCCATGCCTCTATCCTTAAGGCTGGGCCCGGCCGGCTCAGGCCGGGTCGTAGCCCCCGGGGTGATAGGGGTGGCAGCGGGCCACCCGCCGAAGGGATTTGGCCGCGCCCCGCCACAGGCCGTACTTGGCCAGGGCGTCCAGGGCGTATTGGGAGCAAGAGGGGGCGAAGCGGCACTGGCCGCCCAGCACCCCGGAGAGGGTGAGCTGGTAGGCCCGCACCAGAAGACGGGCGGCCTTGACCGCCGGGCTCAGGCGTCCGGGTCCAGGCTGCGCCACAGCCGCCACAGCTCCTGGGCCGCCTGCCGGCCGCGCAGGGCCCGGGCGCCCGCCTTGGCGATCACCACCAGGTCCAGGCCCGGCGGCAGGCTGGGCCCCGCGGTGCGGAAGGCCTCGCGCACCAGGCGCTTGAGGCGGTTGCGCCCCACCGCGCCGGCCACCCGCCGGGTCACGGTGATCCCCAGACGGCTGAAGGCCAGGCCATTGGCTCGCCAGAGCACCACAAAGTGCCGGCTGCCGGCCCGCCGGGCCTGGCTGCTCATGCTGATGAACTGGGATCGCTTGGTCAGGCGCGCCGCTGGAGGAAAATACTGGGCCCGGTCCGGCATTGGCCCCCGGGGGCCTCACACCGCCAGCCGCTTGCGGCCCTTGGCCCGGCGGCGGCGGAGCACCGCCCGGCCCCCCCGGGTGCGGCTGCGCACCAAAAAGCCGTGGGTGCGGTAGCGCTTGGTGTTGTGCGGTTGGAAAGTCTGTTTCATGGCTGACCACCTTAATCCAAAAAAACAGCGATACAGGGCCCGGGCGCCGCCCCCACCAGGGGCCGGCGGCCGGGCGCGGATGGGCGCACCCTCCACACGGCGTGGTCCGAAACTTCGCCGACGCCTACAGCGGGCGGCCCTTGAAGGCACAAAGTTAATCACAGCGGCCGGTTGTTGTCAAATGCCAACCTGGGAGCGGCCAGGGGCCCCCGAGTTTCATAAAAGGGCACAAGTGACCAAAATTTTGATCAAAAAGACTTGCTAGCGCCCAATTGCTCTGGTAACCTGCTTCTGGATAAGTTTAATCCTGTCCACAGCTAGTAACTATGAGGGAGCACTGATGTTCCTGGACCCCTTGCTCGGCCTGGTGAGCAACGACATGGCCATAGACCTGGGAACGGCCAACACCCTGGTCTATGTCAAGGGCAAGGGCATCGTGCTGAGCGAGCCCAGCGTGGTGGCGGTGCGCCGCGACGCCCGCGGGGGCAACCGGGTGCTGGCCGTGGGCAAGGAGGCCAAGATGATGCTGGGGCGCACCCCCGGCAACATCCAGGCCATCCGCCCCATGAAGGACGGGGTGATCGCCGACTTCGAGGTCACCGAGGCCATGCTGCGGCACTTCATCCGCAAGGTGCACGCCCGCCGCACCCTGATCCGCCCGCGCATCATCATCAGCGTGCCCAGCGGCATCACCCAGGTGGAGAAGCGCGCGGTGCGCGAGAGCGCCGAGAGCGCCGGGGCCCGCGAGGTGTACCTGGTGGAGGAGCCCATGGCCGCGGCCATCGGCGCCGGCCTGCCCATCACCGAGCCCACCAGCAACATGGTGGTGGACATCGGCGGCGGCACCACCGAGGTGGCGGTCATCTCCCTGGCCGGCGTGGTCTACTCCAAGAGCGTGCGCGTGGGCGGGGACAAGATGGACGAGGCCATCCTGCAGTACATCAAGCGCAAGCACAACCTGCTCATAGGCGAGCGCACCGCGGAGATGATCAAGACCACCATCGGCAACGCCCACCCCTCTCCGCCGGGCAAATACGGCGAGGGCTACAAGGAGAGCATCGAGGTCAAGGGCCGCGACCTCATCACCGGCATTCCCAAGACCCTGACGCTCACCGCCGAAGAGGTGCGCCACGCCATCACCGAGCAGGTGGACACCATCGTGGAGACGGTCAAGATCGCCCTGGAGCAGACCCCCCCGGAGCTGGCCGCGGACATCGTGGACAACGGCATAGTGCTCACCGGCGGCGGGGCGCTCTTGCGGGAGCTGGACACCTTGTTGGCCAAGGAGACCGGCCTGCCCATCACCATCACCGAAGACCCCCTGTCCACGGTGGTGCTGGGCTCGGGCAAGGTCTTGGACAACCTGGACCTCCTCAAGGAGGTCATGATCAAGTAGCCGCGCGGGCGCCCCGGTGCGCGAGCGGCGTTCGAGTCACAGCCGGCCTCAACCGTCAGCAAGGCGCCGTGGGATCTTTCCGCAACTACCGCTTCCCCTTCATCGTGGGAATCTTTCTCTTGATCGCGCTGGCCTTCTTTTCCTTCCGGGCCAGCCGCGGCCCCATGACCCAGCCCGCCGGGCGCTGGTTCCTGGAGGTGATCGGCCCCATGCAGCGGGGCGTGACCTCCCTGAGCGATTGGACCAACTCCATCTGGCGGCGCTACTTCGCCCTGGTGCAGGCCGCCGAGGACAACGAGCGCCTGCATAAGCAGGTGGCCCGGCTGCACCAGCAGTTGGTGGACCTGGAGGAGCTGAAGCAGGCCAACCTGCGGCTCAAGGAGCTACTCAACTTCAAGCGCACCATCACCTACCCCATCGTGGCCGCCGAGGTGGTGGGCAACGACCCCACCAGCCACTTCCGCACCGTGATCGTGGACAAGGGCGCCTCCGCGGGGGTGCAGACCCTGATGCCGGTGGTCTGCGCCCAGGGCGTGGTGGGGCGGGTGATCTGGACCAGCCCCCACTACGCCAAGCTGCTGCTGCTGATTGACCCCAACAGCGCGGTGGACGTGTTGGTGCAGCGCAGCCGGGCGCGGGGGATCGTGGAGGGCC
This sequence comes from Desulfarculus sp., assembly GCA_003605055.1. Classification (GTDB taxonomy): domain Bacteria; phylum Desulfobacterota; class Desulfarculia; order Desulfarculales; family Desulfarculaceae; genus Desulfoferula. The sequence continues at coordinate 3,141 of QZKP01000056.1, forward strand.
AGGCCGGCGGCCGGCTGAACCTCAAGTACGTCATACACACCGAGGAGGTGGCCGTGGGCGACCGGGTGATCACCTCCGGCGCGGCCGGGGTGTTCCCCAAGGGGGTGCTGGTGGGGACCGTCAGCTCGGTGAAGAAGGAGAAGGCCGGCGCCTTCCAGCAGATCACGGTCAAGCCGGCGGTGGACTTCGACCGCGTGGAGGAGGTGCTGGTGATCCTGCACCGCCGCCAGTTGGACTGAGTGCCGCCGGCGGATGGAGTAACGGCAAGCCGACGAGGGGCGCGCCAGGCGTGAGACGCGACTACAACAAATGGCCCCGGGCCCTGGCCACGCTGGTGCTGGGCCTGTTCATGGTGGTCCTGGGCACCACCGTCTTCTCCTGGTGGACCCTGGGGCCGCTCAGGCTGGAGCCCCTCACCGCCCTGGTGGTGGCCGCCGGCTACCGCCTGCCCCTGATAATGGGCTTTCTGGTGGTCTGGACCCTGGCCTATCTGACCGATCTGGTCAGCGGCGGCCTGATGGGCCTGACCCTGGTCTCCTACTCGGTGGTGTACGTGGCCTGCACCCTGGGCCAGCGCAAGCTGCAGATCGACTCCTGGCCCTTCCAGATGCTGGCCGTGGGCCTGATGAGCGTGCTGCACCATTTGCTGGTGCTGGGCGGCCTGTACCTGACCCGCCAGGGCTACGCCCCGGCGGCCAACCCGGCCCTGCTGCTGGCCGCCCAGGCCCTGTTGAGCGCCCTGACCGCTCCCATCTTCCTGGCCCTCTTGGAAGGGCTCACCGCCCTGCTGGCCAGATTCTGGCCCGAGCAGCGCAAGGCGGGGTCATGAACCGCACGCCGCTGCCCAAGAACGTGCTGGGCCGCAGCGGCGGCCTGGAGCCCAGCGCCAGCCCGCCCACCCGCCGGGCCCTGCTGGCGGCCACGGTGGCGGTGGCCCTGGCCTTCTTGATCCTGTTGGGCCGCCTGTGGCAGCTGCAGCTTCTGCAGGGCGAGCACTTCCGCAAGCTCAGCGAGACCAACCGCATCCGCCTGGTGGACCTGCCGCCCAGCCGGGGGCTGATCTTCGACGCCAAGGGCCGCCTGCTGGCCGACAACCGGCCGGCCTTCACCCTGGCGGTGGTGCCCGAGGACGTGGCCGACTGGAAGGTGCTCACCCGGCGGCTGCGCTCCCTGGTGGGCGTCACCCCGGAGGAGATAAGCAAGGCCCGCGAAGGGGCCGAGGGCCAGGCGCCCTTCAAGCCCATCCGCCTGCGCAGCCACCTTAACCGCCACGAGCTGGCCCTGTTGGAGACCTTCCGTTACGAGCTGCCCGGGGTGCGGGTGATGGTGCACTACGGCCGGGCCTACCTCTCCCCCCAGTACACGGCCCACGTCATCGGCTACCTGGGCGAGATAAACCAGCCGGAGCTGGCCGCGGCCAGCCGGACCCACTACCGCCTGGGCGACTACGTGGGGCGCTACGGCCTGGAGAAGAGCCGCGAGTCGGTGCTGCACGGCCGCCGCGGGGCCCGCCAGGTGGAGGTGGACGCGGTGGGCCGCGAGATCAAGGTGCTCAACGAGGTGGAGGCCACCCGCGGCCTGGACCTGACCCTGTCCCTGGACCTGGACGTACAGAAGGCGGCGGCCGAGGCCATGGCCGGCCGGGTGGGGGGGGTGGTGGCCCTCAACCCCCAGAACGGCCAGGTCTACGCCCTCTACTCCAGCCCGGCGTTCGACCAGAACGCCTTTGTCAGCGGCATGAGCCCCGAGCAGTGGAAGGCGCTGGTGAACGACCCCCTGCACCCGCTCAAGGACCGGGCCATCAGCGGGCTCTACCCGCCCGGCTCCACCTACAAGGTGATCACCGCCAGCGCCGGCCTGGCCGAGAAGGCCATCAGCACCGCCACCAGCTTCTTCTGCGCCGGGGAGATGTCCTTCGGGCGGCGCAGCTACAAATGCTGGGCGATCAAAAAGGGCGGCCACGGCGCCGTCGAGATCCACAAGGCCATCCGCGAGTCCTGCGACATCTTCTTCTACAAGACCGGCCTGCGCCTGGGCGTGGATCGCCTGGCCAAGTGGGCCCAGGCCTTCGGCCTGGGACGGCCCACCGGCGTCAGCCTGCCCCACGAGTCCCCGGGGCTGGTGCCCACCTCCCAGTGGAAGAAAAAGCGCTTCAAGGAGCCCTGGCAGGACGGCGAGACCCTGTCCCTGGCCATCGGCCAGAGCTTCACCCTGGTCACGCCGCTGCAGCTGGCCCGCATGGTGTCGGTGATCGCCAACGGCGGCCGCCTGGTCACCCCCACCCTGGTCAGGGCGGTCACCCGGCCGGACGGGCAGCCGGTGCCCGAGCCGGCGCCGGTGATCAGCCGGGTGCCCATCCCGCCGGAGGTGCGCGAGGTGGTGCACCAGGGCCTGGTGGCGGTGGTCAACGAGCCCGGCGGCACCGCCCGGCGGGCCCGCCTGCCCGGCATCACCGTGGCCGGCAAGACCGGCACCGCCCAGGTGGTGAACCTGGCCTTCGAAAAGCTCTTCGGCAAGGAGGAGAACGTCCCCTGGAAGTACCGCTCCCACGCCCTGTTCATTAGCTACGCCCCGGCCGAGAACCCCCGCATCGCGGTGGCGGTGGTGGTGGAGCACGGCGGCCACGGCGGCTCGGACGCGGCGCCGGTGGCCACGGCGGTGATGCGGGCCTTCTTCGGCCTGCCCCAGGTGCCCATCAAGCTGTCGCCGCAGGGCCCGGGGGCCCCGCAGCTGCGGGCCCCCGCCCCGCCCCAGCCGCCCCAAGGGAGCGCCCCGTGATAGACCGCCGCCTGGTGACCAACTTCGACTGGCTGCTTTTGATGCTGGTCTTGGCCCTGGGGGCCTGCGGGGTGGTGAACCTCTACTCCGCGGCCAGCTCCTTCGGCGGCGGGGGCACCCCGGTGTATCTCAAGCAGATCTACTGGTTCGGCCTGGGGCTGCTGGTTATGCTGGCCGTGGCCATGGTGGGGGTGCAGCGCCTGAGCAGCGTGGCCTACCCCCTGTACATCCTGGTGGTGCTGATGCTGGTGGCGGTGCTGCTCTGGGGCCGGGTCATCGGCGGCTCCCAGCGCTGGCTGGCCCTGGGCCCGGTGGTGGTCCAGCCCTCGGAGCTGGCCCGCCTGGCGGTGATCCTGGTGCTGGCCCAGTATTTCCAGCGCCGGGACCAGAACCAGCCCTATCGCCTGCACCAGCTCATACTGCCCCTGGGCCTGGCCCTGCTGCCGGCGCTCTTGATCCTCAAGGAGCCGGACCTGGGCACCAGCCTGTTGGTGCTGTTGGTGGCCGCCAGCGTGATCCTGGTCAACGGGGTGCGCCTGGGCAGCCTGGCCGCGGCCGGGATCACCCTGCTCCTGGCCCTGCCGGTGGCCTGGCACTTCCTCAAGGACTACCAGAAGCGGCGCATCTTCTCCTTCCTGGACCCAGAGAGCGACCCCCTGGGCGCGGCCTATCACCTGATCCAGTCCAAGATCGCGGTGGGCTCGGGCCAGTTCACGGGCAAGGGCTTTCTCTCCGGCACCCAGAGCCAGCTGCACTTCCTGCCCGAGCAGCACACGGACTTCGCCTTCTCGGTGCTGGCCGAGGAGTGGGGCTTTTTGGGCGCCCTGTTGGTCATCAGCCTGCTGGCGGCGGTGGTCTACCGGGGCCTGGCCGCCGCCTACCGGGCCAAGGACCGCCAGGGGCTCTTGATCGTGGCCGGGGCCACGGCCATGATCTTCTGGCCGGCGGTGATAAACGTGGGCATGGTGGTGGGGCTGTTCCCGGTGGTGGGCATCCCCCTGCCCTTCATCTCCTACGGCGGCTCCAGCCTGATCACCACCCTGGCCGCGGTGGGCCTGATCCAGGCGGTGAGCATGCGGCGCTTCGTTTTCCACCGGCCCTGAGAGGCCGCTGGCGGCCGCGGCGGCCAAGATATGGCCCCGCCTGCGAAATTTTTGCTGCTCCCGGGCGCGCCCGGTCGCTTTTTGGTTGCGGCGGCGGCGGCGGCCGTGCTAGGGAAAAAAGGTCCCCGCATTTAGCTGGATAGGCTGGCGGGGCTGTCATGAGAGGGGCAAGGTGCCGGCCGCCTTTGTGGGGCGGGGCGGAAGTGGTTGCCGTCCGCGGACAAAGGAGGTGAGTGTGGGCAGGAAACACCACGAGAGCCAGATCAATTTCTACCTGGGCAAGGGAAGCGCCATCCAGGGCGAGATGCGCTTCAGCGGCCAGGCCCGGCTGGACGGCGAGTTCAAGGGCCGCATCAACGGCCAGGGCACTCTCCTGGTGGGCCCCGACGCGGCGGTGGAGGCCACCATCAGCGCCACCACCGTGATCATCAGCGGCTGGGTGATCGGCGACGTGACCGCCGGCGAGCGCATCGAGCTCAAAAAGCCGGGCCAGCTCAAGGGCGATGTCTCCGCCCCCCTGGTGGTCATGGAAGAGGGGGTGGTGTTCCAGGGCCACTGCCACATGGCCCTCAGCGACGGGGACGAGCGCTCTTCCAAGATCAAGCTGCTCTCCGGCGGCCCTTCATAGGCCCGGCGCGGGCCAGGCCCCCGCGGCAAAAAAAGCTTTGACAGCAGTAGAGAAATATTGTACAAGTGCCCAGCTTGTGTTTTTGGTAACAGGTGGCGAGGGTCAGCTTCGCCCGTTGGCCGGTTGCCATAAGCCAAGCTTCTTTCAGGCATTTTCGCCCGGCCGCCAATGCGCACAACCCCTGGGGGCGCTTCCAGTGCATCCCCAAGCTTTGTGGGAGCGAGAGGTCCATGGTCAGCATTGACATCAATGCCTCCCTGTTCTGGCAGATCGGCAACTTCCTGGTGCTGCTTCTGGCCCTGAACTACCTTCTGTATAAGCCCATCCGCGGCATCCTGCGCCAGCGGGCGGAAAAGGTGGCCCAGTTGTCCAGCGACATCACCTCTTCCCAGGAAGGGGTCAGGGCCCGCCAGAAGGAGATGGACACCGAGCTGGCCGAGGCCCGCCAGGACGGCGCCGCCGCCCGCGAGGAGATGAAGGACCAGGGGCACCTCCAGGAGCGGGAGATCATCGAGGCGGCCACTAAAGAGATGGAAGGGGCCGTGGCCAAGGTGCGTGAGCAGATCACCGCCGAGATAGGCCAGGCGCGGGAGCAGCTCAAGGGCCAGGTTCAGTCCTTCGGGGTGGAGCTGGCCCAGAAAATTTTGGGGAGGACGATCCAGTGATTTCCGGCGAGGCGATCCGGCGGCGGCTCCCCCTGTTGGGCGCGGCGGCCCTTTTGGTTCTGGCCGGGGCGGCCGAGGCCTCCGGCGGCGGCGCCAGCAGCGACCAGTGGTGGAACCTGCTCTACCGCACCCTGAACTTCGTGGTGCTGCTGGCGGTGCTGATCGTGGTGCTGCGCAAGCCGCTCAAAACCGGCCTGGGCGCGCGGGTGGAGCAGATCAAGGGCGAGCTGGAGGAGCTGGAGGCCAAGCGCGAGGAGGCCCGGCGCGAGTACGCCCTGATGGAGCAGCGCCTGGCCCACGCGGCCCAGGAGCGCGAGGAGATACTCAAGGAGTTCCGGGCCCTGGGCGAAAAGGAGATGGCCAAGATCATCGCCGCGGCCCAGGAGACCGCCGCGCGCATCAAGGAGCAGGCCAGCTTCACCATCGAGCAGGAGACGGCCCGCGCCAAGGCCGATCTCCGGCGGGAGGTGGCCGAGATGAGCGCAAGCGTGGCCGAGGACCTGCTCAAGCAGAAAATCACGTCCGAGGACCAGACTCGCCTGGTGGATGAGTATCTGGACAAGGTATCCCGGGAGGTACAGTGACCAGCCTGATCGTTGCCAAGCGCTACGCCCGCGCCCTGCTGGAGATAGGCAAGCAAGACGGCAAGCTGGACCAGTACGGCCAGGAGCTGGCTGGGCTGGCCGGCCTGTTCACCGCCTCGCCCGAGCTGGAGCAGGTGCTGGCCAACCCGGCCATCGAGTTCGCCGAGCGCAGCAAGCTGCTGGGCGTGTTTCTGGACAAACTGGGGCTCAGCCTCATGGTAGTCAACTTCTTCCGCCTTCTCATGGACCGCGGCCGCATCGCGGCCGGCAAGGACATCAGCGCGGTTTACTCCCGCCTGCTGGACCAGGAGAAGGGCATCACCCGGGCCGAGGTGGTCTCGGCCGCGCCCCTGAAGGACCAGGAGGTGGCGCGCATTAAACAGGTGCTGGCCAAGATGGCCGGCAGCGAGGTGGTGGTGGAATTGAAAGAGGATGCCAGCCTGATCGGAGGCGTCCGGGCCCGGATCGGCGATCTGGTGCTGGACGGCAGCCTCAAGAGTCAGCTGGATGCTTTGAAGGATTCTTTGAGAAGGGGTGATTACGCCTAATGCAGATCAGAGCCGAAGAGATAAGCCAGGTAATCCGTGAGCAGATCAAGGATTACGACAAAAAGGTAGAGGTCAGCGAGACCGGGACGGTCCTGAGCGTAGGCGACGGAATCGCCCGCGTCTATGGCGTGGAAAAAGCCATGGCCGGTGAGCTGCTGGAGTTCCCCCACGGCATCCTGGGCATGGTGCTCAACCTCGAGGAAGACAACGTGGGCGTGGCCATCATGGGCGAGGTGGAGCACATCAAGGAGGGCGACCCGGTCAAGCGCACCGGGCGCATCGCCGACGTGCCCGTGGGCGATGCGGTCATCGGCCGGGTCATCGACCCGGTGGGCAATCCGCTGGACGGCAAGGGCCCCATCAACGCCGCCGAGCGCGGCCGCATCGAGGTGGTGGCGCCGGGCGTGGTGGCCCGCAAGTCCGTGCACGAGCCCATGTACACCGGCCTGAAGGCCATTGACGCCATGACCCCGGTGGGCCGCGGCCAGCGCGAGCTGGTCATCGGCGACCGCCAGATCGGCAAGACCGCCATCCTGGTGGACGCCATCATCAACCAGAAGGGCCAGGACGTTAAGTGCATCTACGTGGCCGTGGGCCAGAAGAAGTCCACCGTGGCCCAGGTCATTGACATCCTGACCCGCCACGGGGCCATGGAATACACCTGCGTGGTCAGCGCCTGCGCCTCGGACCCGGCCACCCTGCAGTACATCGCGCCCTACTCCGGCTGCACCATCGGCGAATACTACCGCGACCGCGGCCAGCACGCCCTGATCTGCTACGACGACCTGAGCAAGCAGGCGGTGGCCTACCGCCAGATATCGCTCCTGCTCCGCCGTCCGCCGGGACGCGAGGCCTACCCCGGCGACATCTTCTACAACCACTCGCGCCTGCTGGAGCGGGCGGCCAAGCTCAACGACGACCTGGGCGCCGGCAGCCTCACGGCCCTGCCCATAATCGAGACCCAGGCCGGCGACGTCTCCGCCTACATCCCCACCAACGTGATCTCCATCACCGACGGCCAGATCTACCTGGAGCCGGGCCTGTTCTACTCCGGCGTGCGCCCGGCCATCAACGTGGGCCTGTCGGTCTCCCGGGTGGGCGGCGCGGCCCAGGTCAAGGCCATGAAGCAGGTGGCCGGCACCCTGCGCCTGGACCTGGCCCAGTTCCGCGAGCTGGAGGCCTTCGCCCAGTTCGGCAGCGACCTGGACAAGGCCACCCAGCAGCAGCTCAACCGCGGCTTCCGCCTGGTGGAGATCCTCAAGCAGCCCCAGTATCAGCCGCTGCCCATGGCCAAGCAGGTGACCATCCTCTACGCGGGCACCCGCGGGTTCCTGGACAAGTACGAGGTGGGCGCGCTGGCCGACTACGAGAAGCAGCTCTACGACTTCATCGAGTCCAAGCACCCGGACGTCTTCGGCGACCTGCAGGCCAAAAAGGCCATTGACGAGGAGCTGGACGCCAAGATGAAGGCGGCGCTCACCGCCTTCGACGGCGTGTTCAGCGCCCAGCGCTAGAGAAGGGCGGTCATGGCGGCACTGCGCGACATCCAAAACAAGATCTCGGCGGTCAAGAAGACCCGCCAGATCACCCGGGCCATGAACATGGTGGCCGCGGCCAGGCTGCGCCAAGTGCAGGAGCGCACCGAGCGCTTCCGGCCCTACGCCGAGAAGTTCTCCGAGGTGCTCTCAAGCCTGAGCGAGGGCATGGACCCCGAGGCCCATCCCCTGTTGGCCCAGCCGGAGAACGTGGAGCGGGTGGGGCTGATCCTGATCACCGCCGACCGCGGCCTCTGCGGCTCGTTCAACATGAACCTGATACTCAAGGGCCAGCAGTTCCTCACCGAGAAGAAGGCCGCCGGCCAGGAGGCGGCCCTGTACGCGGTGGGCCGCAAGGGCGTGGACTACTTCCGCCGGCGCAAGGTGGAGTTCGCCAAGATCATGCCCGGCGTGATGAACGTGGTGGACTTCGACCTGGCCACCGAGGTGGCCCGCCTGGGGCTCAACGCCTTCCTGTCCGGCGAGGTGCAAGAGGTCTACCTGCTCTATTCCCGCTTCATCTCCCTGGTCTCCCAGGTGCCCACCCTGGAGAAGCTGCTGCCCATCTCGGCCCAGGCCGCCGAGCCCGGCGAGGAGGCGGGGCCCAAGCTGGAGTACCTCACCGAGCCCTCGGCCGCGGAGATATTGGTGGATCTGCTGCCGCGCTACCTGAACGTGCGGGTTTACAGCGGGCTGTTGGAGACCTCCACCAGCGAGAACGGCGCCCGCATGGCGGCCATGGACAACGCCACCAGGAACTGCAAGGAGATGATCAACAACCTGACCCTGGCCTTCAACAAGGCCCGTCAGGCCGCGATCACCACCGAGCTGATGGACATCGTGGGCGGCGCCGAGGCCCTCAAGGCCGGGTAGGCTTTAGTTAAAAAACTTACGCTTCTTTCCTTTAGGAGGCCGGTTGGTCATGGATATAGTCAACGTAGGAAGGGTGACCCAGGTCATCGGACCAGTGGTGGATGTGGAGTTTTCCGACGGCAAGCTGCCCGAGATTTTCACCGCCCTGCTGATCACCAACCAGGGCATCAACGATCAGGAGGACAACCTGGTGGTGGAGGTGGCGCTGCACCTGGGCGACAACGTGGTGCGCACCATCGCCATGGACGTCACCGAGGGCCTGCAGCGCGACCTGCCGGTCAAGAACACCGGCCAGCCCATCCAGATGCCGGTGGGCGACGTGATCCTGGGCCGGGTGCTCAACGTGGTGGGCCGGCCGGTGGACGGCCTGGGCCCGGTGGACGCCAGCGAGTTCTACCCCATCCACCGCCCCGCCCCCTCCCTGGTGGACCAGGACACCACGGTCAACGTGCTGGAGACCGGCGTGAAGGTTATTGACCTCTTGGTGCCCTTCCCCCGCGGCGGCAAGATGGGCATGTTCGGCGGCGCCGGCGTGGGCAAGACCGTGGTCATGATGGAGATGATCCACAACATCGCCATGCAGCACGGCGGCATCAGCGTGTTCGCCGGCGTGGGCGAGCGCACCCGCGAGGGCAACGACCTCTACCACGAGATGAAGGACAGCGGCGTCATAGACAAGGCCGCCCTGATCTACGGCCAGATGACCGAGCCGCCCGGCGCCCGCGCCCGCGTGGCCCTGTCGGCCCTGACCGCCGCCGAGTACTACCGCGACGAGCAGGGCCAGGACGTGCTCCTGTTCATTGACAACATCTTCCGCTTCACCCAGGCCGGCTCCGAGGTCTCGGCCCTGCTGGGCCGCATGCCTTCCGCCGTGGGCTACCAGCCCACCCTGGGCACCGACCTGGGCGAGCTGCAGGAGCGCATCACCTCCACCACCAAGGGCTCCATCACCTCGGTGCAGTGCGTGTACGTGCCCGCCGACGACCTGACCGACCCGGCCCCGGCCACCACCTTCGCCCACCTGGACGGCACCGTGGTGCTCTCCCGCCAGATCGTGGAGCTGGGCATCTACCCGGCGGTGGACCCCCTGGACAGCACCAGCCGCATCCTGGACCCCAACTACCTGGGCGATGAGCACTACCAGACCGCCCGCCAGGTGCAGATGATCCTGCAGAAGTACAAGGACCTGCAGGACATCATCGCCATCCTGGGCATGGACGAGCTGAGCGAGCAGGACAAGCTCACCGTGGCCCGGGCCCGGCGCATCCAGCGCTTTTTGTCCCAGCCCTTCCACGTGGCCGAGACCTTCACCGGCAAGTCCGGCAAGTACGTGAAGCTGGAGGACACCATCCGCGGCTTCAAGGAGATCGTGGAGGGCAAGCACGACGACCTGCCCGAGCAGGCCTTCTACATGGTGGGAGGCATCGAAGAGGCCGTCGAGCGCGCCCGGCAGCTGGCCGAGGCCTAAACTAGGGAAGGGGTTTCCAACCCATGGCCAAACAGATACTCCTGGAAGTCGTCACCCCGGACAAGCTCCTGCTGTCCAAGGAGGTGGACGTGGTGGTGGCCGCCAGCGTGGACGGCGAGTTCGGCGTGCTGGCCGGCCACGTCCCCTTCCTGGCCTCCCTGGCCATCGGCGAGATGCGCTACAGGGTGGGCAACCAGACCGATTACGCGGCCATCTCCGGCGGCTTCGCCGAGGTGACCGGCGAGAAGGTGACCATCCTGGCCGAGGCCGCCGAGCTGGCCCGGGAGATAGACCTGGACCGCGCCCAGCGCGCCCGCGAGCGGGCCCAGAAGCGCATGGCCCAGGCCCAGGCCGAGCAACTGGACTATGTCCGCGCCGAGACCGCACTGCGGCGCGCCATGCTGCGCCTGAAGGTGGCCGGCCGCACCCAGGCCGTCTAGCCCGCAGCCAAAGCAGCCCCCGCGGCCGCCCCACAGGGGGCGGCCGCTTTTTTGCGGACCGCGGCGGCCTTACCAACACTCGGCGGCCAGTGCTATACTGAGAAAAACCTCTCTCTGCCGCGGCGGCGAGGAGCGTTGCATATGCCGACCATCGCCGGAATAAAAGACAAGCTTCGGCGCGAAAAAGAACGCCTGCGCCGGGATTTCAACGTGGGCGCCATAGGCGTGTTCGGCTCCTGCGCCCGCGGAGAGGCCGGGCAGGACAGCGACATAGACATCCTGGTGGAGTTCGCCGCGCCCATAGGATTGTTCAGGTTCATGGAACTGGAAGACCACCTGGGCGAGCTGCTGGGGGTCAAGGTGGATTTGGTGAGTAAAAAGGCCCTCAAGCCCGCCATCGGCAGGCAGATACTGACCGAAATAGTCCAGATATGAAGCGGGTGACTACGGATTAAGGATGGCTGACATGCAAAACTATCCGCCCGGCGCCTACGCCAGCGCGCCCGGCCCGGGGTGGCGGCCGGCCAAGATCAAGACCGCCGCCACCCTGCTCTACATCTCCCTGGCCCTGGGCCTGCTGCGCGGCTTCTGGGAGTGGCCGGCCAACAAGGAGTTGAGCCTCTTGGTCTATCTGATCGTGGCCGTGGTCCTGGCGGTGCTGGTGCTGTTCATCTACCTGATCGGCCGGGGCGTGAATTGGGCGCGCATCGTGATGCTGGTCCTGTTCCTCATCGGCCTGCCCTTCGCCGTGCTGGACCTGCCGCACAAGCTGACCGCCCAGCCCGTCCCGGCGCTGGTGGAGATGGGCCAGGTCGCGGCGCAGGTCGTCGCCTTTGTGCTGCTGTTCGCCCGGGACGCCAACGCCTGGTTCCGGGCCATGAAGCCCAGGCGGAGATAGGCGGGGGGGAAGAGAGATAGAGCAAGGCCGGCCGCCCCGCGAGGGGCGGCCGGTGTATTTTAGGCCGTGGCGGTAAAGCAGAAGGCGGGGAGGGAGCGGGGGGCTCGGGGGCAGTCCCCGTCATTCGAAGAAGTCCTTTAAAATGGTCTTTGTGCCTACAACCCTGAAATCGTCTGGTTTGAAGTGAGGGCAGATGTCACACCCTCTACTGACACCCGCCGCTTGAATTTGATCTTGAGGGCTAGAGGGATGATCCTTTTGGAATTGAAACCAACCGAAAAGATATTTGCAGGGAAAAGCGTAGCGGTCGATTTTTATCTCTTGCTTCAACGGAGGGCTCGCGACAAGGCGTATGGATATCGACATGCTTATATTCTGAGTGACCGGAGAGAATGGATCGTCAATGATCGTTTGGCAGTGAGCTTTGCTATCACGACATGAGCAGGACTCAAGGAAGCATTCAATAACTTGAGAAACCAGATAGCCGTGCGGAATAACCTTCCCGAGAGAGAAGATCATAGTTCCCTTCCAGCTATTTACATGGCTCAGGAGAGCGGCGGCCCTTCCCGCATCGGCCTGAGTCTTTGCAAAGGCGGCGAAGTACATTTGTCTGCCACCAATCTCAGTGATGGCGTAGCGGGTTGCTCCCTGCGCGATACTCAGCGCGAGGCCAAAATTCTTTGAGTTGCTTTTCGGAAAAGCAATAACCACCAAGCTATTGATCGACTCTTGGAAGGGATTAATTACTTCCAACTGTGCGTTTGATTTTGTGAGTGCAGTTGTCATCGGTTATCCATTTGGGAGATTCAACGTCTTGCTATATGCCTGGCCAGCGTGGCAATTACAAAAGGCACGACGCTTACGGCCGTTCCGTACCAGTTAAGGTTAATCGCCGTCGTGGTACTTAAAGCCCGCCTCTTTTATTTCCGGATCGAAGGTTTCGAGCCATTCAATAAACAAACCATAGACCATGACAGCAGCTCTCGCCGCCGGCTCGACCTGTTTGTTGGTGAATGAAAAGCCCTTTCGCCATAGTTGGTGAACAATCCGATTTCGACGACGGTTGAATTCAGTAAGTTCTTTGGCAAAAGTGGGCTTAGTCTGTCCCTCCTCCAGCAGAAATTCCTTGTACCGCTCAATCAGCGCGTGGAATGTTGTTTCCTCGTTAACTCTCAGGAAAACGCGCAGGAGAGACTCCATAAGGGCATGAACGAGAAGGTAGGCCTGAATAAATTCGCCCGCGGCAAGGGCGCGAGCAACCGCCGCCTCGTTGTCACGGATAATAAAAGAAAAGTCCGGTCGGGTATCTGACATTCTGGCGTCCAACAACAACCAACTTGATTCGCATAATGCGCGCGCGGGCATTTTTCTGCGCGAGTTGCGCCGGTCTTTTTTATTTTTTCAGGCCACGAACGCCCGCCGGGCAAGATCAGTTGTTTAACTTGATGCTTGTTTCCCCCGGCCCCCCCGGCTTCCTACATACCCCACCGGTAGCAGTGCATCAGGTAATTACAGTGAACCCTATCCCTACCGCCGCCGTCAAGCGCCCTGAATAACCCGCCCGCTTGCTCCCCCCTCCCCTTGCCTTCCCTCCCCCGACCACATATCATTGCAGGCTATGAAAGCCTCCCCGCCAGCGCTGGCCGTGGTCATCCTGGCCGCGGGCAAGGGCACCCGCATGAAATCCGGCCTGCCCAAGGTGCTGCACCGCTTGGCCGGCCGGCCCATGATTGACTGGGTGGTGGACCTGGCCTCGGCCATGGGCGCGGCGCGCACGGTGGTGGTGGTGGGCTTTGGGGCGGCCCAGGTGGAGGCGCACCTGGCCGGCCGGCCCGGCCTGTCCTTCGCCCTGCAGGAGCCGCAACTGGGCACGGGCCACGCGGTCATGGCCGCCATGCCGGGGCTGGCGGGGTTCGCGGGCGAGGTGCTCATCCTCTACGGCGACGTGCCCGGCCTGCGCCTGTCCACGGCCCTGTCCCTGGTGCGGCAGCACCGCGACCAGGGCAACCAGCAGACCGTGCTGGCCATGGTCATGGACCCGCCGCCGCCCTACGGCCGCCTGATCCTGGACGCGGCCGGGCGTCTGCGGCGCATCGTGGAGCAGCGCGACGCCACGGAGGCGGAGAAGAAGATCACCCTGGTCAGCTCGGGCATCTTCGTGTTCGCGGCCGGCCCGCTCTTAGAGTGTCTTCCCCTGTTGACCACGGACAACGATCAGAAGGAGTATTATCTGACGGACCTGGCCGCGGTCTTCGCCGGCCGGGGGCTCAAGGTGGGCTATGCCCTGGCCCCGGACCCGGACGAGGTGCAGGGCATAAACTCCCTGGACGAACTGGCCGCCCTGGCCCAACGCTGGCAGCGGGCCGGCGGCAAAGAGGAATAGCGCCATGTGCGGAATCATCGGCTACATCGGCCCGGCCAACGCGGTGGAGGTCATCATGGACGGCCTGGCCCGGCTGGAGTACCGCGGCTATGACAGCGCCGGCCTGGCCCTGGTGCAGGACGGCGGCTTCGTGGTGCGCCGGGCCGAGGGCAAGCTCAGCCGCCTGGCGGCCAAGCTGGCGGCCGAGCCCATCAGCGGCCACCTGGGCATGGGCCACACCCGCTGGGCCACCCACGGCCGGCCCAGCGAGACCAACGCCCACCCGCACCTGGCCGGCCGGGTGGCGGTGGTGCACAACGGCATCATCGAGAACTACCTGGAGCTGAAGCAGGAGCTGGCGAGCCATGGGCACGAGTTCTCGTCCGAGACCGACACCGAGATCGTGGCCCATCTCATCGCCTTTGGCCTGGCCAACGGGGCCACGGACCTGGAGGAGGCGGTGCGCCAGGCCCTGGCCCGCATCCGGGGGTCGTTCGCCCTGGTGATCCTGGACAGCAGCCAGCCGGACATGCTCCTCGGCGCGCGCAAGGACTCGCCCCTGATCCTGGGCCTGGGCCAGGAGGGGGAGTTCTTTCTGGCCTCGGACGTGCCGGCCTTCCTGGCCCACAGCAACCGGGTGGTGTTCCTGCACGACGGCGATATGGTGGTGATCAAGGGCGGCGGCTACTGGATCAGCGACCTCACCGGCAACCCCCAGGAGCGGCCCGAGGACGTGATCTCCTGGTCGCCGGCCATGGCCGAGAAGGCGGGCTACAAGCACTTCATGCAGAAGGAGATCTTCGAGCAGCCCCGGGCCCTGGTGGACACCCTCACCGGCCGGGTCAAGCCCGGCGACCAGGACGTGTTCCTGCCCGAGCTGGGCCTGGGGCCCCGGGAGCTTAAGCAGGTGCGGCGCCTGGTGCTCCTGGCCTGCGGCACCTCCTATCACGCGGCCCTGGTGGGCAAGTTCCTGGCCGAGGGCCTGGCCCGGGTGCCGGCCGAGGTGGACCTGGGCAGCGAGTTCCGCTACCGCGACCCCCTGGTGGGGCCGGGGGATTTGGTGGTGGCCATCAGCCAGTCCGGGGAGACCGCCGACACCCTGGCCGCGGTGCGCGAGGCCAAGGCCAAGGGCGCCCAGGCCCTGGCCGTGTGCAACGTGGTGGGCTCCACCCTCACCCGGGAGAGCCAGGGCGTGATCTACACCCACGCCGGGCCCGAGATCGGCG
Organism: Desulfarculus sp.; assembly: GCA_003605055.1. Classification (GTDB taxonomy): domain Bacteria; phylum Desulfobacterota; class Desulfarculia; order Desulfarculales; family Desulfarculaceae; genus Desulfoferula. Next base: position 18,249 of record QZKP01000056.1, read on the forward strand.
TGGCCTCCACCAAGGCCTTCACCACCCAGTTGGTGGTGCTCTATCTGCTGGCCGTGCACCTGGGCCGGGTGCGCGGGGTGCTCACGCCCGCGGCCGGCCGGGCGCTGATCGAGGACCTGGTGGCCCTGCCCGGCCTGGTGCAGCAGGCCCTGGAGGGCCAGGACCAGGTGCGGGCCGTGGCCGAGAGGTTCAGCCAGGCGCGGGACTTTTTGTACCTGGGCCGGGGCATCTGCTATCCCGTGGCCCTGGAAGGGGCGCTGAAGCTCAAGGAGATCAGCTACATCCACGCCGAGGGCTATCCCGCGGGCGAGATGAAGCACGGGCCCATCGCCCTGATAGACGAGCACATGCCCGTGGTAGTTTTGGCCAACCATAACGACGTGTTGGAGAAGGTGCTCTCCAACATGGAGGAGGTGCGGGCCCGGGGCGGCCGCCTGATCGCGGTCACCGAGGCCGACAACGCCGCGGCGCGCTCCCTGGCCGACGCGGCCATCACCGTGCCCCGCTGCCCGCCGCTGCTGGCGCCGGTGCTATTGACCGTGCCCTTGCAGCTTTTGGCCTACCACGTGGCCGTGCTGCGGGGCACGGACGTGGACCAGCCGCGCAATCTGGCCAAGAGCGTGACCGTGGAATAGGGCCTGACCACAGTTCCTAAGTATTAGATACCACTTGACCACAAGGGCCCGTTACCCTAGATTTGGATAAGGGATAATAGGTGACATGGACCTGTCCACTTTCAAGACCCTGGAAACCAAGATCGAGGAGCTACTCAACCGGCTCAAGGCCCTGAAGCAGGAAAACAGCGAGGTCCGCGGCCGGTTGGAGGAAAAGGAAAGAGAGGTGGCCGAGCTCAACCAGTTGCTCGCCGCCCAGGACGCCGAGCGCGACCAGGTGCGGGAGCGGGTGGAGGGGCTGTTGGCCAAGCTGGAGTCTCTCTAAAGAGGGCGGCCGAAGGTGGTGGAGGCGGTAAGGGTCGAGATTCTGGGCAACGAATACGTGCTGCGCTCAGAGGCCGGCGCGGAGAGAATCCGCCGCGTGGCCGAAGTGCTCAACGCCAAGCTCAACGAGGTCCTGTCCACCACCAATACCTCCTCCACCCTGGCCACGGCCGTGCTGGCCGCCCTGAACATAACCAACGAGCTCCTGCAACTCCAGGACCGGCAGGATAACTTGCTACAGGAGATCGAGGCTAAAACCGAAAGACTCCTCTTCATGATCGAGGAGCAAAAGGCTTAGGTGCCCCTGCCCTGTGCGTGTTGCGACGGGAAAGTCATTTTGAGCCAACACTCAAATGAAGGGGCCGAATGCCACTGAACGCCAGGGGAGGCACCCTTTAGTGGACGCCCGAACTGAGTTCACGCCCGGCCCACCTGTTTTGGCAGGTTCAAAACGTGACCGTCCCACGGCAGCGGCGGGGGAACCGTCTACGGCTGGCAAGGGGGGCAGCCGTAGAGGCCCGAGCCAAGCGGCGTATATGAAGGGCGGCCCGCCCCAGGCGGGCCCAGGAGGGAACTACCCAGATGCACGGCCGCCAGCCGGCAAAAACGCCTCGCCTCCAACCAGGCAGGGCGTTGAAAGCTCCGGGCAAGTTCCCTCGTGAAGGGACCCGGCCCCCTGGCCGTCGCCCGCGGGGAGCGCCCCTGAACTGATACACGCCTGACGCCAAGCCTTTCGGTCCAGCCCGTCTCCTTGTTGCAGCCAACAAGGAGAAAACATGTCCACTCCTCTGGCCCTAGTAGGCGTCGTGCTGGCCCTCCTGGTGGGGGCGGCGCTGGGCTATCTATTCCGCCGGCAGCAGGCCAAGCACCGCCTGGAATCGGTGGAGGCGCTCAGCCAGAAGATGGTTGACGACGCCCGCCGCGAGGCCGAAACCCTGAAAAAAGAGGCCCTGCTGCAGGCCAAGGACCAGCTCATCCAGATGAAGCTGGAGGCCGAGGCCGAGGGCAAGGAGCGCCGCCAGGAGCTGACCCAGTGGGAGAAGCGCCTGGACAAGAAGGAAGAGTCCCTGGACCGCAAGTCGGCCAACCTGGAGTCCCGGGAGCAGGAGTACGCCCGCCGGGACGCCGAGCTGAACAGCCGCCGCCAGCAGATAGACCAGCAGAAGGCCGAGTACGACCGCCTGCTGGCCGAGCAGAAAAACACCCTGGAGCGCATCGCCAGCATGACCCAGGACCAGGCCAAGGCCGAGCTCATGTCCTCCATGGAGTCCCAGGCCCGCCACGAGAGCGCCAAGACCCTGATGCGCATCGAGGCCGAGACCAAGGAGGAGTCCCAGAAAAAGGCCCAGGAGATCCTGGCCCTGGCCTGCAAGCGCTACGCCGGCGACTACGCGGTGGAAAAGACCGTGAGCGTGGTGGCCCTGCCCAACGAGGAGATGAAGGGCCGCATCATCGGTCGCGAGGGCCGCAACATCCGGGCCATCGAGGCGGCCACGGGCATAGACCTGATCATAGACGACACCCCCGAGGCGGTCATCGTCAGCGGCTTCAACCCCCTGCGCCGCGAGGTGGCCCGCCGCAGCCTGGAGCGGCTGATAAGTGACGGCCGCATCCACCCGGCGCGCATCGAGGAGATCGTCAAGAAGGTGGAGGCCGAGGTGGAGGCCAGCGTCAAAGAGGCCGGCGAGCAGGCCACCTTCGACGTGGGCGTGCACGGCATCCACCCGGAGATTATCAAGCTGATCGGCCGCCTCAAGTATCGCTCCTCCTACGCCCAGAACGTGCTGGTGCACTCCTTGGAGGTGGCCTTCCTCTGCGGCATCATGGCCAGCGAGCTGGGCCTGAACCCCAAGCACGCCAAGCGGGCCGGGCTGTTGCACGACATCGGCAAGGCCGTGGACCACGAGATCGAGGGCCCCCACGCCCTGATCGGCGCGGACCTGGCCAAGCGCCACGGCGAGAAGCCCCACATCATCAACGCCATCGCCGCCCATCACGAGGACGTGGCCCCGGAGTCGGTGCTGGCCGTGCTGGTGCAGGCCTCCGACGCCCTGTCCGGCGCCCGGCCCGGCGCCCGGCGGGAGATGCTGGAGTCCTACGTCAAGCGCCTGGAGGACCTGGAGCGCATCGCCACCGACCACCAGGGCGTGGCCAACGCCTACGCCATCCAGGCCGGCCGCGAGCTGCGCATCGTCTTGGAGGCCGAGAAGACCAGCGACGAGCAGGCCCTCTTGCTCTCCCACGACGTGGCCCGCAAGATCGAGCAGGAGCTGATGTACCCCGGCCAGATCAAGGTCACCGTGATCCGCGAGACCCGGGCCGTGGACTACGCCAAGTAAGGCCGCCGCCGAGCGCGGCCGGGCTTAAGGCGGCAAGCGCGGCCGCTGCCGGGGGGAGTGGATGCTCAACCTTCTCATGATCGGCGACGTGTTCGGCGCGCCGGGCCGGCGCTGCCTGGAGCGGCTCTTGCCCGGCCTGCGCCAGCGCCTGGACCTGGACCTGGTGGTGGCCAACGGCGAGAACGCCGCCGGCGGCATAGGCCTCACCGCCCGCCTGGCCCAGGAGCTGTTCGCCTGCGGGGTGAACGTCATCACCACCGGCAACCACGTGTGGAAGCACCGGGACCTGCGGCCCCTTTTGGAGAGCGAGCCGCGCCTCTTAAGGCCCGCCAACTACCCGCCCGGCGCCCCCGGCCGCGGCTGGTGCCTGGCCGAGGCCCGCGGCGGCCGCAGGGTGGGGGTGATAAACCTGGAGGGGCGGGTGTTCATGAACCCCCTGGAGGACCCCTTCCGGACGGCCGACGAAATCCTGGCCGGGCCCCTGCGCCGGGTCAAGGCCGTGCTGGTGGACATGCACGCCGAGGCCAGCAGCGAAAAGCTGGCCCTGGGCTTTCACCTGGACGGCCGGGTCAGCGCGGTGCTGGGCACCCACACCCACGTGCCCACCGCCGACGAGCGCATCCTGCCCCAGGGCACCGCCCTCCAGTGCGACGTGGGCCACACCGGGCCCTCGCTGTCGGTGATCGGCATGGACCCGGCCGCGGCCGTGGCGCGCCTGCGCGCCCTGCGGCCCCTGCCCTTCAAGGTGGCCAGCGGCCCGGCGGCCCTGAACGCCACCCTGGTGACCGTGGACGAGGCCACCGGCAAGGCCGCGGCCATAGAGCGCATTTCAGAACCCCTGGGATAGCCTAGAAAAAATGCCAGTTGACAACGCGGGATTTGGGCATATATTTTAAGGGCACACGGCCACCATAGCCCAAACCTACCGCTAAGCTTGCCGGCAGACCCCGGCTCATCTCGGCAAAAAGTTAGGCTTATTGGTTTCCGTAAGTCCCGCCTCTGGTTGGCGGGGCGGCTTATATGTCTTTTTCTAGGAGTTTTCGACGATGGCAAAGAACGTGTACGTGGGCAATCTGTCCTTTAACACCACCGAAGAGGGTCTGCGCAGCCTGTTCGCGCAGTACGGCACCGTGGATACGGTCAAGGTGGTAACCGACCGCGACACCGGTCGCTCCCGCGGCTTCGGCTTCGTGGAGATGAGCGACGGCGCCGACGCCGCCATTCAGGCCCTGAACGGCAAGGAGCTTGATGGCCGCGCCCTGAAGGTCAACGAGGCCAAGCCTCGCGAGCCCAGGGAGCCCCGCCAGCGCCGCTGGTAGGACCGCGCCCACGCGGCTGGCCGCGAGCCAGCCGGGAATCCCGCCTCGCAAATAGCGAGGCGGGATTTTTTTGTGGGGGAGAGGGGGAACCTACAGAATAGCCACCTGCTCTTGCAGGAGGGGGTCGCGCAGGCGGTGATAAAGGGAGCGGTAGGTGACTACATCCACCTGGCGGCCCAGCTCCCCCTCCATCTCCAGCTTGAGGCGGGCCAGGTCCAGCAGGCTCTTTTCCTCGCCGAACTCCACCAAGAAGTCAAGGTCGCTGCCCAGCCGCGGCAGGGGCGCCGCTCCTGCCTGGCCGCGGCAATCTTCCACTTCCTGCTGCGGCCGGGCGGGAGGGGATTTAAAGGGTTTGTTGGGTTACGGGGCTAAAGATTCTAACCCAAGCGACAGAAACGGTCAGTTACCATATTTGTCATAAGAATTTCTATGCTCCCACTTCTCAGTGGGTCTTAAACGGTTACCCTGAACCTCAGCGAACCCCCACCTTATCGCGACAAATGCGGGATACCGGCCCTCGTTGCGTTTGATTTGTCTTATTTCCTCAATTGTCAAGCCAAGTAAAGGCGCTACTTGTTTCCGCCTGTGGTCGGTTAGACCAAAGCCTTGTTTAATCCAATCATTGCAAGAAAACGGATTTTGTTGTTCTTTGATAATCCCAACTTTATTTTTCATGGTTCGCCTCCGGTTCTATGGGTTGTTATGATTTTTGCCGTCAACTTAGGGCAGGTATAAAACTGAACCACAATTCTTCTCTGCCAATCAACCACAAAAACCACCGCCCGGCCTTGCTCAGACCAGGCGGCTCTTATCTTCCCGTCTTCTCTTACTAACCCACCCTACCTCTTGCTGAACACCACCTTGTCCTTCTTCACGTCGGCCACGATGGTGTCGCCCTCGGCGAAGCTGCCGTCCAAGAGCTTCACGGCCAGCGGGTCCATGACCTCGGTCTGGATGGCCCGCTTGAGCGGCCGGGCGCCGTACACCGGGTCGAAGCCCACCTTGGCCAGGTGCTCCTGGGCGGCCTTGACGATCTCCAGCTTGAGCCCGCGCTGGGCCAGCAGCTTGTTGATGCGCCCCATCTGGATGCCCACGATCTGCTTGATCTGCTCCAGGGTCAGGGCCTGGAAGATGACCACGTTGTCCACCCGGTTGAGGAACTCGGGCTTGAACTGGGCGCGCAGGGCGTTCATCACCGCCTCTTCCATCTGCGCGCGCTGGCGCTCGCCGCTCAGGTCCTGGATGAACTGGCTGCCGATGTTGGAGGTCATGATGATGATGGCGTTGGTGAAGTCCACGGTGCGGCCCTGGCCGTCGGTGAGCCGGCCGTCGTCCAGTATCTGCAACAGGGCGTTGAACACGTCCGGGTGGGCCTTTTCGATCTCGTCGAAGAGCACCACGGAGTAGGGCCGGCGGCGCACGGCCTCGGTGAGGTAGCCGCCCTCCTCATAGCCCACGTACCCCGGCGGCGCGCCGATCAGCCGGGCCACGGAGTGCTTTTCCATGAACTCGCTCATGTCCAGGCGCACCATGGCCTGCTCGTCGTCGAAGAGGAACTCGGCCAGGGCCCGGGCCAGCTCGGTCTTGCCCACGCCGGTGGGGCCCATGAAGATGAAGCTGCCCACCGGGCGGTTGGGGTCTTGCAGGCCGGAGCGGGAGCGGCGCACGGCGTTGGCCACGGCCACGATGGCCTCGGTCTGGCCCACCACCCGCTGGGCGATGCGGTCCTCCATGGCCAGCAGCTTCTCGCGCTCGCCCTCCATGAGCTTGGCCACCGGGATGTTGGTCCAGCGGGCCACCACCTCGGCCACGTCCTCGGGGTCCACCTCCTCCTTGACCATGGTGCCCTGGGCGCTAAAGCGCTCCTGGCGGGCGGCCAGGTCCTTTTCCAGCTCCGGTATCTTGCCGTAGCGCAGCTCGGCCACCCGGTTGTAGTCGCCCTCGCGCTCGGCCCGGGCCATCTCGGCCGTGAGCTGCTCGAGCTGGCTCTTGCGCTGGCGCACGCCCTCGATGGCCGCCTTTTCCTGCTGCCACTGCTGGCGCAGCCGGTCGCGCTCCACGCTCAGCTCCTTGATCTCCTGCTGCACGGCCGCCAGGCGCTTCTTGGAGGCGCTGTCCTTCTCCTTCTTGAGGGCCTCGGTCTCCACGGTGAGCTGGGTGATGCGCCGCTCCAGGGTGTCCAGCTCCTCGGGCAGGGAGTCTATGTTTATGCGCAGCTTGCTGGCCGCCTCGTCTATGAGGTCAATGGCCTTGTCGGGCAGGAAGCGGTCGGTGATGTAGCGGTCGCTCAGGGTGGCGGCGGCCACCAGGGCGCTGTCGGTGATGCGCACGCCGTGGTGCACCTCGTACTTTTCCTTGAGCCCGCGCAGGATGGCGATGGTGTCCTCCACGCTGGGCTCGCCCACCTGCACCGGCGCGAAGCGGCGCTCCAGGGCCGCGTCCTTCTCGATGTTCTGGCGGTACTCCTTGATGGTGGTGGCGCCCACGCAGCGCAGCTCGCCGCGGGCCAGGGGCGGCTTGAGCATGTTGCCGGCGTCCATGGAGCCCTCGGCCTTGCCCGCGCCCACCAGGGTGTGCATCTCGTCAATGAACATGATGATGGTGCCCGCGGCCTCTTCCACGGCCTTTAAGACCGCCTTGAGCCGGTCCTCGAACTCGCCGCGGTACTTGGCCCCGGCGATCAGGGAGCCCATGTCCAGGCTGACGATCTTCTTGTCCTTGAGCCCCTCGGGCACGTCGCCGGCCACGATGCGCTGGGCCAGGCCCTCCACGATGGCGGTCTTGCCCACGCCCGGCTCGCCTATGAGCACCGGGTTGTTCTTGGTGCGGCGGGAGAGTATCTGGATCACCCGGCGTATCTCCTCGTCGCGGCCGATCACCGGGTCCAGCTTGCCCTTGGCCGCCAGCTCGGTCAGGTCCCGGGCGAAGCGCTTGAGCGCCTCGAACTTGTCCTCGGGGTTCTGGTCGGTCACGCTCTGGCTGCCGCGGATGTCCTTGAGCACCTTGAGCACGTTCTCCTGGGTAACGCCTTGGCGCCGCAGCAGCTCGCCGGCCGGGGTCTTGGACTGGGCCAGGGCGATGAGCACGTGCTCCACGGACACGTACTCGTCGGCCATGGCCTCGGCCGCCTGCTGGGCCGCCTCCAGCACCTCCGTGGCCTGGGGCGACAGGTGCGCCTGGCCCGCGGCCCCGCTGACCTGGGGCAGCTTGGTCAGTTGCTGGTTTACCTCGGCCAGGATGGCGTTGACGTTGGCCCCCAGCTTGGCCAGCACCGGCCGGGCGATCTCCTCGCTCACCTCCAGCAGGGTGGCCAGCAGGTGCAGGGGCTCGATCTGGGGGTTGCCGCGCTTGTCGGCCAGGGCCATGGCCTGCTGCATGATTTCCTGGCTCTTGAGGGTGAATTTGTCGAACCGCATATATTTAAAACCTCGTCTTTGAAAAGGGATTTGGCAAAAGCCTACCCTAAGGTAAGCATTGGCCGGCCGATGTCAACCATGCGGGCCGGCTCACGAAAGCATTTTCGGAGCCGGGCCCGGGCCCACCCAGCACCCGCCCATACCCCCGAAAAAAACCGCGCATCGCCTCGCTTTTGTTTTGTATCATGTCTTAGGAGGAAGACATGCTCCGGCTATCCTCCCCCAACCACAGAAAAATCTGGCCAGGGACCCGCCTGGGGCCCCTGGCGGCGGCGCTGATTATCTTGGCCGCGCTCTGTCTGGCCCTGCCCACCTGGGCTGCGAGGCCGCCTGCTTTCAACATGGAGGAGGAGGTCCGCCGCAGGTATCAAGAGCAATACCGCAAGGAGCTCGAGGCCAAAAAGACCCTGGCCGACGAGCTGTACGAGTATGAAAAAGCCGGCCGCCTGAGCGAAAAGGATTACCAGTACAACCGCGGCATCTACGACGCCAGGCAGAACATAAGGCCCCTGACCATGGGGGACCGGCTTATGCCGGAGGTCTTCTGGCGCGGCTCGTTCATGCAGCCCGCCGCGGTGGAAGATCTGCCTGACTGGATGTTCAGCAAAGAATACCTGGCCTCCCGGCAGGCGGCCCGAAAGGCGGGCACTGATACCGATCGCGTGGGTCCGGCGGTGGGCGCTCCCGGGGACGAAGTAAGGGCCACCTACGGGTGGCGAATGGGCGTGGATGGCATAGATCAAAACGCCATCGGCTGGAACGGCTATGAAAAGTACGACCCGCGCACCCAAAAATGGTACACGGCCGCGGTCAAAAAAGACCGCCGGACCGGCGAGCGCACCTACGAATTCACCCAGGCCGCCAGGCTCACCATAATGGAGACCATCCGGCGGGACACCATCGCGCGCATCGGCCCCGAGAAGTACAAGCAGCTCATGGAGCACGCCCGCCAGCGCTCCCCGGAATACAGGGCCGAGCAGAAGATGCGTGAGGTGCGGGCCCAGGCCGAGAAATGGAAGAAGCAGCAGGAGGAGCTGCGGCAGAAGGCCCGGGCCCAGCAGCAGGCCAAGGCCGCGCCCCAGTTGCAGGCCGGCGGCCAGACCAGCCCCCGCCAGAGCGAGCGTGACCGCCAGAAGGAGATGGCCAAGAAGGCCGAGGCCCAGCAGCAACGGGAGGCCGCCGGCCAGGCGGAGCCCAAGCCCGACGCCAGTGTGCCGGTGATACCGGAGGATTGCGTCATAGACCTGGTGGGCTGGATGCCCCACAGGCCCGATCTCAAATTCCACGCAATTATCTGGATCAGCGGCGGCAAAGCGGCCTATGCCCTGCAGAGCCGAAGCCCGGCTGAGCAGAAAAATGAAGTCCACTTCAGCGAGCGCACCTGCACCACGGTCTTCCGGGGGACGCTCAAGGACAACCAGATCAGCGGGGTCGGCCGGCAGAACTGCACTCCCCTCACCACATCCTGGACCAACTCCTCTGGCTCCTGCAGCCGGATCACAGTATGGCGCTGTACCAGCCGTGGCAGCCTGACCTTTCACCGGGACGGCTCCTTCAACGGCGTAAGCAGAGATAGCTGCCTCAACGAGTGGACCACCAGCCGGGCCATCTGTGGCCAGTCCGGCTCCAATTCCAGCTCCCCCAACGCGCCACCCACGCGCACCAAGGGCACCTGGCGCATCCGCCGGGGCGGCGGCGCGGGGGGCAGGTCCTGGAGCGACGAGGTCGGCAGCCACCGCATCTACAACCCCGACGCCGTGGCCTCGGACAAGTGAGTCGGCGCATGGGCAGGGGAAAAACAGAACCTGGGCGGCGCGGTCGAGGGCGATGCCTGGCAGCCGCGTTGATCGTACTGGCGGCCGCGCTCTGCCTGGCCCTGCCCGCCGGGGCCCAGGCGCCCCGGGACATGGAAGACGTCATCCGCGCCAAGGAGCTGGAGAGGCTCCAGCGGGAGTACAAGAAAAACCAGACCGTGGAGGACGAGCTCTATCAGTACGAGAAGGCCGGCCGCATGCCCGACCAGGACTACCCGCGCGACCTGGAATACGTGAAAGCCCGGCAGGACATCATGCCCCTCACCTTCGGCGACCGCTACTTCTCTGAGGTCTTCTGGGTGGGCCCCTCCATGCAGCGCTCCACGCGCGACCAATCGCCCGACTGGCTGAAAAGCGAAAAGTATCTGGAGATGCGCCGGCAGGGCAAGGAGCTGGAGCGGGTGGGCCCGGCCGAGGACGCCCCCGGCGACGAGGTGCGCGCCACCTACGGTTTTAGGTACGGCAGCGGCTACAACGCCGTGACCTTCAATGGCTACGAAAAGTTCGATACCCGCACCCAGACCTGGTACCCGGTCAAGGGCCAGAAGAACTACGCCACGGGCAAGATGGAGTACGACTACATCCCGGAGGTTCGGGCACTGATGATGGAGACCATCCGGCGGGACACCGTGGCGCGACTGGGCCCGGAGAAGTACAAACAGCTCATGGAGCACGCCCGCCAGCGCACGCCCGAGTACAAGGTCGAGAAGTACATGGACAAGGTGCGGGCCCAGGCCAAGGTGTACGACCCGCAGCAACACCGATTCGTGGCCCAGGCGGGCGCTGGGCAGCAAGCCGGGGCCAAACCCGAGGCGACATCCGGGTCGCGCCAGAGCGACAAGGACCGCCAGAAGGAGATGGAGCGCAAGGCCGAGGCCCAGCAGAAGCGGGAGGCCGAGCAAAAGCCCCCGCAGCCGGACAGCGACGCGGGCAAGGGCATTCCGGTGATCCCCGAGACCTGCGTCATAGACATCGTGTTCTGGGACCCGGACAAGCCCGGCAAAAAGAACACCGGCTTTGTGTGCCTGCGGGGTGGCAGTTATCGGCTGGAGGCGGTGCAAAAATGCTCTGGCTACACCAAGGACCAGGTGTACATTCATCCGTCAGAATTCCGAATGAACCTGCAAGGGCAGCTACGGGATAACGTGATCACGGGCACCGAAACCTTTGGCCACACCAAGCCCAACCGCTCGGACGGATCAACCGGCACCACCCCCTGCTCCTGGTACAGCGTCAGCGAAGGCAAGGGCAGCTCCACCACCACCTTCCATCTAGGGGGGCGGCTGGAGATGTCCTCCAGTTGGAGCGGGGTAAACCGCTCCTGGACCGACACCCCCAAGTGCGGCAGCGGCGGCGAGAGCACCTATTCCCGCTCCCAAAAATACGTGGGCACCTGGAGCATCCGCAAGCCCAACACCGGCAGCACGGTCAAGGTGGAGCAATACGGCCGCTGCACTATAAGGAGCTACTGCCCGTGAAAGGAGGTAGGTTTGCCGAACAGCCTGGGGCCTAGATTCGCCGCGCCGGTCCTGGCCATGTTGGTCCTGGTCCTGTGCGCCCTCCCCAGCCAGGCCCTGGCCGCCGGTCAGCCCGTGCGTCAGGACCCCGCCCCCTTTGCGGGCGTGCGCGCGCCGGCGCCCGCGCCGGCCAGCCAGGTCCCGCAAGGCTGGGTGGTGAAAACGCCGGTGGGCCCGGACCCGCTGCTCAAACCGCAGGTCCAGCACGATCCCGCCGCCTCGGCGCGGCTCAACGCCCAGGCCCGGGACCTGGCCAAGGCGGGCAAGCTGGATGAGGCGGCCGGTCGGCTGCTCCAGGCCCTGCTGGCCAACCGGGACAACGCCGCGGCCTGGAACAACCTGGGCCTGGTCCTGCGCCGCATGGGCCAGACCCGGGACGCGGTGCGGGCCTACATGAAGGCTATCACCCTGCAACCCAAGCACGCCCCCACCTACAAGAACCTGGCCGTGGCCCTGGAGGCCCAGGGCGACCGGGCCATGGCGGCCAAGTCCCTGCGCGAGTACGCGCGCCTGGCCCCGAACGCCCCGGACGCCGCCGCGGTCACCCAGCGGGCCCTCTGGCTGGAGCGCAACCCCGGCGGCGGGCCGAGGTAGGGGGCCGCCCGCGCTCCTGTCGAAAACGCACAGGTTGGATTAAGGGGCCTTGCCCCGAAGCCCAACAAATCCCTCATAGCACGGCGCGGGTGGCCCAGACAGCTCGGCTGTCTGGGCGCCGCAGGCGCAAGAGGTCCGCGCCCGCCGCCCCGCCCCACCTGGGTCCCCTACTAGTCCCAACCGCCCGGCCCAACCTCCCTTAACCGCCCTTCTTATTTTTCGCCTTTTCCCCCGCCTCCCCAATCTTCCTTGAACCCCTCGCCCTGCTCCATTAAGCTGTGCTTACCCCAGCGGGACGCGATGCCCGGCCTCGCCAGCATTGGCCGCGAAGCATCGCCCGCTCACCGGAGAGCGCCATGGCCCAAGCGAGCAACCACCTCGAGGTTTACAAGCTGCTGCCCAAGACCAACTGCCGCGAGTGCGACTTCGCCACCTGCCTGGCCTTTGCCGTGGCCGTGGTGCAGGGGCGCAAAGGCCTGGGCGACTGCCCCCGCCTGAGCCCCGAGGCGCGGCAGGCCGCCCCGGCGGCCCCGGCCAGCCGGCCCGCGCCGGGCGAGGACCCGCAGCAGGCCATCGCCGGGCTGCAAGAGCGGGTGGGCCGAGTGGACCTGGCCGCCGCGGCGGCCGGGCTCAAGGCCGATTATCGTGAGGGCAAGCTGTTCATCAACTGCCTGGGCAAGGACTTCGCCGTGGACCAGCAGGGCCGCCTGGCCTCAAGCTGCCACGTGAACGTGTGGGTGACCGCGCCCCTGCTGCACTACGTGCTGGGCGGCGGCGGCCCGGAGCCCAGCGGGGAGTGGGTGCCCCTGCGGGACCTGCCCGGCGGGGCGGACTGGGGCCGCTTCTTCGAGCACCGCTGCGAAAAGGAGCTGAAGAAGGTGATAGACGGCTACACCGGGCTCATGGAGGACCTGGTGGACATCTTCGCCGGCCGGCCCGCGCCCGCGGCCTTTGACTCGGACATCGCGGTGGTGATCCGCCCCCTGCCCAAGCTGCCGGTGCTGCTCTGCTACTGGAAGGCCGAGGACGGCATGGACTCGTCCCTGCACCTGTTCTTTGACCGCACCGCCGAGGACAACCTGCGCATCGAGTCCATCTATACGTTGGGGGTGGGGCTGACCACCATGTTCCAGAAGATCGCCCTCACCCACGGCAGGTAGCCCGGCCGCCCGGGCAGCGCCCGCCTCCCGGAATCCTTTCCCTTTGCCCGGCCGGGCCGATGTGCGCTAATGAAAAGAGAGCTTGCTCCCGGGAAAGGGGGTGGCAAATGACACCGGCCGGGCGAACGGAGCTGCCGGGCATCGGCGTGGTGGTGCCCCTGGGGCGGATCAAGGAGATCTGCCTGGCGCACGGGCTGAGCGAGCTGTGGCGAAAGATCGAGGCCGACCCGCCGCCCAGGCCCTTTAAGAGCGACGGCTGCTCCCTGTGGTTCGACGCCTGGGAGGGGACGGACCTCTACCCCGCCTGCTTCTTGCACGACCTGAAATACTGGGCGGGCCGGGACGACGACGACCCGGCCGAGCGGCTCATCGCCGACGCGGAGCTGATGATAGACGTGGCCCGGGCCGGCGAGCCCCGCATGGCCGAGATCATGTTCCAGGGCGTGCGGGTGGGCGGGCACCCCGTGTTCCGGCGCTCGTTCAGTTGGGGCTTCGGCCGGCGCTAAGACCGGCCGGCTACGCAAGGCAGCCCCGCAACCACGCATCGGCCTTGTAGACCCGCCGGCCCCCCGGCTGGAACGGGCCATGCTCCGCCCCGGCGCTCTGCGCCGGGGCGGAGCGCGGTTACGGCGCCGAACCTAGGGCTGGGGCGGGGCCGGGGGCGGCAGGGCGCCCTTGGCCTGGGCCATGCCCTCCAGCAGGCCCATGATGCGGAACAGCACCATGATGACCTCCATGTACACCCGGGCCACGATGATGCCGATCAGGCTCACGATCACGGCGATCACTATGGCCAACAGGCCGTAGCCGAAGCCGGCCGTGAAGCCGGTGATGATGGAGACCAGGCAGTAGATGCCGATGCCCACCAAGGCCAGGGCGTAGAGAATCTTGATGACGGTGGGGGTGACGAATTCCTTGAAGCTGAAGTCGAAGAGCTTTTGCGGGAAACCGGCCATGCCATTCCTCCCGTCCGGGGTGAGGTGTTGGCCCGCGGCCCGTGGGGAGGCTCAGCCTGGCTGGCCGGCTCGGATGTGCTGGGCGCTGGCGCGGTCAGCCTGCCGCCGGGCGCAGCGGGCGCCTGTATCTAAGCGCGATCATAGCACACTCCGGGCTCAGGCCGGCAAAATGCGGTGGTGCTTTTTTTTGCCCGCCCGCAGCCAGATGGCCCCGTCCGGCCCGGCCGCGGCCAGGGTCACGGGCTGGTCGAACGCCGTCAGGCGCTCCTGGCCCACGTAGGCCCCGCCCTGGCTGATCAGCCGCCGGGCCTCGGAGCTGCTCTGGCACAGCCCCGTCTCGGTCAAGAGCATGAAGGCCGGCACCCCCGCCTCCAGCCTGGCCCGCGCCATGCTGGTGCTGGGCACGCCCTCGCTGGCCTCCCCGTGGCCGAAGGCCGCCGCGGCCGCGGCCTGGGCCAGGCGGGCCTCGCTCTGGCCGTGCACGATCTTGGTCACCTCAAAGGCCAGCACCTGCTTGGCCTCATTGATGGCCGCGCCCGGGAGGCTGGCCAGCTCCGCCACCTGGTCCAGGGGCAGGAAGGTGAACAGCTTGAGGAAGCGCTCCACGTCCGCGTCGGTGGTGTTGACCCAGTACTGGTAGAAGTCATAGGGGCTGGTGCGCCCGGCGTCCAGCCAGATCGTGCCCGCGTGGGTCTTGCCCATCTTCTGGCCCGTGGAGGTGGTGATCAGGGGGAAGGTGAGGCCGTAGACCGTGGTCCCCACCATGCGCCGGGTCAGGTCCACCCCGGCCACGATGTTGCCCCACTGGTCGTTGCCGCCCATCTGCAGCCGGCAGCCCATGGTCTTGCACAGGTGCATGAAGTCGTAGGCCTGCAGGATCATGTAGTTGAACTCGATGAAGCTCAGCCCGGTCTCCAGCCGCTGTTTGACGCTCTCGGCCGCCAGCATGCGGTTGACCGAGAAGTGCCGGCCCACGTCCCGGAGCATCTCGATGTAGTTCAAGGGCGCCAGCCAGTCCACGTTGTTGACCATGAGGGCCTGGCCGGGCCCGAAGTCCAGGAAGCGGCTGAGCTGCTGCTTGAGGGCCTCGGCGTTGGCGGCCAGGGTCTCCAGGGTGAGGAGCTGGCGCATCTCGGTCTTGCCCGAGGGGTCGCCCACCATGCCCGTGCCCCCGCCCACCAGGGCGATGGGCCGGTGGCCCTCGCGCTGCAAGTGCACCAGGGACAGGATGGGGATCAGGCTGCCCACGTGCAGGCTGGTGGCCGTGGGGTCAAAGCCGATGTAGCCCAGCACCTGCTCGCTGGCAAAGAGCACGGAGAGCGCCTCGGCGTCCGTGCACTGCTCTACATAGCCTCGTTCCAGGAAGGTGTCGTATACGCTCACGTCAACGCCTCGTCAGTCTGAAGGTCTCGGGGCCGCGGCCGGCCCTAGGAGGATATAACCCGCCCCGCGGGCCTTGTCACGGGTTTTCAACCAGGTATGTGGGTCAGCGTGTCGGGGCGGAGCCCCGATAGTGAAAGGCGTAGGTGATGATGGGGTGGCGGTTCATGGGGGGCATTATAGGCAGAAGCGGGGGCGGGGGGCAAGGCGGGGGAGGGAGTCGGTTGATGGCCGAGCCTTGGTTTTCGAGCCATCCAGATTCGCGGGTCATCGCGAGGAGCATCCCCGCCAGGGATGCAGACCTGGCGATCTTCCGTTTCCGTTCTCGGGGAGGGGCCAGGGGCAATGGTCAGAAGATCATCAACGGGGGCAGGGGCGCGGGCAGAGGGAGCGCTTGTTGGGTGATTACATGGTGCGAGTGCCAGACCATGGCCGCGCCCACGGCCGCCACAAAGAGGATGCGTCCAGCAGTAGGCAAGATCGCGTAAAGAGCTCTTTGCCAAAATGGCCGCCCTTGTACCTGCGGTGCTCCCGTTGACCACCTTAGGTCCTCCAGGCGCAGGGTGCGGCGGGCCAGGCGCAGGAAGGCCAGGGCCGCCCCGGTCATGACCATGGTCACGGCGATCTGCGCCGCGCAGACCGGCCAGGCCGGGGAGTCGTGCAGATAGCGCAGCCACATGGCCGCCAGAGTGGCCGGGGCGGCCCACCAGGCCAGGCCCTGGATGACCAGGGTCTGCACGCGGGAGAGCGGCGGCCGGCCCCATTCCCGGAGCAGGCGGAAGTGGGCCCGCGCGTAGCCCACGGGCAGCCAGGGCGTGGCCTTTTTGTCCAGGGGGGTGCCGTCCTCGAAGATGGCGGGCAGCTCGGCCAGCCGCTCCCAGAGCCGCTGCAGGTTCAACTGGAAGTAGAGAAAGACCAGCAGCAGGCCCAGGGGCGCGGTCCAGAAGAACAGGTCCTGGGGTATCTCGGTGTTGATGATGGGCAGCTTCACCTTCTCGCCGGGGTGCAGCAGGGCCAGCACCAGGCCGAAGTAGGCGCAGCCGGCCAGCAGCCCCACGAAGATCTTGTCCACCTTCCGGCTGGCCTCGGCCACGTTGGCCAGGCCGTCCCGGAAGCCCTGCCACACCCGCTCCGGCAGCCCGGCGTTGGACACATCCGCGCCGGCCAATTGCCGGGCGTGCAGGTTCAAGGCGTCGGGTAACGCTTTTCTCTTTTCCCCAGCGTCTTTGGCTCCGGGCTCAGCTTCTTTCTTGCCCTTTTCCGACTCTGCTCCCGCCTCCTCCCGGCCCGGCCTCTTCTCCTGCTCTTCCCTGACCGTCTCATCGGTTGACCTGAACTCGGCATGGTTCAGCCTGGCCTCGGCCAACACCGCCCCACTCAGGTCGGCCCCTTGCAGTTTGGCGCTACGCAAGGAACAACCCCGCAGGTTCGCGCCATACAGCCTGGCCCCCTGCAGGTTCGCGCCCTCCAGCCTGGCCTCCTGCAGGTTCGCGTCATCCAGCCAGGCCTCCCGCAGGTTCGCGTCCGCCAGAATGGCCCCCCGCAGGTTCGCGCCATACAGCACGGCCTCCCGCAGGTTCGCGCCATACAGCCAGGCCTCCTGCAGGTTCGCGCTCCGCAGCCAGGCCCTCCGCAGGTTCGCGTCATCCAGCCTGGCCCCCCGCAGGTTCGCGCCCTCCAGCCCGGCCCCCTGCAGGTTCGCGCCCTGCAGCCTGGCCTCCTGCAGGTTCGCGCCCTGCAGAATGGCCCTCCGCAGGTTCGCGCCATACAGCCTGGCCTCCTGCAGGTTCGCGCCCTGCAGCCTGGCCCCCCGCAGGTTCGCGCCCTCCAGGTTCGCTTTTTCCAAACGGGCTTTTTTTAAATCCCGGCCCTCCAAGTCGGCCAGGCGCAGGTTGGCCCGCTCCCCCTCCTTCCCCTCCGCATCCAGCCAGCGGGCGTGCTGGACTATGATTTCTCTCAGCTCCTCGTCGCTGATTTCCTGGTGCTCAGGCTCCTTGCCCTCCTCGCCGCCGCTATCCTCCCACAGTCGGTGCTGCGCGAGGATTTCCTCAATCTCCCCGTCCGGTATCTTGCGGAAGCCCTGCTCCTGTTCCATGGCGGCTCCGGCGCAACAAAAAGCCTGGGTTTGGGGGGGGCGCAGCCAGAAAAGCTCATCCCCCACCGCCCCAGCTTACAACAACCGCCCGCGGCGAATAAACCACCCTCTTCCCCCCCTCCAAATCGCGCCTCGCTATTTGCGAGGCGGGATTCCCGGCTGGCTCGCGGCTAGCAAGGAATATGACCCCGCCCCATGCCCTCCTCGCCTGTGGTAAGCTTTAAGCGGCAAGCAAGGGGGCACCGCCGTGGACAGCCTGGCCCTCAAAGACCGGCCCGCCCTCAAGGAGCTGGCCCAGCGCATAGCGCCCATCCTGCGGCGCAACGCGGTGGTGCGCGCGGCGGTGTTCGGCGCTCCTTTGGTTTGACTTCCCCGGCCCCAGGCCCCATGATTTAAGCGTGGCCCCGGCTGGAGCCCCCCACAAGGCCGGAGCCGCTGCCAGAGGGCGGGAGCTGCCCTCAAGGCAATCCCTTAGGCGGGTGGAGCGGCCGGTCCGCCCGATCTCCCCGTTAAATCAGGTGGTGCCTTTCCCTGTGATTTTCATTAGCTAATGAAGTGTGCTATCTTGAATTAATGTTGATTGCGGGGAATGCTTTTCTTCGGGGGTGAAATTTCAAATGCCATCCATAGACCGTCTGCTCATCATGTCTAAGGATTTGGCGGCCAAGGTCTTTCCAGCCGAGACCAGTAATCTTTTTACCAAGCGATGGCAATTCTTCCTGGTGATATTCCTGGCCTTTGCCCTGGCCTTTTCGGTTCCTTTTTGGCTGTACCATAACCGAGAGATAACAGAGACCTGCCGCCTGCTGCGCCAGGCCGAGTTGGACCACACGCATTTGAGCCGCCAGGTCTTCTGGGCCTACCTCAATGAGAGCGAGGGCGACCTCATGGCCATGGCCGGCCAGCACGAATTGCAGGCCATCATGGCCACCAACGACCCCACCGCCCGCCAAAACCTGGCCCGCGACTTCCTGGCCTTTGCCCGGGCCAAGAGCCAATACCACCAGGTCCGGCTGCTGGGGCCCGACGGCCGGGAGCTGGTGCGCGTGAACCAGAACCAGGGCAGCCCGGCCATCGTGCCGCCGGAGGCGTTGCAGGCCCAGGGTGACCGACCCTACTTCCGCGACGCCCACCAGATGACCCCGGGCCAGGTGTATGTGTCGCCCCTGGACCTGAACATCGAGCGCGGCCGCATCGAGCGGCCCTTCAAGCCCGTGCTGCGCCTGGCCACCACCCTGCCGGGCCAGGAGGGCAGACCGGCCGGCCTGCTGATCCTCAACGTCCTGGGCGAGCACCTTTTCCGGGGGCTGGAGCGGTCGGGCCGGGGGGCCCGGGGCCGCCTGCTCCTGTGCGACGCCCGCGGATACTGGCTGCTGGCCCCCCAGGAGGGGCAGGCCTGGGGCTCCGTGCTGCCGGAGCGCAAGGACTATCAGTTCGGCCGCGCCTTTCCCGGGACCTGGCGCGTGGTGGCCGAAGGCGAGCAGGGGCAGGTGGACACCGGCGAGGGGCTTTTCACCTTCGCCACCGTGCGGCCGGCCTCTGCTGCAGCGGGGGCAGCGGCCCCGGCCGGGCGCGAGGCGCCGACCTGGAAGATAGTCTCCTGGGTCAGCTCCCAGGGCCTGGCGGTCCTGCGGGGCGATGTATGGCGGAAGCACCTGCTTATCTACCTGGCCGGCCTGCTGGTCATCCTGGCCGCCTCCTGGCTGCTCTCCCAAGCCCTGGCGCGCCGGCACCAGGCCGAGCAGGAGGCGGCGGTCCTGGCCAAGTTCCCGGCCGAGAACCCCAACCCGGTGCTGCGGGCCTCGGCGGACTGCCGGCTGGTCTACGCCAACCCGGCCGGAGCCGAGTTGATGGCGCGGATGGGCGGCCAGGTGGGCGGCCCCCTCCCGGAGAACCTGCTGCCCGCCTGCTTCAAGGCCCTGAAGAGCCGGCAGCCGGTTGAGTTCGACCTGCCGGTGGGCGGCCGGCACCACAGCTTCATGGCCTCGCCGGTGCGCGAGCGAAACGAGATATACCTCTACGGCCGCGACGTCAGCGACCGGGTGCGGGCCGAGCAGGCCCTGCGCCGGAGCGAGGCCGGCCTGCGGGACGCCCAGCAGGTGGCCCGCATGGGCAGTTGGGAGTGGGACCCCGCCGGCGGGGAGGCGGTCTTCTCGGAGGAAACCTACCGCATCCTGGGCCTGCCCCCCCGGGACCAGGAGGAGGGCCTGGCCCATTACCTGCAATTCATAGATGCCGAGGACCGGGAGCGCGTCAAGCAGGAGATAGAGCGGGCGGTGCGGGACTCCAGCGGCTTCACCCTGGAGCACCGCCTGCACCGGGCCGACGGAGGCGAGCGGGTGGTGGCGGTGCGGGCCCAGGTCCTCAGCGACCAGGCAGGGGAGCCCCGGCGCCTGGTGGGCACCGTGCAGGACATCACCGAGTACAAGCTGGCCGAAAACCAGATCGAGCTGGCCGGCCGGGTGTTCGAGAACAGCGTCGAGGGCGTGGTGGTCACCGACCCCCAGGGCGCCATCCAGATGGTCAACAAGGCCTTCACCAGCATCACCGGCTACACGGCGCAGGAGGTGCTGGGCCAAAACCCGCGCATCCTCAAATCCGACCACCAGGAGCCGGCCTTCTACGAGCAGATGTGGAAGAGCCTGCTGGAGAAGTGCACCTGGAGCGGGGAGATCTGGAACCGCCGCAAGGACGGCGAGGCCTACCCCGAGTGGCTCAACATCGTGGCCTACCGGGACTCCTTCGGCCGCACCCTGGGCTACGTGGGCATCTTCCACGACCTGAGCGACATCAAGCGCAGCGAGCAGTTGATAACGTACCAGACCTACCACGACGCCCTCACCGGCCTGCCCAACCGCGTGCTCCTGCAAGACCGCCTGGGGGTGGCCATCCAGCACGCCGGCCCCAAGAAGTCCGCCCTGGCCGTGGCCTACCTGGACATAGACCGCTTCCGCCACGTCAACGACAGCATGGGCCACGCCTTCGGAGACATCCTGCTGCAACGCATGGCCGAGCACCTGAAGGGCCTAGTCAGCCAGCAGGCCACCGTCTCCCGCTACGGCGGGGACGAGTTCGTGCTCCTGCTGGACGAGGCCCAGGACGCGGAGGCCGCCCTGAAGGTGACCAACCTGATCTGCTCCGCCTACGAGGAGCCCTTCCACGTGGACGGCCGGGACGTGTTCCTGACCTGGAGCATAGGCATCGCGGTGTACCCGGACGACGGCGAGGACCCCCAGACCCTGATCCGCAACGCCGAGCTGGCCATGTACCGGGCCAAGAACGAGGGCGGCAACAACTGCCAGCTCTTCGCGCCCTTCCTCAACGAGGAGATGGTCCAGCGCCTGGAGATGGAAAACCTCTTGCGCCGCGGCCTGCAGAACCAGGAGTTTCTGGTCTATTACCAGCCCAAGGTGGAGCTGCCCTCGGGCCGCATCATGGGCATGGAGGCCCTGGTGCGCTGGCTGCGCCCCGGGGGCGAGATATGGTCCCCGGCGGACTTCATACCCCTGGCCGAGGAGACTGGGCTTATCATTCCCCTGGGCAGCCTGGTCCTGCGCCAGGCCTGTAAGGACGCCCAGGCCTGGCGCCGGCAGTTCAACGCCGATCTGCAGGTGGCCGTGAACCTCTCCGCCCGCCAGTTCCGGGACGAGAAGCTCCTGGACCTGGTGGAGGAGTGCCTGGCCGACTCCGGGCTGCCGCCCCAGGCCCTGCAGGTGGAGATCACCGAGAGCCTGTTGATGGCCGACGCGCCGGCCACGGTCAAGGTGCTGGCCCACCTCCAGGAGCGGGGCGTGCGCCTGGCCATTGACGACTTCGGCACCGGCTACTCCTCCATGGCCTATCTGCGGCGCTTCCCCATCGAGTCGCTCAAGGTGGACAAGTCTTTCGTGGACGGCCTGCCCGACAACCCCGACAGCCGGGCCATCGTCAAGGCGGTGATCACCCTGGCCCACAGCCTGGGCCTGAAGACGGTGGCCGAGGGCGTGGAGACCAAGGAGCAGCTAAGGGCGCTGCAAGAGATGGGCTGCGAGCAGATACAGGGCTACTACTTCAGCCGGCCGCTGCCGCCCGCGCAGTTCGGCAAGTTCCTGCAACAGGGCCTGAGCGTGAAGGTGTGAGGGGATAAGGTGAGGCCGTAGGGCGGGTTAGCGCAGCGTAACCCGCCTTTCCTATGTACCCGCGGGTGGCCACATAGGGAGTTGTCTGGGCCACCCAAGAATGATTTTGTACTCTGTCTTGCGGCCAAAAGCATTCCAGGCCGTAGTCCGTAGGGTAGGTTAGCGCAGCGCACCCCGCCTTTCCCCCCGCGCCCAACAACAGCGGGGCCTCCTTTCGGCGGCCCCGCATCGTTGCAAGCCTTTTCTTATCGCCGGCCCTACAGCTCCTTCATGGCGTCCTCGGCCACGGTGAGCGTCTGGTCTATGGTGTCCGCCTCGTGGGCCAGGCTGACGAAGGTGCACTCGTACTGGCTGGGGGCCAGGTACACCCCCCGCTTGATCATGGCCCGGTACCAGCGGCCGAACAGCTCGGTGTCGCTGCGCGCGGCCGAGGTCCAGTCCGTGACCGGGCCCTGCTGGAAGAAGTAGCTGAACATGCTGCCCACCCGGTTGCCGAAGTGGGGCAGGCCCTTGGCCTCCAGTATGCGGCCCAGGCCCTCGTAGAGCCGCGCCGCGCTCTCCTCCAGGCGCTCGTACACGCCGTTGGTGTCCAAGAGATCCAGGGCGCGCAGCCCGGCGGCGGTGGCCAGGGGGTTGCCCGAGAGGGTGCCGGCCTGATACACCGGCCCCTCCGGGGCCACCAGGGCCATGATCTCCGCCCGGCCGCCGTAGGCGCCCAGGGGCAGGCCGCCGCCGATGATCTTGCCCAGGGTGGTCAGGTCCGGGGTGACGCCGTAGAGTTCCTGGGCCCCGCCCAGGGCCACCCGGAAGCCGGTGATCACCTCGTCGAAGATCAAGAGGGCGCCGTGCTCGTGGCAGATGTCCTTGAGCCCCTGCAAAAAGCCCGGCCCGGGCGGCACCACGCCCATGTTGCCGGCGATGGGCTCGATGATCACGCAGGCCACCTGCCCGCCCTTTTCGTGGAACAGGCGCTCCACCGCGGCCAGGTCGTTGTAGGGTAGGCTCACGCTCAACTGGGCCAGGCTGGCCGGCACCCCCGGGCAGGAGGGCAGGCCCAGGGTGGCCAGGCCCGAGCCGGCGGCCACCAGCAGGCCGTCGCCGTGGCCGTGGTAGCAGCCGTCGAACTTGACGATGACCTCGCGGCCGGTGTAGCCCCGGGCCAGGCGCAGGGCGCTCATGGTGGCCTCGGTGCCCGAGCTGACCAGGCGCACCTTATTGAGGCCGGGCACCAGCCGCACCAGCAGCTCCGCCAGGCTCACCTCGGCCTCGGTGGGCGCGCCGAAGCTGGTGCCCTTCTCGGCCGCCTTTTTCACCGCGGCCACCACGTCCGGGTTGGCGTGGCCCAGGATCAGCGGCCCCCAGGAGCCCACGTAGTCTATGTAGCGGTTGCCGTCCACGTCCTCCACGTAACAGCCCCGGCCGGAACGGATGAATATGGGGTCCATGCCCACCGCGGCCATGGCGCGCACCGGGCTGTTCACCCCCCCGGGGATCACCCGTTGCGCCCGCTGCCAAAGCTCGGCGGATCGGCTCTCAGCCATGAATCTCTCCCTCTTGGTCGAAGTAGCGCATGGAGGTCTTCTTCAGCTCCTGCACCGAAAAAAGCAGCGCGTGATCGGCTATATCCACCGCCTGGGCCATTTCCGCCACCAAGGAGCGGCACTGGTCGTCGCTGGTTCCGTGCACCATGGAAAATAAGTTGTAGGGGAAGCCGTGGCAAGAGGCCTCCCGCCAGTAGCAGTGGCTCACCTGGCGATAGGCGGCCAGCTTGCGCCCCACCTCCGAGATGCGCTCCGGGGGCACCCGCCAGGCCACCATCACGTTGCTGGGGAAGCCCGACTGCTGGTGCCGCAGGGTGGCCCCGAAGCGGCGCATGACGCCGCGCCGGGAAAGGGAGCGCACGCGCTCCACCACCTCGGCCTCGCTGAGGCCCAACTCCGCGGCCATCTGGGCAAAGGGGCGGGGGATCAGGGGTAGGTCGCCCTGCAGGCGGGCGACGATCTTTCTGTCCACAGCGTCAATGGTGTTCATACTGCCCCGCAGTGGGTTGATTATGCTGTGGACGGTGTGGGTTGTCAAGAATACGCGGTCCCGGCGGGCAGAGGCGCGGCCCGGCCGCCTGGCCCTTGACCCGGGCCGGGCTGGGGCACTAAATAGGGGGTAGGAGCGCACCCCGCCCAAGGAGCACGCCATGACCACCAGGCCCATATTTGACCCCGCCGCCGCTGGCCGGCGCTTACGCGTGGCCGCCTTCATGTCCGGCTCGGGCACCAACGTGGTCAAGCTCCTGGAGCGGGCCAGCCCTCACTACGCCGTGGCCTTCATCTTCAGCGACACGGCCAGCGACCGCTGCCGCGGCCAGGAGATCGCCCGGCGCTTTGACCTGCCCTACTTCGCCTATGACACCCGCCGCTTTCACGAAAAGCGCGGGATCAAGCGCACGGTCAAGACCGCCCAGGGCCTGGCCGCCCGGCAAGAGTACGACCAGGTGGCGGCCCGGCTGGTGCAGGCCTTCGGGGTGGACCTCATCGCCCTGGGCGGGTACATGAGCTTCCTCACCCTTACCGGCGCGGTGAACGTGCACCCGGCGGACCTGAGCCTGGTGGACGGGCAGGGCCGGCGGCGCTTCGTGGGCGACGACGCGGTCCTGGAGGCCATCCTGGCCGGGGAGCGCGAGCTGCGCTCCTCCACGCTCTTCACGGACCTGGGGGTGGACTCCGGGCCCCTGCTCATGGTCAGCGACCCCCTGCCCGTGGAGCTGCCCGCGCCCCTGGCCGAGCTCAAGGCCGACCCTGGGCGCCTGCGCCGGGTGGCCGACGAGCACCAGGAGCGGCTCAAGCAGGCCGGGGACTGGGTGGTGTTCCCCCTGACCATCGAGCTGATCGCCCAGGGCCGCCTGGGGCTGGACGAGCAGGGCCTGGTCTATCTGGACGGCCGGCCCCGGCCGGGCGGGGTGCGGCCCAGCGAGCTGGCCCCCGGCTTGCGGGGGTCATAGGCCTATGGTAGCTTGCCCATGACGCCGCCGGGGTTCAACGACGCGGACGTGATGCACATGGCGCGGGCCCTGGAGCTGGCCCGGCGGGGGGCCGCGGCCGGCGAGGTGCCGGTGGGCGCGGTGCTCCTGGACCAGAACGGCGGCATGATCGCCGAGGCCTTTAACCAGCCCATCGCCGCCGGCGACCCCACGGCCCACGCCGAGATGCTCTGCCTGCGGGCCGGGGCCGCGCTGCTGGGCAACTACCGCCTGCCGGGCAGCACCCTGTACGTGACCCTGGAGCCCTGCCCCATGTGCGCCGGGGCCGTGGTCTGGGCCCGGGTGGGGCGGGTGGTGTTCGCGGCCGCGGACCCCAAGTCCGGGGCCTATGGCTCGGCTCTGAACCTGGCCGCGGTGGCCAGCCTGAACCACCGGCCCGCGGTGCAGGGCGGGCTCCTGGCCGACGAGAGCCTGGCCATACTGAAGGAGTTTTTCGCGGCCCGGCGCTGAGGGCCGCCTTATAATTTAAGAGCGCCTGCGGAGAGGTACCGAAGTCCGGTCGTAACGGGCCCGACTCGAAATCGGGTTGCCGGCCAAAAGCCGGCACGTGGGTTCGAATCCCACCCTCTCCGCCATACTAATGATTACGGGGAGTTAGCTCTATGGGCTGGCTCCCTGCATTTTTGGCGGGGGGAACAAAACCGCCTTAAATGGTTTCGCAAAACACCAACCGAAGTATCAGCCGGGCCCAGTACAACCTGGGTGCGATGTACTACAACGGTCAGGGCGTACCCCAGAACTTTATCAAAACCCATATGTGGTACAAATTGGCCGCTGCCCAGGGATATAAATCCGCAGTCAAGTCCCGTGACCTAGTGGCCGCCAAGATGGCCCCACAGCAGATGGCCGAGGCCCAGCGCTTGGCCAGCGAGTGGAAGCCCAATAAGCGGTAGGCCCCGCTGGCCAGCCCCCTTCCGTGCTAACCTGATTCCAGCCGCCACAAGGGAGGGACAATCATGAAAAAGTTTGTCTTGGTTCTGCTGGTAGCCCTGTGCCTGGCGCAACCGGCCTGGGCGGGATTCAATGAAGGGTTTAACGCCTACAAGCGCGGCGACTACGCAGGAGCCCTGCGGGAGTGGAGGCCCCTGGCCGAGCATGGGTTCGCCAAGGCCCAGTGCAACCTGGGCATGATGTACGCCGAGGGCCAAGGCGTGCCCCAGGACTACAAGCAGGCCGCTTACTGGTACCGCAAGGCGGCTGAACAGGGACTCGCCAGTGCCCAGTACAGCCTGGGTGGAATGTATGGCAACGGCCAGGGCGTGCCCCGGGACTACAAGCAGGCCCTCTACTGGAGCCGCAAGGCGGCCGAACAGGGACACGTCGGCGGCCAGTTCAACCTGGGCATACTGTACTACCACGGTCGAGGCGTGCCCCGGGACTACAAGCAGGCCCT
>QZKP01000016.1 GCA_003605055.1 Desulfarculus sp.
GGGGGGGGGGGGGGCCCCCCGCCTGTGATACTTTTGGGATACTTGTCCGTCCAAAAACAGCCATAAATAGCCATAACAGCATCGGGCCCGGCAGCTTTTTCCGCTTGCCGGGTCCGGTGCTAATGGCTTAATATGCCTTATATTTTTTTGGTGCCGAGGGACGGAGTTGAACCGCCGACACGGGGATTTTCAGTCCCCTGCTCTACCAACTGAGCTACCTCGGCTCCGGAGACGGGCGCGAGCCCAGGCTCTTTATACCCGGCGGCCCAAAAACCGTCAAGAATAAAGCCAGGCCGCCCTTGTGCGGGCCGGGCGGTTTTGCTAAAGGTGTAGTAGCCGTCACCTTTCCCGGGGGGAGTTCATGCTGGCCACGGTCACCTCGCTTGCGGTCATGGGAGTCAACGCCTACCCGGTGCAGGTGGAGGTGGACCTGGCCCCGGGCCTGCCGGCCTTTTACACGGTGGGCCTGCCCGACGGCGCAGTGCGCGAGTCCAAGGAGCGGGTGCGCGCGGCCCTGATCAACTCCGGGTTTTTCATGCCCGTCAACCGCATCACGGTCAACCTGGCCCCGGCGGACATCAAGAAGGAGGGCGCGGCCTTTGACCTGCCCATGGCCCTGGGCATCCTGGCCGCCAGCGGCGCCTTCCCGGCCGAGGCCTTGCTGGGCCTGGGGGTGGTGGGCGAGCTGGCCCTGGACGGCTCCATCCGGCCGGTGCGCGGGGTGCTGCCCATGTCCGTGCGGGCCCGCCAGGACGGACTCACGGCCATGCTGGTGCCCGAGGGCAACGGACCCGAGGCCGCGGTGGTGGACGGCCTCAAGGTCTTCACCGCCCGCCGCCTGGATCAGGTGGTGGCCCACCTGGTGGGGCGCCGGGAGTGCCCCCAGGCCGAGGTGCGCCCAGAGATGCTCCTGGCCGCGGCCGGCCGCGAGGGGGTGGACCTCAACGAGGTGCGCGGCCAGGAGCACGTGAAGCGGGCCCTGACCATCGCCGCGGCCGGCGGACACAACGTGCTCATGGTGGGGCCACCCGGCAGCGGCAAGACCATGCTGGCCCGCCGCCTGCCCACCATCCTGCCGCCGCTTACCTTCCCCGAGGCCCTGCAGGTGACCCAGGTGGCCAGCGTGGCCGGAGTGCTGCCCGCCGGCCAGGCGCTCATCACCACCCGCCCCTTCCGCTCCCCGCACCACACGGTCAGCGACGCGGGGCTCATCGGCGGGGGCACCATCCCCCGGCCCGGCGAGGTGAGCCTGGCCCACCAGGGCGTGCTGTTCCTGGACGAGCTGCCCGAGTTCAAGAAAAGCGTGCTGGAAGTGCTGCGCCAGCCCCTGGAGTCAGGGGTGGTGACCATCACCCGGGCCGCGGCCACCGTGGACTTCCCGGCCCGCTTCATGCTGGTGGGGGCCATGAACCCCTGCCCCTGCGGCTATTACGGCGACCCCAAGCGGCAGTGCACCTGCTCCCCCCAACAGGTGCGCAACTACCTGAGCCGGGTCAGCGGGCCGCTTTTGGACCGCATTGACCTCCAGGTCGAGGTGCCGGCGGTGCCCTTCAAGGAGCTGGCCGCGGACACGGCCGGGCCATCCTCCACCGAGGTCCGGGCCGGGGTCATCGCCGCCCGCTCGCGCCAGGCCCAGCGCCTGACCGGCCGCGGCGTCTTCTGCAACGCCCAGATGACCACCGCCCTGACCCGGCGCTTCTGCCCGCTCTCGCCCGAGGGGCTGCGCCTGCTGGAGACGGCCATGGAGCGCCTGAAGCTCTCGGCCCGGGCCTACAGCCGCATTCACAAGATCGCCCGCACCATCGCCGACCTGGAGGGCAGCCAGAGCATAGAGCTGCCCCACCTCAGCGAGGCCATTGGGTACAGAAGCCTGGACCGGGTGGTGGCATGAGGACCCTGCTCCTCGGCCCTTGGCCAGGGCCGGGTTGATCCTACCAGGTGACCAGGCGGCTATAAGCCAGGGCGCCCACAAAAAGGAACAGGCAGGCAATCATCGCAGCGTAGCCGAAAATATAATATGCCGCGCGCCAAGGGAATGGTTTGGGTAGAGTCTGCAGGTCTTCCAGCCTTCCCTCTCGTTGCAGACGCTCCACCCAGGCCGGGCGCTCATGGCTGAGCTTGGCCCTGTCCACGCTCCCTTCGAACATGACCAGGTCCATGGGAAAGTTTTCCCTTCTGAGGTGGCCGATAAAAAAGTGGATGACGAAGATATGGGCCATGGCCAGCGCGGCTTCGATGCGATGCACCCACAGGGTCACGTTCAAACCCCACCCCGGCAGGAGGCGACTCGAAGCCACGGGATTGAACAAAAGAAGACCTGTCCCTCCCAAGATGAACAATCCCCAGAACACCGCCCAATAATCGAATTTCTCCCAGTAGGTCCAGCGGTCAAGGCGGGGCAGCGGGGCTAGCCCCAACATCCAGCCTAAGTGGCCCAGCGCCTGCTTCAGGTCGTCTTTGTGCGGGAGCAGAGAGTCGGGACCCAGAAGACGCCTTGGAAACCCGCGCCACTCGATGGTGGCCAGGACGTAGATAATGTGTGCGCCCAACAGCGACAGCATGAACAGGCCCACCCACTTGTGAATGGTCAGGGAGAGTTCATAACCGCCGAAAAAGGATGCCACCAGGCTGCCCCACTTGGTTTCGATGTACATCCTCCCCAACCCGGTGGCCGCCTGTGTCATGAAGGACAGCATCAACAGGAGATGAAATAGCCGCTGGGCCAAGGTGAAGCGCCTAATCCTACTCACCGTGCTTCCTCCTTCGGGCCAGGAGCTCGCGCAGCCCCCACAGAACGGTATGGGGCAAAAATACCAGGAACGTCCCGCCCGCCAGGGCGACCATAATCCAGAAGGCATAAAAAAGTACGGGGAAGCTCCGCCGGGTCTCCAGTGCCGCGGGGCTGGGCTCATGCACCACATAGCTGGCAAAGGAGGTACTGGCGCCCTGATGGCACTTGGCGCACACATATGCGTGGCGCCTGATCGGGTTCAGGGGAGAGTAATAGTGTTGGATGCTGGCGATGGGCTCTCCGCCATGGCACTGGCGGCAGGTCAGTTTTCCCCGCGTGGTGTGGTAGTCCCTGGCCTGCTGGGGATGGCAATCCTGGCAGCGCCGGTTGTAATAGAATTGAACGCCCCGGTGCGAGTCGGCCAGGCGGGTGGTGATCCTGACCGCTGCCGCCGAGGGGCTGTAGGGGAAACTCCCTCTGGCAACCCCGGGCACGCCCACCAGGGGGCGCTGGCGGCGGGGACGGACCTCATATTCTTCATAGTAGCCGGTGCTGGCCTCGCGGTCCTTGTAGCGCCGTAAGGCGGAAGCCACCTCCTCTTGCGCGGTCGCTTCCGGCGGCCAGAAGAAAAAGCCAAGCCCGACCGCCACCAACAGGCACCAGGAGAGGCAACCTCGGCAGCCGATCCTTATCATCAGACTTTCTCCGGCTCTTTAGCGCGGCCCCACGAACTTGATCGTCTGGCCCGTTGGTTTGGGCAGCCTGGCCAAGGCATCGTACGTAGCCTGCAACTCCTTGAGATCCTGTTTCTGGTGCTTGTGACAGGTCTGGCAGGAGTTGGGGACCTTCGGGTTGTTCAGGGTGTCCCGGGGCAGCAAGGCCATGAACACGTGGCTGTGGATGTCCCCCGACTCGGCGCTCTTGGCGATGCGCGGCATATGGCAACCCACGCAGTTGCCAAAGGAATGTATGGAGTGTGCCAGGTTATTGTTTATGACTTTGTGGCAGGCGAGGCACTGATTGGAGCCAGCGGCCATGGTCTGCGAGCGTGTAGGAGATATGCCGATCTGGTGGACGTAATGGCAGGAGGTGCAGCGCACCCCTTCTTTTTTGTGCTTTGACTGCATCCAGTCAATGTACTGCTGGTGGTGGCCCTTGGAAAACTCGTTGGCATATAGGTGCTTGACGTCGCCGCCGCTGTAAGAGGTTGACACAAAATAGGTCGTCAAGGCCATGCCCGGCTCATACCCCACCGGCCAGTCAACACCCTTGACCGTTACCGAATGGCCCCGGTTGTGGCAGGAGCCGCAGATTTGCACCGCCACGCCGGGCGTGAGCTTGGAAGGATTGACTATGGTCTCCCGCTTTTGAAATACCGCCGTCTTGGGCAGGGCCGCGTGCCAGGACCCCTTGCCGTGACAGGCCTCGCAGCCCACCGACGGCTCTACGAATGTCTGCTTTTCGAGATCAACACCGGTGGCGTGGCACCCTCCGCATTTGCGCAGCCAAGGACGCTTGTCCCAATCAGCTGCATGGTAGGGCGCCCATTTACCGTCCTCTACGTTGTACTGGATGGGGGCGATGTAAAGCGTCCCGCCTTTTTCAATTATATAGCGCTGCTTCCATTGGCTGCCGATGGTGTACTTAACCTGCTCCACGGTAGGTATGAATATCTTATCCGCGGGCACCGCCAGCTTGCCGCCCAGCTTGGCCAACCCCTCCCTAATTTTCTTAGGGTCAAAATTGGTCACGATTGCGCTGCGGTTTTTCTGGGCATCCTGGGTCATGCGGCTGTGCAAGGTCATCTGCCAGGAGTCATAGTGCTCCAAATGGCACTTCTTGCAAGTTGAAGACCCCACGAAGGCCTTGGGTTTGGATGCCAACTCTTTAAAATTTATCTCTTGCTCAGCGCTGCATGCTGCAAAAAGGAAAGCTAGCGCAACTAGGAATGATGCCTTCGCCACGCCGGTCATGTTCATGACACCCCTCCCGCTGGAAACCCAATGGCACTCTGGCCGCGCTGACAACGTAACTTCTTAGAGTTAGACCCGCTGGAACTGCTCGGCCCCTGGAAGACGATTTCAATTCCTATTAGACTAGAAGGAAAACTCGCAAAGCAAGCTAAAAACGGCGGTTGAAACGACGGGCTGCCGCCTCTGGTTGCATCCATGAGGAGGACCCGCATCGCCTATCCGGAGTGCGTCCGAGGCATCCGGTCACCGCACGCCGGCGGTGTGATTGGCTACAGACGCCTGGGCCGAGTGGTGGCCTGGGAGCCCTATACCTCAGCCTTTGGCCAGGGCCGGGTTGACCACCAGCACCGGCGTCGCCGAGTTCTTCACTACCTTCTCGGTGACCGAGCCGAAGAATTTGTATTCACCGCTGTCGGCCGGGTGGCTGTGGCTGGCCATGACGATGAGGTCCGCCTTTTCGGCCGAGGCCAGCTTGAGTATCTCCGTAGCCGGGTCGCCCTTGACGACGTGGTGGATAAAGGCCGGGCAGCCGCCCAGCTTTTCGCGGCAGACCCGCTGCAGGAGCTCGCCGGCCCGCTGGCACTCCATCTCCTGCAGTCCGGCCAGGTGCTTGCCCGCGTCGCCATAGATGTGGTCGTAGCGCCGCATGTCGTCGGCCACGTAGAGCAGGAGCACCTGGGCCCCGTACTTCTGGCTCAGGTCCGTGACGTAGGGCAGGGCCGCGGTCGCGGCCGCGGACAGGTCCGTGGGCCAGAGAATCTTATTGATCTGCATGCCGGCTCTCCTTGCTTGGCGAAATAATCACCCGAAAAAGGCTGTCCCTCAGACCCGCGGGCTTTGGCCTGCTTGCCTGAAATTGCTCCATCCGGGACGAATCATTGCGGTCAGGCCGACTTAAACCACTGGAAGCCACTCAGAGGCAACCGCCCGCCTTTAACATAATCCAGGCTCTCACATCATCCTATTTTGGGTTGTGGCGCTCCAAAAAGTCCCTGGCCGCAGCCTGGGCCTCGGCGCTGTGGGGGTTGATCCAGAAACCCAAGTGGGATCCCTCCTCGATCCAGAAGCGCTCCGCATTGGGGATGTGCTCGTAGGCATATACCCCGTCATAGAATTTGACGTCCGCATCGTGGGTGCCGTGGATTATCAGGCTGGGGCAACGGATGTTCTGCACGGGCAGGTGGGTCAACTCCCGGTAGACGGCCATATCGTTTTCCGTGCCCGCCTTGCGGGGTTTATAGGGGTTCATGGTGTTCATAAAGGCCATGACAAAGGCCTTGGCCTGCTCCGAGCCCAGGGCGAATTTTAAATGCTTGGCCAGTTGCTCTTTGGTGAAGTAGGCCTCGGACTGAAATATCTGCTTCAGGAACAGATCGGGGCGCTTTTCGCCGATTTTCTTGACCAGCTTCTGGCCCCAATCGGTGACGAACAAGGCCTGGGTGATCGGCCCGGCCGTCTCGGGCATGTCATAGTAGCCGGAGACGCTGTCGATGGCCACCAGGGCCCACACCCGCTCCGGATGCTGGATGGCAAAGATATAGGCCGGCGGCCCGCCGGCCGAGGCCGACATCACCGCCGCCTTTTGGATGCCCAGGCTGGTCAAGAGGGCCGCGAAGAGGTCGGCCTGGTCCTCGATGGTGGGGCCGCTGGCCAGGGGGGTGCCCAAGTAGCCCGGCCGGCTCACTGACAAGACCCGAAAGCGGGTAGTGTCCACCCAGCCGGCCATCACCCTGGCCTGGTCCACACCGCCCAGGCCGCCATGGGAGCACAGGATCACCGGGCCATCGCCCGGGGTGAGGTCGTACTCTACCGGACCGCGCTGGGTTTCTATAATCTGAGGATCAATGCTGATGCCTGGCATGACTTCCAAATTCACGGCGCATCTCCAAGTTAATGGTCGGCGGTGTTGGCAGGTCTTTCGGTTTGAAAAAGAAAACCTAGATACCTAGGCTGGTCAGACCTTCACAGCTTTCCGGCCGCCCGAGCATGTTCCGGCCATGAATTTAATTATAGCTTTTCCCTGGGGCCATTCGTAAGGCGTTTTCCCTCGGAGACGATGGGTTAGGCGATAAGGTCCCCCTCCCGCCCAAGGCCAACCGGCCTGGCTATTAAGTTGACCCCCCGGGGGTGGTACACTATTCTTACTGATTGAAAATATAAATTTAACTCTGGCAGCAGGAGCTTAAAAAGCCATGGAAAAAACCCTGAATCCCATCCCCCCGCGCAGCATCACCCTGGGCGAGAGCGAGTTGGCCCGGGTCAACGTCTTTATGCGCCGGGTGTACAACTGGATGGCCGGCGGCCTGGCCCTCACCGCCCTGGTGGCCTGGTGGGCCCAGGGCACCCCGGCCGTGGTAGAGGCCCTGTTCAATCCGACCACCGGCCCCACCGGCCTGTTCTGGATCCTGGCCCTGGCCGAACTGGGCCTGGTCTTCGGCCTGTCGGGCCTGGTGCAGCGCATGAGCGCCGGCACCGCCGGCCTGCTCTTCGCCGTGTACTCGGCCCTCAACGGCCTGACCATCTCCTTTATTTTCATGATCTACACCACCGGCTCCCTGGTCAGCACCTTTCTGGTCTGCGCCGGCACCTTCGCGGTGGCCAGCGTCTGGGCCTACAGCACCAAGCGCGACCTCACCCGCTGGGGCTCCTTCCTGTTCATGGGCCTGATCGGTATCATCATCGCCAGCCTGGTCAACTTCTTCCTCAAGTCACCCATGCTCTACTGGATCGTCAGCTACCTGGGGGTGGGCATCTTCGTGGGCCTGACCGCCTACGACACCCAGCAGCTCAAGCTCATGGTCCTGACCAACGATATGGGCGAGGAGGTTGCGGCCAAGGCCTCCATCATCGGCGCCCTAAAGCTCTACCTGGACTTCATAAACCTGTTCCTGATGCTGCTCAGGATCATGGGCGACCGGCGTTGATCCCCTGAAACAAAGCCCTGAATAAGATTCAGCTCCCGCCTTGACAGGGGCCGGGCTGTGTCCTAGAATTTCGGCTTCGTACCGATTTTCACGCGGCAATTATCAAGGAGTTCCCCATGATTGAGGTTCGTTTTCACGGTCGGGGCGGCCAAGGCGCCGTCACCTCGGCCGAGTTGATGGCCTTGGCCGCCATTGGGGAGGGCAAGTACGCCCAGGCCTTCCCCAGCTTCGGCCCGGAGCGCCGCGGCGCGCCGTTGCAGGCCTTTTTGCGCATCAGCGACCAGCCCATCCGGCTGCGGGAGAAAATCTACGAGCCGGACGTGGTGCTGGTGCTGGACCCGGCGCTTTTGGCCAGCGGCGGGGTAAAGGTGGGTCTCAAGCCCGGCGGCACCCTGGTGGCCAACAGCTCCAAGGACATCGCGGCGGTCCGCGGCGAGTGCGGCTTTAAAGGCCGCACCGCGGTGGTGGACGCCACCAAAATCGCCGAGGAGGAACTGGGCGTGCCCATCACCAACACCACCATGCTGGGGGCCCTCTTAAAGGCCGCCGGCCTGATCCAGATGGAATCCATCAAGGGCCCCCTGGAGGAACGCTTCGGCAAGATCGCCGAGAAAAACTGGAAGGCCCTCAAGCGGGCCTACGCCGAAACCAAGATTGAGGAGTAGGATCATGGCCGATGAAGGCATGACCCCTTGGAAGGATCTGGCCCTGGGCTGCGCCATGTCCGAGCCCGGCTCCAGCCGCCGCTTCAACACCGGCGACTGGCGCAGCCGGCGACGCCCCATCACCGACCGCGAGAAATGCATCAAGTGCGGCCTGTGCTGGATCATCTGCCCGGACATGGCCTACACCCCGGACCCGGAGGCCGAGGGGTATTACAAGTGGGACGGCTACTACTGCAAGGGCTGCGGCATCTGCATCGAGGAATGCCCCAAGGATGCCATCAGTTGGCAGGAAGAAAAAGAGGAGGACAAGTATGGGCCGGCGTGTGGGTCTTGAGGTTTCGCTGGCCTGCGCCGAGGCCGTTAAACTCTGCAACGCGGACGTGATCGCGGCGTACCCCATCACGCCCCAGACGCATATCGTGGAGCACCTTGCGGAGCTGGTGGCTGAGGGCCATCTGGACGCCGAGTTCGTGCCCGTGGAGAGCGAGCACAGCGCCATGAGCGCCTGCGTGGGCTCGGCCGCGGCCGGCGCCCGCACCTTCACCAGCACCAGCAGTCAGGGCCTGGCCCTGATGCACGAGATACTCTTCATCACCAGCAGCCTGCGGCTGCCCATCGTCATGGCCGTGGCCAACCGCTCCCTGAGCGCGCCCATCAGCATCTGGAACGACCACAGCGACATCATGGCCGAGCGGGACATCGGCTGGGTACAGACCTTCGCCGAGAATGGGCAGGAGGTGCTGGACCTGATGATCCACGCCTTCAAGGTGGGCGAGGACCCCCGGGTGAACCTGCCGGTGGCGGTGAACATGGACGGCTTCATCCTCACCCACGTCATCGAGCCCATGGTGATGCCGGACCAGGCCGAGGTGGACGCCTACCTGCCGCCCTACAAGCCCTCCCAGTGGCTGAACCCGGCCCAGCCCATCAGCCTGGGCATGGTGGGCGTGCCCGAGGTTTACACCGAGGCCAAGAAGGCGAACCTGGTGGCCCTGGAGGACTCTTACCCGGCGATCGTGGAGCACTGGGAGGGCTTTGCCAAGGCCTTCGGCCGCAGCTACCAGCCCATTGAGAGCCACCGCACCGACGGCGCCGACACCCTGTTCGTGACCATGGGCTCCCTGGGCGAGACCTGCATGAGTGCCGTGGACCAGATGCGCGAGGACGGCCGCAGCGTGGGCCAGGTGCGCATCCGCCTGTGGCGGCCCTTCCCGGTGGATGACTTCCTGGCGGCCATCAAAGGCGCCAAGAACCTGATCGTGCTGGACCGGGCCCTCTGCCCCGGCATATTGGCCGGGCCGGTGGCCACCGAACTCAGGGCCCTGCTGTACGCCAAGGGGGTCAGGCCCTTCGTGGCCAACTTCGTGGCCGGCCTGGGCGGCCGCGACGTTACCCGCACGGACTTCGTGGCCATGCTGGACAAGGCCGAGCAGGCTGCGGCCGACGGCCAGGAGATCACCTGCCAGATGGTGGGGGTGAAAGAATGATTAGCGCAGCAGAAGCCCTCAAGGATTTCCAGAAAATAACCCCCAAGAACATCCCTTTGGTGGAGCCCTTCAGCAAGGGCCACCGCGCCTGTCAAGGCTGCGGCGAGGTGCTGGCCCTCAGGCTGGTGGCCAAGGCCGTGGGCATGGACATGATCGCCGTGTCGGCCACGGGCTGCATGGAGATCATCTCCTCGCCCTACCCCCAGACCGCCTGGGAGGTGCCTTGGATTCACGTGGCCTTTGAAAACGCGGCCGCGGTGGCCAGCGGCGTGGAGGCCAGCCGCAAGGCCCTGATCCGCAAGGGTCGCATCAAGGACGACGGGGCCAAGGTGGTGGCCTTCGCCGGCGACGGCGGCACGGCCGACATCGGCATTCAGGCCCTGTCCGGGGCCCTGGAGCGCGGGCACGACTTCACCTACGTCTGCCTGGACAACGAGGCCTACATGAACACGGGCATCCAGCGCTCCAGCTCCACCCCCTACGGGGCCATGACCACCACCAGCCCGCCGGGGCCGAAGTCCAGGGGCCAGATGACCTGGAAGAAAAACATGCCCATGATCGCGGCGGCGCACAACATCCCCTACGTGGCCACCGCCTCGCCGGCCTGGCACATTGACCTGATGAACAAGGTCAAAAAAGCCGTCACCGTGCCCGGTCCGGCCTACGTGCACATCTACAGCCCCTGCCCCACCGGCTGGCGCTGCGGACCGGAGGTGTCCATCGAGACCGCGCGCAAGGTGGTGCAGAGCCGGGTCTTCCCCCTGTACGAGGTGATAGACGGCCGCTTCGTGCTCTCCCGGGACATCAAAAAACCTATCCCGGTGAAGGAGTATCTGGACACCCAGCGGCGCTTCCGCCACCTGGGCGAAAAAGATATTGCCTACATACAAAAACGTGTGGACGACGACTGGGCTCGTCTGTTATCTTTAGTCCAGGCCACTAACCCGGTGGCCGCTGAATAAGCCCCCCACCCCTGCGTGCCGCCGCTTTGCTTATTGTTGTTTCGGGCAAGGCGGCGGCGCGCAGGGATTCTAATTTTATGGCCCGGGCCAAGCGCCCGGGCCTTTTTTCGCGCGCCGACCGACCGTAGTCCCCGAGCGGCCGCCGACCAACAGGGGCCGCTTTCCCGACGCGACGTGGCGGTCTTCGGTTTCCCTTGGCTCCGCTTGGTGCCTCGGAAAAAGCTGAACGCCCCTCCAACAGCCATCAACTCGCCAAACTGAGAACTGGGATTGAAGGCCAGGGGTATTTCGGGGTTTGTTCGTTGGCTCGCCAAGCGAGCATCAGAAATTTGGTTTTAGAAGGAGGCAAATTATCGGCCTGGATTTCCAAACCAACTTTCATCGTTTCCCCTGGGGCAACCTCTCCCTGAAAACTAAAAAACTGCTTGTATACCTGCAAGAGAAATTTTTCAGGTTCATCTGGTAGACCGCCCATAAATCCGATGTTGAATGCATCGTAGGATCTGATGTCCACATGGGTACCGAGGTTACTCGACTGCTCTAATAAAAGAGGAATGGAGGGAGAGCGGTCTTCCTCTGTGCCGTCCGCGTTCAACTTGTGGAGGCTTGTCAACCTAACGCAAACTTTCAAGGCAGCCATTTTATTAAGTTTATTACGAACTCTGATCAAATAATATCGCATGGTTTGGCCATTGGTCGCATGGGTGTAATGCCCTAGCGGCTCGTGGAGTTCCAATTCCAGCCTTGGCCCAAACAACCAATTTTTTATCTTTTCATTCCAAACCCCAACCACGCCTAGGGCCAAAGCCACCACAGGGCTGGCGACCTGAGCAAAGATCACCCATCCATTTTCTTCAGCCATCTTTGCCCCCCTTTCTTGCGGAAGTCCCAGTTTAACTGCCCCCTCATTCCCTCCACTTGGGCACCCAGTCCTCGCTGGCCGACGACAGCTCCTGCACAAAGCCGCGGCTGATGCCCGCCTCCTCCAGGGACCGGCGGGCCTGGTTGTACTCCTGGCGGTTGACGGGCCGCTCCAGGCCCGGGGTCTCCGAGGCCTTGTAGGCCGGGAAGTACTGGGACATAAGGCTGGCCCAGACCTCGGGCCCGCACACCTCCACTAGGTCCTGGAGCACCTTTTCGCTGCCGGCCATGCCGCCAGGCAGCACCAAGTGCCGCACCAGCAGCCCCCGCCTGGCCACTCCGTACCGGTCCACCTTCAGGTTGCCCACCTGCCGGAACATCTCGGCCAGGGAGGCCTTGGCGTGCTCATAGTAGTTGGGGGCGTCGGAAAGGCGGGCGGCCACCGCATTGTCCGCGTACTTGAAGTCGGGCATGTATATCTCGATGAGACCAGCCATCTGGCGGATGGTGGCCGCGCGCTCATAGCCCGAGGTGTTGTAGACCACCGGCAGCCGGCAACCGTAGCCCCGGGCGATGCCCAGGGCCTTTAGGATCACCACCAGGTGCGGGGTGGGGGTGACCAGGTTGACATTGTGCGCACCGGCCATCTCCAGGCCCAGCATGACCCCGGCCAGGTCCTGGGGGCTCATCTCCTCTCCCGAGCCCAGTTGGCTGATCTGGTAGTTCTGGCAGAAGCGGCAGGCCAGGGTGCAGCCACTGAAGAAGATGGTGCCCGAGCCCTTGTGGCCGGAGATGGGCGGCTCCTCGCCGTGGTGCAGTTGGGCGGTGTTCATTGCCGCCGTGTGCGCGGCGGCCCGGCAAAAGCCCTTCTCGCCGGCCAGGCGGTCCACCCGGCAGCCCCGCGGGCAGAGCACGCAGGCCTTCAGCCAGCGCTCCAGGCGCGCGGCGGCCCGCTCATAGGCCTTTGGCGGCGGAAACGGCGTTGGATTCTGAGCCGAGGGCATGGGCGCCGGGCCGGGCCTAACGCCGGAATGTGCGCGGCAATATCTTCGACAGCCGCCCCAGGCCGGCCAGACGGCGGCCCAGGCCCCGGCCGTAGAGGAACTCCAGGATGCCCCCCAGACCGTGGTACAGCCCGGCCGAGTAGGGGTGCCACCACATGTCGCGCTTGGCGCCGGAGAGGATGTCGTCCACGATGCACTGGGGCTGGGTCATCTCCGCGAAGCCGATCTCGCCGTGGCTGCGGCCGATGCCCGACTGCTTGAAGCCCCCCCAGGGCGCCTCGGCCAGGCCGTGGCTCATGAGGTGGTCGTTGATGGTCACCACCCCGGCCTGGATGCGCCGGGCCAGGGAGCGGGCCGCCCGGCGGTCCCGGGACCAGACCGAGCCCGTGAGCCCCAGATCCGAGTCGTTGGCCAGCTCCACGGCCTGGTCCATCTCCACCACCGGCATCACCGCCACCAGGGGGCCGAAGGTCTCCTCGCGCATCACCAGCATTTGGTGGTTGACCCCCGTGAGCACCCTGGCCGGCATGAAGTTGCCCTGCTCCGGCGCAGGCTGGGACTCGGCATAGATATTGGCGCCTCTGGCCAGGGCGTCTTCCAGGTGCAGGCGAACCTTGTCCATCTGGCTGGTGGTGGTCATGGCCCCCAGCTCCACCTGGTGGTCGCGGTCCGGCCCCACGCGCAGGGCCCGCACCCGGTCGGCCAGGAGGTCCAGGAAGGGCTGGTACACGTCTTGGTGCACGTAAATACGCTCCACGCCCGCGCAGGACTGGCCGCAGTTGGAGAACCCGGCCCAGGCCGCGCCGGCCGCGGCCCGCTCCAGGTCTGCGTCCGGGCAGACCAGCATGGCGTCGTTGCCCCCCAGCTCCAGGTTCAGGGGGGTCAGGCTCTGGGCGGCCTGGGCCATGAGTTGTTTGCCCACGGCCGTGGAGCCGGTGAAGAACAGCTTGTTCACGCCGGCCTGCAACAGGGCCTGGCCGGCCACGCGGCCCGGCAGGTTCAGATAGGTAAAGACGCCGGCGGGCAGGCCGGCCGCGGCCAGGCACTGCTCCAGGGCCCGGCCCACCATCTGGGTCTCGCTGGCCGCCTTTAGGATCACCGCGTTGCCGGCCAGCAGCCCCATGACCACCTCGGAGAAGGGGATGGCGAAGGGGTAGTTCCAGGGGCTGATCACCGCGATCACGCCATAGGGCTGGCGCAGGATGCGGCTGCGCTTGTTAGCCAGCAGGAGCGAGGCCGGCCGCAGGGAGCGCTCGGCCAAAAAGCAGCCGGCCTTGCGGGCGTAGTAGTCCACGGCCATGGCTGCGGCGATTACCTCGGTGACCAGGGCGTCCAGGCGAGTCTTGCCGTTGTCGCTGGCTATGGTCTGGGCCAGCTCCTGGGCGTGGTCGGTGATGTAGTCGCCCACTCGGCGCAGGGCCCGGACCCGCAGATGCACCGGCGTGTCCGCCCAGGCCGGCTGGGCCTGGCGGGCCGCGGCCACCAGCTCCGGCACCTGGGCCGGGTCGTCCAGGGGCGAATAACCCAATACCTGGCCGGTGGCCGGATCCAGGCAGGTGGTGCGGGCTGGCTCGGTCTGCATGTCTGACTCCTCCTCGCGCGGGCTAGGCCGATAGCCTACTCCAGGCCCGGCGGCCGCGCATCTGCCAATAAGCCATGGTCACCGGCAGCAGGGTGCGCCGGTCGAAGTTAGGGTTGCCCACCCCGGCTAGGTAAGAGAGGTAATGCACATGGTCGGCCACGCTCATGGTGCAGCCGCCGGCGTGCAGCCAGCGCCGGCCGCGGCTCTTCAGGCAGTTGGCCATGGCCTGGCAGGTCTTGAGCATCAGGTCGTTGCTGGGCGCCTCACGGGCCTGGCGCTGGCGATACAGAGGGTAGTCGCTCTCGATTTTTACCGGCTGGCCGTCTATCTCCCCCTGCCAGCAAGTGCAGGCCCCAGCAAAGAACACCTTCTCCCCCGGAGCCAGTTTCAGGGGGCCCTCCACCCGGCCCACCACATAGCGCACCTTGCCCATGCGCTGGTCCACGTCGGGGTAGTAGCTGCGCAGGATGTGCACGGCCTCTTGCAGGGCGCCGGGGCAGCCGCCCCAGCAGTAGTCGGCCGAGTGCTCCTCCGGGAAGGCCCCCACCGTGCAGGTGAGATTGCCGCCGGCGAAGTAGTCGTCCACCCGCTCCAGGCAAAACTGAAAGTCCCGGGTCTTGGCCTGCACCTGATCCAGGGGGAAGTCGCCGCCCAGCTCGATCTCCTCCAGGCTCATGGGTCCCAGGCCCCGCCGGCTGGCCATCTTCAGGTGCAGCACCTGGCTTGGGTCCAGGTTGACCATGTGGCAGCCCACGGTATCCACCGCGCAGGAGTTGGTGCCCATGACGATGGCCCCCAGGTCAAAGGGGTCGGGCGTGAGCATCATCTTCTGGCCGGCGATGATGCCGTCAATGGCAATGAACCCCGGCGCCACCACCTGGTTCAGGTCCACGATCTTCTGCTCCAGGAAGGTGTTGTGGTCCAGCAGACGGTGGCGGTCGTCCTGCAGGCCGATGAAATTCTTCAGGCTCAGGGTCATGCGCGTCCAGGGGTGGGCCTTGAACTTGGGCAGGTTGATCAGAAAATCGCAGTCCATGACCGGCCGCGGCAGGTACATCTCGCCGCGCAGCCGCTCGGCGTGGCCCAGGGCCACCGGCACCTGCGGGCACTCGTCGAAGTAATGGGCCTTAACCCCCTGGCGCTTGAGCACCGCCGGGTAGCCGGCCTGGGAGAAGCAAAAGCGGGTGGGCACGGTGATGCCGCAACGCTCGCCCACGGCCAACTCTTCCAGGTCCTGGCCCACGGCCTTGGCCGCCCGCAGGGCCCCCTCCAGGAACTCGGCCCGGGTGAAGGCGTGCGGGAACAGCTCCGGATGGGCCAGCACCACGTTGGGCTTGCACAGCACCCGCCCGCGAGGCACGGCGCCCAGCTCCTGCATGCCCTCAGCGATGATGCCGGCGATGAGGCCCGGATCATAGCGGTCGCAACGCCGGATGAGAACCTTGTGCTTCATGGCGGGCCTCCCTTTTAGCCTGGGCCGGCGAACAGATCGCCCGGCCCCTTCTGGGGCTCTATCAGCTCTGGCCCTTCCTGGGCCGGCGAGTTCACCCGCGGGGAGACCGGAAAGGCCTCCAGCCATTCATCCGGGCAGGGCCGCAGCAGCTCGTGCAGCGCGGCCGGGTCGCTCTGGCCGGGGTCCAGCCAAGCCGCCTCGTCCTCCGGCGCTAGGATGGCCGGCATGCGCTCGTGGATGGCCTTCACCAGGCGGTTGGCCGCAACCGTAATGATGGTGAAGGTTTTCAGTTGGCCGCCCTCGGGCCGGGGCCAGGCGTCCCAGAGCCCGGCCAGCGCAAAGGGCTGGCGGTCCTTGCGCGCCAGAAAAAATGGCTGCTTGCCCTCGGACCGGGGCGCCCACTCAAAAAAACCGTCGGCCGGCACCAGGCAGCGGGAGCGGCGGAAGGGACGGCGAAAGCTGGGCTTGGCCTCTATGCCCTCGGCCCGGGCGTTGATCATCTTGTAGCCCGCGCTCTCCTCCTGGGCCCAGTGCGGCACCAGGCCCCAACGCAGCATACCTCCCCGCCGTCCCTGTTCCCCGCTGGTCACCGCCAGGGCCTCCTGGCCCGGCGACAGGTTGTAGCGGGGGGCGTAGTTCATATGCGCCGCCGGGAAGTCGAAGCGGTCCTGCAATTGGTCCAGCCCCGAGACCTGGGAGAATCGTCCGCACATTACGGGGCTATTTGAGCACACCCCCCGTCCGGGAATCAATCCGGCGCCGCGGCTCGGTCCACCAGCCACATGGTCTCGCCGCCGGCGCGCACCCGGGCGGCGGGATAGTCCTGGGCCGCGGCCTGGGGGTCGTCCAGGATGCGTTGCAGCACCGGCCGCTTGGCCTGGCCCGGGGCCAGGAACAACACGCAGCGGGCGCTGTTGATCGCCGGCAGGGTCAGGGTCACCCGGGGCAAGTAGGGCCCGATGTGGGTGGGGGCCGGCACCGCGGCCGCCCAGGCCCGGGCCTCGGCCAGCACCGGCGAGCCGGGGAACAGGCTGGCCGTGTGGCCGTCCGGCCCCAGGCCCAGGAGCACCAGGTCCCAGGCAGGCCAGTCTTGGCCAACGAAGAAGCCGCGCAGCCGCCACTGGTAGTCCTGGGCCGCCTCCTGGGGCGCCAGTTGGCCCCGGATGGGGTGGAGGTTGTCCGAGGGCAGGCCCGGCGGCGGGCCCAGGGCCTTCAGCGCCGCGCCTCGATTGCTCTCCGGGTGCTCGGCCGGCACGCAGCGCTCGTCGCCCCAGAACAGGTGGCAGGCCGGCCAGGGGAAGTCTGGGTCCGCCCCCAGCAGCCGGTAGAGGGGCAGGGGCGAGCTGCCGCCGGAGAGGACCAGGCTGAAGCGGCCGGCCGCGGCTACCGCCTCCCGGGCCCGGGCGGCCACCAGCCCGGCCGCGGCCTGGGCCAGGGCCTGGGGGGTGTCAAAGACGCGCAGGTCCATGGGCTAGGGCTGGCCGCTGTGATAGGGGTGGTTCGGCCAGAGCTTGGCCGCGTCGCGGGGCCCCCAGCTTCCGGCCGCGTAGCGGTGCAGGCGGTCGGCGCGCTCGGCGCAGGTCTCGCAGGCCGTGAGCACCGGGTCCAAAAAGGCCCAGCACAGATCCACCCCGTCTTGCCGCCAGAAGAGCATCTGGTCCCCCAGCATGGCGTCGGCCAGGGCCTTCTCATAGGCCTCCAGCCCGGCCCGGGCGGCCTCGTCCTGGTAGGCGAAGTGCAGGCGCACGGTTCTGAGCGCCACCTCGGCTCCGGGCTGCTTGGCCTGGAAATAGAGGCTGATCTCCTCGCTGGGCTGGATGTCCAGCACCAGGCGGTTGGCCTTGATCTCTTCGCCCAGGACCTGGCGGAACAGGGAGTGAGGCACCTCGCGGAAGTGGATCACCACCCGGGTGAGCTTTTCGGCCAGGCGCTTGCCGCTGGTGATAAAGAACGGCACCCCCTGCCAGCGCCAGTTGTCCACGAACACCTTCATGCTGGCGTAGGTGGGGGTGAGGGAGCTGGGGTCCACCCCCGGCTCGGCCCGGTAGGCCGGCACTGGCCTGCCGTTGATCTGGCCGGCCTCGTACTGGGCCAGCACCAGGTAGTCGTAGATCTCCTCGGTGGGGAAGGGCCGCAGGCTGCGGAACAGCTTGACCCGCTCGTCGCGCACCCGGTCGGCCTCGAACAGCGACGGCGGCTCGGCGGCCACCAGGGCCAGAAGCTGCATCATGTGG
Organism: Desulfarculus sp.; assembly: GCA_003605055.1. Taxonomy (GTDB): domain Bacteria; phylum Desulfobacterota; class Desulfarculia; order Desulfarculales; family Desulfarculaceae; genus Desulfoferula. Next base: position 17,877 of record QZKP01000016.1, read on the forward strand.
TTCTGGAACATGTCCCGCAAGACCCCGGCCTGCTCGTAGTAGCCGGCCCGGTGCTCCACGCCCAGGGTCTCGGCCGAAAGGATGCTCACCTGCTCGATGTAGCCCCGGTTCCACAGGGGCTCGAAGATGGCGTTGGCGAAGCGGAACATCATGATGTTCTGCACCGTCTCCTTGGCCAGGTAGTGGTCGATGCGGAACACCTGGTGTTCGGCGAAGCCCTGGCCGATGGCCTGGTTCAGCTCCCGGCTGCTGGCCAGGTCGCGGCCAAAGGGCTTTTCCACCACCAGCCGCCGCCAGCGGCCGTCTTCTTCGCGGGCCAGGCCGGCCTGGCCCAGGCGGCCGGCCACGGTCATGTACAGGCCCGGCGGTATGGCCAGCTCGAAGATGCGGTTGCCCGGCACGCCGTGCTCGCGGTCCAGCTCCTCCAGGCGCCGGGCCAGGGCCTGATAGGTGGCCACTTCGTCGTAGATCACAGGCTGGTAGTGCAGGCCCGCGGCGAACTCCTCCCAGCGGGTCATCTCCCGGCCCTTGGCCTGCACGGCCTGGCGCATCTTGTCCCGGAACTCTTGGTCGCTCAGTTCGCTGCGCGCCGCCCCGCAGATGTAAAAATGCTTAGGCGTGCTGCCGGCCAGAAAGAGCTGATACAGGGCGGGCACCAGCTTGCGGCCGGTGAGGTCGCCCGAGGCCCCGAAGATCACCACCGCGCAGTCCTCTGGCGCCCGCGGCGTCGGGGTCAGGCGTTCCTGGCGTACTTGCTGGCTCTGGGCCATGCTCCCCTCCCCTACTCAGGCGCTTTCTTGACCGCGTGGCCGCCGAACTGCTGGCGCAGGGCGGCCAGCACCTTATCCCCGAAGGTCTCCTCCCGCCGGGAGCGGAAACGATTCATCAGGCTCAGGGTGATCACCGGCGCGCTCACCGCGCTCTCAATGGCCTGCTGCACGCTCCAGCGCCCCTCGCCGGAGTCCTCCACGTAGCCGGCGACGCCCTCCAGGCGAGGCTTGTCGCCAAAGGCCCTCTCCAGCAGATCCAGCAGCCAGGAGCGCACCACGCTGCCGCGCTGCCACAGGTGGCAGATGCGGGCGAAGTCGTGGTGGGCGGCGAAGGGGCCGTTTTGCATCAGCTCAAAGCCCTCGGCGTAGGCCTGCATCATGCCGTACTCGATGCCGTTGTGGATCATCTTCACGAAATGCCCGCTGCCCGCCGGCCCGGTGTGCAGATAGCCTTCGGGCGGGGCCAGGCTGGCCAGGACCGGCTCCAGGCGGGCGAAGGCCTCGGCCGGCCCGCCCAGCATCAGACAGTAGCCTTCCGCAAGGCCCCAGACGCCGCCGCTCACCCCGGCGTCCAGGTAGGCGATGCCCTTGGCTTCCAGGGCTGCACCTCGCCGCAGGTCGTCCTGGTAATAGCTGTTGCCGCCTTCCACGATCAGGTCGCCGGGCTCCAGCACCTCAGCCAACGCAGCCAGGTGTTCGTCCACCACCTCCGCCGGCAGCATCAGCCAGACCACCCGCGGCGGCATAAGGGCCGTGCGCAGCTCGGTCAGGGACCGCAACGCGCTGACGCCCTGCTCCCGGGCGGCCAAATCCTGGGCCTTCTCCAGGGTGCGGTTGTAGGCCACCACCTGGTGCCCGCCCCGGGCCAGGCGCTGGGCCATACCCCGGCCCATGCGCCCCAGCCCCACCATGGCTAGCTGCATTGCCTTCCTCCGGCTGGCGTGCTGACTTCACAATAAATTGTACCTGATCCAGTCCTCAAACACAGAGGCCGGACCCAGCGGGCCCGGCCCCTGTGCAGGACAATGCTTGCGGCCGGCGGTTTACCTGCCCAGCAGCTCCAGGGCCTGCGCCGCCACGTTGTCCAGGTTGAAGCCCAGCTTGTCCATGACCGTGGGTCCCGGCGCGCTCTCGCCGAAGCGGTCCAGGCCGATCACCACGCCGGCGTCGCCCACCCAGCGCTCCCAGCCCAGGCTGGCGCCGGCCTCGATGGCCAGGCGGGCCTTGACCCCCGGAGGCAGCACCGCATCCCGGTAGGCCTGGTCCTGGGCCGCGAACAGCTCCCAGGAGGGCATGGAGATCACCCGCGCGGCCACGCCCGCCTGCTCCAGCTTGGCCTGGGCGGCCAGGGCCAGGGTTACTTCCGAGCCCGTGGCGATCAGCAGAAGTTGGGGCGTGCCCTGGCAATCGTTGAGCACATAGGCGCCCTTGGCCACGCCCGCGGCCATGGGGTGGACCGCGGGGTCCAGGCAGGGCAGCTTCTGGCGGGTGAGCACCAGGGCCACCGGCCCCTGCTTGTGCTGCATGGCCACCCGCCAGGCGGCCGCGGTCTCGTTGCCCTCGGCCGGCCGCAGCACCGTGAAGCCGGGCATGGCCCGGAGCGACATGAGATGCTCCACCGGCTGGTGGGTGGGTCCGTCCTCGCCCACCCCGATGCTGTCGTGGGTGAAGACCCAGATGCTGTGGCAGCCCATGACAGCCGAAAGCCTCAGGGCCGGGCGCATGTAGTCGGCGAAGACGAAGAAGGTGGCCCCGTAGGGGATCACCCCGCCGTGCAGGGCCATGCCGTTGACCGTGGCCGCCATGCCGTGCTCACGCACCCCGAAGTGAATGTTGCGGCCGCCCGGCTCCTGGCTGGGGCGCATGTCGGGGCTGCCGGCGATGAGGGTCTTGGTGGAGGGGGCCAGGTCCGCCGAGCCGCCCACCAAGTTGGGCACCTTGGCCGCGATAGCGTTGAGCACCTTGCCGCTGGCCGCCCGGGTGGCGATCTTCTCGCCGGCTGGGAAGCTCGGCAGCTGTGCGTCCCAGCCCGCGGGCAGCTCGCCGGCCATCTGGGCCCGGAAGCGGGCGGCTAACTCCGGATGAGCCTTGGCATAGGCGGCGAACATCTCCTGCCACTGCCTCTGGCGTTCTGCGCCGCGCTGGCCGGCTTCGAGCATATGCCGGCGGGCCTGGTCCGGCAGGCAGAAGGCCTCGCCGGTGCAGCCCAGGTTCCGGCGGGTGGCGGCCAGGGCCTCGGCGCCCAGGGGCTCCCCGTGCACGCCGGCGGTGTCCACCTTGGGGCTGCCGTAGCCGATGTGGGTGCGCACCGCGATGAGGCTGGGCCGGTCGTTCTCGGCCCGAGCCGCCTCGACGGCCGCGGCGATGGCCTGGGTGTCGTTGCCGTCGGCCACGGCCTTGGTGTGCCAGCCGTAGGCCGCGAAACGCGCCAGGCGGTCCTCGGTGAAGGCCAACTCGGTGCCGCCCTCGATGGAGATGTGGTTGTCGTCGTAGAGGTAGATGAGCTTGCCCAAGCCCAGCGTAGCGGCCAGGGAGGCGGCCTCGCTGGCCACGCCCTCCATCAGGTCGCCGTCGCTGACGATGGCGTAGGTGTAGTGGTCCACCACCGCCAAGCCGCCGCGGTTGAACTGCTGGGCCAGGAAACGCTCGGCCAGGGCCATGCCCACGCCCATGGCAAAACCCTGCCCCAGGGGGCCGGTGGTGGCCTCCACCCCCGGCGCGCGGCCGTATTCGGGGTGGCCGGGGGTCTTGCTGCCCCACTGCCGGAAGGCCAGCAGGTCCTCCAGGGACAGGGCATAGCCGGTCAGGTGCAGCATGGCGTAGAGCAGGGCCGAGCCGTGGCCGGCGCTGAGCACGAAGCGGTCCCGGTCCACCCAGGCCGGGTCGGCCGGGTTGTAGCGCATGAACTGGCTCCACAGCACGTAGGCCATGGGCGCGGCGCCCAAGGGCATGCCGGGGTGGCCGCTGTTGGCTTTTTCCACCATGTCAGCGGCCAGCATGCGGATGGTGTTGATGGACAGATCCTGCAGCTCCTTGTCGCTCATGGACACCTCTCCCCGGCGGGCCGCAACGGGCCCCGGCTAAAAGCGGCCGGCCAGGCGCCTCCGGCGGGGGCGCCTGCCCTGTACAAACCTCTTTTTTAATCGTTACTCCGCCGCCCGGCCCGCAGATAAGACCCCATCCAGGCCGGCGGCACCCCCCAAGATTAAGTCAATAGCCCTGGTCTGACAATAGGGATTTGGGGCCTGGAGCGCTGGGCCCAGAGCAGGCGGCCGAGGTGCGCCGGGCCTACTTCAAGGACAAGGCGCAGCTCTGGTAGGAGGTTAGCGGGCCTGCTCCGCCCCGGCCGCCTGCCGGATTATCTGCAAGATGGCTGGAAAGCGCTCCGGACCAATAGGCCCCACGGCCCGGAAGAGTATCTGGCCCCTTGGCCCCAGCACCAGGAAGCTGGGCTGGTCCTCGGGCAGATTGTAGTTCTTGCGCATCTCGCCGTCCCAGTCGCCGTAGATGGTGAGCCCCTCTTTGAGCGAGGCCTCCTGGAGGCCGTCCTGCCACAGGCCCTTGAAGGGCCAGGAGGCGCTGGCGCAGTCCACCACCGCCACCCGGGCCAACTGGGCCCTGGTCTGGACCGGCAGGGCTTCATAGAACCGGCTCAGCTCCTTTTTCAGGGGCCGGTTCAGCTCCACCTGCTTGCGCTTCTCATAGAACAAAAGCACCACCTTGCCCGGGAGGTCGGCCAGGTGCAGGGTCTTGCCTTCGCCAGAGGTCACGCTGAAGGCCGGGGCCTGCTCCGCGCCGGCCGCCGCCCCGGCCGCGAGCAGCAAAGCCAAGCCAAGAGCCGTGGCCATGAGCTTGTAACGCACGCCACCCTCCTAACGGGAGAACAGCTCCTTGAAACGCATGAGCAGAGTGATGTCGCCGGTGACGGTGTACTTGCCGCCCATGAAGGCCGCCTGGCCGTCCAGCTCGCCCTTGGCGATGGCCAGCCACACCTCGGCCGGCGTCTTGATCACCAAGTTGGGCGAGGGAGCCGGGCCCTCCACGAAGCGGCACTTGCCCTCGGCCATGACCAGGTGCGTGGTGAAGCTTTCGCTGCCGCTGACCTCGAACTGCACCACGGCCTGGAGATCACCGGCCGCCTGGGGGTTGAAGCCGCGGGGCATCATTTCCAGCAGCACGCGGCAACTGCGGGCGCTCTGCGGCCCCTTGGCCTGTGCCTGGGGTGGGGCGGCCGGGGCGCGGCCGGCCTTTTTGGCCTTGCGCTCGGCGATCATCTGCTGGAGCCAGGCCTGCCGGACCTGCTCGTCGTAGGTTCGGCCCGGGGACCACTCCTGCTCCACGTATTTGTGGAAGCCTTCGTAGAGGCCGTGCTCCTGCCAGTGCCGGTAATCGTCGGCCATGATACCGTCCTTCTGGTTCTTGATCAGCCAGCCGATGTGCAGCCAGAAGAACAGATCCTCCGAGGTGGCCGGATAGCGGCGCTTTTGTTTGACGGCCCGGGCCAGGTCGCGGGCCAGGTCCGCAGCCCGGGCCTCGACGGTCTCCCGGCCCAGGAATTCGCCGGGGCCGGTGGCCAAGGCGGTTAGGGTGCCCACGGAAAAGGCGCCGTACACGTGGAGGATCCGGGCCAGGTAGTTGGCCACCTCCACCTCGCCGAAGGCCGCGGCCACGCTGATGGCCAGGCCGGGCTTGAAGGTGCCGCGCGGCTTGTGACCCCAGGCCAGGCTGCGGTCCAGGAAGGCCTTCATCTGGGCGGTGACGTGGTAGAAGTACACTGGCGAGGCCAGTATCACGGCGTCGGCGGCCAGAAGCTGCGTCACGATGCCGCGGTGGTCGTCGGGAATCCAGCACTTGCCCTTCTCGATGCACAGCCCGCAGCCGGTGCAGTAGTCAATCTCTTTGCCGCTGAGGAGTATCATCTCTAGGGCAAAGCCTTCCTCCTCCAGGGTGGGCCGCAGCATCTCGATGAGTTGAGTGGTATTGCCGATGCCCTGGTGGGGCGAGCCGTTGATGGCTACTATCTTGCCGTTAGCGAACATGGTTTCCTCCTTGTGCAGCGGCGGGGCGGGCCGGGGCTGGGCCGGGGCCGCGGGCGGCTCCGGCGCGGGCGCCTGGGGCCGCACCGGCTCCAGCCCCATCCGGCGCTGGTAGTAGTCCGGGTATTTCTTGGTGAAGGGCAGACCCACCCCCAGCAGCAGGGCCAAGGGGATGAAAGCGAAGAACAGGATATGCGGCACCGGCCCGTCCGGAGGCGAAAAGGCCAGGGGCATGAGGGCCGAGAGGGTGCAGGCCGCGAACAAGCAGGCCCATACCAGGGTCATGTTGCGGTTGATGTTCTTGAAGATATCGGTCTGCCACACTGCCTCGGGAGTGGTTTTTTTGGCGAAGTGCTCGGTGAACAAGGGCCCTCCGAAAAGCGGCGGCAGAGCCACCAGGCAGAAGAGCACCCCATAGAGAACCGCCACCGGCGCGCTGGCCACGGCCCGGCCCAGTCCGCCCGGCCCCAGGGCGAAGCCCAGCCCGCCCAGGGCCACGAAAACGCTCATGCCCCACTCCACCATGGAGGCCTGGCTCCAACGCCTGAGCAGCAGCATCACCGGGACCAGCCCGGCCGCCATGCCCAAGCCCAGGCCGGCCATCAGCGCCGGAGGGAAGGCCTTGATCTCGCCCACAGCGATGAAGGCCGAGGCGCAGACGATGGGCAGTATCCTAAGCGCCGTCTTCATCGTCCTTCCCCTCGCCCAAGAGCTTGTGGTCCTTGAGGTCCTCCGCGGCCGCAATCCGGTGTTGGAACAGACGGTCAATGACATAAGACCGGGTGGCCCGGGCGGCCTGCACCATCCCCAGGGTTACCTGAGCGTCCAACTCGGGGGACAGGTCCTTGGTCAAGCGCGCCCGCAGGCGCATTTCCTCGTCCACGATGCGCCTGCCCAGGCGCACGTAATAGCCGACATCCTGGGGCCGGAGACCCTGGGCGTGGCCGAAGACATAGATCCGGGCCATGGCCAGGTCTTGCTGATCGTATAGGCCGGGCTCCAGAGGCAGCAGCAGCTCGGCCTCCAGCAACTGTTGCAGGTGCCCGGGCTCCATGCTCGTGGCTGCCAGCAGTTGCTCGGTGTCCAGCTTTTCGCCCTGGTCCTGTCCGAACACCTCTTGGGCCAGGGCCACCAGAGGGGCGATGTCCTGCCCTTGGTCACTGGCCTGCAGAATGGCCTTGATCTTGCCCAGAGGCAGGCGGTGCTGCCCCTGCAAGCTGCGAATCAGGGCCGCCCGCTCCACGCAGGCCGGGTCATAATAGGCCATGTTGGGGCTGGTCTTGAGCGGCCTGGGCAGGAGCCCCTGCTCCACGTAGTAGAGCAAGGTGGACTTGGGCAGGCCGGTGGCGGCCATGAGCTGGCTCATGCGCAGGCCGGCGGGCTTGGCCGCTCGTCGCGAGGCCCTGCTCCCCTTGCTGTCTTTGCTTTTTTTCTTTCCTGCCATGCCGCCAGACTAATCCTGCCCGTACATTATGTCAAGTATAAAGTGGCGCTTTACACTTTTTGTTTTCAGGCTACCGCCGGGCGGGCCCGCGGCTGGCTTGCCAGTGGGCGGCGGCCGGAGCTAAACTGGCGGAGGAGGAGAGGATTTGTCGCCTCGGGGGTTTTCAGATAAGACCCGCGCCTGGTTGGCTTCGGTGCTGCTGGCGGCCTTGCTGCTGGCCCCGGCCGGGGCCCAGGCCGCAGACAAGGTGCGCCTGCAGTTGCAGTGGGTGCACCAGGCCCAGTTCGCCGGCTTTTACCTGGCCCAGGACCTGGGCCTGTACGGCAAGGCGGGCCTGGAGGTGGAGATCAAACCTGGCGGGCCGGGCCTGGACCCTCTTATTGAACTGGCTGCCGGGCGCTGCGACTTCGCCCTGTCCTGGCTGTCCGAGGCCCTGCAGCGCCGGGGCAAAGGCGTCCCCCTGCTCAACCTGGCTCAACTCGTGCAGCGCTCCTCCCTGCTCTTGGTGACTTTCGCCGACAGCAGCATAAAGAACATAAAGGACCTGCAGGGCAAGCGGGTGGGGCTTTGGAGCCGGCAGTTTGCCCTGGCCCCCCGGGCCCTGTTCCATCGCGAGGGGGTCCGCGTGCAGGAGGTCCCCCAGAATGTCACCATGGCCCCCTTTCTGATGCGGGCGGTGGACGCGGCCTCGGCCATGCTCTACAACGAATACCACCAGCTCTATCAGGCAGGGGTGGACCTGAACCAGATACGCGTATTTGACTTCGTGGAGCTGGGCCTGAACTTCCCCGAGGACGGCCTCTACGCCCTGAACCAGACTTGGGCCCAACGGCCTGAAATCTGCCGCCGCTTCGTGGCCGCCAGCCTGGAGGGTTGGCACCAGGCCTTTGCCCAACCGGAAAAAGCCCTGGCCGCGGTGATGAAGCGGGTGGATGCTTCCCACCTGGCCAGTAACCAGGCCCACCAGCGCTGGATGCTGAACACCATGCAGAAACTCATCACCAACCGGGTGGGGCTGGTCCTGATGGGCCAACTATCTTCTTTTGACCTGAAGATGGTCAACCAGGTGCTAGTACAGCAGGGCTTCCTGCCGGCGCCGGTGCCCTTGGAGGAATTCGCCGTGCCGGCCTGGAAGGCGCCATGAGCGAGATGGCCCTGCGCCCCCGCTGGCTGCGCCTGCGCTCCCGCTTCGTCATCTTCGTGCTCAGCGGGGTGGCGGTAGTGGCCTTGGCCATGGCCCTGATCAGCCATCAGGAGGCCAGCCAGGCCCTGCTCAAGGCCAGCCAGGAGCACCTGCTCTCTTTGGCCCAGGCTCAGGCCGCCGAACTGGGCCGGCGCCTGGAGTCGGTAAGCGCCGCGCCCCGCGGGCTGGCCTTGTCCCTGGAACAGGTGGGCGTGCGCGACCGGGACTTTGCCTTGACCATGCTGCGTGAGCACATGTCCGGCAACCCGCGCATTTTCGGCATGGCCCTGGCCCTGGCCCCCGCCGGGGGGCCCACGCGGCGCCTCTTCTCGGCCTACGTCTACCGCACGCCGCAAGGCTTCAAAAGCATGGACCTGGACAGCCCGGCCTACGACTACCCTAGCCAGAACTGGTATTTGATCCCGGCCCTGCTGGGGCGGCCGGTATGGAGCGAGCCTTACTTCGACGAGGGCGGCGGCGGGGTGCTGATGACCACCTACTCGGCGCCTATGCTGGCCCAGGGACAGGTCAAGGGCGTCGTCACCGCCGACGTGAGCCTGCAGGAGTTGGAGCGCGAGGTGCACTCCCTGGATGTGGGCAACCGGGGCTACGCCTTTGTGCTCACCCAACAGGGCACCTTCCTGGCCGCCCCGTTCAGGGAATGGGTCATGCGCCAGTCCATCTTCTCCCTGGCCGAACAGTACCAGCGGCCGGACCTGCGCAACCTGGGCCAGCTTATGGTGCGGGGCCGCAGCGGGGTGCTGCGCGTGCCAGACCCGCGCGGCGGCCCGCCGGTGTGGCTGGCTTTCGCGCCGGTCAAGGAGGTGGGCTGGAGCTACGTGGTGGCCGCGCCGGAGAGCGAGGTGCTGGCCCCGGTGCAGTCCCTCACCCGGCACCAGCTCTACATCGCCGGCGTGGGCCTGCTGATCATGGGCCTGGTGATCCTGGTCATGGTGGTGGGCCTCACCAAGCCGGTGCAGTTGCTCACCACCGGCGCCCGCCGCCTGGCCTCGGGAGACCTGGGCTCCCGGGTGAGCGGCATCCGCCCCGGCGACGAGGTGGGCGAGCTGGCCGACAGCTTCAACACCATGGCCGGCGACCTGCAGGCCCACGTGGCCGAACTGCAGCGCAAGCGCAAAGAGCTGGAGGACAGCCTGCACCGCATCGAGCTGTTGGAGAACATCCAGAACACCCTGAACAAGTTCGTGCCCACCTCGGTCAAAGCCCGCATCGCCGAGGCGCCGGAGGCGCCGGACCTAAACAAGCGCGAAACCGACGTGTCGGTGCTGTTCCTGGACGTGGCCGGCTACACCAGGATGAGCGAACAGGTGGCCGGCGAGGAGATGAACTTTCTCATCGAGCGCTACTTCTCCAGCTTCCTGGACGACATCTACCAGAACAAGGGCGACATCAACGAAACCGCCGGCGACGGACTGATGATCATCTTCCAGGACCAGGACCCGGGCCAGCACGCGGTCTCCGCGGTCAGGTGCGCGGTGGCCATCCAAAACAAGGTGGCCCAGGTCAACCAGGAGCTCAAGGGACGCTTCCAACCGGTGACCATCAACATCGGCGTGAACTCGGGCGCCGCCCAGGTGGGCAGCTCGCGCTTTGAGGGGCTGGCCGGCACCCGCTGGACCTTCACCGCCTCTGGCCCGGTGACCAACACCGCCGCCCGCCTGGGCGCCTTGGCCACTCAAGGGCAAATATACATCGGCCCCGAGACGGCCAAGCGGGTGCAGGGGCGCTTCGCGCTGAAGGACATGGGGCCGCAGCAGCTAAAGAACGTGGCCCAGCCGGTGCAAGTGTTCCAGGTGCTGGGCCCGCTGAACGCCTAGACGGCGGCCGCTTACTGCCCCCAGATTTCCTTAAGCCGCTGGTCGCGGCCGCAATTGTAGCGGTAGAACTTGTAGCGTAGGGGGTTCTTCTTATAGTAGTCCTGGTGGTATTTCTCGGCCGGGTAGAAGGTCTCGGCCGGGACGATCTGTGTGTATATCTTTTTGAACCGCCCCGACTTGAGCAACTCGTCGCGGGATTGCTCGGCCAGGCGCTTCTGCTCTGCGTCGTGATAGAAGATGGCCGTGCGATACTGGCTGCCGTGGTCGCAGAACTGGGCGTCCTTGACCATAGGGTCTATGTTGCGCCAGAACACCCGCAGCAACTGGGCGTAAGTGACCTTGGCCGGGTCATAGGTGACCTGCACCGACTCTGCGTGTCCGGTGCCGCCGGCCGAGACCTCCTCGTAGGTGGGGTCTTTTTTATGGCCGCCGGCGTAGCCGGAGGTGGTGGCGATCACGCCCGGCAGCTTGTCAAAGGGCGGCTCCATGCACCAGAAGCAGCCTCCGGCAAAGGTGGCCAGAGCGGTTTGTCCCTTTTCACTGGTCATGCTCTTTCCCGTGGCCGCGTCCGCTGTAAACAATACCGCCAACGCCGCCGCCAGCAGCAGCCAGCGGATAGCATCTTTTGCCGGCATGCGGGCCTCCTTGCCTTCATCAGCGTCAGTTATCCAGCCGGGGCCGCGTCTGGCCCCTGGCAAGTCGCGCCTCTCACAGCCCCTTCTTGGCCATGTAGGCGGCCAGGTCCGCCACCCGGCAGGAGTAGCCCCACTCGTTGTCGTACCAGGCCACCACCTTGGCCAGATCCCCCGACAGCACCTGGGTGAACTCCAGGTCCACGATGCTGGAATGGGAGTCGCCCTTGAGGTCCATGGAAACCAAGTGGCCGTCGTCCACAGCCATGATCCCCTTGAGGCTGGTGCGCGCCGCCCGCCTGAGGGCCGCGCGCAGACCCTGGGTGTCGGTCTTATTTTTGAGCACCGCCGTGAAGTCCACCACCGATACCGTGGGCGTGGGCACGCGCATGGAGCAGCCGTCGAAGCGGCCCTTGAGCTCCGGGATCACCTCGCCCAGGGCCCGTGCCGCGCCGGTGGAGGTGGGGATGATGTTCAGTCCGGCCGCCCGGGCCCGCCGCAGGTCCTTGTGGGGCAGGTCCAGGATGCGCTGGTCGTTGGTGTAGGAGTGCACCGTGGTCATCAGGCCCTTCTTGATGCCGAAGGCCTTGTGGATGGCCAGGGCCGGCGGGGCCAGGCAGTTGGTGGTGCAGGAGGCGTTGGACAGGATGTAGTGCCGGGCCCGTCGGTACTGGCGGTGGTTGACCCCCATCACCACCGTGAGGTCCACCTCCTTGGCCGGCGCGGAGATGATGACCCGCTTGGCCCCAGCCTCCAGGTGGGCCTGGGCCTGGCCGCGATTGGTGAACAGGCCGGTGCTCTCCACCACCAGCTCCACGCCCGCCTCGTCCCAGGGAATCTGGGAGGGGTCGCGCACCGCGAAGCTGGTAACCGGCTTGCCGTCAATGACGATGGCCCCGCCCTTGGCCGCCACCTGGCCCGGGTAGCGGCCGTAGTTGCTGTCGAACTTGAACAGGTGGGCGTTGGTCGGGGTGTCGAAGAGGTCGTTGACCGCCGCCACCTCCAACTCCCGGGGGTAACGCAGCAGCATGGCCTTGAGCACCTGGCGGCCGATGCGCCCGAAGCCGTTGATTCCCACGCGAACCATGGCAGCATCCTCCTAATTGTCGTCCAGGCGGTCGTGGAAGGCCAAAAGCAGGTCGTAGTCGGTGCGCAGCGCCGAATGCAGGCGCGCGTTCTCCAGGGCGATGGCGCTGAGGTTGCCCACCGCCTCCAGGAACTGTATCTCGCGCTCACTCCACTGCCGCTTCCGGTCCGAGTACACCCGCACCACGCCTATGCTGCGCTGTCCCACCCTCAGGGGCACCACGCATATGGAGCGGATGCCCTCGGCCTTGGCCCGGTCGCGGTACTGGAAGGCGGGGTCGGTCTGCGCATCCAGCAGGCACACCGCGCCGCCCTTGAGGGCCTGACGGTCCAGGCCGCTCTTGCTCACCAGCACCCGGCCCTTGCGCAGGTAGCCCCGGGACAGGCCATAGGAGGCGCCCATGGCCAGCTCCCTGCGGTTGCGCGCCAGCAGCCGTATGGCGCTGGCCTTGGCCCCCATGGTCTGGGTCACGCCCTTGACGATCTCGCCGAGCACCTTCTGCGGCTCCAGAGAGGAGTTGACCACCTTGGCCACCCGGTACAGGGCCGCGAAAAAATCCTTCTGCTTACCAGGCATATGATTCACCCCGAGAGGTTATATGTCTCGCCCGCTCAGCGGAGCGGCCATGATGAACCGCGGGCGCTTCTTGGGCTGCCATAATTAAAATGTAGCCCACCTCACGCCCGCCGGCCAGCGATTCCGCCCGCGACCGGAGCCTTCCGGCTAGTGGTAGGCCCGTTGCAAAAGGGAGGGGGAGGTGCCCAGGTGGTACAGGAGCACCAGGGCCGTATTGAGCGTCTGCTGCCGGATCACTCCGTTTTGCAAATAGCGCCGGGCCGAGGTGATCACCGGCCTCTGTATCTTCACAATACGCCCCGTCCTTTGCAGCCTGCGGAGCATCTCCACGTCCTCCATTATGCTCCAGGCGGGAAACCCGCCCACCTGCCAAAAAACCTCGGCCGGCAGAAACAGGCCCTGGTCGCCATAGGTGAACAGGGGATGGTTGATCCGGCTGCAAAGAGAGTACAAGCGCAGGAAGAGATGATCGTGGTCGAAGCGCAAGTAAAAGGAGCCGGCCGCCACACCCGGTTGGGCCAGGGCCTGCTGGATCAGGCTCAAACCGTCCGGCGGCAGGCGCGTGTCCGCGTGCAGGAACAGGAGTGCCTCGCCGCGGGCCGCCAAGGCCCCGGCGTTCATTTGCCGGCCCCGGCCCGGCGCGGAGCGCACCAGGCGCACCTGGGAGAAGGCGGCCAGCCGCTCCGGGGTGCCGTCCGTGCTGCCGCCGTCGGCCACGATTACCTCCGCGCAGCCCTCTAGCTCCAGCAGGTACCGCAGGCAGGCCTCGATAACCTGGGCCTCGTTGAGGGTGGGGATGACGACCGAGATCATGTACGTCCGCGGCCGGCGCGCCAGGGCGCGTTCATGGTGAGGACTCCAGCACCCGCTTGCGCACCGCAAGCATGAGATCGGGCAGGTCGGCCTCCATGATCAGGGAGACCAGCCACTGCGGCACCAGGAACCCGGGGTCCAGGAACACCGAATAGACCAGGAGGGTCCGCCGACCCTGGTCTCGGCTCAGCAGGAGCCAGCTTCCTTGCATCTCCTCCAGGTCGCCGCTGATCCTCTCGAACTGGATGCTGCGCCATTTTTGGTAGCGGGCCAGAAAAACGTATGTCACCTCGGGTATCAGCCAGGAGAACTTCACGCGGTGCTGGACGAGGTCGGCGCTGGGCTGGCGCTGAAGTATCCGGCATTCCTGCAGGCCAGGGACGAACTGCGGGGCGCCCGCGCAGTCCAGCAGGGTGTCCCAGACCCGCTGGGCCGAGGCGGGGATGATTATGGCCGCCTGCACCCTGTCCGGCCGGCCGCCCTGGCCGGGTTGGGAGTTCACCACCACCTGGCCCTGAACCAGGCGCTGTTCCTCCGGCGCGGTGAAGCGGGGGGCCGCGGCCGCGCCCAGCGGGGCGGCCCCTAGGACCAGCGCCAACATAAAAATGCCGGCGCAGCACATCCCGGCGATTGGTTCCTTCCCCGCGGTCACGCCATTCCCGACCTTTTGCCTCAACTATTTAAACCATACCACCTCACAGGCCCATAGGCCAAACTGACCCACTACCGCCGCCGGCAGGCCGGTTGTGGCCGGGTTTCCGGCCCTGAGCAGGGATTTTGCGTGGCGTCGGGTTGAGTGTAAAGACGGTCAGTACTCGATGCCGGGCTGGGCCGGCACGCCGGCCTGGGCGTGGTGCCGCTTGGGCTCCATCACCGTGACCATGTCCGCCAGATCCTGAATCTCCGGTGGGCAGGCGCGGCCGGTGAGCAACAGGTGCAGCGCCGGCGGCTTGGCCTTAATCAGCTCCGCCACCTCCGCCGGGCTTATGAAGCCCCGCTGCATGGCGTTGTTGATCTCATCCAGCACCACCAGGTCCCAGCCGCCGCCCAGCACCTCGCGCTGGGCCATTTCCCAGCCCCGGCGGGCGGCCTGGCGGTGGGGCTCCAGGTCGTTGTGCTCGGCGATGAGCCCCAGGCCGGTGGCGCGCATCTCCACCCCCGGCAGGAGGCGGACTGCCTCCATCTCGCCGTAGCCCTGGCCGCTCTTGATGAACTGGATGATCAAGGTGCGCAGCCCGTGGCCCACGCCGCGCAGGGCCAGGCCCAGGGCCGCGGTGGTCTTGCCCTTGCCGCGGCCGGTGTTTACCATCACCAGGCCCCGTCTGTGGTTTGCGCCCTGTGCCTCAGCCATGGCCGCCCCCTTGTCCTGCGCCCAGCCATACGCGGCCCGGCCGGGGATGTCAAGCCCCGGCCGCTCAGGCCGGCGCCGAGGTGCACTCGGCCAGGAAGGCCGGGATGAACAGGGTCAAGTCCTCCACGATGCACAGGTCGGCCAGGTTGAAGATAGCCGCCTGGGGGTCCAGGGAGATGGCCACGATAAAGCCCGCGCCCTGCATGCCCGCCGTGTGCTGCCGGGCTCCGGAGATGCCGCAGGCGATGTAAAGCTGGGGCGAAACCGTGGCGCCGGTGATGCCCACCTGCCGGCTGTAATCCAGCCAGCCGGCGTCGCACACCGGCCGCGAACCGGCCACGGCGGCCGAGGAGAAGCAGGCGGCCAGGCGCTGGACCAGGGCCAGGTTTTCAGGCTTGCCGATGCCCCGGCCGGCGGCCACCACCACCTGGGCCTGGGTCAGATCCGCGCTCTGCTCGGCCGCGCGCCGCAAACCCAGAAAGCGCACCGACCCGGCCAGCGGCGCCGCCGGCCGCACCTCGAGCGACCCGGCGGCCTGATCCGCCGCCGGTGCCTCGGCGGCAAAGGCGCCCGGCTGCACGGTGAGCACGCTCAGGGGAGCCGCCGCGGCGTACTGGGCCACGGCCTTGCTGTGCCAGGCCGGCCGTCCGAAGAGCAAACGGCCGTCTTGCACAGCGACCCGCTCCACGCCGGTGAGGCAGGCGGCGCCCAGGCGCACGGCCAGCCCGGGCGCGAAGTCCAGGCCCTGGGTGGTGTGCGCGGCCAGCACAATGGCCGGCCGCAGGCTGGGCAGCGCCTGGGCCAGGACCTCTCGCCAGGCCTGGCCGTTGTACAGGGCCAGGCCCGGGCCCTGGAGGGCGGTCACCGCCGCCCCGGCCGCGGCCAGGCGGCCGGCCGCTTCTTGCACCGCCTGGCCCAGCACCACCGCGTACAGGGCCAGCCCCGCGGCCGGGGCGATCCGCCGGGCGCAGGCCAGAAGCTCCCAGGTCACCGGCGCCAGCTCGCCCTGGCGCAGCTCGGCCACCACCACCACGCTGCGGGCGGAATCGGGGCTCATAGCAGGGCCCTCTCTCTCAGAATAGCCGCGAGCTGGCGGGCCTTGTCCTGAATGTCGCCCTCCAACCGGCGGCCGGCGCGGGTGCGCTGGGGCGGGTCCACGGCCACCAGTTCCAGGCGCGCCGGGGCCGCGGGCAGCGCGGTCGCCTCCAAGGTGTGCGGCTTGGTCTGCTTGGCCCGCAGCAGGTTGGACAGCGAGGGATAGCGCGGCCGGTTAATGCCGCTCTGAATGGTCAGAACCGCCGGCAGGGGCAGCTCCAGGCAGTCCCGCCAGCCGCCCTCCAGCTCCCGCTCCACATAAATCGCCGCCTGGCCTGGGCGCAGCTCCAGCTTGACCACCGAGGTGGCCAGGGGCAGGCCCAACAGCTCGGCCAGCATGGGCCCCACCAGGCCCTGCATGGCGTCCTGGGACATGGCCCCGCACAGGATCAGGTGGTAGTCCTGCGCCCGGGCCCAAGCCGCGATCCAGGTGGCCAGGGCCAGGGCCTCCGGCTCATCCTGGCTGAGGATGTGGATGGCCCGGTCGGCCCCCATACCCTGGGCCCGCTGCAACACTGTCGCGGCCCGGGCCGGCCCCACGCTTAGGGCGTCCAGACCGACGCCCGGCAGGCCTTCCTTGAGGAGCAGGGCCCCCTCCAGAGCGTACTCGTCGAAGCTGTTCATCTGATAGCGGACCGTGGCCGGCTGGCGCAGCCAAGGCCGAGAGGCCTCGAAGGAAAAGGCCGTCTCGGGCTCACAGACCTGTTTCACGCACACCAGTATCTTCACGGGCCACCCGCCAGGTATTGGCCTTTGCTCCTTGCCATAGGAAGTCTACGGCAAGCAGTATCAGGCCACAAGGAAAATAGAACGTTTGTTCACTTTTTGTTGACTTGGGAATGGTTTGGGTGCAACTTGAGGCAGGTAAACGCAGCCATGTTGCCAAGCGCCCCGGGCGGGGATATCAATACGGGCATGAGCGTCATCTATCTCATCCGGCACGGCCAGGCCTCCTTTGGCCAGGGCAACTATGACTGCCTGTCCGAGTTGGGGCGGCGGCAGTCGGGGATCACCGGCGATGCCCTGCGCTCCCTGGGCCTGCGCTTTGACGCCGCCTACTGCGGCACCATGGCGCGGCAACAGGACACCGCCCGGGCGGTGCTGGACCGTCTGGAGGCGCCGCCTTCGCTGGAGGTGGCGGCGGAGTTCAACGAGTATGAGTCCGGTCCCGCCATCAAGGCCCTGCTGCCGGCCATGATAGAGGAAAATTCCGCCCTGGCCCAGGCGGTGCCCAAGATGTTCAGCGACCGGCGGTCCTTCCAACTCGTCTATGAGGGGGCCATGGCCCGCTGGATATCCGGCCGCTACGACATCGGCGAGGCCGAATCCTGGCCCACCTTCCTGCGGCGGGTGGAGGCGGCCGTGGACCGGGTGCGGGGAGAAGCCGGCCGCGGCAAGAACGTGCTGGTCTTCTCCTCGGGCGGTCCTATATCGGCGGTGACGCGCCAGGCCCTGGGCCTGCAGGACGAGACCACCCTGAGGCTAACCTGGATGATCAAGAACGCCTCTATATCCACTTTTTTTTACAACCAGCGAGGGCTGGCCCTTTCTATGTTCAATAGCACGGTCCATCTGGAACAAACGGGCGACCCGGGCCTGATTACCTATCGTTGACCCTTTTTTGCGGGGAACAAAATGGATTTCGCCGTATCGGAGAAGATGCAGGTCGTCCTGGAGCTCATCAACGAGTTCGTGGACAAGGAGCTCATACCCCTGGAGCCGCAATATCTCAGCCGGCCCTGGGAGGAGCTGGAACCGGTGCTGGAGGACAAGCGCCGGATGGTCAAGCAGATGGAGCTCTGGGCCCCTCTGCATCCCAAGGAATGGGGGGGCATGGGCCTGGACCTGGTGGAGTACGGCCTGGTCTGCGAGGCCCTGGCCCGCACCTTCACCGGCGTCTACGTCTTCGGCTGCCAGGCGCCGGATGCGGGCAACATCGAGATCCTGATGAAGTACGGCACCCCGGAGCAGAAGGAAAAATTCATGCGGCCCCTGGTGGAGGGCAAAATCCGCTCCTGCTTCTCCATGACCGAGGTGGATCAGCCCGGCTCCAACCCGGTGATGCTGGACACCACCGCCGTGCTGCAGGATGGCCAGTGGGTCATCAACGGCCACAAGTGGTACACCTCCTCGGCCGACGGCGCGGAATTCGCCATCGTGATGGCGGTCACTGATCCCGAGGCCCCGCCCCATCTGCGCGCCTCCATGATCATCGCGCCCACCAAAACGCCGGGCTTCAACCGGGTGCGCAACATCTCGGTGATGGGCCACTCCGGCAGCGGCTGGCCCAGCCACGCTGAGATCCTCTACCAGAACTGCCGGGTGCCCGGGGAGAACCTGCTGGGTCCCCGGGGCCACGGCTTCATCATCGCCCAGGAACGCCTGGGTCCGGGCCGCATCCACCACTGCATGCGCTGGATCGGCATCTGCAACCGCTGTCTGGAGCTGATGTGCCAGCGGGCCCTGACCCGGCCTGTTTCGCCCAACCAGAAGCTGGCCGACATGCAGATTATCCAGACCTGGATCGCCGAGTGCGCCGCCGAGATAAGGGCGGCCAAGCTTCTGATCCTCAACTGCGCCTGGACCATCCAGAAGTACGGGGTCAAGGAGGCCCGCCAGGACATCAGCCTGATCAAGTTTTACGCCGCCGGGGTGATGCAGAAGGTGGTAGATCGGGCCCTGCAGGTGCACGGCGGTCTGGGCATGACCGACGACACACCCATCGCCTCCTTCTACCGGCACGAGCGGGCCAGCCGCATCTACGACGGCGTGGACGAGGTGCATAAGATATCGGTGGCCAAGCGCATCATCAAGGAGGCGGCCGCCAAGGTGGCTTCATGACCTTTGCCCAGTTCAGCCGCGCGGCGGCCCTCTCGCGCCGAGAGATATACCGCGCCATATACGCCGAGCACGGCCCTTCCATCAAGGTCAAAAAGGAGAAAACCGCGCTCAAGAACCTGGAGCTGATCTTCGAGGCCACCCTCAAGATCAGCAACCGCAAGGGGTTCCGGGCCATGACCATGCGCGACCTCAGCCAGGAAACGGGCCTGAGCCTGGGGGTGCTGTATCACTACTTCGCCAGCAAGGATGAGCTGCTGGACATGGTGCAGCGCACCGGCCGCAGCATCGCCGGCCGCATCCTGCGCGAGGCGGCGGCCCGGGAAAACGAGCCCGCGGCTCGACTACGGGCGGTCATCCAGACCCATTTGTTCCTGAGCGAGGCCATGCAGCCCTGGTTCTACTTCTCCTACATGGAGGTTCGGCACTTGGGCGACCCCGAAAAAGATCGCACCAAGGCGGCGGAGCTGTGGAGCGAGAAGCTCCTGGCCGACATAATCAGCGAGGGTCAGGCGGCCGGCGTCTTCGCCCCTGTGGACGTGTCTCTGCTCTCCGCGGCAATCAAGGCTATGCTGCAGGACTGGTACGTGAAGCGCGGCAAATACGCTAAGCGCGGCTATACCGTTGACCAGTACGCCAACTTTATGGTGGGGCTGGTGGAGCGCTTCTGCCTGGTCGGCAGTAAACAAGCGGCGCCGCGGCAGGGGAGTTGAGAGTGCAGATCCAGGACCAGGCCGCCCCCATCCGCAGCGGCGAAGAGCTGAGCCGCGAACGCCTGGCGGCCTATCTGAAACAGGCCGTCCCGGAGCTGCGTGGCGAGTTGGAGATCGAGCAGTTCCCTCGCGGCTTCTCCAACCTGACCTATCTGCTCAAGGTGGGCGAGCGGCAGATGGTGCTCCGGCGGCCGCCGCACGGCACCAAGGCCAAGAGCGCCCACGACATGGGGCGGGAGTTCCGGGTGCTCTCGGCCCTGCAGGGCGTGTTCCCCTACTGCCCCCGGCCGCTGGCCTTCTGCCAAGACCCGGCGGTGATGGGCTGTGATTTCTACGTCATGGAGCGCCTACAGGGCGTCATCCTGCGCAAGCAACTGCCGCCGGGCTTGAGCTTTCCGCCGGAGCAGATGGGCCGCCTCTGCCGCCGTCTGCTGGAAGTGCAGTTGGAGCTGCACGGCATAGACTACCAGGCGGTGGGCCTGGGCGACTTCGGCAAGCCGGTCGGCTACGTGGAGCGCCAGGTCCTTGGCTGGAGCCAGCGCTACCGCGCGGCGCACACTCCCGACGCCCCGGACTATGAGTGGGTGATGGCCTGGCTGGTGGAGCACATGCCTTTGGACAGCGTGCGGCCGGCCATCATCCACAACGACTTCAAGCTGGATAACGTGGTACTGGACCCGGCCGACCTCACCCGCATCGTCGGCGTGCTGGATTGGGAGATGGCCACCATCGGCGACCCGCTGATGGACCTTGGCAACTCTCTGGCCTATTGGGTGCAGTCCGACGACCCGCCGGAGTTGATCCAGATCGCCAGTGTGCCCACCTACCTGCCGGGCTCCCCCAGCCGGCGGGAGCTGATGCAGCTCTACGCCCAAAAGAGCGGCCTGGCCCTGGAGGGGTTTGACTATTACTACTGTTTCGGCCTCTTCCGCCTGGCAGTTATCGCCCAGCAGATTTACTACCGCTTTCATCACGGCCAGACCAAGGACCAGCGTTTCGCGGCCTTGATATTGGCGGTGCAGGTGCTGGAGCGGGCCGCCCGCCAGGTAATAGAAAACACAAGCCGCTAGCGGTTGACAAGGAGCAGGGATGAGGGAATACAGGGTATCCATCGTGGGTTTTGAGCGGGCCGGGGAGTCGGTGCGCCGGGCGGTGGAGCTTTGCGGCGGCATGGCGATGCTGCGGCCGGGGGCCAAG
>QZKP01000022.1 GCA_003605055.1 Desulfarculus sp.
CAATGAGATGCTGGCCATCAAGGGCTGTCCGCCCAAGCCCGAGCAGGTGGTGGAGGCCTTGCAGGCGGCGGGGATCGCGGTGGACCGCCGCCTGTTTGAGAACATCGACGCCTTCCCCGGCGCCCTGATGAAACGCTACCAGGGAAAACCCGAGTTTGATGAGTCCCTCTTCAGGGTGGACTAGGGGCATAAACGATGAGTGAGCAGCAGAACAAATCCGCCGGCGGCGAGAAGCTGGTGTTGGTCCTGGGTGCGGGCTTCATGGGCGCGGGCATCGCCCAGGTCTGCGCCCAGGCCGGTTACCGCGTGCATCTTTACGACGTCAAGCCAGAGGCCCTGGAGCGGGCCCTCAAGGGCATGGCCGCCTCCCTGGGCAAGCTGGCCGCCAAGGGGCGCCTCAGCGAAACGCCCGCACAGGTGCTGGCCCGGGTGCAGACCGTAGCCGGTCTGGAGAGCGCCGCCCAGGCGTGCTGGGTGATCGAGGCGGCCCTGGAGATCGAGTCGCTCAAAAAGGAGCTGTTCGCAGAGCTGGACCGCCTGGCTCCGGCCAGCACCCCCCTGGCCAGCAACACCTCCTCCATCCCCATCAGCCGCCTGGCCGCAGCCACTCAGCATCCGGAGCGAGTGCTGGGCACCCACTTCTTCGGCCCGGTGCCCCTCATGGGCCTGGTGGAGGTGATCAAGGCCGACAAGACCAGCGACGAGGTGTTCGAGCGGGGGGTGGCCTTCGTGCGCTCCCTGGGCAAAACCCCGGTGCGCGTGCGGCGCGACATCCCCTGCTTCGTGATGAACCGCATCTTCTCGGCCGCCTTCCGGGAGGCCGCGGACCTGGTGGCCGCCGGCGTGGTAAGCCCCGAGGACGTGGACGTGGGCATGAAGCTGGGTTACGGCTGGAACGCAGGACCCTTTGAGATCGCCGACAACGCGGGCCTGGACACCTGGGTGCTCATCGCCGAGTCCATGCGGGCCCTGGGGGAAGAGAACCTGGTTTCCCAATCGGACCTGATCCCCAACATGGTGGCCCAGGGCCGCCTGGGCCGCAAGGTGGGTAAGGGCTTCTACCGCTACACCCCCGAGGGCAAGCGCCTGTCCTGGGACGAGCAGGCCTGAGTCCGGCGCTGGAAATGGGGCTCAAGCAGCTTATCCGGGAGAAGGCCCTGGAGCTGGGCTTCGAAGGCATCGGCTTCACCGGCGTGGAGCCGCTGGACCTGTACATCAAGGAGTTCCGCTCCCGGCCCGAAATGTACCAGTGGGTGACGACCCCCCAGTTCGACCTGTTGCGCGGGGCCGAGGTCACTCAGCGCTACCCCTGGGCCCGCAGCCTGCTGGTGCTGATCCGCAACTATCACCGCCGCCGCTTCCCCCGTCAGCTCATCGGCGTCATCGGCCGCTGCTACCAGGTGGACGAGCGCAAGGAAAAGGGCTCGGAACACCAGCGCCTGATGGATTTCTTCGCCTTTCTCAAGGACCAGGGCCTCAAGTTCCGCTGGGATGGCGAGATACCCGCGCGCATGGCCGCAGCCCGGGCGGGGGTGGTCACCTACGGCAAGAACTGCTTCGTCTACGCGCGGGGGGCCATGCGCGGCGCCTCCTGGCTGGAGAGCATCCCCCTGGTGCTGGATGCCGAGCTCGCCCCGGACGAGCCTTCCATCGAGCTGGGCTGCCCGGACTGGTGCAAGAATGCCTGCGTGGCCGCCTGCCCCACCGGCGCGCTCTACGCCCCCAAGAAGATGCGTCCGCAGCGCTGCATCGCCTACAACACCTATTTCGCGCCCGGCCTGACGCCCGCGGAGCTGCGGGAGCCCATGGGCACCTGGGTCTACGGCTGCGACCGCTGCCAAGAGGTCTGCCCACGCAACCAGCCCTGGCTCAACCAGCCCCTGCCGGACAACCCGCCGCTCATGGCCCGGGCCGAAGACTTCGCCCTGGAGCGGCTGCTGGCCATGGATACGGAGTATTATCTGGCCAATATCTGGCCGCTGTGTTTCTACATCTCGCGTCGGCAGGTGGCCCAGTGGCAGATGAACGCGGCCCGGGCCCTGGGCAACCGGGGCGACAGGGAGGCGGCGCCGCTGCTGGCCCGGGCCCTGGCCGACTCCCCGGACTACACGGTGCGGGCCATGGCCGCCTGGGCCCTGGGCCGCCTGGGCGGGGAGCGGGCCGGGAAGTTTCTGGAGGCGGCGCGCCCCCGCGAGGACGGTATGGTGCGGCAGGAGATAGAGGACGCCCTGGCCAGGGCCCGCGCGTAAGCAAACCGGCATCCCAAGCGATGAGGTAAGAATCATGGGTAAGACAAGCTACGGCCTGGAGGGCAAGGTGGCGCTGGTCACTGGCGGCAGCCGGGGCATCGGGCTGGCCACGGCCAAACGCCTGCG
This sequence comes from Desulfarculus sp., assembly GCA_003605055.1. GTDB lineage: Bacteria > Desulfobacterota > Desulfarculia > Desulfarculales > Desulfarculaceae > Desulfoferula. The sequence continues at coordinate 2,376 of QZKP01000022.1, forward strand.
CGAGGAAGGGGCCCAGGTAGCCATCTGCGGCCGCAGGCCGGAGGGGCTGCAGGCCGCGGCCGCGGAGCTGGGCGGGGAGGTGCTCACCGTGGCCGCCCACATCGCCAAGGAAGACCAGGTGCAGGCCCTGTTCCAGGCGGTCAGGGAGCGTTTCGGCCGCCTGGACGTGTTGATCAACAACGTGGGCATGAACCTGATCACCCCCTCCCTTGCCGACACTGACCCGGGGCTGTGGCAGAAGATCATAGACAGCAACCTGAACGGCAACTTCCTCTGCTCGCGGTTGGCGGCCCAGATCATGAAGGGCCAGGGCGGCGGCAAGATCGTCTCGATCTCTTCAGTGGCCGGCCGCCGGGCGGCGCCCTTCATGGGCGTGTACGGTATCGCCAAGGCGGGCATCGAGATGATGACCAAGGTGCTGGCCGTCGAGCTGGCCTCGTGCAACATCCAGGTCAACGCGGTGGCCCCGGCCATGGTCAAGACCGACTTCTCCAAGCCATTCTGGTCGGATGAAAACGTGCATAAAAAAATCGTGGCCAGCATCCCGGCCGGCCGCCTGGCCGAGCCCCTGGACGTGGTGCACCCAGTGCTGTTCTTGGCCTCGGCCGGGGCGGACTACATCACCGGCCAGACCCTGGTGGTTGACGGAGGGGCCTCGGTGGCCTGAGCCAGCCGCGGCGCTGCGCCTAAAAAAGATCATCCCCGCCCAGCTCCAGGCAGCGGCGGGGAGATTTTTGATTGAGGTAGAGGCCGGCGGGGCGCTAGCGCCTTTTCAGGCCCAGGCGCTGGCGGGCACCGTCGGGCGTGGCCGGCTCCAGGCCGAACTCCGCCAGGATGCGCGCCAGCTTTTCCACCAACTCGCCGCTGGAGCGGGCCAGGCGTCCCTTGGCCAGGTAGAGATTGTCCTCCAGTCCCACCCGACAACCCCCGCCCATGAAGGCCGCCGCCGTACAGATGGGGAACTCCATCTTGCCGGCGCCAAAGGCGGACCAGACGTAGTTCTGCGGTCCGAAGAGCCGGTCCGCGGTCTGCTGCAGGTGCACCAGGTCCGGCAGGGTGGGCTGGATGCTGCCCAGGATGCCCATGACGAATTGCAAAAACAAGGGCGGTTCCAGCCAACCCTCGTCCAAGACATAGGCCGCGTTGTACAGGTGGCCCACGTCGTAAATCTCCAGCTCGGGCTTAGTGCCGCTGTCGGTGAAAATCTTACAGAGCATCTCCATGTCGGCGAAGGTGTTGCGGAAGATGCCGGCCTTGCTGCCCTCCAGGAACTCCTTTTCCCAGGGATGCTTCCACTGGTCGTGCTTCTTGGCCACCGGGTGCAGGGCGAAGTTGATGGTGCCCATGTTGAAAGAGGCCAGTTCCGGGTGCAGCTCGCTCACGGCCGCGGCCCGCTCCTGGGCGGTCATGCCCAACCCGCCGCCGGTGGTGATGCAGACAATGGCGTCGCACTGGGAGCGGATCTGCTCCAGCATGGGGCGGAACAGAGCCACCTCCGCGCTGGGCCGGCCGTCCCGGGGGTCGCGGGCGTGCAGGTGCACGCTGGCCGCGCCGGCCCGAGCCGCCGCCACGGCGTCGGCCGCGATCTGCTCGGGAGTGATGGGCAGATAGGGAGACATGGTTGGTGTGTGGATGGCCCCCGTGACGGCGGCCGTTATCATAACCTCGTTGGGCATGACCTCAAGCTCCCGTGAGCGGCCTAATTCGGAGGCCAGTCGGGGACCGCTGCGGTTGGTTGCTCGGGCCGCCGCGCCGCGGCGGCCCGAGCCGGTGTAGTTACATCTGGCCGGCCTTGCGCTTGCAGCCGGTGTCCTTCAGGGGCTCGGTGGTCTTTTCGATAGGAATCATCTCCACCATCTTGCTGCCTGGATAGGACTTATCGAACGGGTTTTGCTCCTTGGGGATAATCATGGTCACCGGGATCGCCGATTGGATCTGGTGATCCTCGGCCCGCATGTACACGTCACCATTGATGCCGTTGTACTTCATGCCCTCCAGAGTCTTGATGATCTTGGGCACGTCCCACTTCCCCACCTTGTTGGCCGCGTCCCAGAGCATGCGGATGTGGTAGTTCTTGAAGGCCACGGTGCCCGGCCACTGGTACACGGTGTCCTTGGAGGTGACGATCTTCTGCCAGACCTTATGCCAGGCCTGGTTCAAGGCCTGCTGCTTGGGGTTGGGGTTGACGATGCTGCCGAAGTCGGCGGTGACGAATCCCAGGGCCGCGTCCTGCACGTCCCTGAGCTGCACCCCGTCCTCCAGGAAGTAGGACAGCAGCTTGGCCTTCAGGCCCAGGTTCTTGCCCTGCTTGATCAGCAGACCCAGGTCCGGACCCCAGTTGCCGGTGAAGACCCACTCGGCGCCCGAGGCGTTGAGCTTGGTGATGTAGGGGGCGAAGTCCTTGGTCATCAAGGGGTGGTAGACCTCAACCGCCACCTGAATGTCGGGGCGGAATTTCTTGAGGGCTTTCTTGAAGTCGGCCGCGGCCTCGCGCCCGAAGTTGTAGTCCTGGCAGATGATGCCCACTTTCTTGACCTTGGGCAGCTTCTGCAGATAGGCCGCCAGGGCGCCGGAGTGCTGCGCGGTGTTCAGGCTGATGCGGAAAAAGTAGGGGTTGCACCCTTCGCCGGTCAGGCTGGCCGCCTCGGCGCCGTAGCTGACCACCAGCACCTTGTATTTCTTGCCCACCTGGGCCAGGGCCTTGGCGATGTGGCTGCCGGTGCCAGTGCTGATGACGTTGACCTTCTTCTCCAAGATGGCCTGGGTGGCCAGGCGCACGGCCACGTCGGGCTTGAGCTGGCTGTCATAGTGGAGAACCTCGATCTTCTTGCCCAGCACGCCGCCCTTTTCCTGGTTGTACTGCATGGCGTGGAACACCATGCCCCAGTTGTAGCTGTCGCCGATGTACTTAAAAGGTCCTGACAGGGGGTCGAAGGTGGCCACCTTGAAGGTGTCCGCCGCCCATACCCCGCCGGCCAACAGGCTGGCCAGGAAAGCCAGCATGGCCAACATAACCATCAATTTTCTTTTCATGACCGACCTCCTCCTTGAGTTAACCGTTATGCAAAGAGACCAAAGGCTCTCAGACCTCCAGATAGCGGCGGCGGATGTCGTCCGCCTGGCGTATCTCCTGGGACGTGCCGGAAAAGACGATCTGGCCTTTGGCCATCACGTATCCCCTTTGGGCCAGGTTCAGGGCCACGTTCATGTTCTGCTCCACCAAAAGGATGGACACCCCGGCCTGGTTGATCTCTCTGAGTATTTGGGCCACCATCTTGCGGATCAGGGGGGCCAGGCCCTCAGTGGGCTCGTCCACCAGAAGCAGGCTGGGGTTGCCCATCAGGGTGCGGGCGATGGTGAGCATCTGCTGCTCGCCGCCGGAGAGGGTGGTGCCCCGCTGGTGCTGCCGGTCCCGTAGGATGGGAAACACCGAGTAGATGCGCTCCAGGTCCCAAGCGCCGGCCCCCTGTTCGCGGCCTTGCATGGCCCGCCGGCCCATCAGGAGGTTCTCGGTCACCGACAACCGCTCGAAGATGGCCCGGTCCTCGGGCACGTAACCGATGCCCAGGCGGGCGATGCGGTGGGACCGCCGGCCCTGCACCGGTTGCCCGCCCCAGGTGATAGTGCCGGCGGCGGGCTTGACGATGCCCATGATGGTGCGCAGGGTGGTGGACTTGCCCACCCCGTTGCGCCCCAGCAGAGCCACGATCTCCCCGCTCCTCACCTCCAGGTCCACCCCGTGCAGGATCTGGCTCTTGTCGTAAAAGGCCGTCACGCCCTGGACGCGGAAAAGCATGGCTAATCCTCTTCTCCCAAATAGGCCTCTTTGACCTTGGGGTCCTGCTGAATCTCGTCCTTGGGCCCGGAGGCCAGCACCGCGCCGTAGTGCAGGACGGTGATGCGGTCGGCCAGGCCGAAGACCACCTCCATGTCGTGCTCGATGATGACCAGGGTCATGCCCTCGGTGACCCGCTTGATCAAATCCACCACGTGGCGGGTTTCCTCGCCGGACATGCCGGCGGTGGGCTCGTCCAGAAGGATCACCCGCGGCCGCAGGGCCAGGGTCAGGCCGATCTCCAGAGCCCGCTGCTGGCCATAGGCCAGCATGCCGCCGGGCACCTGGGCCTGCTCGGACAAGCCTATGCGCTCCAGCAGCTGGTCCACCTCCTGGTTCACCGCCGTCATGCGCGACACCTGGTGTATAAAGTCCAGGCGGATGGAGCGGCGCGAGAGCACCGCTGCTTGCAGGCTCTGGTACACGGTCAGGCGACGGAAGATGTTGGTGATCTGAAAGGAGCGGGCCAGGCCGTGGCGCGCCCGCCAATAGACCGGCCGCCGGGTGATGTCCCGGCCGTCCAGAAGCACCGCGCCATCCCTGGGCAGGTACTTGCCGGTGATCAAATTGAACAGGGTGGTCTTGCCCGCCCCGTTGGGTCCGATGATGGCCCGGCGCTCGCCCTCGGCCACCTCCAGGTCCACGCCGAACAGCACTGCCAGGCCGTGAAAGTCGTGCCGGATGTCTTTGGTCTGCAGAATGCTCATGACGCAGCCCTCCGCCCTAAGAGGCCGCTCAACAGACGCTGCAGCCAGAACCAGGCGTAGAGCATCAGGCTGATCAGGCCCCCGCGGAAATACAGCACCATGGCGATGAAAAAGGCGCCTATGTAGAATTCCCACATGTCGGTGAGGCGCGAAAGCCAGTCGCCCACGAAGACCATGAACAGGGCGCCCAGCATGGGCCCGAAGAAGTGCCCCACGCCGCCGATCACCATCATCAGGATGACGTCCACCGCCTTGAAGATGTCAATGGAGCCGGTGGAGACGAACTCCTGGAACAGGGCGAACATGCTGCCGGCGATGCCCGCCAAGAAGGCGGCGATGGTGAACAGGTAAAAGCGGGTTGTCGCGGTGCGGTGCCCCAAAAAGCGGGCCCGCTCCTCGTTCTCCCTGAGCAGCACGATGGAGACCCCCAAGGGGGTGCGTATCAAGTGCCAGGCTAAAAACAACATCACCCCTATCACCACCGCCGTGAACCAGTAAAAGTTGGCGGTGTTGGTCATGTCTATGCCGCCGATGAGGGGTATATGCAGAGGAGGCTTGGGAAAGCCGCCCAGGCCGTCGTCGCCGCCGGTGACATCGCGCCACTTGAGGGCCACCGCGTACAGGAGCTGATTGAAGGCCAGGGTGAGCATGGCGTAGTAGGTGCCCGAGACGCGGATCAGAAATATGGAGAAAAAGGCGCCGATGACCGCCGCGGCCAGGCCGCCCATCAACAGCGCCGGGATGAGGCCCAACCCCTTGATATGCAGCAGCGACAGGGCCGTGACATAGGCCCCCACGCCGAAGTAGGCCGCGTGGCCGAAGGAGAGCAGGCCGCCGAAGCCGGTGATCAGGTTCAGGCTCACCGCAAACAGGGCGTAGTAGAGCACCTCGGTCATCAGGCGCAGGCTGACCGTCCCCAGGTACCAGGGGCAGGCCAAGACCGCCAGGCCTATGACCACCAGGACCGCAATGTTCAACCGCCTCGTTGTCATTAGCCCTTCTCGCCGAAAAGGCCCTGGGGTTTGATGCTCAGCACCACGGCCATGATGAAGAACATGAGGATCAGGCTGAACTGGGGAAACAGGAGCACCCCGAAGGATTGCAGCTCGCCTATCAGGAAGGAAGCCACCACCGCCCCCAGCAGGCTGCCCAGGCCGCCCACCACCACCACCACGAAGGCGTCCATGCCCACCACCGTGGCCATGCCCGGGTAGATGCCCATGATGGGCCCGGCGATCACTCCAGCCAGGCCGGCCAGGCCGGCGCCCAGGGCGAAGACCATGTTGAACACCCGGGGGGTGTCCGTGCCCAGGGCGCTGACCATCACTGGATTGGTGATGGCCGCACGCACGATCATGCCCAGGTTGGTCTTGAACAACACCAGGGCCAGGGCCGCCAGCACCGCCAAACCGAAGAAGAAGATGAACAGGCGGTACAGCGGGTAGGTGGAGCCCAGAATCTGCAGCGAGCCCGTCAGGGAAGGCGGTATCTTCACCGGCAAGGGCTCGGTGCCCCAGCCCCATTTGACCAGCTCCAAGATCACCAGGGACAGGCCGATGGTCAACATCAGCTCGAACAGGTGCCCGGCCTCGTGCACCGGCCGCAGCAGAAAGTGCTCGGTGAGCGAACCGGCCGCGGCGGCCAGCAGGGGACCCAGGAGCAGGGACACCCAAAAGTTGCCGGTGATGCCCAGCACGCTGTAGCCCAGGTAGGCGCCCAGCATGTAAAAGGAGGCGTGGGCCAGGTTGAGCACCCCCATCATCCCAAAGACGATGCTCAGGCCCGAGGCCACCAGGAAGATCAGCACCCCGTAGACCAGCCCGTGCAGGCAGGTGATCAGGATGGTCGTCAAATCAATGGCCATATGTTGCAGCCTTCCCTAAGATTCCCCGGCGATCCGGCCGCGGCCGGCCTCTATTTCAAGGCGTGAAGATCACGATCAGGCATTTGGTCTGGGAGCAATTCAGCGCCGAGCCCCGGTGCGGAATGTCCGCGTCGATGTAGATGCAGTCCCCCTCTTCCATGACGTACTCCTGGCCGCCCACCTCGAAACGCATGGTGCCCTCCACCACCAGGAGCATCTCCTCGCCCTTGTGCTGGAAAAAAGGATGGTGCTTAACCTTGGCCGGTATGGTCAGGAGGTAGGGCTCCATGTGCTTGTGGGGGAACTTGTGGGCCAGGGTCTCGTAGGCGTAGCCAAAGACCGAGCCGTCCCGGGCCATCAATTGGCGCTCGTCCTGCTTGACCAGGGAGACCCTTGTTCCGGCCAGGCCCTCCCCGAACAACTCGGAAATGCCCACGCGCAGGGCCTTGGCTATGTTGAGCAGGGTGGAAACCGGCGGGGCCTTGCCGGAGTTTTCCAGCTTGGAAAGATAGCCTTTACTGATGCCCGATTTTTTGGCCAGCGCCTCCAGGGTGAACCCTTTGGCCCTGCGAATTCGGCGAATGTTTTTGCCTATTTCCGATTCGGGCAGCATACCGGAAAACTCTTTCCCCGCTGGTGGCGTGGAAGCCTTCTCGCCCTGGAGCCTGCATGCGGTCCAGGCAGGGCCTTATTTGCCAACAGGAAACTGCGCAAGCCTGAGCAGGGAGGGCTCCTTCCTGGATATGGAGGAAAATATCTTGTGGTTACACGCGGCGCGATAGTTTCCTATCAGGAAACTATATAACTGATCCGAGTGCGCCGTGTCAACCACCCAAGCCGCCTCTTTCGGCTCAGGCCATGTGCGCCCCGCCGTCCACGTTGATGGTCTGTCCGGTTATGTAGGAAGCCTCATCCGAGGCCAGGAATACGATAAGGCGGGCCACCTCTTCCGGACGGCCCAGGCGCCGCAGGGGCACCATGAACTGGGTGAAGAGCTTGAGCATGTCCTGGGGTACCGTCTTGAGCATCTCGGTGTCTATGGTGCCTGGCGAGACGCAGTTGACCCGCACCCCCTTGGGACCCAGCTCCTTGGCCGCGGTGCGAGTCAGGCCCACCACCCCGCCCTTGGAGGCCGCATAATTGAGCTGGCCGGGGTTGCCGTAGCGGGAGGTGGAGGAGAGGTTGATGATGGCGCCGCTGCCCTGCCGGCGCATGGGGATCATGGCCGCCTGCAGGCAGTTGAACACGCCCGTGAGATTCACCGCGATCACCTGATCCCACTGGTCCGGGGTCATCTTATGGCCCATGGCGTCGCGGGTGATGCCGGCGTTATTCACCAGAACGTCCAAACCGCCCAGCTTCTCCACGGTGTCGGCGACCATGCGCGCCGCGAAGTCGCGGTCGGCCACATTCCCGGCCACCACCAGGCAGCGGCCGCCCATTTTCTCGATCTCCGCCGCCAGCGGCCGCAGAGCCGCCTCGTCCAGGTCGTTGATGGCCACGGCCGCACCCTCAGCCGCCAAAGTGCGGGCGGCGGCCGCACCGATGCCCCGGGCCGCACCGGTGACGATGGCCACCTTGTCCTTTAGCTTCATATCTCGCCTCTTGCCCGGCCGCGCCGGCGTCGCCGCCGGCGCGGCCCGGGCTGGGGCCTGCTCAGCCCTCGTACTCGATGATGGTGGCCACGCCCTGGCCGCCGCCCACGCAGGCGTTGGCGCAGCCGTAGCGGCCGCCCTTGGCCGCCAGGATGCGGGCCAGGGTGCCGATCAGACGGTTGCCGGTGGCGCCCAAGGGGTGTCCAATGGCCAGGCCGCCGCCCATGACGTTGACCCGCTCTGGGGCCAGGCCCAGCTCGGCGATGCAGTTTAGGGCCACGATGGCGAAGGCCTCGTTGATCTCCCAGAAGTCAATGTCGCTGGCCTGGAGCCCAACCGCCTTGAGGGCCTTCTGGCTGGCGGGCACCGGGCCGTAACCCATGATGGTGGGGTCAACGCCGGCGAAACCTATGGAGCGGATGGTGGCCAGGGGCTTTATGCCTTTGGCGGCCGCCTTTTCCTTTGACATCAAGATCAGGCCGGTGGCCGCGGCGTTGAGCGGGGAGGAGTTGCCCGCGGTGATCACGCCGTCCTTCTTAAAGGCCGGCTTGAGCTGGGCCAATTCCTCCAGGCTGGCGTCGCCGCGCACCGCCTGGTCCTTGTCCACGGTCATGGTTCTGCCGTCGGACTGGGGGGCCTCGATGGGCAGTATTTCGCCGTCGAAGAAGCCCTCGGCCTGGGCCTGGGCCGCCCGCTGGTGGGAGCGCACCGCCCACTTATCCATGTCTTCTTTGGTGAACTTGGTCTGAGCGAAGAGCTTCTCGGCGGTGAGCCCCATGTTCATGGCCGTGGCCATGTCCCAGTGCTGGTACTCGGGGGCCAGGAACAGGGCCAGGTTGGGGGCCACCAGGCCGCGGTCAGTGGTGACGCCGCCCATGGGCACCCGGGTCATGTGCTCCATGCCGCCCACCATCACCACGTCGGCGAAGCCCTGGGCGATCTCCATGAAGCCGATATGCACCCCGGCCATGGCCGAGCCGCACTGCTGGTCCACGAACTTGGCCGCGATGGTCTCGGGTAGGTTGGCCAGCAGGATGGGGCTGCGGCCGCCGTAAGCCCACTGCTCGCCCACGCCGGTGGCCGAGCCCAGCAGGAAGTCGTCTATCTCCTTGGCCTCGATGCCCGTGCGCTTGATCAGCTCGGGCAAGACCTTGGCCAGCAACTCGTCGGCCCGCAGGGCGTGGAACCAGTCGCGGCCGGGGTCGCGGGGACGGGAGCGGGATTGGGCCGTACGCAGGTAGCCAGCGATAACTACTTCTTGCATTTGTCAATCTCCTTTGGGTTTCCTGGGGCGGGGCGTCCCTGGTCTGCGCCTGCGGCTCCAATGCGGGCGGGGGGCCTCGGCGGCAGGCGTCTCTGAGCTGAGGATTCCTTCCATGACTACGTCCACGATGGGGTCCACCGTGGCCAACAGGTCGCGTTTGCGGTCCGAAAGCAGCCAGTTCACGGTCACGTGATCTACCGCCCCCATGAGCACCGAGCGGATGATGTAGGGGTCGATGTCCGGACGGAACTCGCCGTTGTCTACACCCTCCTGAACGATTTTGGTGATGGCTTGGAAGCCTTCGCGGATCAGGCGATAGCCCTCGGTCTCGCGGAATTTATGGTTGGTCTTAAGTATCACCAAGTTCAGCACCGCATAGTCCGGGTAGTGCTTCCACATGTGCAGATACATGTAGACCATGGCCCGCAGGCGGTTGGCCGCGCCCTTGATCAGTTCGATGTGGAAGCGCACCACCTCGCCGTAACGATCGGTGAAGGCCTTGGGGATGTGAAAGAGCAGGTTCTCCTTACTGGAGAAATACTCGTAGATGGTGCCTTCGGAGACCCGGGCCCGGCGGGCGATGGCCGCAATGGTAGCGTCCTGGAAGCCCTTGTCCGCAAAGACCTTCAGGGCCGCGTCCAGGATGCGCTGCTTGCGCTCTTCGCTCTTGGTCTGGTTGCTCAAAAGGCTATCTCTTTTCCCACGCCATGCCTAGTCCGCGAACAGCTTGTCGGTCATGGCCGCGGTCAGCCCGTCGTCCTCCAGCAGGCGGGCGTGCAGGCCGGCGGCCTTGGGCAGCTCGTAGTGGAAGAAATAGCGCATGGTCATCAGCTTGCCCTGGTAGAAGTCGGCCTCGCCCGCGCTGGGGCCGCCGGCCAGGGCCGCGGCCGCGGCCAGGCCCTGCAGCAGCCACTGCCAGGCGACCGCCACCAGGCCGAAGAGCTCCAGGTACAGGGTGGCGTCGGCCAGAAAGACCTCGATCTGGCCCTTGGCCGCCAGGGCCAGCTTGGCCTGGGTGGCCTCCTGCAAGAGGTCCAGGGCCTGGCGCAGGCGCTGGGCATAGGGCTTTAGCTCGTCGTGCGCCTGGGCCGCCTGCAGGGTGGCCTCCACCTCCTCCCGGAACAGCGCCAGGGCCCGGCCCTGGTGCATGACGGCCTTGCGGCCCAACAGGTCCATGGCCTGGATGCCGGTGGTGCCCTCGTGGATGGGGTGGATGCGCACGTCGCGGTAGTACTGTTCCAAGGGGAACTCGTCGCAGTAGCCGTAGCCGCCCAGTATCTGCAACCCGGTGCTGGTCGAGAGGATGCCCATCTCCGAAGGGTAACTCTTGACCACCGGCGTGATCAGGTCCAGGAGCAGGGCGTAGCGCTCACGCTGCTCCTGGGGCCCGTAATGGCTCAGGTCGCTGTACTTGGCCGCTTGCAACAACAGGGCCAGGGAGCCCTCCACCACCGCCCGCTGAAACAGCAGCATGCGCTTGACGTCGGCATGCTCGATGATCATCACCGGCGGCTGGCTGGGGTCCTTGGACTCCACCTTGCGCCCCTGCGGCCGCTCACGGGCGTATTGCAAGGAGGCGTAGTAGGCGCCAGAGGTGCAGGCCGCGGCCTGCATGCCCACGCTGATGCGGGCCTCATTCATCATCTGGAACATGTAGGCCAAGCCCCGGTGGGGCTCGCCCACCAGCCAGCCGCGGCAGTCGCCCTCCTCGCCCAGGCTGAGCTGCACGATGGGGCAGCCGCGGTAGCCCAACTTATGGAAGACGCCGGCCGCGTGCAGGTCGTTGGGCACCAGGCCCGCTTGTTCGGGCCGCAGCTTGGGCACCACGAACAGACTGATGCCCTTGACCCCCATAGGGGCGCCGGCGATGCGGGCCAGCATCAGGTGCACCACGTTGTCCACGCCGTCGTGGTCAGCGGCGGAGATGAATATCTTCTGGCCGCGCAACAGGTAGTAACCCTGGTCCGTGGGCTCGGCCAGCGTGGCCACGTCCGACAGCGAGCTGCCGGCCTGGGGCTCGGTGAGGGCCATGGTGCCCTGCCAGGCGCCGGAGAGCATGCGGGGCACGTAGGTCTCTTGCAGCTCCCGGCTGCCGAAGCTCAGGATCAGGTGAGCGGCGCCGGTGGTCAGTCCGGTGTAGGCCGAGCCCGAGAAGTTGGCCGAGCCCATGATGAAGTGGGCGGCGGTGGTGATGGTCACCGGGAGCTGCTGGCCCTCCATCTCATAGGGGAAGTTGGCACCGAACCAGTAGCCCTCGCCGTAGGCCCGCAGGAACTCCCGCACCGCCGGCTGCACCTTGACCTGCCCATCCTCCAGGCGGGGCGGATTGCGGTCCATGTCCGCGAAGTGGGGGAAGAGCATCTCATCCGACAGGCGCAGGGCCGTGTCCAGGACCAGGTCGAACACCTGGCGGTCGTGATCGGCGAAGTAGGGGCAGGCGGTCAGCTCTTGGGCCCGCAGGACCTCGTAGAGCACGAACTTCAGGTTGCGCAGGCTGACGTAGCGGGAGGCCATGACGCTCCTTCCTTAGCTCTGGTAAAAGGTCTTGTCGCTGGCGGCCATGTCCTCCAGGAGCTGCGCCGGCTGGTAGCGCACGCCGTAGCGAGCCTCCAGCTCCTTAAGCTTGGCCACCACCTTGGGCAGTCCCCACTTGTCCGCGTAGCGCAGGATGCCGCCGCGGTAAGGCGGGAAGCCGGTGCCGTAGATCATGGCCAGATCCATGTCCGCCGGCCGGTCGCAGATGCCCTCCTGAATCATGTAGGCCGCCTCGTTGATGCCGCCCGCCAGCATGGCGTCAATGATCTCCTGCTGGCTCATCTCGCGCGGCTGCACCTTGTGCTCCATGTAGTATTTGATCACCGCCTCCACCACCCGCGGGTTGGGCACCGGCGGGTTCTGGCTGTAGTCCAGATAGCCCCTGCCGGTCTTGCGGCCGTAGTCGCCCACCTGGTAGATGGCCTCGGTGAGGGGATGCACGGCGTAGCGCGGGCCCAGACGCTTCTCGAAGGTCTTGTTCACGTGGTAGTTGATGTCAATGCCGGTGAGGTCGCTCAGGACCGCTGGTCCCATGGGCATGCCGAAATCCATCATGGCCTTCTCTATGGCCGCGCCGTTGACGCCGTCGGCGATGAGGTACACCGCTCCGCCCATGAGGCCGCCCAACTGCCGCGAGACATAGAATCCGGGGCCGTCGTTCACCACCACCGGCACCTTTTTGATGGCCCGGGCAAAGGCCACGGAGGTGGCCAGAGTCTGGTCGGAGGTGCGCTGGGCGCAGATGATCTCCAACAGGGGCATGCGCTCGGCCGGGTTGAAGAAATGCAGGCCGATCATGCGGCCAGGGTCGGTGAGCACGCTGGCCATCTCGGTGATGGGCAGGGCCGAGGTGTTGGTGCCGAAGACCACATCCGGCCGGCAGACGCCCTCCAGCTTCTTCCAGATGTCCTGCTTGACCTGCATCTTCTCCAGAACGGCCTCGATCACCAGATCCACGCCGGCCAGGTCCTCCAGGCGGGTGGTGGTGGTGAGCTTCTTGGCCAATAGCTCCTCTAGGGCCTGAGGAGTGATCTTGTTCTTCTTGAGCTTGTAGGCGAAGGTCTTCTTGACCGACTCCACGCCCTTGGACACGGCCTGCTCGTTGATGTCCCACAGCACGCACTCGAAGCCGTTTGACAGAAGCAGGTGCGCGATGCCGCAGCCCATGACCCCGCCGCCCAGCATGCCCACCTTCTTGATGGGAGCCGGCTGGAGGCCTTTGATGCGCGGCAGGCGGCCGGCGGCCCGCTCGTTGAGGAATATGCCGATGAGGTTCTTGGCCACGTCGGAGACCAGGCAGTCGCCGAACATGTCCATCTCCACCTCGATGTCGCGCAGGTAGTCGGCCGTGAGGCCGCGCTCAAAGCACTCCATGATCTTCCAGGGCGCGATGTAGCCCCTGGCCTTTTGGGCCATCATGCTGCGGCCATAGGCCAAGAGGGCCTTCTTCTCGGCCGCGCTGGGCAGGCGGGTGAAGCGCTGGCTGGCCATGCGGGTGGCGGTGGTCATCTGACCGGAGAGGAATTTTTGGGCCGCGGCCAGAGCCGCTTTCAGCAGCCCCTCCGCCGGCGCCACCTGGTCCACCAGACCGTAGGAGAAGGCCTGGTCGGCCTTGATGAACTTGCCGGTGGTGATCATGTCCATGGCGTTGGGCAGGCCGATGAGCCGGGGCAGGCGTTGGGTGCCGCCGGCGCCTGGCAACAGGCCCAGCTTCACCTCGGGCAGGCCCAGATTCACGCCGGCGGCAGCCACCCGGTAGTGGCAGGCCATGGCGATCTCCAGGCCGCCGCCCAGGCAGTTGCCGTTGACGGCCGCGATGATGGGCTTGCGGCTCATCTCCAGGGCGTTGTGGAACTCGTGGTTCTTCTTGAGCAAGGGCAGGAACCGCGCCTTGTCGGTTATCTTGACCAGTTGGGTGATGTCCGCCCCGGCCACGAAGTTCTTGCCCGTGCCGGTGAGCACGATGGCCTTGACGCCCTGGTCGGCCCAGGCCTGCTGCACGGCATCCACAAACTCCAGCACCATGTGCTCGGAGAGCTGGTTCACCGGCGGGTTGTTAAAGGCGATGACGGCGACGCCGTCCATGACCTCCACCTTCAGCCACTTATAATCGGTCTGCATAGCCCTCTTCTCTCAATCTCGGGTCCATATCAGGGGGCGCTGGTTCGCGGTTGCGCGGCTCAGGACCGGGCCCGGGCCTTTTGCTTGGCCTCCTCCTCGGCGCGCAGCACCTTGCGCAGCAGCTTGCCCACCGCGCTCTTGGGCAGGGAGTCGCGGAACTCCACCAGCTTGGGGGCCTTATAGGCGGCCAGGTGCTGGCGGCAGAAGGCGATGATATCTTCGGCGTCGGCGCTCTGGCCGGGCTTTAGCACCACGAAGGCCTTGACCGTCTCGCCGCGGTACTGGTCCGGCACGCCCAGGGCCACGGCCTCGGCCACCTGGGGGTGCATGTAGAGCACCTCGTCTATCTCCCGGGGATAGATGTTGTAGCCGCCGGCGATGATCATGTCCTTCTTGCGGTCCACGATGAACAGGTAGCCGTCCTCGTCGGCGGCGGCGATGTCGCCGGTGAAGAGCCAGCCGTCCTTGAGCTGGCCGGCGGTCTCCTGGGGGTTGTCCCAGTAGCCCTGCATCACGTAGGGCGCACGGATGATCATCTCCCCGGGCTGGCCGGGGGGCACCTCCTGCTGCCCGGTCTCCACGTCCACCAGCTTGATCTCGGCGTCGATGAAGGGGAGTCCGATGGAGCCGTGCTTGCTCAAACCCATAATGGGGTTGGCCGCGCCCAGGGAGGTGGTTTCGGTCATGCCCCAGCCCTCGGAGTAGGCGATGCCCAGGTCCTCCACCTGTCCGATCAGCTCCACGGGCATGGGCCCGGCCCCGCTGTTGATCAGCTTGATCTTCTTATCCAGCTCCATCTGGGCGGCCCGGGGGTGGTTGACGATGGCGTTAATCATGGTGGGCACCGCCGGGAAGAAGCCGATCTCCTTGATGCCGGCCAGGGTGTTCATGAACTCGTCCAGGTCAAAGCGCGGCACCAGGTACATGGTGGCCCCGGTGTACATGGCGTACTGCAGGCAGCAGATCTGACCGTAGATGTGGAAGAAGGGCAGCACAGTCATCACGCTGCGCCGCTCCACCGGCAGCAGGCGGTTGGTGCCCTCCCCCCAGGCCGCGCAGACCGTGGCCGCGGACACGTAGTTGTAATGGCTCAGCACCGCGCCCTTGGGCACGCCGGTGGTGCCGCCGGTGAAGATGATCACCGCCGGGTCCTCGGCGTTGATCTGCACCCGCGGGGGCTTGAGGCCGGCCGCACCCTCCAACAGATCGCTGAAATGCCGCCAGCCCGCCTCCAGGTTTAAGCTCTGAGCGGTGCTGCGGCCCACGCCCTCGATGAAGTCCGTGATCGCCGTGACCACCACCGTGGGCGGCTCCACCTCCTGCACCAGTTTGCGCACGTTGTCCAGGAACAGGTCAAAGGTGAAGAGCACCTTGGGCCGGGTGAGTTGGGCCATGTGCCTCAGCTCGGGCACCGTGTACAAGGGGTTGACGTTGACCACGATGGCGCCCAGGTGCAGGGCGGCGTAAAAGGCGATTAGGTACTGGGGGCAGTTGGGCAGGTGCAGGGCCACCCGGTCGCCCCTGGCCACCCCCAGCCCGGCCAGGGCCGCGGCCATCTGCAGGGAGGCCAGCCGGAGCTGCCGGAAGCTCGTCTGGCTGCCGTAGAACACGGCGGCCGACTTGTCCGGGTACTGGTTGGCCATGCCGCGCAGCAGCTCCTGCACCGGCACGCGGGGGTAGCGCAGGGTGGTGGGAACCCAAGTGTCATAGTGTCTGGTCCAGGGCCGGTCCTGCAAATCCTCGCCTCCCCTGCGACGGCCGATTCAGACCGCACTCCGGCGGCGGCCACCGCCAAAGCCTGACATGGATAATACGCTGATATAATTACAATTGATATACACCATGCCCAGCGAAATGAAGCCTGGCCTCGATTTTTTCCGGGTCTGCGAAAAACCTCTCCAAATGTACAAAAAGAGAATTTTACATGTCAAGAATCATTTTAGGCTAGGCGCCAATTATGCCTATTTATAGTATTACCCCCGGGGCATAAACTATTTTTTTGAATGATGACTACATTTTTTTATTTATTTTTCAAGTTATGCTTAAAATATTGGACCGCGGATGCTCCAATATTGTATGTTCCCTCCGGAGGTCCTGGCGCCATAGACCGGATCATCGCCACGGTCCTTATCCAGACGGGAAAAGAGCCCCATGGTTAAGGACCGGCTGGGCGGACAATGGTTGGGCTTGGAGGCTAAAGCTAATTATTACAATAGCCTATATTCATAACCCATAATCTGACTCCGCGCTTGACGACCAACCCCACAACTGCTTTATTGTCGGGGGACTTATCCACGCCATTTGCGGACCCGCTACCGGGCGGGACCCGCCGGGAGGAACAGCATGGGCATCAACTACTTCCGCCGCGACGATCGGGACCTCAAGTTCGTACTGACCGAGTACCTGGACCTGCCCCGCCTGCTGAGCTACCCCGCCTACCAGGAGTTCTCGGCCGATGACTTCGCCATGATGACGGACGAGGCCCTCAAGGTGGGGCGCGAGGTCCTGGGCCCGGGCCTGCAGGACGGGGACCGCCAGGGATGCGCCTATGAGGACGGCAAGGTCACCACGCCCGCGGCCTGGAAGGACTGCTGGCGGGTGCTGTTTGCCAACGGCTGGGCCGCGGCCACTTCCAACCCCGAGTTCGGCGGCATGGGCCTGCCCGCGGTGATGGGCGGCGTGCTGGGGGACATCTTCGCCGGGGCCAACATGGCCTTCATGACCTTCCCCGGCCTGACCACCGGCAACGGGCATCTGATCGAAAACTTCGGCACCGACGGGGATCGGGCCCTGTTCTTAGAGAAGATGTACACCGGACAGTGGGCCGGCACCATGTGCCTGACCGAACCCGACGCAGGCAGCGACGTGGGCAGCATCCTCACCAAGGCAGTGCCCGACCCAGAGGCCGGCGACCCGCGCATCTACAAAATCGAGGGCACCAAGCGCTTCATCACCTGCGGCGAGCACGACCTGGCCGAGAACGTCATCCACCTGCTGCTGGCCAAGATCGAGGGCGCGCCGGCCGGCACCAAGGGCATCAGCCTGTTCGTGGTGCCCAAGATCTGGGTCAACCCCGACGGCTCCCTGGGTGAGCCCAACGACGTGTTCTGCACAGGCATCGAGCACAAGATGGGCATCCACGGCTCCCCCACCTGCTCTTTGAGCTTCGGCGAGAACGGCAAGTGCCGGGGCATCCTCTTGGGCGAGCCGCATACCGGCATGGCCAAGATGTTCCAGATGATGAACCACGCCCGCATCGGCTGCGGCATCCAGGCCCTAGGCCTGGCCGCCTCGGCCTATGACACCGCCCGGGAGTACGCCAAGGAGCGTGTGCAAGGCGCGCCCCTCGCCAACCGGCACGGCGCCCGGGTGACCATCGTCCATCACGAGGACGTGCGGCGCATGCTCGTGAACCTCAAGTCCGGCACCGAGGCCATGCGCGCCTTCATCGCCCGGCTGCTGTTCCTGGCCGACGTGGCCGCCCACGACCCGGACCAGGAAGAGCGCGACAAGGCCCTGGACCAGGTGGAGCTCTTGACCCCCCTGGTCAAGGCCTACAACTCCGACTTCGCCTACAACCTGATCCGCGACGCCATCCACGTGCTGGGCGGCTCGGGCTATTGCAGCGACTACCCGGTGGAGCAGTACGCCCGTGACGCCAAGATCGTGGGCATCTGGGAGGGCACCAACTATATCCAGGCCCTGGACCTGGTGGGCCGCAAGCTGTCCATGCAGGGCGGCAAGGTCTTCCAGGACTGGCTGGGCCAGGTGATGGGCTTCACCGCAAAACATAAAGAGGACCCCGACTTCGCGCCGGACATGAAGCTTTTGTACAAGGCCGGCCAGGCGGTGGGTGACTTTGCCCTGCGTTTCCTGCAATATTTCAAGGAAGGCCGCTTCTCATTGGTGCCCATGTACGCTACCCGCTTCCTGGACTGCTTCGCGGAGACGGCCATGGCCCACCTGATCCTGGAGCAGGGGCTCCTGGCCCGGGGCAAGCTGGCCCAGGTGGAGCCGTCCTCCAGCAGCGGCGCGTTCTACGCCGGCAAGGTGGCCTCGGCCAAGTTCTTCTGCCGCAACACCCTGACCAACGTGTTCGGCAGGCACCTGGCCCTGCAACAGGAAGACCTTTCGGCCATGGAGCTGCCAGAGGAGGCCTTCTAAGCCGGCCGGCCTGAAAATCAGCTTGGTTGAAGGAGCAGGCAAATGGCGCTCAAAACCGGCAAAGAGTACCTGAAGTCCATCGCGGAGTTGGACCTGCAGGCCCACATCATGGGCCAGAAGGTGGGCGACCTGCCCCGGCACGGCCTGGTGGCCCCCTCCCAGGAGGCGGTGGCCTTCACCTTTGACGGCGCCCACGACCCGGAGGCGGGCAGCATGTTCCGGGCGCTGAGCCCCCTGTGCAACGATGAGGTGAACCGCTTCACGCACCTGCACCAGTCCGCCGAGGACTTGGTCAAAAAAGTGATGATGCAGCGCTACTGCGGCACCAAGACCGCCTGCTGCTTTCAGCGCTGCGTGGGCCTGGACGCGGCCAACGCCATCTTCTCCACCACCTTCGAGTGCGACGCCAAGCACGGCACCAGCTACCACCAGCGATTCAAGGATTACTGGCGCTGGGTGCAGCAAGGGGACCTGGTGGTGGACGGGGCCATGACCGACCCCAAGGGCGACCGCGGCAAGCGGCCCCAGGACCAGGCCGACCCGGATCTGTTTCTGCGGGTGAAGGAGCGGCGCGACAACGGGGTGGTGATCTCCGGGGCCAAGCTGCACCAGACCGGGATGCTCAACTCCCACGAGATACTGGTGATGCCCACTCTGACCATGCGCCCGGGCGAGGAGGCCTGGGCCATCTGTGCGGCCGTGCCCACCAACCAGCCCGGCGTGCGCTACATATACGGCCGCCAGGCCAGCGACACCCGCAAGCTGGAGACCCACCGCCTGGACGTGGGCAACCCGGTGTATGGCGGCCAGGAGGTGATGACCGTCTTCGAGGACGTGTTCGTGCCCTACGAGCGGGTGTTTATGGACGGAGAAGTGGACTTCTCCGGCGCCCTGGTGGAGCGCTTCGCCTCTTACCACCGCCAGAGCTACGGTGGCTGCAAGGTGGGGGTGGGCGACGCCCTGATCGGAGCCACCGCCCTCATCGCCCAGATGAACGGCGTGGCCGGCGCCAGCCACATCCGCGACAAGATCGTGGAGATGATCCACCTCAACGAGACCATCTATTCCTGCGGCATCGCCTGCTCGGCCCTGGGCGAGCGTATGCCGGCCGGCAACTTTCAGGTGAACCTGCTCCTGGCCAACGTGTGCAAGCTCAACGTCACCCGCTTCCCCTACGAGCTGGCCCGCCTGGCCACGGACATCGCCGGCGGCCTGTTGGGCACCATGCCCTCGGCGGCGGACCTGAACGACCCGGTGGCCGGCCCCTACATCAAGAAGTACCTGGCTGCCGCGCCGGGGGTGGAGGTGGTAGACCGCGTGAAGGTGCTGCGCCTGATCGAGAACCTGGTGGCCGGAGCCGGCGCGGTGGGCTACCTCATCGAGTCCATGCACGGGGCCGGGCCGCCCACTGCCCAGCGCATCATGATCGCCCGCCAGGCCAACCTGGAGGGCAAGATGGCCCAGGTCAAGAGCCTGCTGGACATAGCCTGAGCCAGCCCCAGTTTAGGACGTCTTGGTTGCATCGCAGCAAGTCCGCATCGGCCCCTTTGCCTGCCGCCCTCAGCCGTGAAGAGCCCCAGAGGCTCTTCTACGGCTGGTACGTGGTGGCGGTGGCCTTTTTGGCCAACTTCATTTCCACCGGCACCGGCTTCTATGTCTTCAACGCCTTCATGATCCCGCTGACCGAGACCCGCGGCTGGACCCGGGCCGAGCTGAATCTGGCTCCCATGCTGGGCTTCGCCGCCATCCTGCTGGGCCAATTCGCCTACGGCACCTTGTTGGCCAGAGTGGGCCCCCGCCTGCTGATCACCCTGGGGCCTCTCTTGGCCAGCGGGGCCTTCATCATGCTGGGCCAGGCGCACAGCCTGGGCTGGTTCTTCGTCTGCTACATGCTCTTGATGGCCGGCTGCGGGGCCATGGGCGGCATCGTGGCCAACACCGCGGTCTCCAACTGGTTCGAGCGGCGCCGGGGCAAGGCCCTGGGTCTGGCCACCACCGGCATTTCGCTGTCGGGGGCGGTGGTGCCCCTGGTGGCGGCGGCGCTCATCCAGGGCGTGGGCCTAAGAGGGGCCTTTGTTTACATCGGCCTGGGCATGCTGGTCCTTTCGCCGTTGGCCTGGCTGGTCATCCGCGACACTCCCGAGTCCTGCGGACTGAAGCCCGACGGCTACCCCGCTGCGCCGCCCGCCGAGGCCTGCCTGGCGGCGGACACCGAACCCGAGCTGGCCGAGGCTGCTTCCTTTGAGCCGCCGCCGGCCGGCCCCCTGTACTGGACCCCGCGCCGCCTGGCCCGCTGCGGCGCCTTCTGGCGGCTGGGCCTGGCCTACGGCCTGGTGATCGCGGGCACCACCGGAGTCATGTATCAATTGGCGCCCCGCTTCCGGGACCTGGGCTTCGCTCCGGGCAGCGCCATGCTCCTGATGTCCTTGGCCGCCCTGATGGGCACCGCCGGCAAGTACGTGTGGGGGCAGTTCTGCGACGGACGCGACCCGCGCAAGGTGGCGGCGGTGATGATGTGCGCCACGGGCGCAGGCCTGGCCCTGGGCCTGGTTAGCGGCGGCCTGGCCATGGTGCTGCTGTTCGTGGTGGTCTACGGCTTCGCCATGGGTGGGGCGGTCTCCACCTTTGTAATCATGGCCGCCCATCTTTTCGGCCGGCGGCACTTCTCCCAGGTGTTCAGGCTGCTGGCCATGTTCCTGGCCCTGGAGGTGCTGGGCTTTTTGGCCATGGGCCAGAGCTTCAGCCTCACCGGCTCCTATGACGCCGCCTACGGCATCTTCATCGGCCTGGACCTGCTGGGCATGACTCTGGTGCTCACCCTGCCCCGGCACCAGCTGGCCACCCCCGGCCCCGTGTAGCCGTACTCGCGCTCAGAAGAGGGAAGCATGCATTTACAGCACGCACGCTACGAGCTGGAAAACGGCGTGGCCCTGGTCACCCTCAACCGGCCGGAGACGGTGTAGCCCGCCATGCGCCAGGACCACTTTGTCAATCTGGGCGACGGCCGGTTCCACTATATAGACTGGGGCGGCAGCGGGCCCCTGCTGCACCTGGGCCACGCCACCGGCTTCTGCGCCGGGGCCTATACGCCCCTGGCCCGCCGGCTGCGCCAGAGCTTTCAGGTGGTGGGCCTGGATGACCGCGGCCACGGCCAGAGCACGGCCCCGGCCGACCCCCGACGCATCAAGGACTGGATGGCCTTCGCCCGAGACCTCAAGGCGTTCTTCCAGACCCTGGGCCGGCCGGTGATCGCCGCCGGCCACTCCCGGGCCGGGGTGGCCAGCCTGCTGGTGGCCGCCCGCTGGCCGGAGCTGGTGCGGGCCTTGATCCTCATAGACCCCACCATCCTGCCTTTCTCCTGGATGTGGTGGTGGTACCTGGCCAAGAAAACCGGCGCCTCTCGGCTGGTGCCCATTGCCCTTCGCGCGGCCCGGCGGCGCAACCTCTGGGCCTCGCGGGCCGATATGCTGGCCAGCTACCAGGGCAAGGGCCCCTTCCCGGCCTGGCAGGAGGGCTTCCTGGAGGCCTACGTGAACGAGGGCAGCCGCCTGCGCGCCGACGACCGGGTGGAGCTTTGCTGCGACCCGGCCTGGGAGTCGGCGGTGTTCGCCAACTGCTCCCACGACATCTGGCGCTACGTGGCCCGTGTGCGCTGCCCCACTCTGGTTCTATACGGCCAGCGGTCCGACACCTTCCTGCCGGCAGCGGTACGACGGTTTAGCCGTCTGAACCCCCAGGCCCAGATGTTGGGTCTGGAGCGCACCAGCCACTTCGTGCCCATGGAGCGGCCCCAGGAGACCGCCGCGGCCATAACTGCTTTTGTGGAGAGGCTCGGCCTGCTGACCTGAGGGCAACGGGGGAAAACGGAGCCCGGCCGGGACCCTCCCGGCCGGGCGGCTTTTTGGCCCTGGCCTACAGGCCGAGGTAGGTCTTGCGGATTACCTCGTCGGCCAGTAGTTGCTCACCCTGTCCCTCGGCGATGATCTTGCCCGAGGAAAGCACGTAGTTGCGCGAGGCCATCTTGAACACCCTGGCCACCTCCTGCTCCACCAGAAGGATGGTGATGCCCAGCTTGCGTATCTCCATGATGGTCTGGAACACCTCCTCGCGCAGCAGCGGAGCCAGGCCGGTAGAGGGCTCGTCAATAAGCAGCAGTTTGGGCTGGGACATAATGGCCCGGCCTATGGCCAGCATCTGCTGTTCGCCGCCGGAGAGGGTGCCCGATATCTGCTTGGAGCGTTCGGCCAGCACTGGGAACAGCTTGTAAACCGTGGCCAAGTTCTTGGCGTTGCTCTCTTTGTCCTGGGAAAGGTAGGCGCCGGCCAGCAGGTTGTCATACACCGTCATCTCCCGGAAGGGCCGCCGCCGCTCCGGGCAGTGCACCAGGCCCAGCTTGACGATTTCGTGGGCCGGCATTCTCTCGATGCGCTGGCCGTCGAAGCTCACCTGGCCCTCGATGGTGACGTCGCCGCCGGTGGTGCCCCGCAGGTTCTCCTTTTCCCAGGCCACCAGGCCGGTGATGGTCCGCAGGAGGGTGGACTTGCCGGCCCCATTGGGCCCCACCAGGCTGACCAGCTCACCGCGGTCCACGTGCAGGCTGATGTTGTTGATCAGCATGGCCTTGTCGTAGCAGACCGTGAGGTTAGTTACGTCCAGAAGCACCTCAGGCACCTCCTTCGCCCAGATAGGCCTCGATGACTTCCGGGTTTTTCACGACCTCTTCGGGCGTGCCGTCGGCGATGACGGTGCCGAAGTTGAGCACGATGATGCGGTCCACGATCTTCATCAACTGCTGCAACTTGTGCTCGATGATGATCATGGCCGGGCCCTCGCTGTGCAGGCGGCCGAAACGCCCGCCCTTGTGCAACCGCTGAATGGACTTGGCCATCAGGTCGGTCTCGGCCGGGCTCAGGCCGCCGAAGGGCTCGTCCAGGATCAACAGCTCCGGCTCGGTGGCCACCGCCCGGGCCACTTCCAGGCGCTTGAGATCACCCTGGGACAGGGTGGAGGCCTTCTCCAGGGCCATGTCGGAGATGCCGGCGAACTCCAGGGCGTCCATAGCCTTGGCCTCCACCCGCTTGACCCACTCGCCGCGCTTCATGGCCCGCGGGCTCAGGCAGGAGACCATGACGTTGGCGATGATGGGCAGGCGGCGGAAGGGGCGCATGTTCTGGAAGGTGGCGGCGATGCCGCGGTTTACCACGTCCCAGGTCTTCAGGCCCGTGATGTTGCGGCCCTTGAAAGAAACCTTGCCCTTGTCCGGTTTGAGAATGCCGCAGATCAGCCGCACTAGGGTGGTCTTGCCCGCCCCGTTGGGCCCGATCAGGCCCACCATCTCCTGCCGGCCCATGGCGAAGGTGACGTGGTTGATGGCCCGGAGCCCGCCGAAGTCCTTGGTCAACCCGTTTATGTCCAGGAAGGGGGCGGTCATGCTATGCCTCCTCCGCCTCTTCCCTCAGCTCCCGGCGGGAAACCTTGCCCACGTCGGTCTTGGGCAGCTCGCCGCGAAACTCGATGATCTGGGGGACCTTGTAGTGCGCCAGCTTCTCGGCGCAGTACTTGATCAGATCCTCCTCGGAAACCTTGCCGCGGGCCTCGGCCTGCAGCACCACATAGGCCTTGATGCGGTTGCCCACCTTGGGATCGGGCACCCCCACCACGCCGGCCGCTTTAACCTGGGGATGGCTGTAGAGTACCTCCTCCACGTGCTTGGCGAACACCGAGTAGCCTTTGTGTTTGATCAGGTCGCGCTTGCGGTCGAAGAAGTGAAAGTAGCCATCCTGGTCCATGCTCACCAGGTCGCCAGTGCGCAGCCAGGTCTTGCCCTCCAGTTGGATCAGGGTCTCGGCGTTGGACTCGGGCCGCTGCCAGTAGCCCTGCATGATGTTGGGGCCGGAGAGGATCAGCTCGCCCACCTCGCCCACGGGCGTGAACTCCGTGCCCTCGTAGTTGATGATGGCCGCGTCCATGTTGGGTATGGGCAGGCCGAAGGAGCCCTGCTTGGGCCGCCCCAGGGGGTTGGTGTGGCTCACGGCGCTGGTCTCGGTCATGCCGTAGCCCTCGATTATGCGGCTGCCGGTGCGCCGCTCCCAGCCCTGCACCGTGGACTCGTGCAGGGTGTCGGCGCCGCAGACGATGAGCTTCAGGCGCTTCCAGTTCACCCGGTCGGTCTTGTCGTACTCCTTGAGGTACTCGTACAGGGTGGGCACCCCGTAGAAGCCCGAGGCCCCGTAGCGCTCCACCGCGGCCAGGATGTCGTCCATGTCCGGGGTGGTGAACAGGACTAGGGTGAAGCCGTGGATCAGGCCGGTGAGCATGAGCACCACCTGGCCGTAGATGTGGAAGAAGGGCAGGAAGGCGATGGCCGTCTCCTTGCCGTCCTCGAACTCGTCCCGCCAGAAGGCCAGGGCCTGGGCCTGGCAGGCGATCATGTTGTAGTGGGTGAGCATGGCCGCCTTGGGCAGGCCGGTGGTGCCGCCGGTGTAAGGCAGGGCGGCCAGGTCCTTTCGGGGGTCGATCTCAACCGCCGGCGGTTGGGGCGGATGGCTCTTTAGCAGCTCCTGGAAGGGCAGTATCCCCGCCGCCTTTATCTGAGCCGCGTCGGGCACCTGCAGGCCGCCGTAGGCCTTGGCCATGACCTTCTTGGCGAACATCTTCTTGAGTGCCGGCAGATACTCGTCAACGCTGGTGATGATGACGTTCTTGACCTTCACCCCGGACTTGGCCACGTTGTCGTAGAGGATGTCCTGGCAGACTACGGTCTGGGCCCCGCTGTCGGTGAGCTGGTGGGCCACCTCCCGGCTGGTGTAAACCGGGCTGACCGGCGTGACCACCGCCCCGGCCTTGAGAGAGCCCATATAGGCTATGACGTACTGCGGGCAGTTGAGCAGGAACAGCGCCACCCGGTCGCCCTTTTGCACCCCCAGCCCGGTCAGGGCCGTGGCGAAGCGGTCGGCCGCGTCCTTGAGCTCGCGGTAGCTGATCTTCTTGCCGTAGAAGATCAGAGCGGGCTTGTCGCCCCACTTGGCCGCGGTCTCGTCAAATATCTGGGGGATGGACTTTAAGGGAATCTCCATCTCCGCGGATACGCCCGGGGGGTAGAACTTCAACCAGGGTTTGGAGAGATAGTAGTCTTTGGCTTCCATGCGCTTCACCTCAAGGGATGATATGGGGCAAGGTTCTCTAGCCTAATCCAACACCGCGTTGCAGACCCGGCAGTTGCTGCGCGAGGCCACGTTGCGCGCCTTGCAGCGGGGGCATACGGTCTCGATCTTGTCGCGTATCCAGGGAATCAGGCCCTCGGGCATGTACAGAAGCGTCACCAGCACCAGCAGGGCGAAGACCAGCATGCGGGCCTGGGGAATGAAGCGCAGCAGCTCCATCAGGGGGAAGAGGATGAACACCCCGGCCACCGGCCCGTAGATGGAGACCATGCCGCCGAACACCGCCCAGATGATCACCTGGAAGGACATGGCCACCTCCAGGGTGGAGGGGCCGGCCAGGCGCATCACGTGGGCGTAGGCCCCGCCAGAGATGCCGGCCAGAAAGCCGCTGACGCAAAAGGCCATGAGCTTGTAGCGGGTGGTGTTGATCCCCGCCGCCCGGCAGGCCAGCTCGTCTTCGCGGATGGCGTGCAAAATGATGCCGGTCTTGGAGTCGGTGACCTTCCACATGGCAAAACTCAGGACCAGCATGAGCAGCACCGAGATGTAGTAGTCCCCCACCCGCGATTCGGACAGGCGCGCCAAGCCGGAGATGCCCAGTTCGCCGCCGCTGATGTCCGGAATGGCGAAGACCACGCCCATCAAGATGATGGGGAAGGACAGCGTGGTCAGGGCCAGATAAGCCCCGCGCAGCCGCAGGCAGGGGATGCCCACCACCAACCCGGCCAGCACCCCGCCCAGGGCCCCCAGGGGTATGGAGCCCCAGGGCGGTATGCCCAGGTGCAGATTCAACAGGGCCGTGCTGTAGGCGGCCACCCCGAAGAACAGGGCGTGGCCGAAGTTCATCTGGCCGGTGAACCCTGACAGGAAGTCCCAACTGGCGGCCAGCAGAGCGAAGATCGAGGTAAGAATCAGGATGCGCAGAATGTAGGAGTCCTGGGTGAAGACCGGCAGCAGGAGCAGCCCCAGGATGAAGACCAAAACCGCGATGCGGCTGGGCAGCACCAGCACCTCGTTGCGGAAGATGACGCCGGCTCGCCTCAGATGCGCCGTCACCAAGCTCATGGCTATCTCTCTTCCTCAAAGACCACGCCGAAAAGCCCCTCCGGCCGGATGAGCAGCACCAAGATCATGATGGACAGCGCCACCGAGTCCTTGAGGAAGGCGCCCAGGGGGATCAGGAACACCACCAGGGCCTCGGTGAAGCCGATGATGTAGGCCCCCACGAAGCTGCCCTCTATGCTGCCCAGGCCGCCCAGCACCACGATGGCCAGCATCATGATCAGGGGGTGCATCCACATGTGCGGGTCCAACACCACCAGGGGCACCACGATGGCCCCGGCGATGGCGGCCAGGCCCACCGACACGGCCACCGCCCACATGGCCACCCGGGTCACGTTCATGCCCATGAGGTTGGCCACCTCCCGGTCCTGGGCCGTGGAGCGGATGGCCAGGCCCACCGAGGTACGCATCAGAAACAGACGCACGGCCAACAGCACCAGCAGGGCCACCCCCAGGGCCAGCAGGTGCTGCCAGGTGACCTTGACCCCCAGGATCCAGGTGTAGCCCTTGATCAGGGGCGGCACCCCCAGGAAGGACCCGCCGAAGGACATGAGAAAGGCCTCCTGAATGGCGATGGCCAGGGCGATGGTGCCGATCAGCACCGCCGCCTCGTGCTCTTGGATGGGCTTGATGAACAGCCGGTAGCAGGCCAGGCCCACGGCCACCGTCACCGGCAGGGCGCAGAACATGGCCAGCAGGGGCGAAAGGCCCGCGAAGGTGAAGCCCATGTAGATGAAGTAGGCCGAGGCCATGTAAAAAGCAGTATGGGCGATGTTGACGATGCGGGCCACGCCCATCACCAGGGAGAAGCCGATGGCCAACAGGGCGTAAACGCTTCCGTTGATCAGGCCGTTGATGATTATGTCCATTAACATGCGGCCACTCCCGCAGCAGCAGGTTTATACAAAAGCGGCGTCCCGGCCGGGCAAGGGCCAGGGTCCCGCCACATGACATTATCTGGCCCCTGCCCGGCGCCGTTGTTGGCCGGCGCCGGGCAGGGGGTGGGGTTTACTTCTTGTAACGCTTGATCACCCAGGGCGGGAACTTCACGGGCACGGTGCCCTCGAAGGTGATGCCCTCCCACTTGTAGGGCCAAACGGCCATGTTCTTGCCGCCCTGCCACTGGGTGCCCAGGGAGGTCACATAGCCCGGACCCCAAATTACGTCGTGGTCCTTGCTGAAGGCCAACAGGCCGGCGGTGCCCACGGTCTTGGACTTCTCCAGAACGGGCACCACCTTATCCGAGTTCAGGGTGCCGGCCTTTTCCACCGCCCAGGCCAGCAGAAGCACCGCGTCATAGGTGCCGGCGGTGTAGTTGGGGGCCTCCTTGAAGTTCTTCATGTATGCATCGAAGAAGGGAATGGTGTGCTCGGTCATCTTGACCCGGGCGTAGGTGTTCAGAGTCTGAGTGAACTCGCCCTTGCCGCCGGTGGCCGCCCAGAAGCCGTCCTTCTGGGCCTCCACGTTGATGCCCACCACCGGCGCCGGCACCTGCAGCTCGCCCCACTGCTTGGCAAAGGGGATGCCCACCGAGGCCGAGAAGCTGGTGAAGATTATGTTGGCCCCCGAGCGCTGGATGGCCCCCAGCTCGGCGGTGACGTCCTTGGCCACCGGCGAGGGCCGCCACACGCCCGCCACCTTCATGCCCATCTTGGGCAGGGCCGCCTGGGCTGCCGCCACGATGGGCTCGTTCCAGGCCGCCTTCTCGGCGATGATGGCCACCGAAAGCTTCTTGAGCCCGAAGGCTTGCTTCATCATGGCCGCCACGGTGCCCAACTGGATGAAGATGACCTTGCCCAGGAACTTGGAGTTGATGGGCGTAATGCGGAACCAATACTTATAGCGGTTGTAGTTCTTGGTCACCCGGGTGCACAACTCGGGATGCGCCGCGCCGCAGCCCAGGAAGATCTTCTTGTTGTCCATGGCGATGTCCTGCATCACCAGGACCGCCTCGCTGCGGAAGCCGCCCACCAGAAAGTCCACTTTGTGGCGAGTGATGGCCAGCTCCATGGCGTTGGTGGCGTCGGGGATGGACATGAACTCGTTGGTGTCCACCTTGATCAGCTCAATGGGCCGCTTGACGTTGCCCACCTTGACGCCGCCCTTGGCGTTGATCTCCATGGCGGCCAGGGTGGCTCCGTTCCAATGCCCTTGGCCTTGGGTAAAGGACATGGGGCCGGCCACGCCGATCTTGATGGGCTCCACCGCCTGGGCCGTACCGCACAGGCCCACCAGCAGGACCGCCGCCAGCAAAACGCTACCTAAAACTCCGAGCCTTCTCATGATAAACCCCTCCCTTAAAGAAATGCCTGCCGCCCAGCCCCGGCGGGAGACCCCGCCGCCCAAACCGGCTTACCCAGGGTCTAGCCACCGGGCCTTAGGCGCCGTTGACGCCACGGTGGGACCGAGTTCATGGCTCCGGCCCCGGACTAACACCCCATGCGAGGACCTTCTGCCAGAGAATGGCCCCGGACATTATCTCGACAAGCCCCCGCGCCCTGAAAGGCAGGGGATCGGTAGCGAGACAGGTGAGGAGTAATCGCGGCTTGGGCGCAGAAGAGAAACGCAGGCTCCGCCAGGGCACAGAACGGGCCGCTGTGCACGAATCGAGGGGGTCTGAGCGGAAGCGGCAGACCCGCAACGGGGCGGCGAGGTGATCTGCAACGCAAGCCTCTGCGACTCACCAATGGTGAAGCCATGTAGTAGTGATCCTACAATGGCGGTTCACTGCGATTCAACAACGCGGCCGGGCGTCCTGTCAACCGAATTTTGAACGTTTGTTCACTTTTCCGGGGCCCTGACTCTCCTTGGCCCCGCCCGCGGGGAAGGGCCGCAAAAAAAAATTTGACTCCACCGGCCGCGGAGTTTATTTTGTATGCTAACTAAATTTAGGTACGACGCGGCATGGATTCCTACGAGGACTGCATAATCTTTCTTTTGGCCAAGGCCTATCAGCGGGGCCACGCGGAGCTTAAGAAGCGCCTGGAGCCCTTCGGCCTCACCCCGCTGCAGCAGCTGATCCTGGCCGCGCTGGAACAGGAGGAGGGTCCGTCGGCCGGCGAGATCGGCAAGCGCCTGGTCTTGGACAACGCCACCCTCTCCGGCACCCTTGACCGCATGGCGGAAAAGGGCCTGATCCGCAAGGAGAGCGACCCCAGCGACAAGCGCATGCTGCGCGTCCGGCTCACGCCCAAGGCCCGGGCCCTGAGCCAATCCCTGGGCCAGGCCCGCCAAGAGAGCAACGAGGAAATCCTGAGCCGCCTGTCCCTGGAAGAGAAGCTGCTCCTCAAGCGCCTGCTCCGGGACCTGCAGGTCTGAGTCCAGCGCGCAGAACTAGTTTGTACGCTAAACACAACCCAGGCAGGGCGGCCCGCCGAGGCCTTCGTCAACCAGAGAGAAAGGTGTGGACATGGCAGGCAAGGTTGTAACCATCATCGCCACCGCCAATCCGGAAAAGGCCAGGGCAGTTGATCAACCACGGCTAGGCGCCCATGGTCTGGAGAGGCGCGCGGGTCGGGTTTTGACTAAGGGCCATTTAGACGGGAGCGTGTGTCATGGCTGAGTGGAAGAAGACCGGTTGCGTGCTCTGCGCCCAGAACTGCGGGTTGGAGGTGCTGGTGGAGGACAACCGCATAAAGAAATCGCGCCCGGACAAGGACAACCCCCGCAGTCAGGGCTACGCCTGCCGCAAGGGCCTGAACGTGTCCCACTATCAGCACCACGCCCAGCGCCTGGACCACCCCCTCAAGCGGGTGAACGGAGTCTTGGAGCGCATATCCTGGGAGCAGGCCCTGGATGAGATCGCCGCCAGGCTGCGCGCCCTGGTGGAGGAGCACGGTCCCCGCTGCCTGGCCTACATGGGCGGCGGCGGCCAGGGCTGCCACGGTGAGGCCGCCTTCGGCGTGCGCCTGTTGCGCGGGTTGGGCTCCCATTACCACTACAACGCCCTGGGCCAGGAGCTCACCGGCCAGTTCTGGGTGAGCGGCCGCTTCTTCGGCAAGCAGTATCTGCACTACATCCCGGACGAGCACCAGTGCCAGTTGCTCTTGGCCGTGGGCTGGAACGGCTGGATGAGCCACCAGATGCCCCAGGCCCGGCGGGTGCTGCAGGCCATCGCCGAGGACCCGCAGCGCCTGCTGGTGGTGGTGGACCCCCGCCGCTCGGAGACCGCGGCCCGGGCCGATATGCACCTGGCCCTGCGGCCGGGTAGCGACGCCCTGCTGTTCAAGGCCATGATCGCCCTGATCCTGCAAGAGGGCTGGCAGGACCAGGCCTACATCGAAGCCCACTTGCGCGGCTTTGATGAAATCCGGCCCTGGTTCGAGGGCTTCGACGCCCGGGCGGCCCTAGAGGTCTGCGGTCTGGACTACGCCCAGGTGCGCGAGCTCTGCCGCCTGCTCACCAGCCGGCGCTGGGCCCTGCACCCGGACCTGGGCGTGTACATGGGCCGCCACAGCACCCTGGTCTCTTACCTGCTGCACCTGCTGCCGGCCATCTGCGGCGTGCTCTGCGTGCCCGGCGGCAACGTGCTGCCCGGCCACCTGATGCCCCTGGGCTCCCACTCCGGCGCGCGCGATGCCCGCACCTGGCGCGCGGCGGCCACCGACTTCCCGGCCATCATGGGGGTGTTCCCGCCCAACGTGATGCCCGAGGAGATCATGAGCGACAACCCGCAGCGCCTGCGGGCGGTCATCTGCAGCCAGTCCAACCCCCTGCGCTCCTACGCGGACACCACGGCCTACGAAGAGGCCTTTGCCCGCCTGGAGTTGCTGGTGACCTGCGAGCTGGCCCTGACCGAGACCGCGGCCCTGTCCCACTACGTGCTGCCGGCGCGCTCGGCCTACGAGTCCTGGGACGCCAGCTTCTTCGCCTGGACCTGGCCCGGGGTGTATTTCCAGCTGCGGCGGCCGGTGCTGGAGCCCGAGGGCGAGCGCCGCGAGGTGGGCTGGATCATGACCCAACTGGCCCAGCGCCTGGGCCTGCTGCCGGAGATACCCGCCGCCCTGCACCAGGCCGCCGGGGGCAATCGCCTGGCCTACGGCGCGGCGCTCATGGACTACGCCCGTCGCGAGCCCGCGGCCCTGAAGGCGCTGCCCTTTGTGCTGGCCCAGACCCTGGGCCAGGCCCTGGGCTCGGGCAACCTGGCCGCCTTCTGGGGGCTGTTGATGACCGCGCCCCAGGAGTTCCAGGCCAACGCGGCCCGGGCCGGCTTCGCGCCTGGGCCGGCCCAGGGCGAGGCCATCTTCCAGTCCCTGCTGGACCACCCCGAGGGGCTGTGGATCGGCCAGTGCGACCCCCAGGACAACTGGTCCGGCCTGCGCACCGGGGACGGCCGCATACAGGTGCACATCCCGGAGTTGGCCGACTGGCTGCGAGGCATAGATGCCGCCTCCGAGGCCGCGGCCCTGGCCCCGGACCCGGCCTTCCCTCTGATCCTCTGCGCGGGCCGGCACATGGACTACAACGCCAACACCCTGATGCGCGACCCGGCCTGGAACAAGGGTAAGCGGGCCGGCACCGTGGCCCTGAGCCCCCAGGACGCGGCCTCGCTGGGCCTGGGCGACGGGCAGCCGGTCCGCGTGACCAGCCAGGCCGGCAGCGAGACGGGCGAGCTGGAGGTGGACCAGGCCGTGCGGCCGGGCACGGTGCTCATCGCCCACGGCTTCGGGCTCATCTACCAGGGCCAGAAATACGGGGTGAACGTCAACCGCCTGACCAAGAACACCCACCGCGACCCTCTGGCCGGCACGCCCCTGCACCGCTACGTGCCCTGCCGGGTGGAGGCGGCCTGAGCGGTCCTACTCCCCGGCCGCGCAATCTGCTAGTATGTCCCTGACCCGCGCGGGAGGAGGGGAGCATGAGCAGCCATGAGGAGCTGGCCTGGCTGGACGCCACGGCCCTGGCCGGGCTGGTGCGCCGCAAAGAGGTGACGCCCCTGGAGCTGGCGGAGGCGGCCATCGCTCGCAGTGAGGCGCTGAACCCCCGGCTCAACGCGGTGATCACACCCATGTACGACCTGGCCCGGGCCGCGGCCCGGGAGCCCCTGGGCGACGGCCCCTTTGCCGGCGTGCCCTTCCTGCTCAAGGACCTGCTGGCCACCTATAAGGGCGTGCGCATGAGCGCCGGCTGCGCCTTGCTGAAGGACTACGTGGCCGACCGCGACAGCGAGCTGGTGGTGCGCCTGAAAAAGGCCGGCCTGATCATCATCGGCAAGACCAACACCCCCGAGTGGGGGCTGATGCCCACCACCGAGCCCAGGCTGTGGGGCCCCACCCGCAACCCCTGGGACCTGGGACGCACGCCGGGCGGCTCCAGCGGGGGCTCAGCCGCGGCCGTGGCCGCGGGTATCGTGCCCATGGCCCACGGCAACGACGGCGGCGGTTCCATCCGCATTCCGTCCTCCTGCTGCGGTCTGTTTGGGCTCAAGCCCACCCGGGCCCGCAACCCCCTGGGGCCCGGCTTCGGCGACATGATGAGCGGCCTGGTGATCGAGCACGCCCTGACCCGCTCGGTGCGCGACAGCGCGGCGCTCTTGGACGCCACCTCCGGCCCGGACCTGGGCGATCCCTACTGGGCCCCGCCTCCGGCGCGGCCTTTCGCGCAGGAGGTGGGCGCGGACCCGGGGCAGTTGCGCATCGCCTTCAGCACCAAGAACCTCTTCGGCTTCGAGGTGCACCCCGACTGCCAGGCCGCGGTGCGCGATGCGGCCGCGCTGTGCGCGGATCTGGGCCACGCCGTGGAGGAGAACGACCCCCACCTGGGCCAGCAGGACTACCTGCCCCTGGTCTTCGGCGTGATATGGGCCGCCGGGCTGGCCTGCACCCTGGAGGGTATCGCCCGCCTCACCGGCCAGCCCATCAAGGAAGAGCAGGTGGAGCCCATGACCTGGGCCCTGTACCAGCGGGGCCAGGAGTGCAGCGCCGCCGATTACCTGCTGGCCATCGCCACCGCCCAACGGGTGACCCGGGAGATTGCACGCTTCTTCCTGCTCTACGACCTGTGGCTCACTCCGACCCTGGCCCTGCCGCCCCAGCCCCTGGGCTGGCACGACCCGGCCCCGGACGACCCCCTGCGCGGCTGGCGGCGCAGCGCCCAGTTCGCGCCCTTCACGGCCATCTGCAACCTCATCGGCCAGCCGGCCATGTCCGTGCCCCTGCACTGGAGCGCCGAGGGCCTGCCCATTGGCAGCCACTTCGTGGGCCGTTTCGGCGACGAGGCCACGCTATTCCGGCTGGCCTCCCAACTGGAGCAGGCGCGGCCCTGGGCCGGCCGGCGGCCGCCGCTGGAGGCATGAGCTCAAGACGGCGCCCTGAATCCGTACGCACCGGAGGCAGATTAGTTGAAGCAGACCAGGCTCACGGCGCGGACCCCCGAGGCCTACCCCTTCCCCCTGCTGATCAAACAGCTCTGGAACACGCCCCTGCACTTCGCGCCCGAGCAGGAGATCGTGTACCGCGACCTGCGGCGCCTCACCTACCGCGAGCTGTACGGGCGCATCCATCGCCTGGCCGGCGCCCTGAACGCTCTGGGCGTGGGGCCGGGCGACGTGGTGGCCGTGCTGGACTGGGACTCCCACCGCTACCTGGAGGCCTTCTTCGCGGTGCCCATGCTGGGGGCGGTGCTGCACACGGTCAATATCCGCCTGTCGCCGGAGCAGGTTCTGTTCACCATGAACCACGCCCAGGACAAGGTGGTGCTGGCGCACGAGGAGTTCCTGCCTCTGTTGGCGGAGCTGCAGGGCCGGTTGAGCACCGTGCAAAAGTTCGTCCTGCTGCAGGACGGCCCCCAGGCGCCCGCCACCAGCCTGCCCATCGCCGCCGAGTACGAGGACATGCTGGCCCGGGCCCCGGAGCACTTCGCCTTCGCGGACTTTGACGAGAACAGCATGGCCACCATCTTCTACACCACCGGCACCACCGGCGATCCCAAGGGCGTGTACTACAGCCACCGCCAACTGGTGCTGCACACCCTGGCCGTGGGCTGGACCATGGGCGGGTTCCAACAGGGGGTCCTGCAGAGCAGGGACGTGTACATGCCGGTGACGCCCATGTTCCACGTGCACGCCTGGGGCATCCCCTACGTGGCCACGGTGCTGGGCGTAAAGCAGGTCTATCCCGGCCGCTACGAGCCGGAGGTGCTGCTCAGGCTGGTGGACCGGGAGAAGGTCACCTTCTCCCACTGCGTGCCCACCATCCTGCACATGCTGGTCAACCACCCCCTGGCCCGGGAGCTGGACCTCTCGGGCTGGACCGTGAACCTGGGAGGCGCGGCCCTGCCCCGGGGCCTGGCCCGGGACGCCGAGGCCCTGGGCATCCGGGTCTTCGTGGGCTACGGCATGTCTGAGACCTGCCCGGTGCTCACCGTGGGCGTGCTCAAGCCGCACATGCTGAACTGGGAGCGGGAGCGGCAGCTCGACTATCAGCTTACCGCCGGCTTCCCCATACCCCTGGTGGACCTGCGCGTGGTGGACCCTGAGGGCCGCGAGCTGACCCGCGACGGCCGCAGCGCCGGCGAGGTGGTGGCCCGCGCCCCCTGGCTGACCCAGGGCTACTTCAATAACCCCGAGGGCTCCCAGGCCCTGTGGGCCGGCGGCTGGCTGCACACCGGGGACATCGGCAGCCTCAACCCCGAGGGCTACCTGCAGATCAGCGACCGCCTCAAGGACGTGATCAAGAGCGGCGGGGAGTGGGTCTCCTCCCTGGAGCTGGAGAGCCTGCTCAGCCAGCACCCAGCGATATCAGAGGCGGCGGTCATCGCCATCCCGGACGCCAAGTGGGGCGAGCGCCCCGGCGCCCTGGTGGTGCTGGACCCGGTTCAGCAAGGCAAGGTTTCCGCCGAGGAAATACAGAAGTTCCTGGCGCGGTTCGTGGACCAGGGGCGCATCTCCAAGTGGGCCGTGCCCCGCACCGTGCTGTTCGTGCAGGCCATTCCCAAGACCAGCGTGGGCAAGATAGACAAGAAGCGCATCCGCCGGGAGCTGACCAGCGAGACTTAGCCCGGATATTTCATGAGGGATGGGTGGTATTGTTATTGGGGCTTTATTTGCGCAGCGGTTAGGGAAAACCATTGCAACCGGCCGGGTACAGTTTGCACCCTAACCCGGCACAGCCAGCCGCCGGCAGACAAGGCGTCTGGCGAGCGAGCGCCGCAGGTGTAGCCAAAGCTACATCCAGGCGCGAGCGAAGCCGGCAACGCAG
>QZKP01000002.1 GCA_003605055.1 Desulfarculus sp.
CAAGGAGTCTGAATTCAGGTTCAATTACCGAGGGCAAAACCTGTATGCTATCCTACTCAAACTAATCAGGCAGAAACCCCTCAACTAGTCTAGGCCCTAGGAAAAAATAACAAGCTCATTGGACCGGGCCGCCTTTTAAAAAACAATCCTCATCCTGGAGATCTGCGGCCTTTTGTTCCCTGCTGGCCGGGCCCGCCACGGCCGGCAATAGAGAGGGGGGAATCATGAAAAAATATATCTTTGTCTGGCTTTGCGCCATGTTAGCCGCCGCAGCCGGGGTGCTTCCGGCCCGCGGGGCCGAGCAGGAAATGGTTTGGGCTCAGGTTTATCCCGCTTTTTTCAGGCACAGTCCCGTAGATCATACTTATGTGGTCACGCAGGACAGGTATGGAAGGCAGAGGCGCTGCCGATGCCTAGGAGGAGACAGTGGGGGGCAGATACTTTGCGGATCGACCAAGAACGCTCCCAGCCTGCCTTTGGATCGTATCTTTTTCATGTGTAATGAGACACCTTGCGCGTGGCCCATGTACCTATATGCCAGCGTAGGGGTGTGCCACCAGTTGGCCAATCGAGGCTTGTTCTCGACCGGCACCACCGTGAAAGAGGCGAGGGGATATGGACTGTCGCATTTCTTTTTCGGCACCTACGGCTTTGCGAGTATAAAAGCCGAGGAATCCGATTTCAGCGTCTTCGGTGCGGAGAACACAGGTAACGCCAGCTACGATATGAAACAGTGTCTAGCACAGGCACCCCCGTCAATGCGCACCAGGGAGGCCGTGGACAGGGAAGCCGAGCTCTTCCTGGCTTTCTTACGGAACGTTCGTTCCAGATCACTTCAGTCAAGTCAACCCGATTTCCAACTAGCATACGAAAGCTATAGGAAGGACTCGCTGGGTTGGCGCTTGGAGGACACCTTGGGGCCTCAACCGGCCGAGCAGCTCCGGGGCCGGGTTAATGAATTATGGTCGCGCGTTCAGAGCCGCAAGAGCGCACTATTTCGCGAGCACTTTTCGGCGATGATGCGATTTCGGAGGATACCAAGCGAGTACTGGCAGGGGATGAACAACTTGTTGAGAGATGCGCAGCGCGGATTGCGAAGTTTTTTAACTCCGGAGCAATACAGGAAGTTCGTAAATCTGCCCTACCCTGATCGGGAGGAGCTCCTGGTCACGTGGAGGGACTTCATGGACCGCAGGGCCAGGGCGTTGATACCGGAGTAAAGCAGCAAAGCCGCTATCCCTGGCTCAGCAGGGCCGCGATGCGCTCCTGCTCTGCGGCCTCCAGGTAGGGGTGCATGGGCAGGGAGAAGATGCGCTCGGCCGTGAACTCGGCCACCGGGAAGTCGCCGGGGCGGTAGCCCAGGGACGCGCAGGCCTCCTGCAGGTGCAGGGGCTTGGGGTAGTGCACCGCCGTGGGCACCTGGGCCTGTGCCAGGCGCTCGCGCAGCTCCTGGCGCTTGGCCGGGTCCGCGGCCAGCACCGAGTACTGGGCCCAGGCCGAGACCGAGCCCTGGGGCACCTGGGGCGGGCGCAGCCCCGGCGCCCCGGCCAGCAGCTTGTGGTAGCGGCCGGCCACCTCCTGGCGCAGGGCCAGCTCCTCTTCGAATATCTCCAGCTTGGCCAGGAGCACCGCGGCCTGCATGGTGTCCAGGCGGGCGTTGAGCCCCACGCGCAGGTGCTCGTAGGCGTGCGCGCCCATGCCGTGCATGCGCAGCGAGCGCATGATCGCGTCCAGCTCCGGCTCGCTGGCGAAGACCATGCCCGCGTCGCCGTAGGCCCCCAGGGGCTTGGCCGGGTAGAAGGAGGTGGCCGCCAGGGGGGCCAGGGCCCCGGCCCAGCGGCCCTGCTGCCGGGCGCCCAGGCTCTGGGCCGCGTCCTCGATGACCGTCAGACCCTCGGCCTGGGCCAGGGCCGCGATGGCCCCGTAGTCGGCCGGCAGGCCGAACAGGTCCACGGCCAGGACGGCCCGCGGCTTGAGCGGGCCGGCGGGGTGCTCGGGCAGGGGGTGCAGGCGGGGGTCGGCGGTGCGCGCCGCCACCGCGGCCCGCTCCAGCTTCAGGGGGTCCAGGTTGTAGGTGTCGCTGGCGATGTCCACGAACACCGGGGTGGCCCCCAGGAGCATGACCACCTCGGCCCCGGCGAAAAAGGTGAAGGCCGGCAGGAACACCGCGTCGCCCGGCCCTATCTTGAGCGCCAGCAGGGCCAGGAGCAGGGCGTCGGTGCCCGAGGCGCAGCCCAGGGCGTGGGGCGCGCCCACCAGGGCGGCCAGGCGCCCCTCCAGCTCGGCCACCTCCGGGCCCAGGATGTACTGGCCGTGGTCCAGCACCCGGGCCATGTGGGCCTCGATCTTCTTGCGGATGCGCCTCTGCTGGGCGGCCAGGTCTATGAATTGCATGGGCTCCTGCTTCCCTGTCCGGCGGGCCCGGCCGGGGCCCCCCCCTTTTCTAAATCACCCGCGGCCGGATTACAACCTTCTTGCCGCGGGCCGGCCGGGCGCAAATGAGGCGGCGGCCCTTGTTGCGGGCCGCCGCGCGCCTTGCCGCGTCCTGGGCGCTACTTCTTTTTCTTCTTCTTGGCGGCCGCGCCCGTGGCGTGGCCGTGCAGCTTGATCTCCACCTTGTCGTCCAGAGACTGGTAGTACTCCTGCAGAATCTGGACCACCTCGGGGCGGGAGAACTCCTGGGGCAGCTCGCCGCCCTCGGACAGGGTCTTGCGCACCATGGTGCCCGACAGGTTCAGCCGGTCCTCCTTGCCGTGGGGGCAGGTCTTCAGAGAGGCCATGCCCCCGCACTTGTAGCAATAGAAGGTCCAGTCCATGGGCAGGGGCTTGAGCGCCAGGCTGCCCTCGGGAATCTTGTAGAAGATCTTCTGGGCGTCGAAGGGGCCGTAGTAGTCGCCCACGCCGGCGTGGTCGCGGCCCACGATCAGGTGGGAGCAGCCGTAGTTCTGGCGGAACACGGCGTGCAACAGGGCCTCGCGGGGGCCGGCGTAGCGCATCTCCATGGGGTAGCCCTTGCTGACCACGGTGCCCCGCACAAAGTAGTTTTCCACCAGGGCGTTGATGGCCCTGACCCGCACCTCGGCCGGGATGTCGCCGGCCTTGAGCTTGCCCAGAATCTGGTGGATGAGCACCCCGTCCATCACCTCCACCGCGATCTTGACCAGGAACTCGTGGCTGCGGTGCATGGGGTTGCGGGTCTGGAAGGCGGCCACCCGGGACCAGCCCAACTGCTCGAAAAGAGCGCGGGTCTCGGCCGGCCGCGCGTAGAGCTCGCCGTACTCCTGGGGGAAGCCGCCCTCGCTGAGCACCTTGACCGGCCCGCCCAGGTTCCACTTCTTCTGGGCCATGACCTTGGCCACGCCGGGGTGCTCCATCTCGTCGGTATTGAAGACCTGCTTACACTCGAAGTGCTTGTCAATCTGGTACTTTTCCTTCACCTCCATAATGGCGATGAGCCCGCCGAACTCCTGGCTGTGGATGGCCACCTTGTCGCCCAGCTCGATGTTGTCCTCATCGCCGGCGCTGAGGGTGATGGGGATGGGCCAGAACACGCCGCTGGCCAGCTTCATCTCGGTGCACACGCGCTCCCAGTCCGCCTGGCCCAGGAAGCCGGCGAGCGGGGTGAAGGCGCCGATGCCCATCATGAAACAGTCGCAGGCCTCCCGGCTGGTGACATCAAGTTTGATAATGTTTTCCGCGGCCTTGCGCTCCACTTGCAGGGCCTCGCCTTCCAAGAGAAGCGGTTTCAGCCCGCCTGCGCCATGGGGGGGGACCAAGCCCATCGCGATTCCTCCTTTTCAGGGCCCCGGAGGGGCCGTCGCCGGCCGGAGCCGGTGGAGTTGCGTACTTGCAGGATGCCCCACTTTACCCATTCGGCCCCTGCCCTGTAAACCGCGCTTTGCATCCGCCCCGGGGCGGCCGGGGGCAAAGGCAGGCCCGCCCTCCGAAGGTGCGGAGGGCGGGCTTGGTGTTCCGGGGCCGGACCGGCCGGGGCCGGACCAGCGCGGCTTACTTCTTGTCTATGATCTGGTAGTAGTCCATGAGGATCTTGGCCACCTCGGGGCGGGAGAACTCGGGCGGCGGGGCGACGCCCTGGCCCAGCATCTCGCGCACCTTGGTGCCAGAGAGCAGGACGAAGTCCTCCTTGGTGTG
This sequence comes from Desulfarculus sp., assembly GCA_003605055.1. GTDB lineage: Bacteria > Desulfobacterota > Desulfarculia > Desulfarculales > Desulfarculaceae > Desulfoferula. Next base: position 4,153 of record QZKP01000002.1, read on the forward strand.
ACCCGCGGGGGCGTCCTTCATCATGATGACCTTGCCCAGCTTCTTGGAGAAGGCGGTGTGGTCGGCGCGGTAGATCTCGATCTTCAGGGCGCTCTTGGGCACTTCCTCGTCGAAGACGGTCTGGGCGTCGAAGCCGCCGTAGTAGTCGCCCACGCCGGCGTGGTCGCGGCCCACGATCAGATGGGTGCAGCCGGAGTTCTGGCGGAACACGGCGTGCAGCACGGCCTCGCGGGGGCCGGCGTAGAGCATGTCGAAGCCGTAGCCGGTGACCAGCACCGTGTTGGGCTCAAAGTACAGCTCCACCATTTTGCGGATGCAGGCGTCGCGCACGTCGGCCGGGATGTCGCCGGCCTTGAGCCTGCCCAGCAGCATGTGGATCAGGATGCCGTCGCACTTCAGGTCGGTGTAGGCCATGCGGCAGAGCTCTTCGTGGGCCCGGTGCATGGGGTTGCGGGTCTGGAAGGCCACCACCTTGGACCAGCCCAGCTTTTCCATGGCCTCGCGGATCTGGTAGGCGGTGCGGAAGGTCTCGGGGAAGTCCTTCTCGAAGTAGGAGTAGTTCAGGACCTTGATGGGGCCGGAGATGCAGGTCTTGCCCGCGGTGTTGAAGGCCTTGACGCCGGGGTGGGCCATGTCATCGGTGCGGAAGACCTTCTGGGTCATCATGGCCATCTCGGCGTCGCTGAAGGTCTCCACCGCCTTGACGTCCTGGATGGCCAGCACCGGGCTGCCGGCCACATTGGGGTCGCGCAGGGCGATGCGGTCGCCGGCCTTGATCTTGCCCGCGTCCGCCACCATGTTCAGCACCGGAGTGGGCCAGAACAGGCCCGAGGCGGTCTTCAGTTCCTTGGCCACGCCCAGGGCGTCGGCCTTGCTCATGAACCCATCCAGGGGGGTGAAGTAACCGCCGCCCATCATCACGGCGTTGCCGGCCGCGGCCGAGCAGATGGTGATGGCCGGCAGGCCCATGGCCTGCTTGGCCAGGTCGGCGCGCTGACCAGCGTCCATCACGAAGAGCGGCTTCAGGTGTCCGCCGCCATGGGGTTGGATAAGTGCCATTTGCTTAAGCCTCCTTACGCTAGTTTGGATGCGCCCCTGGGAGGGCGCCCGCCACCCGCAGCGGCGGTTGTCATTTAGTCGTTGTTTTAGTTGCAGCGGGCCGCACCTGCGGGCGCGGCACCTTGTGCCCGTCGGCACTTGCTAGGCCAAAACCTTGGGGACCTGGGTGGTCCTGAGCCGGCGAAAGCTCAACTGCCTTGTGCCGAAGCCGGCCGAGTAAACCCTGCGGCCCCCTTCTCCCTCACCTGGGCTATGGCCTAAACATACCGATTCTCGGGTACTCTATTGAGACTGCCCGCCAGTGTCAAGCTCAAATTACCACCAGCGCGCCAGGACAATTTCAGCCCTTGGGGCCCCGGCGCAGGTCCGCCAGGCGGGCGTACTTGTCCCAGGTGTAGCCCGCCTCCAGCCAGGCGGCCCACCAGCCGGCCTTGCCGTCCAAAAAGCCCAGGCGTATCAAATACCTGTAAGTGAAGGCCCAGGCCGCGTGCCAGGCCCCGGCCACCCGGCCGGAGCGCCGGCCGGCGGCCAGCATGCGCCGGGCCCCGGCCAGGGCGTAGCGGGCGGAGCGGGCCCGGTAGTCGGCCTTGCTGTCATAGGAGTAGTGGTCGTAGAGGCCGGGCAGGCGGCCCCGGGCGCCGGCCGTCTGCAGGCGCTCGTGCACCTCGTCCGAGACCCAGCGGGCGGCGCCCTTTTTGTACAGGCGCACCTTCCACTCGGGAAAGAACCCGCCGAAGCGCAGCCAGCGGCCGAAGTACCAGACCCGCGAAGGCAGGGCAAAGGCCACGCAGCCGGCCGGCGGGGCGGCCTTGAACCTGAGCAGGCTCTCGGTGCTCTGGGGGCCCAACACCTCATCCGCGTCCAGCATCAGGATCCAGTCGCCGGTGCACAGGTCGGCCAGGTAGTTGCGCTGGTCCGCGTAGCCGGTCCATTCCCGGCGGGCCACCCGGGCCCCGGCCTGCTCCAGAATCTCCACCGTGCGGTCCGTGGAGCCCGAGTCCACGGCCACGATCTCCTCGGCCACCGGCCTGACCGCGGCCAGCCAGCGGGGCAGGTTGGCCTCCTCGTTGCGCACGATTATGGCCGCCGAGAGCTTGATCATGGCTACCAGCGGCTCCGGGTGCGGGTCAGCTTGAGGCCGAAGTCCAGGGGGGTGTCGCTGCGCTTGACCATGATGCGGCCCAGGGCCAGGGGATCGCTGGCCGGCCCCAGCAGGTCCGGCCGGGTGGTGCAGGCCGCCCGGAAGCCAGCCGCGGCCATTGCCGCCCGCACCCGCTGGTCGTGCAGGCCAAAAGGATAGGCGAACACCTCCGGCGGCCGGCCCAGCAGCTCTGAGAGCGTCCGCCGGCAATCGGCCAGCTCCGCGGCCAGCTCCGCCTCGCCCAGGCCGGTGAGGTCCTGGTGGCTGTGGCCGTGGCCGCCGAACTCCACCCCCTGGCCGGCCAGCTCCCGAATCTGGGCAGCGTCCAAAAGCTCCTCCCGGGGCAGGCCCTTGGCCAGGTCCCAGGCGTTGTGCCCGCCTATCTGGCCGCTGACCAGGAACACGGTGGCGGCCATGCCCCGGGCCCGCAGCAGGGGCCAGGCCGTGGTGTAAAAATCCCGGCAGCCGTCGTCAAAGGTCAGGACCGCCGCCCGGGGAGGGCAGCCCGGCCCCAGGGCCCGGCCCAGGGTCACGGCGGCATAGCCCCGCCTAGCCAGAGTGTCCAACTGGCGGGCAAAGGCCCGGGGCGATACCTTGAGCTTGGGCAGGGCCGTGCCCCGCAGGTCGTCGCTGATGGAGTGGTACATCAGGATCGGCGCCCCGGCGCGCCTGGCTCGCCACCAGTGAAAACGGGCCGAGAACCCCAGGGCCCCCAGCCCCGCCCCGGCCAGCCACCACCAGATCACGCCCGTCTCCGGCCGGCCAGCACCTTGGCGTAGATGGCCTCGGTGGCCAAGAGCATGGCCTGGCGGGAGTAGCCCTGCTGCACCAGGGCCCGGCCGGCCTGGCCCAGGCGCCGGCGCAGGGGCTCGTCGTCCAGAAGCCGCCCCACGGCCGCGGCCAGGGCCCCTGCGTCGCCGGCCGGCACCAAGAGGCCGGTCTGCTCGTGCTGGATCACCTGGCCCACGTCCCCGGCCCGGGCGGCCACCACCGCCCGCTCGCAGGCCAGCTCCTGCAACACGGCCTGGGGCACTCCCTCGTTCTTGTCGCTGGCCAGCACGCAGACCTGGCACAGGGGCAGGATGCGCTCCACGTCCGGCCGCATGCCGGCCATCACCACCCTTTCGCCCAGGCCCAGCTCCTGCACCAGGCCGCGCACTGGCCCCTCCTGGGGTCCGCCGCCCACGATCAAAAACACCGGCTGGGGCCGCTGGTCGGCCAGGGCGCGGGCCATGTGCAAAAACAGGTCGTGTCGCTTCCAGGAGCGCAGGATGGCCACGATGGCCACTACCGGCGCCCCGAACGGGAGGTTAAGCTCCGCGGCCAGGGCCTTCTCCGGCGGCCGGGGGGCGAAGCGCTGGCAGTCTATGCCCGTGGGAATGGAGACCACCCTCTCCGGGTCCAAGCCGTAGTCCTCCACCAGGTGGCGGCGGATGCCCTGGCCGGTGGTGACCACCGCCTGGGGCAGGCGGTAGACGAAGTTCAGGGGGTGGCGCGGCACCGGCGCCGAGAGGTGGCGGGTGCGCAGGCTGGCCACCCCGGCCCAGCGGGCGGCCAGGCCCCCCACCCAGGCGTCCACCGAGGAGTGGGTGTGCAGCACCTGGGTGCGCTCCCGCCGCAACAGCGCCACCAGCCGCCGCACGGCCGCCAGGTCCCAGGGGCCGCGCATGGCCAGGGGGTGGAAGACCAGGCCCGCGCGCTGGGCCGCGGCGCCCAACTGGCCCTCCGGGCAGCCGCACAGGGCCACCCGGTGGCCCCGCTGGGCCATGCCCAGGCACTCGTCCAGGATGCGTATCTCCTGGCCGCCCCAGCCGTTGGACCACTCGCTGTGGATTATGTTCAGCGGCTCCATCAGGTGCTTCATACGGCAGGCCGGCGGCCCCGTCAAGCGGCCGCTGAAGGGGGTGCGTTGACAATATGTGCCGCCGCGGCAGATACTTGGGCCCGAGGAGGGCCCATGGAGGACGAGCGGCGACAACGCCTGGAACAACTTTGCCAGCACATCGGCCATGAATTCAAGGACATCTCGCTCCTGCACCAGGCTTTGTGCCACGCCTCCTACGTGCACGAGCACTCTCAGGAGGCCCTGAGCTCCTACGAGCGCCTGGAGTATCTGGGCGACGCGGTGCTGGAGCTGGTGATCAGCGAGCTTCTGTTCAGCGCCTTCCCCGAGGCCAGCGAGGGGGAGCTGTCCAAGGCCCGGGCCCTGGTGGTCAATGAGAACCGCCTGGCCGCCACCGCCGGCGGCCTGGGCCTGGGCCAGTGCCTGCTCCTGGGCCGGGGCGAGGAGAGCCAGGGCGGCCGCGACAAGCCCAGCCTGCTGGCCGACGCCCTGGAGGCGCTGGTGGCCGCGGTGTACCTGGACGCCGGCCTGGAAGCGGCCCGGGACGTGGTGCAGCGCCTGCTGGGCGAGGCGGCCCAGCGGGCCCTGGGCCGCAAGCCGCGCAAGGACTGCAAGACCAGCCTGCAGGAGCTGGTGCAGGAGGCCCTGCACGTCACCCCCCGCTATGAGCTGGTGGAGGCCATCGGCCCGGACCACGCCAAGACCTTCACCGTGAACCTGCTCATCGGCGAGCGCCGGCTGGCCGCGGGCAGCGGCCGCTCCAAGAAGGAGGCCGAGCAGGAGGCGGCCCGCCTGGGCCTGGAGCGCTGGGCGAGCGGAGATACGGGGATTGGTCCGGACTAAGCGGCTCCGGCACCCTGCTGCAGGGCTATGGGGTTGACTTTGACCTCGCGCTTGATGCGCTGCTCAAGCCGGTCCCGTGCCGTCTGAAGATCATAGTCCTGCTGCAGGTTCAGCCAAAAACCTTCTGTGGTGTCAAAGTGCCGGGCCAGGCGCAGAGCGGTGTCGGCGGTGATGGACCGCTTGCCGTGAATAATCTCGTTAATCCGCCGGGGCGGGACTCCCAGGTCGCGGCCCACCTGGTTCTGACTCAGGCCCAGCGGCTTCATGAATTCCTCAAAAAGCACCTCTCCGGGATGAATTGGCGCTAGCTTCTTAACAGACATGATCGATACCTCAAAAATTCGATAGCCGAATATCGACTAACAATAACAAATAGATGGATCGCCTTTTTGGTCGACTATCAATGATAGTCGACCATTTCTACCTCCAAGGCAGCATGTTCCTCCTCCGACCAGATAAAGCAGATGCGCCATTGGTCATTAACCCTTATGCTATATTGGCCCCGGCGGTTACCGGTCAGTGACTCCAAGTGGTTGCCGGGCGGCCGTTGTAAGTCCTTTAGCTCCATCGCGCTGTTTAGCATACGCAACTTGCGTAGGACCTGTCGTTGCAGGTTGCGAGGGATTTTGCGGGTTGGGGTTCTGTTAAAAAGTTTCTCGGTTTCCTTGCTCTTGAAGCTTTTGATCATTTCAATCCTCTCTACATGTTTTTCGGGTTCAGAATATTCCCACCGCTGCCTTAATAATTTTCGTTTTTATAACATATAACGTTACGCGTTATATGTCAAGAGGTTTTCGCGCTCCTTGTTTTTGGGTCATGATATTCTTGGGGCCAGGGCCGGCGCTCCACCCCGGCCCGCGGGAGAAGTCATGACCACCCTCGTCCTGGCCGTGAGCGTGTCCATCGTGGTCTCGGCCCTCTGCTCCCTCTTGGAGGCGGTGCTCTACTCCACCCGCATCGTCACCCTGGAGGCCGCGGCCATCCACGGCAACCGCCTGGCCCTGATCATGCGCGCCCTGAAGCTCAAGGTGGACCGCCCCCTGGCGGCGATCCTGATCCTCAACACCGCGGCCAACACCGCCGGCGCGGCCCTGTCCGGCTGGGCCGCCGCCGAGCTCTGGGGGGCCGGCTCGCTGTGGGTCTTTTCGGCCTGCTTCACCCTGGCCATCCTCATCTTCAGCGAGATCATCCCCAAGACCGTGGGCGTCGTGTTTTGGCGCAGCCTGTGGGGCCCGTCGGTGTACCCCCTGCGCCTGATGGTGGCCGTGCTGCGGCCCGTCATCTGGCTGACCCGCAAGGTTACCGGGCTGGTCACCCGGGGACGGGAGATATCGGTCAAGGTGAGCGAGGAGGAGATACTGGCCGCCGCCCGCCTGGGGGCCAAGGGCGGCCAGATCAGCTCCCTGGAGGCGGAGCTGATCAAGAACATCATCCGTCTGGAGGAGCTCTCGGCCGCCGACATCATGACCCCGCGCACGGTGATGCTCAGCGTGGACGGCGCGCGCAGCATAGGCCAGGTGCAGCCCGAGGCCAGGCGCTGGGACCACACCCGGGTGCCAGTGTACAGCGGCGGATCCGACGAGGTGGCGGGCTACGTGCTCAAGGACGACATCGGCCTGGTGGAGGGCCCGGCCCTGGAGCGGCCCCTGCTCAGCCTGGCCAAACCGGTGCGCTTCCTGCCGCCCTCCACCAACGCCCTGGTGCTGCTCAGCAGCTTCCTGCGCCGCCGCGAGCACCTGGCCCTGGTGGTGGACGAATACGGCGGCATCATGGGGCTGGTGACCCTGGAGGACGTGATCGAGTCCCTGGTGGGCTCGGAGATCGTGGACGAAACCGACCAAGACGATGACCTGCAAGAGGTGGCCCGCCAGCGGGGCCGGGCCATGCTGGCCCAGCGCGAGGAAGAGACGCCGTGAGTGAATACGACTTTGATCTTTTCGTCATCGGCGGCGGGGGCAGCGCCGGCTTCACCGCGGTCACCACGGCCATGAAGAGCGGGGCCAAGGTGGGCATGGCCGAGGCCGGCCGCCTGGGGGGCCTGTGCATCCTGGCCGGCTGCATGCCCAGCAAGACCCTGCTGCACAGCGCCGCCGAGGTGCGGGCCGGCGGCGCGGCCGGCGCGGCCGCCTACCCCGAGATACAGCGCTACACCCGCGGCGTGGTGGACTATCTGGCCCACGGCCGCGAGGAGGCCGTGGCCGAGCGGGTCAAGGCCGGCCTGCAGGTGCTGCGCGGCCCGGCGGCCTTCCTGGACCCCCACCGCCTGTCGGTGGGCGGCCGGGAGGTCAGGGCCCGGAGAATCCTCATCGCCACCGGCAGCCAAGAGGCGGCGCCGCCCATCCCGGGCCTGGCCGAGACCGGCTACCTGACCTCTAAGGAATTCCTGTCCCTGTCCAGCCTGCCCTCCTCCCTGATCGTGCTGGGCGGCGGGGCCATCGCCCTGGAGCTGGCCCAGTTCGCGGCGCGCATGGGTGTGCCGGTCAGCGTCATCCAGCGCAGCGACCACCTGCTGAGCCAGGAGGACCCCCGCGCGGGCCGCATCCTGGCCGAGGCGCTGGCCGAGGAGGGCGCCGCCATTCACACCGGCACTGAGATCAGCCAGGTGCGCCGGGAGCGGGCCGGGGTTTCGCTGCGCTTCACCCGCCAGGGCCGGGAGTCCCAGGTCGCGGCCGAGGTCCTGCTCCTGGCCCTCGGCCGGCGGGCCAACACCGAGGGCCTGAACCTGGAGGCGGCCGGGGTGGCGCTGGGCCGGCGGGGCCAGGTGAAGGTGGACCGCTTCATGCGCACCAGCCAGGCCCACATCTTCGCCGCCGGCGACGTGACCGGCGGGCCCATGGTGGTGAACCTGGCCGTGGAACAGGGCCGCGCCGCCGGCCACAACGCCACCCGCGACCAGCCGCGGGAGGTCAACGACCGGGTGCTGCCCCGGGCGGTGTTCACCGACCCGCAGTTCGCGCGGGTGGGGCTGAACCAGGCCGAGGCCCGGGCCGCGGGCCTGGAGTTCGTGGAGGCGGACTACGACCTGGGCGGCATGGGCACGGCCAAGACCTACCCCCAGGCCCTGCGCGGCTACATGTGCCTGCGCGCTGAAAAGGGCAGCGGGAAGATCATCGGCGCGGAGCTGGTGGCGCCCGAGGCCTCCCTGATGATCCACGACGTGGCCGTGTGCCTGCGGCTGGGCGGCGCGGCCAAGGACCTGGCGGCCATCCCCTACATCCACCCCTGCTTGGCCGAGATCACCCAGTTCACGGCCGGCAACCTGGCCAAGCAGGTGAGCGGTTAAGGTGGGGGGCTGAGGCCGGCCGGGGCGGCTAAAAACCCGCGCCCTGCTTTCACCCCGCCGCGCCAGGTGATATTCTTGCCCCTGAACCGCCTGGAGGGGAGCCTTGCCCTATTACCCCGCGCTCTTGGACCTGAGCGGCCGCCTGGTGCTCCTGGTGGGCGGCGGCCGGGTGGCCGCGCGCAAAATCGCCGCGCTGCTGGAGGCCGGGGCCCGGGTGCGCCTGGTGGCCCCGGAGCTGGCCGCCGAGACCCAGGCCCTATGCGCCCAGGCCGGCGTGGAGCTGCGCCGGCGGGGTTTCCTGCCCGCGGACCTGGAGGGCGCGGCCCTGGTGATCAGCGCCACCGGCGACCAGGCCCTGAACCGGGCCGTGGCCGATGAGGCCGGCCGCCGGGGCCTGTTCGTGAACGTGGTGGACGTGCCGGCCCTGTGCTCCTTCATCGTGCCGGCCGTGCTCAGGCGGGGGGACCTGGTAGTGGCCGTGTCCACCTCCGGGGCCAGCCCGGCCGCGGCCGCCCGCCTGCGCCGGGATTTGGAGGGGCGCTTCGGGCCGGAGTGGGCGCTGTACCTGCGCATATTGAAGCTCGCCCGGGCCCGGCTCACGGCCCTGGGCCGGCCGGCCGCGGAGAACCGGCCCCTGTTCTACCGCCTGGTGGACTCGGGGCTGCTGGCAACAGTGGCGGCCGGGGACGCGGCCGGGGCCGAGGGCATACTGACCCAGGTGCTGGGGCCGGGCTGCGGCCTGGCCGAGCTGGGAATCTCGCCCGGCGACTTCACGGCCGGGGAAGGGAGCAAAGGCCGGTGAGCACCGCGCTGCACTGGGCCACCCTGGCCGCCTATCTGCTGGGCACCTGCGTGTTCCTGGGCTTTCTGCTGCACCAGCGCCGGGGCCTGTACCGCATGGGCCTGTGGGTGCTCTGGATCGGCTTCGGCCTGCACAGCGCAGCCCTGGCCGCGGCCTGGGTGCAGAGCGGGGTGCTGCCCGCCACCAGCCTGCGCCAGTCCCTGGACCTGTTCTCCTGGGCCCTGATGGGCGCCACCCTGGTGGTCAACCTGCGCCTGCAGGTGATGATCCTGGGGGCCTTCGCCGCCCCGCTCAGCTCCCTGCTCTTGCTGGCCGCGGGCCTGCTGCCCGTGGTGGCCGTGGCCAAGACCGAGGTGTTCCAGAGCCTGTGGGTGGTGGTGCACGTCTTCACCCTGCTGGCGGGCTACGGCCTGCTCTGCCTCACCTGCCTGGGCGGGGTGCTCTATTTGGTGCAGGCGCGCTCCATCCGGGCCAAGAACCTGGGCCCCTCCTTCCAGCGCCTGCCCAGCCTGAGCCGCTTGGACACCCTGAACCACCAGACCCTGGTGGCCGGCTTCCTGCTGATGACCCTGGGGCTGATCTCCGGGGCGGTGTACGCCCAGATCGCCCTGGGCAGCTACTGGCGCTGGGACCCCAAGGAGGTCTGGGCCCTGATCACCTGGCTGCTGTACGCCGCCCTCCTGCACGCCCGCCTGGTGCACGGCTGGCGCGGCCGGCGCGGGGCCTGGTTGAGCGTCATCGCCTTCGCGGCCCTGGTGTTCACCTTCGTGGGCGTGGGCCTGTTGTTCCCCGGCTACCACAATTTCACCTCCCTCACGGAGCTGACGGGGGTCCGCCCGTGAACCTGTTCCTGGTGGGCATAAGCCACAAGACCGCGCCCCTGGAGCTGCGCGAGTGCCTGGCTCCGCCGCCGGAGCAGGTGGAGCCGTGGCTCCGGCAGTGCGTGGCCCTGGACGGGGTGCGCGAGGCCTTCCTGGTGTCCACCTGCAACCGGGTGGAGGCGCTGGTGGCCGCCGACGGCGACGCTGCCGCCGAGCAGGTGCGGCGCTGGCTGGGTCAGGGCCGGCCCGTGGACCCCGCGGCCCTGCAGGCCGCCCTGTATGAGCACACGGGCGAGGACGCGGTGCGCCATTTGTTCCGCGTGGCCTCCAGCCTGGACTCGCTGGTGGTGGGCGAGCCCCAGATCCTGGGCCAGATCAAGGAGGCCTACCGCCAGGCCACGGCCGCCGGCACCAGCCGCACGGTGCTCAACCGCCTGCTGCACAAGACCTTCCAGGTGGCCAAGAAGGTGCGCAGCCAGACCAACATCGGCGGGGCGGCGGTGTCCATCTCCTACGCCGCCGTGGAGCTGGCCAAGAAGATATTCGACGACCTGGCCGGGCTCTCGGCCCTGGTCATCGGCGCCGGCGAGATGGCCGAGCTGGCCGTGGAGCACCTGATGAACCAGGGCGTGCAGCGGGTGCTGGTGGCCAACCGCACCCTGGAGCGGGCCGTGGAGCTGGCCGCCCGCTGGCGCGGCGAGGCCCTGGGCCTGGCGGACCTGCCCCAGGTGCTGGAGCAGGTGGACATCGTCATCGCCTCCACCGCCTCGCCCGAGCCGGTGATCACCGCGGACATGGCCCGCAGGGCCCTGCGCGCCCGGCGCGGCCGGCCGGTGTTCTTCATAGACATCGCCGTGCCCCGGGACGTGGAGCCGGCGGTGGGCGAGCAGGACGGCTGCTTCGTCTACGACATAGACGACCTGACCTCGGTGGTGGAGGCCAACCGGGCCACCCGGGCCGACGCGGCCCAGGCCGCCGAGCGCATCGTGGCCGCGGAGGTGGTCAAGTTCATGACCTGGCTGGGCGGCCTGGAGGCGGTGCCCACCATCAGCGCGCTCACCGCCAAGGGCGAGGGGCTGCGCCAGGCCGAGCTGGCCCGCACGCTGAGGGATTTGAACGGCATCGCCCCGGAGCAGGCCGCGGCCATTGACCGCCTGACCCAGGCCCTGGTCAAGAAGCTCCTGCACGACCCCATCCTGTTCCTCAAGGACCCCACCCACTCCAAGAGCGAGGACACCAAGCGCGAGCAGTTGGCCCTGGTCAGGCGCATATTCAAGCTGGGGGAGAACGGGGAGGAGTAGGTCGCGGCCGGGGCGGCCGGGTGAGGGTGGTACATGACAGAGAAATATATTCATGGGACCAGCAAGGACGAACAGGCCCGACTACGCCTGCTGAATAAAATCACCAACCGCTCCTTTATCGCCTACCTGGGCGACTGCCACGACCTAAGCATCTGCGATTTCGGCTGCGGCCTGGGAACCCTGATAGGCGACCTCGCCGAGGCCTACCCCGGCTCTAAGATTGTTGGCCTGGAGATATCCGAGGCCCAGGCCAGCGTGGCCAGGCAGAACAACCCGGGCCACGGCAACGTCGCGATCATCCGCACGGACGTTCTATGCAACGATCTGCCTGCTGGCTCTTTCGACATAACCTACTGCCGCTATCTTCTGGAGCACGTTGCAGACCCCGTGGCGGTCGTAAAAGAGATGGTGCGGACAACCAAGCCCGGCGGCAAGATAGTCAGCCAAGAAAATGACTTGCATAATGTGATTTATCATCCAGAGATCAAGGGACACGATGAGGTGATGCAGCAGTTCTGCAATCTGCAAATAAAGCTGGGAGGGTCGCCTTTTATCGGCAGGGAGCTTTTCGATATTTATAAATCAGCCGGCGTTACAGAGATTGAACTGTCTTATGCCCCTGAGATATACACCGAAAACGACCCGGAAAAATATAGGGCCTGGATGCAAAATAGCTTGCATATATTGCTGGGGGTTAGAGAAATGATGTTGCAACACAATATGGTTCCTGAAAAGATCTTTGATGGTGTTTGCCACGCTATCGGGGAAAGAATAGCAAGCCCCAAGGGGGTTTCGCTGTTTCACTGGAACAGGGTCACGGGTTACAAGCGGGCCTCCTGCTAACAGCAAATCTTGTCCCTGCTCGTTGGCCTGCGGGGCATTAAGCGGGCGGGGAGAGACCCGACGCCCCGCGCGGGCAATTGCAGGCGCGAAGGGGGAGCCAAGTGAAGATCGAATATAGACCCCCCTCCCCGGAGGAGTATCGGTCCCTGCGGGAGGCTGTGGGCTGGTGGCCCATTGAGCAGACGTTCACCGAGCAGGCCCTGCGCCGGGCCTTGTTTTCCGTGGTGGGCATTCAAGACGGACGGGTAGTGGGCGTCGGCCGGGTGGTGGGTGACGGGGGATTATATTATTACCTGCAGGACGTAATGGTAATCCCCAGTTGCCAGGGGCAAGGCATAGGCAAGGAGATAATCAGCCACTTGATGACCTATATTCAAGAGAATGCGCCCAAAGGGGCCTTCGTGGGCTTGATGGCCGCCAAGGGCCTGCAAACTTACTACGAAGGATTTGGTTTTCAGGCAAGGGCAATCGATGCGCCGGGGATGTTTCAAGTTGTGCGCTGATTAGACGGCTTGATAGCCCCGGCAACTTTTTGTCGGGGCTATCCAGGCGCCAGCGGTCCGGCCCCGAACCGGGCACCAACGCTGGGTGGCCCAGACAGCTACGCTGTCTGGGTGCCGCAGGCACAAGAGGTCCTGCCCTCGGCCGCGCCACGGCCCCTCCCTCGTTAATTGTCTTCCCCCTTTCCCAACCTTCTTTTCCGCCCCCTTCTAGATCAGAGGAATGTCGGGTTACGGGGCTACGCACCTAACCCGACCTACGCGATTGCTAATTGTTTGCTGAAAAAAGGGAAACGCAATTCCTGTCCGGGCCGCCCGTGGCAGGCCCCTCGCCCCCCTCCCCCTCGCCGCTCACCCCCTCCTGTGCTACCCTAATGGGCCAGCAACCGTTCCCAACCCCGGAGGCCTGGCCCTTGCCCGAGCTCTGCGTCACCAACGGAACCATCATCACCATGGACCCGCAGGGCACGGTCATCGAAGGCGGCATGCTCTGCATGGAGGGCGGCCGCATAACCTACTGCGGGCCGGCCTCCAGCGCCCCGCCCGGTACGGGCCGGGTGCTGGACGCCCGCGGCGGACTGATCCTGCCCGGGCTCATCAACGGCCACACCCACGCGGCCATGACCCTCATGCGCGGCCTGGCCGACGACCTGCCCCTGGACGTGTGGCTCAACCAGCACATCTTCCCGGCCGAGCGCCACCTGACCCCGGAGGCGGTGTACTGGGGCAGCCTGCTGGCCTGCCTGGAGATGGTCAAGAGCGGCACCACCAGCTTCTGCGACATGTATCTGTTCGCGCCCCAGGTGGCCCGGGCCGCGGACCAGGCCGGGCTGCGGGCGGTGGTGGGCGAGGTGATCTACGACTTTCCCTCGGCCGGCTACGGCGAGCTGGAGAGCGGCCTGCGGCTCACCCAGGAGCTGATCGCCCGCTACGCCGACCATTCGCGCGTCCAGGGCGCGGTCATGCCCCACGCCCTGTACACCTGCTCCCGTCCCCTCATGGAGCGGGCCGGGCAGATCAGCGCGGACACCGGCGCGGCCATGAACATCCACCTGGCCGAGAACGCCGGCGAGACCGCGGTGGTGCTGGAAAAGTGGCACCAGCGGCCCCTGGACGTGCTGGCCTCGCTGGGGCTGCTCAACGGCCGCCTGTGGATAGACCACGGCGTGGACCTGAGCCAGGGGGAGATAGAGCGGCTGGCCGCGGCCGGCGCGCGCGTGGCCCACTGCCCGGAGTCCAACATGAAGCTGGCCAACGGCATCGCGCCCCTGCACGACATGCTGGCGGCCGGGGTCAAGGTGGGCCTGGGCACCGACGGCTGCGCCTCCAACAACGATCTGGACCTGTTCGGCGAGATGGACACCTGCGCCAAGCTGGCCAAGGCCTCGCGCCTGGACCCCACCGCGGCCCCGGCCCCGGAGGTGCTGGCCCTGTGCACCCGCCGGGGCGCGGCCGCCTTTGGCCGGCCGGACGACCTGGGCCTGCTGGCGGTCGGCGCCCTGGCCGACCTGATCGTGGTGGACGTGGACCAGCCGCAGTTCACGCCCCTGTACAACCCCCTGAGCCATTTGGTCTACGTGGCCCGCGGCGGAGACGTGCTGCACACGGTCTGCCACGGCCGGGTGCTCATGGAGGACCGGCGGGTGGAGTCCCTGGACGAGGCCGAGGTGCTGGCCAGGGCCCGCGAGCAGGCCGCGGCCCTCACCGGCCGGAGGGCGGCCTGATGCCCGCGCCGGAGCTGTTGGTGCGCGGCGGCCCGCTCTGGGCCGGGCCCGGGTCCTGGTGGCCCCAGGGCGCGGTGGCGGCCACGGGCGGGGTGATCACCTACGCCGGGCCGGCCGAGGGCGCGCCGGCCACGGCCGAGCGCGTCATCGAGGCCCACGGCGGACTCATCATGCCCGGCCTGGTCAACGCCCACTGCCACGGCGCCATGGCCCTGTTCCGGGGCTGGGCCGACGACCTGCCCCTGGAGGTCTGGCTGCAGGAGCACATCTTCCCGGCCGAGGCCCGCTGGATCAACGAACAGACCGTGGAGCTGTGCACCCTCCTGGCCGCCGGCGAGATGCTCTTGGCCGGGGTGACCACCGTGGGCGACGCCTACTTCTGCATGCACGGCGCGGCCCGGGCCTATGAGCAAGCCGGCCTGCGGGCCCTGGTCGGCCAAGGGCTCATAGACTTCCCGGCCCCGGGCGCGCCGGAGCCGGCGCGCAACCTGGCCGTGTGCCGGGAGTTCATCGAGGCCTGGCAGGGCCGGAGCGAGCTTATCACCCCCGGCGTCTTCGCCCACAGCCCCTACACCTGCTCGCCGGACACCCTGCGCGGCGCGGCCGCGCTCTGCGCCGAGCTGGACTGCCGGCTGTTCACCCACCTGGCCGAGACCCGGGAGGAGACGGCCCAGTGCCGCGCCCGGCACGGGCGCTCGCCCGTGGGCCACCTGGAGTCCCTGGGCCTCTTGGAGCGCCTGGACGCGGCCGTGCACTGCGTGTGGCTGGAGCCGGGCGAGGAGGCGCTGCTGGCCCGGCGGGGGGTGGCGGTGATCGCCTGCCCAGAGTCCAACTCCAAGCTGGGCGCGGGCTGGGCCGACCTGACCGGCCTGCTGGCCGCCGGCTGCCAGGTGGCCCTGGGCACCGACGGCCCGGCCTCCAACAACGACCTGGACGTGCTCAGCGAGGTGTCCTTCGCCGCCCGCCTGGCCAAGGTCAAGACCGGCGACCCGGCCGCCCTCCCGGCTGAGCAGGCCCTGGACCTGGCCCTGGCCGGCGGGGCCGCGGCCCTGGGGCTCACGGGCGTGGTGGGCCGCCTGGAGCCGGGCTACGGGTGCGACCTGATCGTGCTGGAGCTTAACCAGCCGCACCTCACGCCCCTGTACGACGCCGCTTCGCACCTGGTTTACGCGGCCAGCAGCCGCGACGTGCGCCAGGTGGTGGTGGCCGGCCGCCAGGTGGTGGCCGAGCGCCGGGTGCTCAGCTTCGACCTGCCCGGGGTCATGGCCCGGGTGCGGGAGCTGGCCGGCCGGGTGGCCGCGGGCCGGCCCGGGGAGGGCGCATGAGCCCGGAGCGCGACCTGCCGCCGGAGCCGAACCAGGAGCCGGACCGGGACGACCCGGAGCGCCGGCAAAAGCTGGCCAACGAGGCCTGGCTGCAGGCCCGCTACAAGATCGTGGCCCCGCTTCTGATCCTGGCTATGCTGGCCGTGTTCATCCTGCCGCTGCTGTTCCTGTCCTTTTTGGAGGCCCTGGTCATCCAGATCGCCGGGGCCGGCGCCCTGTATCTCCTGGGCAAGAAGTTCACCACCGCCTTTGACCGCCGAAGGATTTTTTAGCCTTCGCCGGGTCGCGGGAAGCGAAATCCAAGGGCTTTTTCTGGGTGGCCCGGACAGGTTGCGGGTGGCCTGGACAGCTCGCCTGTCTGGGTGCCACAGCGACAAGAGGTTTAAGCCGGCCGCCCCACCCTGCCCGAGCCCCCATTAAAACTCAACCCATCTCGCCCAACCTCTTGTTGCTCCGCTTCGCTACGCAACCTCGACAACAAGTTGTCGAGGCCACCCAAAGATTCTTTCCCTCCCAACCCCACGCAGGCAGCCCGCCAGCTTCGCTGTCGAGACGCCGAAGGCGCAAGCGGTTTTTATCTTCAAACCCTAGTGCCTGCCCGCTTGCTGCTCCGCTTCGCTGCGCAACCTCGCCAGCGAAGCAGGCGGGCCACCCAAGATAGAGCAGCCGGCGGCGGGTTTCGCTGCGCTCAACCCGACCTACCAATCTCTTAATTGCCTCCCCCCGGCTCCCCGGCGAACCAGTGCTCCACGCGCCACACGCCGGGCTCGATGATGGTGCGGCTGTAGGGCCCCAGCTTGCCGAACACCTTGAGCATGGCCTTGTTGGAGCCGAAGGACACGGCCCAGAACCCGGCCACGCCCTTGCGCTTGGCGTAGGCGGTCAGGTTCTCCTGCAAGATGGTGCCTAGGCCCGAGCCCTGGTACTGGTCGTGCACGGTGTAGGCCACCTCGGCCAGGCCGCTGGGGTCGCCCAGGCTGTAGCGGCCCACGCCCACGATCTTCTCGCGGCCCGCGGGCCCGGTGGTGGCCACCAGGGCCATCTGCTGGCTGTAGTCCAGGTTCACCAGGTCCTGGGCCATGACGTGCGGCAGGGCGCGCACCGGCCGGAAGTAGCGGTTGAACACCGTCTCCTCGGAGTGGGAGTAGAACAGGTCCTGGATCATCACTTCGTCGGTGGGCTTCACCGGCCGGATGTGCACCAGGGAGCCGTCCCTGAGCACCGCCTCGGCCTCGGCCCAGGCCGGGTACAGGTCCGAGTCGCTGATGTAGAGCACCTGGTCCGGGTAGAGGTAGGCGTCGGCCTTGGCCTGGGCCAGGAGCTGGGCCCGGTGCTGGGGGTGGGCGATGTTGATCAGGGCCAGGGCCCGCTCGCGGATGGAGCGGCCGTGCAGATAGGCCACGCCGTACTCGGTGACGATGTAGTCCACGTCGCCGCGGGTGGCGATGACGCCGGCGCCCTCGGCCAGGTGGTGCACGATGCGGCTGGTCTGGCCGCCCTTGGTGGTGGAGGGCAGCACGATGACCGAGCGGCCGCCGCGGCTCATGGCCGCCCCGCGCATGAAGTCCAGGCGGCCGCCTATGCCCGAGTAGAAGTGGTAGCCGGCGGCCTCGCTGGAGACCTGGCCCGAGAGGTCCACCTGCAGGGCCGAGCCGATGGAGACCATGTTGGCGTTCTTGGCGATCTCCAGGGGGTTGTAGACCTGGTCGCTGGGCAGGAACAGGAAGTTGGGGTTGCCGTCCACGTAGTCGTACATGGCCCGGGCGCCGATGCAGAAGGAGCAGACCACCCGGCCGGGCAGGTGCTTCTTCTGGGCGCCGGTGATGACCCCGTTTTCGATCAGCTCGATCATGGCGTCGCTGACCACCTCGGTGTGCAGGCCCAGGTCGCGCTTGTCGTTGAGCTGGCCCAGCACGCCGTAGGGGATGTGGCCGTAGCCGACGTGCAGGGTGTCGCCGTCCTGGATCAGGCCGGCCACGTTGGCCGCGATGCGCTCGCCCACCTCGTCCAGGGGCGGGTAGGGGAACTCCATCAGCTCCTCGTCCGCCTCCACGAAGGCGTGTATCTGGCGCACGTGCAAAAAGGTGTTGCCCATGGTGCGGGGCATGCGGCGGTTCACCTGGGCGATGACCGTGCGGGCGTTCTCGGCCGCCGCGCGGGACACGTCCACGCCGATGCCCAGGGAGACGAAGCCGTGGTCGTCCGGCGGGCTCACCTGGATCAGGGCCACGTCCAGCTCCACCTGGCGGGTCTTGAACAGGGCCGGTATCTGGTGCATGAACACCGGCGTGTAGTCCGCCCGGGCGCTGCCCACGGCCTGGCGGGTGGAGGGGCCGATGAAAAAGGCGTTGTGGCGGAAGCGGCGGTCGAAGCGCTGGTCGGTGAACTCGGCCGCGTCCAGGGTGATGAAGTGCAGCAGTTGCACGTCGTGCAGCTCGTCGGCGCGCTGCATCAGGGCCGCCACCAGGACCCGCGGCTCGGCGCAGGCCGAGCCCACGAACACCCGCTGGCCGCGGCCCACCACCTTCACCGCCCGCGCCGCGTCCATGAGCCGCGCCTGATATAGCTCTTGCCAGGACAAAATGCTCCTCCCTGTCACGCGCAATAGATAAAAAATAGCATGGCCGGGAGCGGGCGTAAACGCGGGATCGCAGAAGGGGCCGCCGGTCCGGCCAGCCGGACCGGCGGCTGCGGAGGGAGGGTTGGGGAGGGGCCGGCTCCGCCGAGGTGGGGCGGCGGTGTTAGCCCTCAGGAATATCCGGGCTAGTCGGCCAGCAAGGCGTTGAATATCTGCTTGAGGGCCTCCTTGCCCTGGTCCCAGTTCTGGGCGGCCTCCAGGGCGGCCAGGACGGCCTGGGGGCTGGTGGGGTCGCTGGCCACCAGCCGGCCGGCCTGCTTTTCCACCCTTGTCTTGTCCTTGCCCTGGGCCTGGGCGCTGGCGTTGAGGCTGGGCATGGTCACACCGCCTGGATCACTACCGGCGCGGCCCGGTAGGTTATGGAGTCGAGCAGGCTCACCGCGATGGTGCAGGGGGTCTGGGCCACGATGGGCGCCAGAGCCCCCGCGCCGCCGCTCAGGGCCACGGCCTCCTGCGCGCCGTTCACCAGCAGGGTCAGGCTGGCCGGCGGGTCGGCCCCGGCCACGGCCACCGCCACCACGGCCTGGTCCGCGCCGTCGGCCACGATCTGGGTCTTGTCCGGGGTCAGGGTCACGGCCCGCTTGGCCGCGAGCGCCCCGCCCAGGTAGTTGTGCGAGTCCGGGCCCACCGGCTGGCCGGCCGCGTCCGTGGAAGGTCCCGGCGCCACCGTCCAGCCGGCGGCCTGCCAGGCCTCCTCCTGGGTGGGGGCGCTGTGCTCGGCCCCGGCCGGGAAGGCGGCGCAGACGCCCTTGAGCTCACCGCTGGCCGAGTCATAGGCGTGCTGATAAGCCATGATCATCCTCCTTACAGGGCCTGCAGGCCCCGGGGCAGGTGCAAGGCGTTCCAGGAAAGGGACAAGGTGTTGCTGTTGGGCAGGCGGTAATCCACGTAGCCGGCCACGCTGGCGGTCACCAGGGCCGCGCCGTCGGCGCTGGCGCCGGCGCCCCGGGTGACGTGGATGAGCGGGTTGCTGGTGATGGTGGAATTGCCGGGGCGCATCTCCAGGATGGCGGTGCCTGTGGAGTCATGGTCCGCGGAGACAGAGAGCAGCAGCCGGCCGAAGCTGGGCACGTTGGCGGCCACGCTGGTCCAGCCCGCGCTGGGCGCGCCGTTGATGATATAGACGGGCTGCAGGGGCACCCACCAATTCCCAAGAGTGTAAAAGCCTAAAATGCTGCCGCCGCCGTCGGTGAGGAAAAACCCCAGGCAGCGGGCGCTTCCGCTGTACCAGCCCAGCCGGGCCGCGTCGTAGCTGGGGGCGCTGGCCGAGGCGGTCAGGTCGCCGGCGGCCAGCTCGCCGCCGCTGGCCGGCGCACTGGCCAGCAGGTAGTACCAGGTGTCCGCGGACAGGCCGCTGCACTGCTTGGCGAGGGTGGCCGGCACCGTGTAGATGCCGCCGTCTATCTCCACGGCGCCGGGGTACAGGTTCACCTCGTCGGCGTCCTTGCGCTCCAGGCGCAGGCCGATCAGCGCGCCTTGGAGGGCGTTCTTGTGGGTGCCGTCCTGGTTGTGCTCGGCCAGCACCAGCCGGTTGAGGGTGTCGTCCTTGGTGGGGTGGCCGGCGCCCACCATCTCCTCGTCGTACTGGATGCGCAGGTCAGCCATCTTCTCCTCCTAGTAGTCGGCCCGGTCGCGGGCGCCGCCGGCCAAGCGGGCCCCGTCGGCCAGGGTCGCGCCGTCGGCCGGGAAGGCCTTGGTCTTGAAAAAGCCGGTGTCCAGCAGGGTGTAGTTCAGGGCGCCGGCCTCCAGGTCCGGCTCCAGGCCCAGCACCCGCACGATCTGGTTCTTGAGCGGCCCGCCCTGCTGGTCGCTGAGCCAGGACACCGACAGCAGGGCCGCGTCGCCCTTTTCCAGGGGGATGTTGCCGAGGGCGTTCTCCCGGCAGGCGATAACCCGCCGCGGCCGGCCCAACAGCCCCACCAGGCGGCCGGAGATGGTCTGGGCCGCGCTGGCCTCGCGCACCCACTTCAGCTCCAGGGTGCGGCTGGCCAGGCCGTAGAGGCCCTGGACTTTGAGGTCCTGGGTGGCCAGGCCGTCGAAGCCGGCCTCGTACTCGCCCAGGGCGTAGTTGTAGCAGTAGTGCACCTGGGCCCGGTTGACCATCTCGCTGAGCTTGGCCGTGACGTTCACCAGGCTCAGGTCGCCCTCGCGCAGCGAGCAGGCCAGATCCCCCTCCACCAGCGAGCCGGCCCCCAGGTCCAGATAGGCCTTGAGGCGGCCGTCGCCGCCCTGCCACCAGGAGCCCAGGAAGTTGCTTAAGAGCTCGGTGAGCACCTCGCCCAGGCTGCGCGGGCTCTGCACCAGGCCGGCGGCCGCATAGCCCAGGGCCGCGGCCCGGGCCCGGGCCCGGCTGAAGGAGGTGGCCTCCAGCTCCTCGGCCGCGGCCCCGGCCAGATCAACAAGCAGGTCGGCCGCGATGTCCACGGGGTTGGTTATCAGCGCGTCCCCGTCGGCGCGGCCCTGGGCGCGCACCGTGATGGGCTCCTTGTCCCGGGCCTCGGCGTGGAAGCTGGCCGTGGCGATGGCCCCCTGGCCCTGAAAGTCGTGCGCCAGGTTCAGGTCGTAGTCTTCGCCGGCGATGGCCTGTCCGTCTTTGTCGTAGAGCGTCACCTGGTTGCCCGCGGCCAGGGGGCGCAGGGGGTGGCCGGCCAGGGCGTACACGTGGGCCTCGCTGTCCAGGCAGACCGCGTTCCACAGGCCGCCGCTGCCGCCGCTGGTCATCTCCCCCCAGACCAGGGGCAGGACCTGGCTGGGCCGCCGGGGGGCGCTGTAGTCCCAGGCGCGCTTGAGGGGTATCTGGGCGTTGAGGTCCAGCATCACAGGGCCTTCAGGCTCAGGGTCAGGCGCTCGGCCTCCAGGCGGTAGGACACCACCCGGCCCCGGAAGCGGCGCAGATAGTCCCGGGCCAGCACCCCGGGGTAGCCGATGGTCAGCTCGCCAATGGCGCCCAGCAGGTTCTCCAGGGCCTCCAGGCGGCTGAAGGGCCGTCCCTGGCCGGCCGGCCCGTTGGCCAGCACCACCGTGAGGCTGCCCGGCTCCTCCTGGCGCAGGCTGGCCAAGAGCTCCCCGCCCAGGGGGGCCAGGGTCTCGCGCAGGCGGCCCAGGGAGAGCACCCGCGCCCCGCGCTCCAGCAGGCTCAGGGAACCCTGGCCGGCCCGGCGGGCCCCGTCGGCCAGGAACACCCCGTCGGCCCGGGCGGGCCGCACCAGGCCCAGTTGCTCGTCACGGGGGTGGCGCTGGGCATAGACCCGCAGGCCGAAGGCGTTGGTCAGGCTGAACAGCACCACCGGGGCCTGGTTGCGCTGCCGGCGGGCGCGGTGGAATTCCTGACTCAGGCTAAACATCGGTGCGCACCACCTCCTCCAGGGACAGGCCCAGGTCCCAGCGGCCGCCCGGCCCCTGCTGCCGGTTCAGCTCCGGGCCGGGCAGGCAGTAGATGGTGTCGGCCGGGTCGTCGGCAAAGGGCGTGAAGAAGAGGGGGCTGATCAGGCCGGCGCTGGGCTGGTGCACGGCCGCCAGCATGGCCTCGAAGCCGGCCACGTCCGCCCCGCCCAGGCGGGGGAAGCTCAGGCTCAGGCCCTGAGCCAGGCCCTGGCTGGAGCCGGCCAGCTTGCCCGCGTCGCTGGCGGTCAGGCGGCGGCCGGCCACCGTGGCCCGGCCGTAGCGGGCCTGGAAGGTGCGGCTGGGCTGGAAAAAGCCGCCCAGATAGAACAGGCTGGCCCGCAGCAGGCCCTGGGGGTTGTCCGGGTCGGCCAGCTCCAGGCGCCAGTGGCGATAACTCTGCTCCAGGAACCAAACCAGGTGTGGCCGGGTGATGCTCAGGGCCTGGCTGAAGGCCGGGTCCTGCCAGTCCGGGCCGTCGTCGGCCTTGAGGGTGGCCGCGGCCTGGCCGCCCAGGTTGTGGTCGGCCAGCACCAGGGCCTGGACCTGCCGCGCCGCGCCCAGGTCCGCGCTCAGCCATTCGGCGGCCCGTCCCGTGGCGCGCCAGGCCGTGTCCCGGTCCCGGTCCAAGAGGGCGGCCGGGCCCTGGCGCCCCACGGCCAGCAGGCTCCAGGCGTCGCCCAGGTAAAAGTCGGGCCCCTCGCCCGTGACCCACTTGACCCGCACCCCGTCGGCCAGATCCATAAGGCTGTCCGTGGTGGCCACCCCGCTGGCCTCCCAGCCCGCGGCGCTGGCCCGCCGCCAGCGGAAGCTGGCCTGGCCCACCTCGCTGCCCGCGGCCACCGAGTCTATCTCCAGGCTGAACACCTGGTCCTGGTCGCCGCTGTGCTCGCCGTCCGCGTAGCAGATGGCCGCGCCCAGGGCCTTGGGCGCCGGGGTGCCCACCAGGCCGGGCAGGGCCGAGGACACCGCGAGCTGGGCCGGGTCCGCGATAAAGTTGTCGTACATGAAGCGGCAGCTGGCCATGGACTCCTCCGCTGGCTGGCCGGCCCGGGCCCGGCGCGATCATGGACCCACCATAGGCCCTCCCGCCAGCCGCTGCCCAATGAGCGGGTGCAAAAAATGGCCGCCGGGCCGGGCCAGGCGGGCCAACCCGGGAATGCGCGGCCGCGTTGACCCTGCCCCAGGCCAGGGCTATGATTGAGCTTTGCCGCAACGCAAAGGAGGGGCGCGTGGGCTCCGGCGAGTCCAAGGTGGTCATATTCACCACCCCCGGCTGCGGCCGCTGCCGGGCGGCCAAGGAGTTCTTCGCGGCCCGCGGCCTGGCCGTGGAGGAGGTGGACGTGAGCGCCTCCCTGGCCGCCAAGCGCCGCCTGGCCCGCCTGGCCCCGGGGGCCCGGGTGGTGCCGGTGATCGCCCTGGGCGAGGAGGTGGAGGTGGGCTGGCGGCCCGCGTACTGGGCCAGGCGCCTGGGGGGCGGGTCGTGAGGCCGCGCATCGCCGTGACCCTGGGCGACCCGGCCGGCGTGGGGCCGGAGATCGTGGCCCGGCTCTGCTCGGACCCGGCCACGCGCGAGCGCGCCGAGCTGGTGGTGGTGGGCCAGCGGGGTTTGTTGGACCGCGGGGCCGCGGCCTGCGGGCTGCCCGCGCCAAAGGTGGAGCTGAAGGAGACCGGCCCGGCCCTGGCCGTCGCCCTTGGCCGGCCCGGCGCGGACAGCGGCCGCCTGGCCGGGGCCTTCGTGGAAGAGGCCCTGCGCCTGGTGCAGGCCGGCCGGGCCCTGGCCCTGGCCACCGCGCCCCTCAGCAAGGAGGCCCTGGCCGCGGCCGGCTACCCGGACACCGGCCACACCACCCTGCTGGCCCGGCTCACCCGCACCCCCCGGCCGGTGATGATGCTGGCCGGCGACAAGCTAAAGGTGGTGCTGGTGACCATCCACAAGGCCCTGCGCGAGGTGCCGGGGCTCTTGACCCGCGAGGGCGTCGCGCACACGGCCCGGGTCACGGACGCGGCCCTGCGCCGCTATTGGGGCCTGGCCGCGCCGCGCCTGGCCGTGTGCGGCCTGAACCCGCACGCCGGCGAGGGCGGCCTCTTTGGCGACGAGGAGGCGCGCATCATCGCCCCGGCCGTTGCCGCGCTAAAGGCCGCGGGCGTCGCGGCCGAGGGGCCCCTGCCCTCGGACACCGTGTTCTGGCGCGCGGTGCAGGGGCAGTTCGACGCGGTGGTGTGCATGTATCACGACCAGGGCTTGATTCCCCTGAAGCTGCTGCACTTCGAGGACGCGGTGAACGTGACCCTGGGCCTGCCCGTGATACGCACCAGCGTGGACCACGGCACGGCCTATGACCTGGCCGGCACCGGCAAGGCCAACCCGGCCAGCATGATCGCGGCCGTCAAGCTGGCGGCGGAGATGGCGGCGGCGGGAAATTAGTTGGGGGGAGAAGTGATCGGACCTTGGTATCTATATTTGGATGAAAGCGGCGACTTGGGTTTCGATTGGTCAAAGAAAGGCACTTCGCGTTATTTCACCATCTGCATTTTGGCTGTAAGAACAGCCACCAGAAACAAGACCTTATCCAATGCGGTTAAAAAAACTTTGAGGAGAAAATTTAACTACCACGGGGCGGACAAGAAGCACGTAGTAGAACTTAAGGGGGCCCGCACCAGCCTTGAGGTTCGCACGTATTTTTTCAATCAAGTCGCCGGGGTCCGCTTTGGCGTGTATGCGCTTACTTTGAACAAGAGTCGCCTTTATCCTGAGCTAGCCACACAAAAAGAAAGAACCTACAACTACCTTGCCAGACTGATTTTGGATCAAATCCCCTTTGAGGCGGCCGACACATCGGTGGAGCTAGTCCTTGACAGAAGAAAGAACAAAACCCAAGTGGCAGATTTCAACGGATACGTGGAAGCCCAACTACATAGCCGTCTGTCTCCCACCGTGCCTCTTTACATCCGGCACCAAGACTCACAGTCAAATTACTGTTTACAGGCGGTCGACCTGTTCAGCTACGGGGTTTTTAGGAAATACGAAAGAGGGGACGACTCTTGGCTTCGAGTCTTCAGAGGCAAGGTGCAGTATGATGATGTATTTTTGCCATAAGAAAAGAGCGCGCCTTGCTGGACACCTTCCCAGGGCTTGTCCAACCTATGGAAGGACCATGACCCCAGGGACCAACAGAGGTCTCACCGCTCTATTTGAATTATGTCCATGCCAGCCAGCCTTGTCAAGCCAGACTATTAGGTGAATCACCATGCTTAAAAACATCGTCGTCCGGGGCGCCCGGCAGCACAACCTGAAGAACATTGACGTGACCATCCCCCGCGACAAGCTGGTGGTCATCACCGGCCTGTCCGGCTCGGGCAAGTCCACCCTGGCCTTTGACACCATCTACGCCGAGGGCCAGCGCCGCTACGTGGAGTCGCTCAGCTCCTACGCCCGCCAGTTCCTGGAGCGCATGGACAAGCCCGACGTGGAGGCCATCGAGGGGCTAAGCCCGGCCATCGCCATCGAGCAGAAGACCACCTCCAAGAACCCCCGCTCCACCGTGGCCACGGTCACCGAGATCTACGACTACCTGCGCCTCTTATACGCCCGCGCGGGCACGCCCCACTGCCCGCAGTGCGGCAAGGTCATCCGCTCGCGCTCGCCCCAGGAGATCGTGGACCAGCTCCTGGGCCTGGGCGAGAGGACCCGCCTGACGCTCCTGGCGCCGGTGATCACCCAGCGCAAGGGCGAGCACAAGGCCGTGTTCGCGCGCCTGATGAAGGACGGCTTCGTGCGCGCCCGGGTGGACGGCCAGTTGGTGGAGCTGGCCCAGGCCCCGGAGCTGGCCAAGACCAAGAAGCACGACATCGAGGTGGTCATAGACCGCGTAGTGGTCAAGGAGGGCGCGGCCCGGCGGCTCACGGACAGCGTGGAGCTGGCCCTGCGCATGGGCGAGGGCGTGCTCATGGCCTGGGTGCACGGCGAGGCCGGCCAGGCTGAGCGCGAGGAGCTTTTCAGCGAGCGCCTGGCCTGCGACCAGTGCGGCATCAGCCTGCCCGAGCTCACGCCCCAGATGTTCTCCTTCAACTCGCCCCAGGGCGCCTGCCCCACCTGCGACGGCCTGGGCACCCGGGTGTTCTTCGACCCGGAGCTGGTGGTGCCCAACGAGGCCCTGTCCCTGCGCGAGGGCGCCCTGGCCCCCTGGCGCGACAGCGACAGCGTGTACCGCTTCCAGACCCTGGACGCCCTGGCCAAGCACCTGAAGTTCGACCTCTACACGCCCTGGAAGGACCTGCCCGCGGCCGTGCGCCAGGCCCTGCTCTACGGCACCAAGGACCAGGTGTCCTTTTATCTCGAGCGCGGCGAGCGGCGGCACTACTTCAAGCGGCCCTGGGAGGGCATGATCCCCCACCTGGAGCGGCGCTACCGCGAGACCGACAGCGCCCGCATCCGCGACGACCTGGCCCGCTACATGAACGCCCAGCCCTGCCCGGACTGCCAGGGCGCGCGCCTGAAGCCCACCTCCCTGGCCGTGCGCGTGGGCGGGCTGAACATCTTCCAGTTCACGAGCATGGCCGTGCGCCAGGCCGTGCAGTTCCTGGCCGGGCTGTCCCTGGGCCGGCGGGAGGCGATCATCGCCGAGAAGGTGCTCAAGGAGATCGCCGAGCGCCTGGGCTTCATGGCCGACGTGGGCCTGGACTACCTGACCCTGGAGCGCACCAGCGCCACGCTCTCCGGCGGCGAGGGCCAGCGCATCCGCCTGGCCACCCAGATCGGCTCGGCCCTGGTGGGCGTGCTCTACGTCTTGGACGAGCCCTCCATCGGCCTGCACCAGCGCGACAACCAGCGCCTCTTGGCCACGCTCAAGAAGATGCGCGACCTGGGCAACACGGTCTTGGTGGTGGAGCACGACGAGGACACCATCCGGGCCGCGGACACGGTTATAGACATGGGCCCGGGCGCCGGCCGCCACGGCGGCGAGGTGGTGTTCTGCGGCCCGCCGGCCCAGCTCGTCAAGAGCAGCGCCTCCCTCACCGGCCTGTACCTGGCGGGCAAGAAGTCCATCCCGGTGCCGGCCCAGCGCCGGGGCAACAACCGCGGCTACCTGGAGCTCATGGGCTGCAGCGAGCACAACCTGCAGGGCATCAACGTCAAGATACCCCTGGGGCTGTTCACCTGCGTCACCGGCGTGTCCGGCTCGGGCAAGTCCAGCCTGGTCATAGACACCCTGTACCGGGCCCTGGCCCAGCGCCTGTACCGCTCGCGGGAGCGGGCCGGCGCGGTGGCCAAGATCAAGGGCCTGGGCCTGCTGGACAAGGTGATAGACATAGACCAGAGCCCCATCGGCCGCACCCCGCGCTCCAACCCGGCCACCTACACCGGCCTGTTCACGCCCATCCGGGAGCTCTTCGCCCAGACGCCCGAGGCCCGCGCCCGCGGCTACGCGCCCGGCCGCTTCTCCTTCAACGTGCGCGGCGGCCGCTGCCCGGCCTGCGAGGGCGACGGCATCATCAAGATCGAGATGCACTTCCTGCCCGACGTGTACGTGACCTGCGAGGTCTGCCACGGCGCCCGCTACAACCGCGACACCCTGGAGATCACCTACAAGGGCCGCAGCATCGCCGAGGCGCTGGGCATGACCTGCAACCAGGCGGCCGAGTTCTTCGCCAACGTGCCCAAGGTGCGCTCCAAGCTGGACACCCTGGTGGACGTGGGCCTGGGCTACATCAAGCTGGGCCAGAGCGCCACCACCCTCAGCGGCGGCGAGGCCCAGCGCGTCAAGCTCTCCCGGGAGCTGGGCAAGCGGGCCACCGGCCGCACCCTCTACATCCTGGACGAGCCCACCACCGGCCTGCACTTCGACGACATACGCAAGCTCTTGAACGTCTTGGAGCGGCTGGTGGGGATGGGCAACACGGTGGTGGTGATCGAGCACAACCTGGAGGTGATCAAGACCGCGGACCACGTGATAGACCTGGGCCCCGAGGGCGGCGACGCCGGCGGCCGGGTGGTGGCCGTGGGCACGCCCGAGGAGGTGGCCACCGTGCAGGAGAGCTACACCGGGCAGTTTTTGAAGCGGGTGCTGGGGAGGGGCTGAGCCGCGAGGTTTTTATGTGACCGCCGCTGAATTTATGACAAAATACAGTCATGTCGCCTCAAGCGGTAAATAGCGCCCGGGCAGCGCAAGAGCTGGCGCACCGGATCGCCCCGGTCCTGCGGCGCTTTGGGGTGGTGCGGGCCGGGCTGTTCGGGTCCGTGGCCCGGGGCGAGGCCGGCCCGGCCAGCGACGTTGACCTGCTGGTGGAGTACCAGCCCGGCCGGCGGCTGCGCCTGCGCGATCTGGTGGCGCTGCACGACGAGGTGGAGCGGGTGGCCGGCCGCAAGGCGCAGGTCATCGAGTACCGCCTGCTGCGCGAGCGCATACGCGAGCGCGTGCTGGCCGAGCAGGTGCCTGTCTTATGAGCAAGGACCCGCTGCTCTACATCGAGGACATCGTCGAGTCCATCCTGGCCATACAGGGTTATGTGCAAGGGGTAGAACTGGAAGCCTTCCTGGCCAACGCCGAGAAGCAGGACGCGGTCTTGCGCCGGCTGGCCATCATTGGCGAGGCGGTCAAGAAGCTGCCCAACGAGTTCCGCGCGGCCCACCCCAAGGTGCCCTGGCGCGACATAGCCGCCTCCCGCGACGTGCTCATTCACGACTACGACCGGGTTAACCTGCACCTTCTTTGGGATATCATCCATAACGACCTGCCGCCTTTGCTGTCGCAGCTTCGCCCGCTGCTGAATGAGTAATCCTGACCGCGCGGGGATAGTTGTTGACAAAGATTATTTATTGATGGCAGGTTGGTAAAGGCCGCAGGCGCCAGGGGGGCGCCGTAAGTAGGGGAAATCAACGGGTCATGATCGCCCGGCCGACTCCGAAAGGAGCGGCCGGGCTCCATTTTTCAGCGGGGGTGCCTCATGAAAGGTAATGTTCCCAAGAAAGTAGAAGAACGAATTAAAAGTGAGATGAGGCGGTTCCAAAAAGTGCTGTCGGAAGCCAAGGCCCGAGACGTAAATGAGTCCGATACCGTGATCATAGTCAGTGATATTTTATCAAGTGTCTTGGGTTTTGATAAATATAGTGAAATTACAACTGAGTTCGCAATTAGAGGAACTTATGTTGATTTAGCCGTAAAAATTGACGGCGAGGTTTACTATTTAATTGAAGTTAAAGCCATCGGGCTCGACCTTAAGGAACCTCATTTAAGGCAAGCAATAGATTATGCAGCAAATCAGGGAATAGACTGGGTAGTTTTAACGAACGGAGAGCTTTGGCACGTTTTTAAGGTACTTTACAGAAAACCAATTGAAGTCGAAAAAACTTTTGAATTTAATTTGATTAATTTTTCACCTAAAGACAAGGAAACTATTTATGAACTTTATACGCTAAGTCGTGAAGGAATAAGAAAGTCAGCCATTGCAGAACTTCATGAAAGAGCCAAGGCTACGAACAAGTTCGCCATCGCTGCTATTTTAAAGACCGAGCCCATCATTGATGCTGTTGTGCGTGAAATAAGAAAAATTCATAAAAATATTAAAATCGATAAACAATACATAATAGAAATTATAGATAAAGAGGTATTAAAAAGAGAAGTTAGGGAAGGAGAGCCCGCTGAAAAAGCTGCTGAATTGGTAAAAAAAGCTCAGCATAAGGCCGCGAGGGAAAAGAGTAAAAAAGTTAAGAAAGAAGAACCGCCCTCTCCCCCGCAGCCGGCTTCTATGGTGCCAGTTCCGGTGGGGCTGATGACTACATCGAAATTTACCGTGGAAGGATAGCCCCTACCCCGCCGTCAGGTGATACGCCAGGTTATCCAGCTTCACGCTGAAGTCCACGTTCTCCACCTTGAACCCCTCGGGCGCCTGTATCTGGGTGGGGGCGAAGTTCAGTATGCCCCGCACCGGCACCTCCACCAGGCGGTTGGCGATGTCCTGGGCGAACTGGGCCGGCGCGCAGATCACGCCTATCTCCACGCCCTTTTCCCGGCAGACCTCGCTCATCTTGTCCGGCGCGTGGATCACCAGGCCGGTGACCAGCTTGCGGCCGATCTTGATGGGGTCGGCGTCAAAGGCGGCCACGAAGCGGTAGCCCTGCTTGCTGAAGTTCTCGTGGGCCACCAGGGCGCAGCCCAGGTTGCCCACCCCCACGATGGCCAGGCTCCACTCCTTGTTCAGGCCCAGGATCTTCTTGATGTCAAATATCAGCTCCTTGACGTAGTAGCCCACCCCGCGCACGCCGAACTGGCCGAAGTAGGCCAGGTCCTTGCGTATCTGGGCGGGGTTCACGCCGCAGAGCTCGGCCAGGGTCTTGGAACTGACCACGGTCACCTGGTCCCGGATCAGGACCTCCAGGGCGCGGGTGTATAGGGACAGGCGGGTGATGGTGGCCGCGGGGATCTTCAAAAACTTCATTAGCGGGCTTTCCGTTGTGATTGTGAGCACATGCCCGGGTCTTTAAAAGGGCCGGGCCCTGGCGGGCCCGGCCCTCTGCGCGCGCTTACATACCCAGGAACTTGGCCACTGGCGCGGCCATGGGGTAGGCGTAGAGCAGGATCAGGCTGATGACCAGCGCGTAGATACACAGGGACTCCACCATGGCCAGGCCGATGAGCATGGTCACGGTGATCTTGCCCGAGGCCTCGGGGTTGCGGGCGATGCCCTCCACGGAGCCCTTGATGGCGATGCCCTGGGCGATGCCGGTGCCGAAGGCCGCGATGCCGATGCCGAAGCCGGCGGCGGTCACGGTGGCGGTGAACAGCTTGGCGGCCTCAGCCATGGCGCCCGGGTCGGCGGCCAGGGCCGCGGCGGCCAGGCCCAGGGTGAACAGGCCGGTCAGCCCCGCGATCAAAGAAAACTTCTTCATCTCTCGCTCCTCACAGGTTTAGGTTCGTGCCTTCTTCCTTATGTGCGTGGGTGCCTTCTTCCCAAACGCTTGGCAATACTTAGTGCGCCTCCTCCAGGGACCCGGCGATGTAGAGCATGGTCAGCAGGCTGAAGATGAAGGCCTGCACGAAGCTGGTGAAGATCGCCAGGAACATCATGGGCAGGGGCGCGAAGAACACGCCGGCCAGGACGAACAGGATGACCAGCACCAGGTCCTCGCCCAGCACGTTGCCGAACAGACGGAAGGTGAGCGACAGGATGCGGCTGAAGTGGCCGATCAGCTCGATGGGCAGCATCAAGGGGGACAGCCACCAGATGGGGCCCAGGAAATGCTTGATGTAGCGGAAGCCGTGCTCCTTGATGCCGATGAAGTTGTAGAAGATGAACACCACCAGGGCCATGGACAGGGGGGTGTTGATGTTGCTGGTGGGGGAGAACATGCCCGGCAGCAGGCCCATCCAGTTCATGCACAGGATGTAGATGAACAGGGTGGCCACGAGCGGGTAGTAGGGCCGGCCGTGCTCGCCCATCACGTCCACGGCGAAGTCCTCGAAGCCGCCGATCAAGGCCTCGAAGAAGTTCTGGCCGCCGGCCGGGATCATCTTCACCGTGCCCACGGCCAGCTTGGCCGCCACCATCAAGAAGAGCATGATCAGCCAGGAATAGACCACGTTGGGGTAGTGGTGGAAGAAGTCTCCCAGCCCCACGGCCTCGAACAAGAGCCCCAACAGCATCAATGGATGTTCCATAGACCTACGACTCCTCCTTGCGCAGCTTGATCGCCTGGCACAGGCCCCAGCCCATGAAGGTCAGCACCACCACCGACAGCCCGGCCAGCAGCCCCAGCGGCTCCACCCATCCCTGGCGCACCAGGAAAAACAGCACCACGGCGGTGGCCGCGAAGCGAAGATAATATTTCACCAGCACCCGCCCCATGACCTCGGGCTGCCCGGCCGGCAGCAGGGCGCGGCGGACGGTTCTCTCCAGCAGGCAATAGTTGACCAGGGCGATGGCCCCGCCCGCCAACACGCTCAGGGCGCTGTGCCAGTGGACCAGCGCAAAGGCCCCGGCGCTGAGCACGCCGAAGGCGGCCAGGTTGGCCCACCACAGGCCCTTGAGCAGGGCGCTCTCGGGCGCTTGCATGGTCAGCGGCTTGAAGGCCAATTACTTCCCCTGCTTCTTTTCCTTGTCCATGCGCTCCTGCGAGGCCTCGGTGCGCTTGTAGAGAACGTAGAGGTTGCGGAAGCCCGCCACAATGCCCATGCCCAGCCCTATGAAGAACCCCCAGGGCTGGGTGCCAAAGTAGCGGTCCACCACATAACCCGCGGCCAGGCCCAGGACCGTGGCGATAACCATGGCCAGCCCCATGGAACTGACCCTGGCCAGTTGCAGCAAGTACTCCCGGGTGGATTCCTTGATGAACCGGCCCAAACCGGATGCCGCCCCTGCCTGCCCCTATTAAGGGGCGTTTGCATTGTCCTGCCCTGCCGGGGAGTTGCGCCTTTTCGCCCGCGCGCAGGCCCCTGCCCGCCGCGCCGGACCTGGCGTCATGATTTGCTAACATGCTGGCAATTTCAAGTCAACTGTTTTTTGTGCTTTAATGCGCAATCACCCGCCCGCCCGCCGCGGCCGGGGCGGCCTGGCCCGCCGTGAGCGCCAGCCGGTTTGCATTGGAGTAACAAGATATTATATTAATGTTACAGGATAGGGGGTCCGCAGGGAGGGACAACATGTCTGCCTTAAGAAAGCTAATGCTCCCGGTGCTGCTGCTGGCCGTGCTGGCCGTGGCCTTGCCCGCCGGCGCCTCGTCGTTCACCTTTGGCGGCGACAACCTGCTCAAGGTTCAGTCCAGCGGCAAGATCAACCCCTACCTCATGCCCGTCACCGGCGCCTCTGAGGGGAGCGACCCCCTCCTCGGCTGGTACCTGGGCCTGTTCACCTTTGACCTGCTGGCGGTCATCGGCGACCGCTCGCCCGGCGTGGGCCAGACCTACGGCGGCTTTGACTACGACATCTCCCAGCAGCGCAGCGTGCTCTCGCCCAACCTCTACGTCACTGCGGACTATTTCCGCAAGCAGGGCCCGGACAAGAGCCACCTGCCCGGCTACTTTGACCTGTCGGCCAGCCTGCACCTGACCTCGGTGAGCTTTGACGAGCCCTACCAGATCACCCTGCGGGGCTACCTGAGCAACGTGTTCATCAACCAGGCCACCACCTCGGCCGTGCTGCAAGACATGGCCGGCGCCGGCGACCTGGACTTCTTGCTCACCCTGACCCGGGGCAGCAAGACCAGCGGCGAGTTCATCCCAGTGCTCACCTCGGACAGGGGCTCCACCTGGGCCGCGGTCAGCGGGGTTATCAGCACCACCGGGGCCACGGTGCCCGAGCCGGGCAGCCTGCTGCTGGCGGCCTCGGGCCTGGCCGGCCTGGCCGCCTGGCGCCGCGCCCGCCGGCGGCGGGAAGAATAGCGCCGGCTCAAGGGTACGGCTGCAAGCCCGCAGGGCGGGTTGGCCCGGCGCAAACCGCCTCCCCCAGCGCCCGGCTGAAAGAAAAAGGCCCCTGCTTGCGCGGGGGCCTTGGTTTTTGGCGGGGGGCTAGGGCCTGTTAACACAAATTGCGTTTAAGATCAAAATGCGCGATACTGCGCGCATGGAAATCAACCAAGAACAATTTTCGGCTATCGCGCACCGCTTCCCTCGTCAGCGGGGTAATGTCAGCCTGTCGAACCTAGAGGTTTTGAA
>QZKP01000019.1 GCA_003605055.1 Desulfarculus sp.
CCCTGGCCGAGCGGCCCTTCCTGGCCGGCGCGCCCCTGGAGGTGCCCGGCCCAGCCGGCGCGCCCCGCCTGGGCCTGTTCGTGGGCTGCCTGACCAACTACCTGCGGCCGGAGCTGGCGGCCAAGGCCGTTCGCCTCCTCAGCCGGCGCTACACGGTGGTGATCCCGCCGGGCCAGGGCTGCTGCGGCCTGCCGGCGGTGGCCGCCGGCCTGGCCAAGGCCGCGGCCCAGCTCAGCGAGGGCTTCACGCGCCTGTTCCACGCGGCCCGGGTGGAGCGGGTGGTCACGGTCTGCGCCTCCTGCGCCCACGGCCTGAGCGCCGAGGCCCCGCGCCTGGCCCCGCCGGCCCTGCGCGCCGCGGCCCGGGAGCTGGCCGGCAAGGTGGTGGAGATCAGCCAGGTGCTGGCCGAGCACCCGCGCCTCTTGGCCCGGCTGGGCCCGGCTGCCGCGGACCCCGCGGCCCTGCACCACCCCTGCCACTTGCGCGACGGCCAGGGGCCCCGGCCCGACCCCGCGGCCCTGCTGGCCGCGGCCGGGGTGGAGCTGGCGGAGATGAACGGCGCGGACCAGTGCTGCGGCGGCGGAGGGCTGTTCGCCCTGAGCCAGCCCGAGCTGAGCCAGGCCATCTTCGCCCCGCGGCGCGACTCCCTGGCCGCCAGCCCCGCGGCCACCCTGGCCACCAGCTGCTCGGGCTGCTTCTTGCAGTGGCGCCGGGGCCTGCCCCTGGAGGTAAAAGTAGCTCATCCCATAGAGTTAGTGGGAGATTAGCCCGGCCCAGGCTTGCAATCCCGCCTGCCCTGGATTAATCTTTAGATACACATGGGCTGCGGTTCCCTAGGCCGGATGGACCACTCCGAAGCGGCTTAAAGAATTCCCAGCCATGATCCAACGGCAAGCCATGCCTGCCCGCCCTCGCCGGCCGCCCCCGGATGTGTGGCCAGCCCCCTGGGGCAACCGCTTTTAAAAACCAGAACCAAAACTAGGAGCAGCAGACGTCCGCCTGAACACGGGCGCCAACCAAGGTGAGGATGGGTTTTCCTTGGTCCTGGGAATAGAGGCCGGGGGGTGAGTACCGGGCAGCTTCGCGTCCCGGCGCGCGGAGCAGGCAAGGAGGTTGCTCATGGAGGTGATGCAGAGCCTGAAGACCTACGGCGGGCAGCAGGCAACGCAGATAATTTCCTCACTCCTGGGGCGGGTCTCGGACGAGGGCCTGATCAGGATAGTCAAGCTGTCCCGGCACCTGAGCGACGACCCCGAGGTGCTGGCGGCCCTGGACCACATCCAGCGCATGCTGCGGAGCGAGCACCCGACCAAAAAGCTCTTCCGCCGGGTCTTGGGCAGCATGCCCCCCGAAAACCGCACCCGGCTCTTTCAGACCCTTTTCTACAACAGCTTCTTCCAGGGCGGCCGGCGGCGCGACCAGTGCGAGCAGGCGCACGGCTTCCGGCCGCCCACCATCATGATCCTCTCGCCCACCCTGCGCTGCAACCTGCGCTGCCAGGGCTGCTACACCCTGGGCTACGGCATGCGTCCCCAGTTGGAGTACGAACTGGTGAGCGACCTCTTGCACCAGTGCCGCGAGCTGGGCATCGGCTTCATCACCATCCTGGGCGGCGAGCCCCTGGTCTATCCCCACCTGCTGCGGATCATAGAGGAGTTCCCGGACATCTTTTTCCAGGTCTACACCAACGGCACCCTCATGAACGACGAGTGGGCGGCCGCCTTCCGCCGGGCGGGCAACGTGATCGTGGTGGTGAGCATCGAGGGCGACCGGGCCGAGACCGACGCCTGGCGCGGGCAGGGCGTGCACGCCAAGATCATGCGGGCCTTCGAGACCCTCAACCGCAACCAGGTCTGCTTCGGCACCTCGGCCACCGTCACCCGCCACAACGCCTACAAGGTGGCCTCCCTGGAGTTCATTGACCAGATGATAGCGCTGGGCTCCCTGGCCCAGATGTACTTCCTCTACATCCCGGTCAACGGCCAGGCCGACTTCGACCTGATGGTGCTGCCCGAGCAGCGCGACCACCTGCGCCGCCACGTCATCCAGACCCGGGCCACGCGGCCCATCTTCATCCTGGACTTCTGGAACGACGGCCCGCACGTCAACGGCTGCATCGCCGGCGGCCGGCGCTACTTCCACGTCAACGCTTTAGGCGACGTGGAGCCCTGCGTGTACACCCACATCGCCACCCACAACATCAAAGAGCACTCCCTGCAAGAGGCCCTGGACAGCGATCTGTTCCGGCACATCCGCGCCTGCCAGCCGCACAACGACAACCACCTGCGGCCCTGCATGATCATTGACAACCCTCAGGTCATGCGCGAGGTGATAGGCGCCTGCCACCCCCGCTTCACCCACCCCGGCGCCGAGGAGATCTACCAGCAGCACCAGGACAAGCTGGACGCCTACGCCGCAAGCTGGGCGGCCTTGGCCGACCCGCTGTGGGAAAAGGACTACGGCGGCGGCCAGTGGACCACCCCGCCGGCCGAGGTGAGCGTCGAGCGCCCGGCCAAGGAGGCGGCGGGGTAGGGGCGGAGGAGCAACAAGGCCGGGGGAACCGTCTTGCAGCTGTGGAGTCCCGACCACGATGCAGTTGTCGGGATTTAGGCGCTACATCAAGCTCAAGCCAAACAGTAAGACTGTATTTTGTGATATATATTAATTATTATTAGGCTGTGTTGCCGGAGGAAGATGGCTGATGAGCAGAGTAGCTGTCGCATCTAATATCCTGCTCTGGGCATTGGACCGGTCAAACCTCTCGGCTGACCAACTTAAGCATAAGTTTCCTAAAATTGGGCAATGGATCTCTGGCGAGAGTCAACCAACCTTACGCCAATTGGAATATCTCGCGAAGGTCACACTAACTCCCCTCGGTTTCTTCTTCTTAGATAAACCACCCCAAGAGCGCCTCCCGGTTCCGTACTTCAGGACACTTGGTGATAACGGCCCAAGTAGACCTAGTCCTGATTTGCTTGAGACAATTCAATCGATGCAGCGAAGGCAACTTTGGAAGCGGGAGTTTCTCAAAGAGCAGGGAAACGAACCCCTTAATTTCGTCGGAGCTGTACCAACCGATAGCCCGCCGCAAGTAACAGCTGAAATCATGAGGCGCACCCTGGGCTTTCAAGAGGGGTGGGCGTCCGAGCTCTCCACTTGGGCCGACGCTCTTCGCCTTTTACTAGACACTACAGAACAGACCGGAATTATCGCAGTTGCTAACGGGATCGTAGGCAATAACACACATCGCAAGCTCGATCCGAACGAATTCCGAGGTTTCGTTCTTGTGGATGAATATGCCCCTCTAGTATTTATCAACGGAGCTGACGGCAAGGCGGCACAGATGTTTACACTTGCGCACGAGTTGGCACACATTTTCTACGGTAGTAGTGCCGCCTTTGACTTGCGAGAAATGCTACCGGCAGATGATCCTACTGAACAGGCCTGTAATCGGGCAGCTGCCGAATTTCTTGTCCCGGGATTTTTTCTGCTTAGGTACTGGCCTTCTATCAAAACAGAGGAAGAACCATTTCAGGCAATTGCACGCCGGTTCAAGGTTAGTGCAATCGTGGCAGCGCGCAGGGTTCTTGATTTGGGTCTTATAACTAGAAAAGAGTATTTCACTTTTTATGAAAACTGGTTAGCAGATGATCGTCGAACAAGTGCTCGTCGGGTGAGCGGGGGTGACTTTTATGCCAACCAAAATCTCCGCATAGGTAAGAGGTTTTTCTCCACTATTTTACGGGCAGCGAGGGAAGGTAAACTACTCTACACCGAAGCATATCAATTAACAGGTCTTTTTGGGAAAAGTTTTGATAATTATGCATCGCATCTGGGGATGATGTGACAGTTGCGATGGAGGATTTATTTTTTATCCTTGATTCTAATGTTTTTATCGAAGCAGCGCAACGCTATTATGCATTCGATATTGCCCCGGGGTTTTGGGAAAGCTTGATTGTTCATTCGGAAAGTGGACAAGTAAAGAGTATCGATAAGGTCAAGGGAGAGTTGGAGCGAGGAAAGGATCAGCTTGCTGCATGGGCGAAAGGAGACTTCTCGCATGCATTTGTTTCAACCGATGAAGAAGATGTAATTAAATCTTACGGTGAGGTTATGAAGTGGGTGCAATCCCAAGCGCAGTTTACAGACGCCGCAAAAGCGGATTTTGCTTCGGGAGCTGACGGCTGGCTGGTTGCTTATGTCATGACAAGGGGTGGTGTTTTAGTAACTCACGAAATACCGTCGCCTGATGTTAAAAGAAAGGTTCCGATTCCAAATGTTTGTGTAGCATTTGATATAAATTTCAGGAATACTTTTGAAATGCTAAGATTTTTAAAAGTGCGTTTTAGTTAATGCGGCTTATCCGGACATCTTGCCTGTCTAGGTGCCGCGGGCGCCGTAAGTCTCAACGGGCTTCTCTTCGATAGCCTGCCTTATTCCCCCCTGCTGCGCCCATAGGCCACTGCGCAGCTCATGGCCCCCAGCCCGCCCAGGCCCAGCATGCCGAAGGCCAGGCCCCAGCCGGCCGCGCTCTGGCCCAGGGCGTCCAGGATGGCCCCGAAGACGATGGGCGACAGGGCGCCGGCCCCGAAGCCCAAGAGCGAGCGCAGGCCGAAGGCCGTGCCCAGGCGCCGGGGCCGCACCGCCTCGCTCAGGGCGGCCGAGAGCACCGGCGAGTCGGACAGGACCAAAAACGCATAGGCCATGCCCAGGGCCATGACCAGCCAGAAGGGCAGGAACAAGCTCCAGCCGAAGACAAAGGAGGCGGCCGCGCCCGCGGCGGCGGCGGCCACCAGCACGCGGGTGCGGCCCAGCCGGTCGGAGATGAGCCCGGCCGTGAAAGAGGCGGCCAGGCCCATGAGGTGGAACAGGCCGGCCAGCATGGAGCCCCGGCTGGCGGCCGCGGCCGAGCCCGTCCCGCCGGCAGCCAGGCAGGCCACGATGAAGGCCGGGCTCCAGGCCCACATGCCCAACAGCTCCCAGCTGTGCAGGGTGTAGCCGCCGATCAAGAGCAGGGCCTTCTTGTTGCCCAGCAGCTCCCGGGCCAGGCCCAGGCCCGGCTCGTCCGGATGGCGCATGGCCGGGGCGCCCCAGAGCGCGGCCCAGGCCGCGGCCGCGCCCAAAACCGGCCCCAGGGCGGTCAGCCAGAAGGCCAGGGCGTAGCCGCCCACGGACAGGGCCAGGCCGCAGATGGTCAGGGACAGGGTGTAGCCCAACGAGGTGCTGGCGATGAAGGCGCCCATGACCCGGCCGCGCTTTTGCACGGGGTAGAGGTCGGCCAGGATCATCAGGCCGGTGGTGTAGCTGCCGCCCATGGCCAGGCCCAGGAGCGAATAGCTGACCAGGGCGGCCAGATAGCCGTGGGCAAACAGGGCGAAGGCCACGGCCAGCAGGCCGCTGGCGCTCATGGAGGCCAGGAAGACCTTCTTGGCGCCCACGCGGTCGGCCAGGCTGGAGAGCCAGACCAGGCTGACGGCGTAGCCCAGGTTGAAGCCCGAGATGATGGCCCCGCCCTGGGCCGCCGAGATGCCCCAAGCGCCCTGCAGGGTGGTCATGGTGGCGGCCACGGTCATGAAGATCAGGCCGCCGCTGGCCCGGGAGATGCACAATCCAATTAGCCACCGGCCGTTCTGCTGCACCGCACCATCCATTCCTGCGGGTCCCGCACCGGGCGGGGTTGAGGTGGGCTCCGCGACAGGCGCCGCTATTATGCCACCGCGAGGCCGGGGGCTCAACGCCAAGCCGTCGCAGGCGGGTTAGGCTGCGCTAACCGGCCCTCCACCCTACACCTGCCCTGGCCTGTGCTAACATGAGGCCGCCCGCAGCCAGGAGAAAGACATGAGCCGCATCGTGGCCATCTACGGCAGCCCCCGCCGCCAGGGCAACACCGCCGCGCTCTTGGACCAGGCCGTGGCCGGCGCGCGCTCGGCCGGGGCCACGGTGGAGCCCCTGGTGCTGCGCGATCTAGAGATGTCGCCCTGCCTGGAGATATACGGCTGCAAAAAAGACGGCCGCTGCGTGATCCAGGACGACTTCCAGCGGGTGTACGACCTCTGCCTGGCCAGCCAGGGCCTGATGCTGGCCTCGCCCATCTTCTTCTACGCAGTGAGCGCCCACGCCAAGATCATGCTGGACCGCTTCCAGAGCCTGTGGGTCAAGAAGTACTGGATCGAGCGCAGGCCCTTCGGCCAGCGCCACTACACGCGCCAGGGCCTGTTCATCTCCGCGGGCGCCACCCAGGGCGCCAAGCTGTTCGAGGGCGCGCTGCGCAGCGTGCGCTACTTCATGGACGTGCTGGACATGGAGCTGGTGGACTCGGTGCTCTGCCGGGGCCTGGACCTGGCGGGCGACGTGCTGGGCCACCCCGAGCACCTGGCGCGGGCCCGCCAGGCCGGCCAGGACCTGGCTTTGGCTCTGCGGGACGGCTGAGCCTCTAGCCCGAATATTCCATGAGGGCCGAGCGTCCGGCTTCGCCAGCCGGCGGGCCGCTGTGGGCGAAGCGGGTCGGGGGGCCATCTGCCCTCGCCGGCTATCAATGCTCCCGCCGAAGGGCCTTGGCCGCCCAAGCCTTGGGCCGCCTTGTCTGCCGGCGGCTGGCTATGCCGGGCCAGGGTGCAAACCGTACCCGGCCGATGGCATTGATTTTCCCTAACCGCCGCGCAAATAAAGCCTAAAAAACAATATCGCCCAGCCCCCATGAAATACCCGGGCTCAGCGGTTGGGGTTCCAGGGGACGCCCGGCAGGCGTTCCACGCCCCCCAGCACGTGGTTGATCAGGCGGCGGGCGATGGTGCTGTCCGGCGGGATGGCCGGCATCTGCTCGGGCCCGTACCAGCCGGCCTCCACGATCTCCCGGCCGTCTATGCTTATCTCGCCGCCGGCCCACTGGCAGGTGAAGGCGATCATCAGCGAGTCCGGGAAGGGCCAGGGCTGGGAGGCGAAGTAGCGGATGCCCGCGACCTGCACCCCCACCTCCTCGGCCACCTCGCGGGCCACGCAGCCCTCCAGGGTCTCGCCCGGCTCCACGAAGCCGGCCAGCACGCTCATGCGCCCGGCCGGGAAGCGGGGGCTGCGGGCCAGGAGCAGCCTCCCCTCCCGTTCTACGGCCACGATCACCGCCGGGGAGATGCGCGGGTAGGCGGTGAGCCCGCACAGCGGGCAGCGCCGCGCCCGCTCGTCGGGGGCTTCCTGCATGGGCTGGCCGCAGGCGCCGCAAAAGCGGTTGCGCCGCTCCCAGGTGAGTATCTGCTTGGCCCGGGCCCCCAGGGCGAACAGGTCCTGGGGCCAGCCCAGGAACAGGCCGTAGAGGCCGTGCCAGGCCAGGCCCGCGGGCGCGGCCGCCTCCTCCTCCAGGGCCCAGGCCGTGTAGCTGGGCCGCCCCTGCCACAGGCCCAGGTAGTGCGCCGGCCCCAGGGCCAGGCCCAGGCCGGCCGCGTCCGCGGCGCGGGGGGGCAGGTTGTCCGCGTCCACCAACAGCTTGCTGCCCGCCAATATCAGCCACCAGGCCGGCTGGCCGTCCGGCGGCGGCGGGATGTGTCCGGGCTCAAATGCGCTGGCCATGCTCGCTTCCCTCTGGCTCTCCGGGCCTAAACCTAACACAGCCGGCCGCGGTCTGCATGCGCCCCGGCCCTTGCCGGCCGCCCAGCGGGGGGATAGGATAACCCGGTCGCCACAAGGGAGCGCGCGCATGCTCGGACGTTGGATGGACTACACCCGCCAGATGGGGCCGGCCTGGATCGTCAGCGCCGTGGCCTGCGGCCCGGCCACCCTGGCCAGCGTGGTCATAGCCGGGGCCTCCTTCGGCTACCAGATGCTGTGGGTGGTGGTGCTCAGCGCCGTGTTCGGCACCACCGCCCAATACCTGGCCGCCCGGGTGGGCATCCTGGAGGGGCGGGGCATCATCGCCGCCACCCAGGAGCGGCTGGGCCGGGGCTGGGCCTGGCTGCTGGCCGTGGACGCGGTGCTGGCCACCTACCTGGCGGCCATGGTGCTCATGAACGCCCTGGTGGGGGTCACCTCCCTGATCACCGGCATCGCCAGCCCCTGGTGGGGCCTGGCCTACGCGGCCCTGCTCTCGGCCGCCCTGCTGCACGGCGGCTACCGCTGGTTCGAGAACATCTGCAAGGGCCTGGTGCTCTTGGTGGTGGCCTGCTTCATAGCCACCGCCTGGCAGGCGGACATAAGCTGGGGCCGGGTGGTGGCCGGGCTCATGCCCAATCTGCCCGGCGGGGTGCAGCCGGCCCTGATGGCCGCGGCCATCATGGGCGGCGCGGTGCACATCACCATCATCGGCATGCACACCTACAACACCAACGCCCGCGGCTGGAAAGAGTCCCAACTGCCCCTGGCCCGCTTCGACACCGTGGCCTCCATGGGCCTGGCCTTCGGGGCCTACAGCCTGGCCATCTTCCTGGTGGGCGCGGCCCTGCTGCACCCAGCCGGGGTGCTGGTCAAGGGCCCGGCCGACGTGCTGCCCAGCCTGCGGCCCCTGTTGGGCGGGGCGGCGCTGGGCGTGTTCCTGGCCGGGCTGTGGGCGGCCACCTTCTCCACCATCATGCCCACCTACCTGGCCGCGGCCTACTTCATCTTCGACAAGATGGGCTGGCCGGCCCAGCGCACCAGCGCCCGCTTCCGCCTGGTAGTGATGGGCGGGGTGCTGCTCTCGGCCCTGGGCCCGTTCATCAAGGGCGGCTTCTTCCTGTTGCTGCCGGTGATGCTGGCCCTGGGGCTGTGCGGCACGCCCCTGATCATCGCCATCATCCTCTATCTGCTCAACCAGCGGCGCTTCTACGGCGGGCGCAGCAACTCCTGGCCCCTGAACCTGCTGGGGGCCGCGACCCTGGTGATAACCAGCCTGCTGGCCGCCCGCTTTCTGCTGAGCATCCTGGGGTGGTGATGGGCGGACCGGCGGCCAAGATCATCCTGCCTGCGCCCGAGGTCCTGCGCGGCCAGCGCACCCTGATCCGGGGCGAGGTGAACACGGGCAAGACCCTGCTCCTGGCCCAGGCCCTGCAAGGACTGCTGGCCGCGGGCGAGGAGGACCTGGCGGTGCTGGACCTGGCCCCGCCCCTGACCCGGGGCGTGGGCGGCAAGATGGGCGGGCCCTGGCCGCGGCCGGTGCGCTACTACACCGCCGAGCTGGCCGCCCCCCGCCTCAGCGGCCGCACGCCGCAGGAGGTGCTCTCCCTGGCCCAGGACAACGCCCGCCGCCTGGAGCATCTCTTCGCCCAGTACCTGCGGCACCCGGCCAGGGTGCTTTTCATAAACGACGTGTCCATGTATCTGCAGGCCGGGGAGCTGGAGGAACTGGAGCGAGTGCTGGAGGCCAGCCGCACGGTGGTCGTGAACGGCTACTACGGCCGCAGCCTGGGCGGCGGCGAGCTGGGGGAGCGGGAGCGGGCCCAGATGGACGCCCTGGCCCGGCTCTGCCAGCGGGTGATCTTCACCGGCTAAGAAAACGCCCCCCGCCGCAGGGGGCGGGGGGCGGTAAACGACTCTCGTCAAGGGCCCGGGGCCGGGCTCAGGATTCGAAGACCACCTCCTCGAATCCCTCCACGCCGCCCGCGGTGGAGTGGGCCAGCCAGAAATCCTGCACCCGCTTGGCCAGGTCCACGAACTCCTCGCGCTCGTGCGGGCTTCTCTCTACATAGTCCGACACCGCATCCACCGGCGAGAACTCCCACTCGCCTGTCACCAAGTTGCGGTAGCCCTTGTCCGGCTCCCAGACCAGGATGGCGTCTCTATATTTGAAGGTGGCCATGGATAACCTCCTTCCTCATCCTCTCTGAAAAAAAGATAAGCACCGCCGCCAGGGACGGCAAGCAGGCAGGGGGGGGCTGGTGCGCACAAGAACAAGCCGCCCGCCTCGGAGGGCCGGGCGGTTTTCGCGGATGCTCAGGCCGGGCGGGGGGGCTAGGCGCCGCACCAGGCGCGGGCGATGGCCAGGTACATCTCCACGGCCTGGCCGATCTCGGCCGCAGCGCACCACTCGTCGGCCGTGTGGGCCTGCTCCGGCCGGCCGGGGCCCAGCAAGAGGGTGGGCGCGTGGCCCAGGGCCCGCTGGAGGGCCGAGCCGTCGGTGAAGTAGGCGGCCCCGGCCGGCGGGGGGGCCTGGCCCAGGAACCCGGAGGCGATCTCCAGCACCTGGGCCGCCCAGGGGTCGGCGGCCTCGGTCCAGATGGCCTCGGCGTCCATGAGCCGCTCCAGGCGAGAGGCCGGCAAGAGGCGGGCCACGGCGGCCGCCAGTTCGTCGTGGCTCAGGCCGGGCAGGGTGCGCAGGTCCACGGCCAGGCTGGCCTGGTCCGGCACCATGTTCACCTTGTGCCCGCCGCTGAGCAGGCCCACGTTCACCGTCAGGGGGCCCAGGATGGGGTGGGGCGGCAGGCCGAAGTCGTGCTCGCTCAGGGCCAGGGCGGCCCGGGCCGCCTTGAGGACCGCGTTGTCGCCCAACTGCGGCATGGAGCCGTGGGCCGCCCGGCCGCTGAAGCTGGCCCGCAGCCACAGGGCGCCTTTGTGGCCCAAGAGCGGCCGGTTGCCCGTGGGCTCGCCCACCAAGACCGCCGCGGCCTGGCCCAGGGCCCCGGGCTGGGCCGCCAGGTGAAAGGCCCCCTGGCAGCCGGTCTCCTCGCCGGCGCTGAGGACCAGCACCAGCCCCGCGCGCCTGGGCTTGAGGGCGGCCAGCGAGCAGGCGGCCGTGACCATGGCCGCCAGGCCGCCCTTCATGTCGCAGGCCCCGCGGCCGTGCAGGCGGCCTCCCTCCACCTGGCCGCCGAAGGGGTTGCGCCGCCAGGCCTCGGCCCCCAGGGGTACGGTGTCCATATGGGCCGAGAAGCACAGGGGCTGCTGCGGCCCCCAGGACTGCCGGGCCACCAGGCTGGGCCGGCCGGGGGCGAATTCGTAGGTGCTCAGCTCGTAGCCGGCCTGGGACAACAGCGGGGCCAGACAGGCGGCCATTGCCGCCTCGCCGCCGGGCGGGTTGCAGCTATTGATGCGGATGAGCTGGGCGGCCAGCTCCAGGG
Organism: Desulfarculus sp.; assembly: GCA_003605055.1. Taxonomy (GTDB): domain Bacteria; phylum Desulfobacterota; class Desulfarculia; order Desulfarculales; family Desulfarculaceae; genus Desulfoferula. Next base: position 11,019 of record QZKP01000019.1, read on the forward strand.
GCGCGGGCTCTCGGGGGTCCATGATCGGCTCCTGCTGCGCACTCGGCCCCATCACAGCACAAAGCGCCTGCTTTGCCAAGGCTCCTAAAGGCTGCGGCCCGGGCGCAGCAGCGGGGTCAGGGCCGCCCCGCATAGGATCAGGCCGCCCACCAGGGCGATGCCCAGGCCGAAGGAGTAGTGCTCCCCCAGCAGCCCGATCAGGGCCGGCACCGCCCCGCCGCCCAGCACAAAGGCCGGCGGCGTGCACAGGGACACGGCCAGGCCCCGCAGCTCGGGCGGGGCCGCGGCGCTCAGGGCCGCGAAGCCGGCCGGGAAGAAGCACACCGCCAGGGCCGGCTGCAAGAACAGGGCCGCCACCAGGAAGCCCTGCGAGGCCAGGCCCAGGCAGACGGTGGCCAGACCGCTGGCGCACAGGACCATGGCCAGGGTGCGGCGGGCGCCCAGGCGGTCATAGGCCCAGCCGGCCCCCAGGGCCATGACCAGCCCCGAGACCCGCGACAGGGACAAGAGCAGGTTGGCTTGCTCCGGCGGCCAGCCCCGCTCCTCGATCAAATACAGGGGCAGCATGGTGAACACGCCCAGGCTGGAGCCGATGCCCAGGGCGAACAGCGCCACCATCAGCCAGAGCAGGGGCTGGCGGGCCAGGCGGCTCACCGCGGCCGGGCTGGGCGCCTGGCCGGGGAACTCGCCGCCCCGGCCCCAGCGGGCGAAGGCCAGGCCCAACAAGAGCGCGCAGCCGCCCAAGAGAGCCAGCACCCCGCGCCAGGACAGGCCCTGCTGCAGCATCTCGGCCAATAGGGGCGCGGCCACGAAGCCCAGGTTGGGGGCCAGCTCGTGTACGGCCACCGCCTTGCCCCAGTGCCCCGGCCGCACCAGGGAGGTCAGGGAGGCCAGGCCCGAGGGCAGGTACAGGCCGGCGGCCAGGCCCAGGCCCACCATGCCCAGGGTCACCCCCCAGCGCCCCGGGGCCAGGGACAGGGCCAGCATGGCCGCCCCCACCGCCAGGGCCGACAGCAGCACCGTGCCCCGGTGGCCCAGGCGCTGGCTGACCAGGCCAGAGCCGGCGATGGCCACGAAATAGCCCAGGGAGAGGAACAGGAACAGGCCGCCGGCCTGGGCGTGGCTCAGGCCCAGCTCGGCCTCCATGGCCGGCAGCAGGGGAGCCAGGACCACCCGCGCGGTGAAGTTGACGAAGAATATGCCGGTGAATAAGAGCAGCGGCCCCAGCCACTGCGCCGGCCCTCCCGGCTCTGAGCTTTCCTGCAACACGCGCGCTCCTTGCCCCCCGGCGCTGGCGGCCCGGGGCCAGGGCGCATTCTCCCCCGGGAGCCGGCCCCTGTCCAGGGCCGCCTTTGCTTTGGGGCCGCATTTTGCTAAAGTGGGCGGGACCCTGGGGGCTTGTACCGCGCCCGGCTTAGGTTTATGGTTTTATATTAACCAGGCGCCCGCCGCTCCGCGCCCGCCGCCGGGGCGCTGCCCTATGGTCCCTTACGCGAGGCTGACCATGCTTTGGCGCGCAAAAATCTTCTGGTCGGCGGCCGTCTGCCTGGCCGCTTTCTTGGCGGCCGGCCCGGCCCTGGCCGAGCCCAGCCAGGGCCCGGTGTTCACTGCCCGCCCGGCGCTGCAGGTGCAGACCCTCACCGGCTTCACCCGGGAGCGGGCCCGCCTGCGCCTGGTCAGCGAGGTCTCCGGCCGCTGCCTGAAGGTGCTCTACGACGTGGGCGACACCGTGGGCCCGCGCGGGGTGTTCGCGGTCCTGGACGACACCTTCGTGGCGCTGGAGCTGGAGGCCAACCAGGTGGAGCAGGAGCGCCTGGCCAGCCGGGTGGCCTACCTGAGCAAGGAGACCGGCCGCTACCGCGCCCTGGTGCAGAAGCACTCCGAGGCCCCCTCCAAGCTGGACCGCCTGGAGGACGAGCTGTCCCAGGCCAGGCTGGCCCTGACCGCCCTCAAGACCCAGCGCAAGGTGCTGACCGAGCGCCTGGTCCGCCACACCATCAAGGCGCCGGCCGGCTGGAAGGTGATCGAGCGCCTGGTGGAGCCGGGCCAGTGGGTCAACGTGGGCGCGGCCGTGGCCCAGTTGGGCGACTTCCGCACCCTGGTGGTGCCCCTGGCCCTGGACCCCCGGCAATACGAGATACTGCGCAAGGCCCCCCGGCCGCTCATGGTCTTTCTGCCCGACCAGGGCGCGGCCCTGCCGGCCGCGGTCAGCCGCCTCTCGCCGGCCTTTGACCCGGTCACGCGCAAGCTGGCCCTGGAGCTGGAGCTTAATAAGGGGCTCCAGGAGCACCGGGGCGGCCTGCGCGCGGAATTCAAGCTGAGCGCCCCGGACCCCTCCGGGGCGGTGCTCTTGCCGGCGGCGGCGGTGCAGGAGCGCTACCAGGAGCACTGGCTGACCCGCGAGAACGGACAGCAGGTGCGGGTGGTGCTCTTGGGCTCCGGCCCCGAGGGAGCCCTGCGCGTCTCCTCCCCCCAGGTAAAGCCCGGCCAGCGCTTCCTCGCCCCCGGACAGAAGTAGGCCGCCCATGAAAGGCCTGGTCCGCTTCACGCTCACCGAGACCGTCCTGGTCAACCTGCTGTTCGTCATCCTGATGGTGGTGGGGGCCTTCGCCCTGCTGAGCCTGCCCGTGGAGCGCTACCCCAACGTGCAGTTGGGCAAGGTGTGGGTGGAGACGATCTACCCCGGGGCCTCGCCGGAGGAGGTGGAGGCCCTGGTCACCCGCGAGGTCGAGGAGGCCCTGGACGACCTGGAGAACGTGGAGTTCACCCGCGCCACCTCCTACCGCCAGCGCTCCAGCGTGGTGGTGAAGTTCATCGACGACACCGACTACCGCCACGGCCTGGACGACCTGCGCTTCAAGGTGCTGGGCCGGCTCAAGGAGCTGCCGCCGGAGGTGGACCCGCCGCGCTTCAACGCCATTGACGTCAACGACTGGCTGCCGGCGGTCACGGTCAACCTGGTGGGCGAGCGCAGCAACCGGGCCCTGACCCTGATGGCCAAGCAGATGAAGATCGCCCTGCGCCAGTTGCCCGGGGTCAAGGAAGTCAAGCTGGTGGGCGAGCGCACGCGGGAGTTCCACGTGCTCTTGGACCCCGCCCGCCTGGCCCGCTACGGCGTCACCTTCGACCAGGCCGCCGGCGCCCTGGGCCAGAGCGGGGTGGCGGTGCCGGCCGGGGAGTTCACCACCCCCGCCGGCGAGTTCGTGCTCAGGGCCGACGAACGCTACCGCAGCCGCCAGCAGGTGCTGGACGCCATCGTGCGCACCGACTTAGACGGCAGCTTCGTGCGCGTCCGCGACCTGGCCAGCCAGGCCGCGCTCTCCTACCGCGACGCCTACGTGCTCACCTCGGTCAACGGCGCCGACTGCGTGGAACTGCAGGTGATAAAGACCCAGCAGGGCAACGCCCTGGACATCGTGGAGGCGGTGCGGGGGGTGGTGGAGCGCTACCGGCCGGAGATGGAGCGCGAGGGCGTGCGCCTGGTGCTGACCCAGGACAGCACGGTCAAGATCGGCGACGCCATGCACACCATGGGCTGGAACCTCCTGGTGGGCGTGTTCCTGGTCTGCGCGGTGATCACCTACTTCATGGGCTTCCGCAACGCCCTGATCACCACGGTGGGCATCCCCTTCTCGTTCCTGCTCACCATGTTCTTCATGTGGGTCACCGGCAACTCGCTCAACGAGATCACCCTGTTCTGCTTCGTGCTGGTCAGCGGCATCATCGTGGACGACGCCATCGTGGTGGTGGAGAACATCTTCCGCCACCGCCAGTCCGGCGCGCCCATGAACGAGGCGGTGATCAACGGCACCGCCGAGGTGTTCTGGCCGGTGGTCAGCGCCACGGCCACCACCGTGGCCGCTTTTCTGCCCATGCTGATCATGACCGGCTCCACCGGCGAGTTCTTCGCCCTGATCCCCAAGGCGGTGGCCTTCGCCCTGGGAGCCAGCCTCTTTGAGTGCCTGCTGATCCTGCCCCTGCACTACCGCGACTGGGGGCCCAAGCAGATCAAGGCCCAGATCAACGAGCAGGAGCTGGACTTCAAGGGCGAGGGGGTGGCCCTCAAGGCCTGCCGGGCGGCGGTGCGGTTCCTGCTCAAGCGCACCTTGGCCCACCGCTGGCTCACCCTGGGGCTGGTGGGGCTGCTGTTTGTGTCCGCCCTGGGCATCGCCGGGGTGAGCCTCACCGGCCGCTGGCAGTTGATCAAGGTGAAGTTCTTCCCCGACGACTACTCCCTGTACTACGTGCAGGTGGAGCTGCCGGTGACCACGCCCATCGAGCACACGCAGGAGGTGCTCAAGGAGGTCTCCCGGGCGGTGATGGCCCACGGCCCGGGCATGTGCGAATCGGCGGCGGCGGTGGCCGGCTTTTACATCAGCGAGGACTACGAGCCCGTCTTCGGGGTGAACCTGGGCCACGTGGCGGTCACCCTGCCGGGCAAGAGCCAGCGCCACTTCGCCGACCACCCCCAGAACGACCCGGTCAAGCACATGGAGTGGGTGCGCGAAAACCTGAAGCCCCTGGCCAAGGACGGGGTGAAGATCAGCCTGCGGCCGGAGAAGGACGGGCCGCCCACCGGCAAGGACATCAACGTGCGCGTGGTGGGCAGCAACCCCAGCAGCGTGGACGCCCTAGCCCGGGAGGTAAAGTCCTTCCTGGCCGGCGCGCCGGCGCTGCGGGGCTCGGTGGTGGACGTGGCCGACAACCTGGGCCAGCCCAGCCGGGTGTTCCGCTTCCAGGTGATCCCCGAGCAGGCCGCCGAGTACAAGGTCACCCCGGCGGCGGTGGTGCGCCTGGCCGGAACGGTGCTGGGCGGGCGCTACGTGGGAACCTACCGCCTGGTGGACGAGGAGGTGGACCTGAAGGTGAAGCTGGACCCGGGGCTGGTCAAGACCCCGGAGCAGGCCCTGCAGGTGCCGCTGTTGGAGCATCCCGCGGGGCCGGTGCGCCTGCGGGACCTGACCCGGGCCCAGGTGTACATGGAGAGCGGCCAGCTGAGCCGCTTCCAGGGCGAGCGGGCCGTCACCCTCACCGGCAACATCCGCTCCGGCGCGCCCTTGTCCACCCCGGCGGTGGTGGCCCGGGTGCGCGACCACTACGCCCGCATCAGCGCCAACTATCCCGGCGCCACCCTGAGCTTCGCCGGCGAGTTCGAGACCACGCGCAAATCCTTCCAGTCCCTGTTCTACGCCTTCGGGGTGGCGCTGCTGCTCATCTACGTGATCCTGGCCACCCAGTTCAAGTCCTACCTGCAGCCGCTGATCATCCTGGCCTCGGTGAGCTTCGCCCTGATCGGGGTGATCTTCGGCAAGTTCCTCACCCAGACCATCTTCACCGTCAACAGCTTCGTGGCCACGGTGGGCGTGGCCGGGGTGGTGGTCAACGACTCCCTGGTGCTGATCGACTTTCTCAACCGGCGGCGGCGCGCCGGCCTGCCCCGGCCCCAGGCCCTGTGGCAGGCGGTGAACATCCGCCTGCGCCCCATCCTCTTGACCACGGTCACCACCGTGCTGGGGCTGCTGCCCATGGCCGTGGGCTTCCCGGAGTACTCCATCGTCTGGGGCACCATGGCCAGCACCTTCGTCACCGGCCTGTCCGCGGCCACCTTCCTGACCCTGATCGTGGTGCCGGTGATGTGGGACCTGTTGGAGGGCTTCCTGGAGCGCCGCCAGCGGCGCCGGGAGCGCAAAGAGGCCGGCCGCCGGGCGGCGGCCATGGCCTCCTCCTGAGCCGGGGCCGGGGGTCTAGGCGCCGAGCTTGAACAGGGAGCTCAGCCGCTGGGCGGCCATGAGGTCCCCGCCCACCTTGAGCTTGCCCGCCATGAAGGCGCTGATGGGGCTGAGGCCGCCCCCGATCACCTGCAGCCAGTCCTGGTCGCCCACGGTGATGGTGGCCGTGGGGCTGGCGTGCACGCCCGGGGACGCCTGGCACTGGCCGCCGCTGATTATCACCTGCCAGTCGCCGGCCTGCTCGCCGGTGATATGGAACTGATAGACCACCTCCTGCCCCTGGGCCTGATCGGCCAGGAACTTGGCCGGCATCTGCTGGAACACCTCTGCCACCGTGGCTGGACTCATGACTCATACCTCCGTCTAGGGGGGGCGGACGCTTATGAATAGCGGTTCATTCTAGCCTCGGCCGGGGCCCCAGGTCCAGCGCTTTCCGGCCGCGGGGAGCCGCTAGGCCCTGGCCGGCAGGTAGCCTGCCGCCTGGGCCAGGTGGGTCACGCGGGCCCGCAGGTTGAGCAGATAGGCCGGCAAAGGCTGGCGGTGGCTGGTGCGGGTGTCGTACTCGCCGGCCTTGACCAGTTGCATCACCCGCTCCACCCGGCCGCCCTCCTGGGCCAGCAGGGCCAGCACCCAGTCCCGGAACTCCTGGGCCGCGGCCAGGCTGCGGGCCAGGAAGCGCGGCACCTCCGGGCCCACATAGACCTGGTGGTGGCCCTGGCAGAGCACCTCCACCTCCAGGCCGGCCAGGCGGCGGATGGAGTCCACATAGGCCTGGTAGTCCACCAGGAACTCGGTGATGATGCGGCCCTCGGGCAGGCCGGTGCCCGCCGCCTCGCCGGCGATGAGGATGCGGCGCTGGGGGATGTAGAAGCTCAGGCAGTCCCAGGTGTGGCCCGGCGTGGCCAGCACCCGCAGGCTGAGGCCGGGCCCCAGCTCCACCTCCTCGCCTTCGTCCACCACCCGCTCGATGGCGAAGGGCTTGAAGGGCGTCCGGTCGGCCAGGCCGCCGGTGGCCTGGGCGATGGCCTCGGCGGCCGAGTCGCTCAGCTCGGCGATCAGGCGCAGGGCGCCCGGCCGGCGCAGCACGGCCTGGGTCTTGGGCGCGGCCGCGGTCACCAGGCCCGGGTAGGCCTCCAGCAGCCAGGCCCCGGCGCCCAGGTGGTCGAAGTGGGAGTGGGTGAAGAAGATCATCTCCGGCGCGCGCCGGCCCAGGCGGGCGCGGGCGTCCTGCAGAACCAGGCGGGTCAGGCAGGAGAAGCCGGCCTCCAAGAGCACCGGCCGCGGGCCGTCCAAAAGGAACACCGGGCTGGCCTGGTGCCCCAGCATGTAGAAGTCCTCGGCCAGCCGGCCGGGCCGCCGGATGATGTCGCCCATGCTGCCTCCCAGGGAAAGGGCCGCGCTGCGCTTTTTAATTTATGCCCGGCGAGCCGGGGCCGCAACCCGCGTAGAGCGCAGGCTGCGAGCCCGGGCCCCAAGCTGCCGCGGCGCTAGGCGGGGCTGGGCCGGGTTGGGTCGCGGCGGAACCTAGCCGCCGGCCTGGGCCTGGCGGGCGGCCCGGCGCGCGGCCTCCAGGTCCTTGAGGGCCCGGGCCGCGTCCCGGGCCGTGGCGCTCCGGGCCGGGGCCCGCTCCAGGGCCCGGGCAAAGGCGGCCTGGGCCAGCTCCAGGCGCTCGGCCTGCCAGGCGGCGTAGCCGGCCAGCAGGCTGTGGCGGCCCTGGGGGTCGGCCAGGGCCGCGGCCTTCTGATAGGCCGCGTGGGCCGCGGGGTAGCGCTTGGCCTCCAAGAGCAGGCGGCCCACCAGGGCCCAGCGCGGGGCCGTGGGCTGGGCCCGGGCCGCCCGCAGGGCCCAGGCCAGGGCCTGCTGCGCATAGCTGCCCTGCCCATACACCTGGGCCAGGGTGTCCATCTGCTGGGGCTCCTTCACCTGCGGGCCCCAGGCCTGCAGGTAGCAGCGGGCGGCCTGCTGGGGCACGCCGGCGGCGCGGTAGAGATCGGCCAACTGCCGCCAGTCCTGGGCCTCCGGCGGCTGCAGGCGGTAGGCCACCTCCAGGGCCGCGGCCGCGGGGGCCCAGCGCTCCTGCAGGGAGGCCAGGCTGGCGGCCAGGCGCCAGTAGCGCACCTGGCCCGGGTGGGCGGCCAGCAACCGCTCCAGCACGGCCTGGGCCTGGGGATAGTTCTTCAGCTCCATGTGGGCCCGCAGCAGGGCGCTCAACCACTGCTCCTGGGGCTGGGGCCGGGCGGCCAGCTCCTGCAGCCAGGGCAGGGCCCGCCCGGTCTGGCCGGCGGACATGGCGAACACCGCCGCCTCGTAGAGCAGGCCCGGCCGGGGCGGCTTGACCAGGCGATAGGCCCGGAGCGCCAGGTCAATGGCCTGGGCCGGCCGCTTCTGCTCGAAGTGCAGCAGGGCCAGGTTGCGCAGGGCGGGCACGAAGCAGGGCCAGAGCTGCACGGCCTGGGCGAAAAAGGCCTCGGCGGCCTTCTTGTCCCCGGCCTGATAGGCCAGCACCCCGCGCAAAAAGGAGAGCTGGTGGTGGGCCTCCCGCGGGTTTTGGGCGGCGTAGCGGGCCAGGTCCCGGGCGGCCTGGGCCGGGTTTTTCTTTTCCATCTGCTGCTGGGCCTGGTACAGGGCCTGGTGCAGGGCGCGGCTCAGGGAGGGCTCCCGGGGGCAGTCCGAGGCCGCCGCGGCCGGCGCGGCCAGGCACAGGGCCAGAGCGATGGCGGCCAGGGCGCGCCTCATCGCCCCTCCAGCTTGAAGCGGATGGTGGTCTCCACCCAGGCCTCCACGGCCTGGCCCTCATGCAGGCCGGGCCTAAAGCGCCAGCGGGCCACCGTGCGCAGCACCGTCTCCTCGAAGACCCCCGGCGGCTCGGCCTTGAGCACCGACAAATGGCGCACCTGGCCCTGGCGGTCCACCAGAAAGCGCACCGTCACCGCGCCCTCGATGCCCCGCCGCCGGGCCAGGTAGGGGTAGGGCGGGGGCACCTGGGCGGCCACCAGGGGCTCGCGGTCCCCGGGCCCCAGGGCCGTTGGCCCCGGCGGCCCGGGCGGGGCCAGGGCCGGGCCCAGGCTCAGCTTGGGGCCCAGCTCCAGGGCGATGGGCGGGGCCGCCAGGGCCGGCCGGGGCTCGGCCAGGGGCGCGGCCTTGAGCTGGCTGAGCCGCAGGGGCTTGGGCGGCGGCGGCGGCTCCTGCTCCTCCCGGGGCGGCGGGGGCGGCGGCAGGGCCAGGAAGGCCGAGACCTGGTAGGCCTCCAGCCTGGGCCGCACCGGCTCGCCCTGCAACAGAAGCGCGGCCGCCCCGAAGATGACCAGGTTCAGCACCAGCGAGCCGGCCAGGGCCAGGCCCCAGCGCCCGCGCAGGGGCGCGCGCAGGGCGGCGGCGTTCACGGCCCCGGCCTCTGGGCGGCCACGGCCACGTCCTTGGCCCCGGCCAGGCGGCACTGGTCCAGCACCTCGATGGTGCGGCCGGTGAGGCTGTTCTTGTCCGCGGCGATGATCACCGCGCCCGCGGGGTCCTCGGCCAGGAAGCGCTCCACCAGGCCGCGCACCGAGCGCAGGTCCACCTGGCGGCGCTCGATGTAGATGCGCCCGTCCACGGCCAGGGCGATGACCAGGGCGCCCTTGGTCTTGGCCGTGGCGCTGGCCGCCTGGGGCCGGGCCACCTCCACCCCGGCCTCGCGCACGAAGCTGGTGGTGACCAGGAAGAAGATCAGCAGCAGGAAGACCATGTCTATCAGGGGGGCCATGTTCAGCTCGGGCTCGTCGGCCCGCTGGCCGTCCAGGTCCCCCAGGCGTCCGCGCAGACTCAGCATGCCGCCTCCTCCCGCGAGCGCAGCCAGCGCGCCACGGCCTGGGCGAAGCCATGCAAACCCTGCTGCAGCTTGCGCACCTGGCGGCGCAGCACATAGCCGGCGAACAGGCCGGGGATGGCCACCAACAGCCCGGTCTCGGTGGTGATCAGGGCCTGACGGATGCCGGCGGCCATGGCCTGGGCGTTGCCGGTGCCAAAGTCGGCGATGACGTGGAAGGTCTGGATCATGCCCGTGACCGTGCCTAAGAGGCCCAAGAGCGGGGCCACCGCGGCCAGCACCAGGATGGTGTCCAGGTGCCGCCACAGGTCCGGACCCTGGCGCCGCACCGCAGCCTGCCACAGGCGGCGGTCGCTGCGCGGGCCGCGGCCGGGCTGGCCCAGGAAATGGGCCAGGGCCGCGCCCCGGGGACCGGCCGGCGCCGGCGCGGCCCGGCCCAGCAGGCAGGCCACCGCCTGGGAGGGGTCCAGCTCCTCGCGCCGCACCCGGAGCAGCCAGGCGGCCTTGTACAGCACCAGGAACCACAGCCAGCCCGAGAGCGCCAGCAGGGGCCACATCACCGGCCCGCCGGCCAGCAGGAACTCCCAGGCCGAAGACCACGCCCGCACGCCTAGCCTCCCGCCTTGATCAGGGCCGCGGACAGGGCCATGGCCTTTTCTTCCATGTCCGAGGCGATGCGCTGGGCCCGGCGGCTGAGCAGGGCGGCCAGCACCAGGATGGGGATGGCCACGGCCAGGCCCAGCTCGGTGGTGACCAGGGCCTCGCTGATGCCCCCGGCCATGAGCCGCGGGTCGCCGGTGCCGAAGACGGTGATCACCTGGAAGGTGTTGATCATGCCGGTGACGGTGCCCAGCAGGCCCAGCAGGGGGGCCACCGCGGCCAGCACCTTGAGCGCGGTCAGGAAGCGCTCCAGGCGGGGCAGCTCCCGCAGCATGGCCTCGGACAGGCCGCTCTCGATCACCTCCGGCGAGTTGCCCCTGAGCGACAGCCCGGCCTGGAGCACGTTGCTGGTGGGCCGGCCCGGCTGGGACTCGGCGGCGCGCAGGGCCCCGGCGATGTCGCCGGCGGCCACCAGGCCCGCCACCGCAGCCATCAGCTCGTCGGTGTTGGCCCGCACCCGGCGCAGGAAGACCAGGCGCTCGATGACCAGCACCAGCGCCGCCAGCCCCACCAGCAGGATGGGCCAGACCAGGGGCCCGCCGGAGAGCAGGTGCTCCCAGAGGCTCTCCTGGCGCGAGAGCTGGCGCAGGGCCCCGCCGCCGGAGATGTCCATGACCACCGCCGCGGACCGGCCGTCCAGATAGCGGCCGATGCTGCGGCGGGCGCCCCAGTCCGGCCGGCCGGCGATGGCCAGCAGCCGTCCGCTGCCCGCGCCCAGGGTGGCCAGCCCCACCTCGCCGCCCTGGCGGTAGAGGGTGGTGAAGGGCCCCAGGCGCAGGATCTCGGCCTGCACCTGGCGGCCGGCCCGGTCCACCAGGGGGCCGCGCCGCCGCTTGATCTGGCCGCTGGAGGCGATCTCCCCCAGGTAGAGCCCGAACAGGCGATCTATGTCCTGGAGCCCCGGGAAGCGGGACTTGCTCAGATAGGCCCGCAGCTCCTCCAGGCGGGCGGGCTCCTCGGCGGTGGCCGGCGAGCGCTCGGCCAGGGACAACAGGTCCCGGGCCGCCGAGCGCACCTGGCCGGCCAGCTCCTTGAGGTCGCCGGTGGCCGCGGCCAGGCGCTGGCCCAGGGCGGCCCGCTGCTGGCTGGCCTGGCTGAGCTGCCGGCGTACACCCTGCAGGCGCTGGTTCTCGGCGGCCAGCTCCTTCTTGAGCCCCAGCACCCGGGCCTGCATCTGGGCCTTTTCCGCGGCCACCTGCTGGGCGGTCCGGGCGCGCTCGGCCTGGGCCTGGGCCAGGTCGCGCTTCACCTGGCCGGCGGCCCGGTTGAAGTCCGCGGCCAGGGCCGGCGCCGCGCAGGCCAGGCCCAACAGGGTCAACAGGACCAGTCCCCGCCTCATGGCTTCTTCTCCGGGGCCGGGGCCTGGCCCAGGGGCAGCTCCACCAGGCTCACCACCCGCCGGCGCTGGGCGATCTCGGCCGCCTGCTGCAGCTCGCGGGTGAACCCGTCCAGCGGCAGGAACTTGTTGGCCGCCCGGTCGTAGCGCCAGGCCCGGCGGCCCTGGGCCTCCAGGGCGAACAGGCCCAGGCGGCCCAGGCGCAGCAGGCTCACCCGGCGGGTGACGCCCTCCAGGGGCAGCTCAACCTGGCTGACCGACACGGTGCTGCCGTAGCGGGCCTCGATGGCCAGGGCCTCCAGCAGGCGGCGGGTCTTTTCGGCCAGGGTGGCGTCGTAGTCGTTCAACGTCCGGCGCAGCTCGGCCAGGCGCTGGGCCCGCTCGCCGGCCAGGAAGGGCAGGTCCGCGGCCACCAGGGCCCGCAGGCGCTCCAGGGTCTGGTCCAGCACCGGCTCCAGGCCGGCCCGGATGCGGGCGATCTCGGCCAGGCGGGCCTGCATCTCAACGATCTTGGCCTGCTGGCCGGCCAGGTAGGCCTCGGCCTTCTGCCGCTGGGCGCGCACCAGGGCCAGCTCTTTTTCCATCTGCTCGGCCTCGTCGGCCAGCTTGCTCCGCTGCGGGGCCCAGGCGTCCACCAGGCTCTGGGCCTGGCGCCGGGCGTCCACCGCCTGCTCGGCCTCCTGCCGCACCGTCTGGGCAATGGGCGCCGCCCCGGCCGCCCCGGCCACGGCCAGCAGCAGGCCCGCCATCAGCAGCCGCCGGGCCAGACCTCCGTGCTTCATGATCCCTACTCCCCAGGCCAAAATAAAACCCCCGTCCTTGTCGGCAAGGCCAGGGGTTCGTCCCTATAGTTAGGTTATGCTTAAGGCCCAAACCCGCGCCCTGCCCGGGCGCCGCAGGCCGGGGCGGTCAGGGCGGCTCCTGCCGCCGGACCCGCTGGCCGGAATTCTACCGCACCAGCACCTTGGCTCCCAGCCGCTTTCCCCGCCTGAAATGGGCCGTTTCCAGGCGGAGGCGTTATGTTCAACCGGTCTGATTTGACATATTCCGCGAGCCCGGCCCGCTTGTCAAGCAAAAGGGAGGCCGCCGTCCGGGCCCGGCTCGGCCTTGGCCAATGGGCCGGACGGGGCTAATATAGTGGTGTTAAGGCGGAGGGAGAAATGGCGCAGGCACAACCCCGAGCAGTATTCAGGCAGCCCTTTGTGCTGGGCGAGCTGCCCACGCCGGCCGGGCCGGTGCCCCGGGTGGGCGCGGCCCTCAGCGCCGGGGACCGCCTGAGCGCCCTGCGGGTGCGCTGGGGCATCGGCCGGGGCGACTACCGCCTGGCGCCGGGGCTCTACGCCCTGGGGGAGCCCGGGCCGGAGTCGCCGGTGCTGGTCAGCGCCAACTACAAGCTCAGCTTCGACCACCTGCGCGCCGCCCTGCCCGGCCTGGACGCCTGGATCCTGGTGTTGGACACGGACGGGGTGAACGTCTGGTGCGCGGCGGGCAAGGGCCGCCTGGGCACCGAGGAGCTGGTCCGGCGGGTGCAGGCCAGCGGCCTGGCCAGCGTGGTCTCCCACCGCCGCCTGATCCTGCCCCAACTGGCCGGGCCGGGGGTGGAGGCCCACAGGCTCAAGAAGCTGTGCGGCTTCCAGGCCGTGTTCGGCCCGGTGCGGGCCGCGGACCTCCCGGCCTTCATCGCGTCCGGCTTTCGCGCCACGCCGCAGATGCGCAGGGTCAGCTTCCCCCTGGCCCAGCGCCTGATCTTGATCCCGGTGGAGCTGGTGGGCGCATTGCAGTATTACCTCTGGCTGCTGCCGGCCCTGGCGCTGCTGGCCGGCCTGGGCGGCCTGGCCCACGGCGCCGGCTTTGCCGCCGCGGCCTGGCAGGACGGCCTCTGGGCCGTGATCGCCGCCCTGCTGGCCCTGGCCGCCGGCGCGGTGGCCGCGCCGGCGCTCTTGCCCTGGCTGCCCGGCCGGGCCTTCAGCCTCAAGGGGCTGTGGCCGGGCCTGGCCGCCGCCGCCCTGCTCTGGTTCTGGTGGCCCGGGCCGGCCTGGCCGCCGGGCCCGGCGCTAACGGCCTGGCTGCTCTTGGTGCCGGCCCTGAGCTCCTTTCTGGCCCTGAACTTCACCGGCGCCAGCAACTACACCTCGCTGTCGGGGGTGAAGAAGGAGATGCGCCGGGCAGTGCCCGTGCAAATAGCCGCCGCCGCCCTGGGGCTGGGCCTGTGGCTCTATGCTATATTTCTAGCCTAAGGAGAACAGTCATGGCCCCGCTGGTGTATCTCAAGGACGTGGTGAGCCTGCGGGCCCAGCCCGAGCGCTGCCTGGGCTGCGGCCTGTGCCTGGAGGTCTGCCCGCACGGCGTGCTGGCCCTTATTGACAAGCGGGTGCAGGTGGTGCGCCGCGACGCCTGCATGGAGTGCGGGGCCTGCATGACCAACTGCCCCAGCGGCGCCCTGTCGGTGGAGGCCGGGGTGGGCTGCGCCCAGGCGGTGATCAACGCGGCCCTGGGCCGCAAGGGCGACGCCTGCTGCTGCGTGGCCGAGCCCCGCCGGCCGGCCACCCAGGTGCAGGCCCAGATTGACCTGGCCCCGCCCGGCCCGCGCGGCGGCTGCTGTTAAGGCCTGCCGCCCAGACCAACCTCTATGAAAACCGAGGCGCCATGAGCATCCCCGAGCCCACGCCCCTGCACCTGATCTGCGGCTTCCTGGGCGCGGGCAAGACCACCCTGCTCCGGCGCATCCTGGCCCAGCAGCCGGCCGATGAATCCCTGGCGGTGCTGGTCAACGAGTTCGGCAAGCTGGGCATAGACGGCGAGCTTCTTAGTGGCTTCTCCTCCCAGGTGCGCGAGCTGCGCGCCGGCTGCATCTGCTGCGAACTGCGGGTTGACTTCCTGCGCACCCTGGCCGAGGTGCTCACCAACTTCCAGCCCCAGCGGGTGGTGGTGGAAACCACGGGCGTGGCCGACCCCCGGGACCTGATCACCGCCGTGCAGGAGGTGGGACGCGAACACCCCCTGGCCCTGGCCTCGGTGGTGACGGTGGTGGACGCGGAGATGTTCCCCGTGCGCCGGATGTTCGGGCCCTTCTACCTCAACCAGATCAAGGCCGGGGATTTGGTGCTGCTGAACAAGACCGACCTCATCGAGCCCGAGGCGGTGGAGCCGGCCTTTGCGGCCCTGAGCCAGATCAACCCCGGCGCGCGCCTGCTGCCGGTGGTCCACTGCGCGGTGGAGCGGGAGCTGATCCTGGACCCCCAGGGCCGCGGCCTGCGCCCCGCGGGCCAAGAGGCCGTCCCGGACCTGAGCCAGATCGCCTCCCTGGCCGGCCCGGACCACAGGCCGGGCGAAGACGGCTTTGTCTCCTTTTTCTTCGAGAGCGAGAGTCCCCTGCGCCGGCAGTGCCTGGATGAGTTCCTGGCCGGCCTGCCCTGGGAGATGTTCAGGGTCAAGGGCTTCGTGCGCACCGAGGCCGGCCCCCTGGCCCTGAACTACACCTATCGCCGGCCCTCGTGGGAGCCCACGGCCTTCAGCGGCCCCAGCCGCCTGGCCTGCGTGGGCTGGCGCCTGGAGCCCGCGGAGTTCCTGGGGCGGCTGGCGGCCTGCCGCGGGTAGGCGGGCCGCCGCGGCGGCTGGTGGCCCTGGCGGGGCCGGGTTGTGGGAGGCGGACACCTCAAGGCCGGGTCAGGGGCCCGGCCCAAATGACGCCAAATTGTCACGATACAATCCCCACGGTCCGCGGCAGAATTAAGGCTCAACGCCCATTCCGGCGGCCGGAGGGGAGAGACATGCCTGGCAAAAGGGTTTTATTCGTGTGCACCCACAACAGCGCGCGCAGCCAGATCGCCGAGGCCTACCTGAAGCAGATGGGCGGCGACCGCTTCGAGGTGGAGAGCGCCGGGCTGGAGCCCGGCCCCCTGAATCCCCTGGCGGTGGAGGTGCTCCGGGAGGAGGGCATTGACATAAGCCAGCAGAAGGCCAAGAGCGTATTCGAGCTGTTCAAGTCCGGCCGCATCTACCAGTACGTGATCACCGTGTGCGAGAGCTCCCGGGAGAGCGAGTGCCCCCTGTTCCCCGGCATCACCAAGCGCCTGCACATGCCCTTCCCTGATCCGGCCGCGCTCACCGGCAGCCACCAGGAAAAGCTGGCCGCCGCCCGGGAGATACGGGACCAGATCAAACAGGCGGTGGCCCGTCTGGTGGAGGATCTGGCCTAGACGCCCCCGGCTAACCGGCTGGTTGGCGGGGTGGCGTCAAAATAAATGTCAGCCGCCGCGCTTCCGGCCCGTGGGAAGCTGTTTTTCGTTGTGGTACAATTCGTCATGTGGCGAAGTATAATACTGCCATGCAAGAGATAGCCGCCATAAGCAAGGCCCTGGGCGAGGAGAACCGCCTGCGGGCGGTGACGGCCCTGCAGGGGCGGGAGATGTGCGTCTGCCAGTTGACCGAGCTGCTGGGCCTGGCCCCCTCCACCGTGTCCAAGCACATGGCCGTGCTGCGCGCGGCGGGCCTGGTGGAGAGCTGGAAGGAGGGCCGCTGGGTCCACTATCGCCTGGCCAACAGGGGCGCGCCGCCCGCGGTCCGCCAGGCCCTGGCCTGGGCCGCCAAGTGGCTGCAGGGCTCGCCGCGGGCCCGCCAGGACGCGGCCCGCTTAAAGAAAATCCTGCGCCTGGACAAAGAGGAGCTTTGCCGCCGGCAGGGCCGCTGCCGGGGCTGAGGCCCGCGGCCTGAAACCGTCCCCGAACTGGAGACCCATTCCATGCCCCAGTCCGCCGTCAAGAAGCTTTCCTTCCTGGACCGCCTGCTGACCCTGTGGATCTTCCTGGCCATGGCCCTGGGCGTGGCCTGGGGCTACCAGTTCCCGGGCGTCAAGACGTTCATGGACCACTTTTCCGTGGGCACCACCAACCTGCCCATCGCCATCGGCCTGATCCTGATGATGTACCCGCCCCTGGCCAAGGTGCGCTACGAGCAGTTGGGCCAGGTGTTCAAGAACGGCAAGGTGCTCCTGCTGTCGCTGGTGCAGAACTGGGTCATCGGGCCCATACTGATGTTCGCCCTGGCCGTGGCCTTCCTCTCCGGCCAGCAGGCCTACATGGTGGGGCTGATCCTGATCGGCCTGGCCCGCTGCATCGCCATGGTCATCGTCTGGAACGACCTGGCCCAGGGCGACCGCGAGTACTGCGCCGGGCTGGTGGCCTTCAACAGCATCTTCCAGGTGCTGTTCTTCTCCCTCTACGCCTGGTTCTTCATCACCGTGCTGCCCGAGTGGCTGGGGCTCAAGGGCATGGTGGTGGACATCTCCATCGGCCAGATCGCCCAGAGCGTGTTCATCTACCTGGGCATCCCCTTCATCGCCGGGGTGCTCTCCCGGCTGCTGGGCCTGCGGCTCAAGGGCCGCCAGTGGTACGAGGAGCGCTTCATCCCCAAGATCAGCCCCGTCACCCTCATCGCCCTCTTGTTCACCATCCTGGTGATGTTCAGCCTCAAGGGCCAGTACATCGTGGAGCTGCCCTTGGACGTGCTGCGGGTGGCCCTGCCCCTGTGCATCTACTTCGTGCTGATGTTCTTCGTGAGCTTCTGGCTGTCCATCAAGGCCCGGGCCACCTACGAGCAGTCCATCACCCTGTCCTTCACCGCGGCCTCCAACAACTTCGAGCTGGCCATCGCCGTGGCCGTGGCCGTGTTCGGCATTGACTCGGGCCAGGCCTTCGCCGCGGTGATCGGGCCCCTGGTGGAGGTGCCGGTCTTGATCGGCCTGGTCAACGTGGCCCTGTGGCTCAAGCGCCGCTACTTCCCCTACGCCTTGGAAACCCCCGCCGGCGTCTGCCACCTCACCTGCCGGCCTTGAACCGCGGCCGCGGGTTTGGGTTACAATGGGCGCGTGCCCGCGGCCCTCGGCCGCCTGTCTAAGGAGCGCCTTGTGCCCGACCGCCCGCCCATGAAGCACCTCTACTACCCCCAGGAGCGCCAGGGCCTGGTGCAGCGGCCGGGCCTGGGCCTGATCCACGTCTGCTTCGGCCAGGGCGTGGGCAAGTCCACGCGCAGCGTGGGCCTGGCCGTGCGGGCGGCCTCGGCCGGGCTCAGGGTCTTCTTCGTGCAGTTCATGAAGTCCGGCGACTCCTCGGAGGTCAAGTTCCTGTCCCAGACCGAGAACATCATCTACCGCTGCCCGGGCAAGCACCCCTTCATCCTCTCCAAGGGCCCCCAGGCCGTGCACTACGAGCACGCCGAGGAGGCCCTGTGGTACGCCAAGCGGGCGCAAAAGGAAGGGGCCGAGGTCATCATCTGCGACGAGATGCTCTCGGCCCTGGTGTTTGAGGTGCTGTCCATGGACAGCGCCCTGGAGCTGATAGAGAGCTGCCGGGGCCAGACCGAACTGGTGCTCACGGGCATAGACGCCGCGCCGGAGATCATCGCGGCCGCCGACTACGCCACCGAGTTCAAGGCCGTCAAGCACCCCTATTACAAAGGGCACCTGGCCCGCAAGGGCATCGAGTACTAGGTGTTGTTAGCAAAGACGGTGTTCACTGTCGGTGATTCTAAAGATCGGCGGTTTCTGGTCCGGAACGCCGCAGGGTCAGCGTGGTCCAGGCAAGAGGCAAGGAAAGGAAGATAGACATCTGGAGAGAGTTCTGGCGCCCTTGGCGCGGCCCTTGGACGCGGCGGAGCACCTCCTCCCCCAGCCGGCGATGGCTCCTCTGGGGCCGCGGGCCGTGCTTGGCAAGGGCGGCCGCATGGCCTTGCCGGTAGCGGGCCGGCCGTCTGTAAACCGTCCGTCGGCTGACCCCCGGCCTCTCGGCCACCTTCCGTACGTTTTGTCCTCTTTTTAAACCCTCTTCAGGAGCAAGGCTCGGCCAGGGAACGTAGTTCGGGCGTTCTTATGATTGATGTCCACCCGCTGCTCCTGGAGCGAGACTCGCTTGGCCAACCCGAGTCCTTTACAAGGGTGGTGTGTAAACAGCGGCTTTGGCAGCTGCCGCTGGGCATCCGCAGCGGAGAGGGGTCTTGGGGCCCCTCCCCGTGTGCCCTGCGCGCGGCCGGCCGCGGGCCTACATGCCCAGGTTCTTGGCCGCAAACTCCCAGTTCACCAGGTGCTGCGCCCAGGCCTTGAGGTAGTCGGCCCGGCGGTTCTGGTAGTCCAGGTAGTAGGCGTGCTCCCAGACATCCACGGTCAATAGCGGCCTCATGCCCTCCACCAGGGGGTTGAGGGCGTTGCTGGAGCTGACCACCACCAGGCGGCCGTCCTTCACAACCAGCCAGGCCCAGCCCGAGCCGAAGCGGGCCGCCGCGGCCTTGAGCAGCTGATCCAGGCAGGCCTGCATTGAGCCGAAGCCGGCCTTGATCTTGGCCGCCAGCTCGCCGCTGGGCTGGCCCCCGCCGCCGGGCTTCATGCTCTGCCAGTAGAAGGTGTGGTTCCAGACCTGGGCCGCGTTGTTGAACGCCGCGTCGTTGTTGCCGTAGGAGGCCTTGATGATCTCCTCCAGCTTCAGCTTGGCAAAGGGCGTGCCCTGGATGAGCCGGTTGAGGTTGTTCACGTAGCTGGCGTGGTGCTTGCCGTAGTGGAAGCTGATGGTGCGGGCCGAGATGTAGGGCTCCAGGGCCTTCTGGGGCCAGGGCAGGGGCGGCAGCTTGAACTGCCCGGCCCGGGCCAATCCCGGCAGGCCCAGGCCCAGGGCCGCGGCCCCGGCCGCGGCGGTGAAGAGAAACTGGCGGCGGGGCATGCCCGCGGGCTTGGCGCTCGGCATATCTTTCCTCCAGCGCGAGGTTGGCGCGTCCGCGGCGGGCGGGCGCTAAGAGATGTTTCTATGTAATAAGCTTAAGGCCTGCGGGGCCGGCGGGAAAGGGGCTATTTGGCCCGGCGCCGGGGGCGGGCCAGGCGCTGGGTGCTGGGCGGGGTGGGCAGGCGGGCCAGGCCGCTGTGGGTCAGGGCGTGCCAGAGGTTGGCCCGCACCTTGCGGTTCTCGCGCAAAAGATCATCCAAGAGCCCCCGCACCCGGCCGCGGCGGCTCTGGCCGGCGCTGGGGCAGCAGGCCGGCTGCACGGGCAGGCCCTTGTGCTGGGCCAGGCGGCGGGTGAGGTCCGCGCTCATCAGGCTCAGGGGCCGGATGATGGTCAGGGCGCCCTTGAACAGGGGCTGCACCGGCAGCATGGTGGACAGGCTGCCGGAGTAGAAGAGGTTCATCAGGGTGGTCTCGAAGATGTCGTCCTGGTGATGGGCCAGGGCCAGCTTGGCGCAGCCGGCCGCCCCGGCCAGCTTGAACAGCTCCTGGCGGCGGTGCAGGGCGCAGAAGAAGCAGGGGCTGTTCTCGCGGTTCTCCGGGCTGTGGGCCCGGGGGCCGAAGTCCGTGGGCAGCACCTGGAACTCCACCCCCAGCTCCGCGCAGAAGCGGGCCAGGGCCTGGTGGTCCACGGTGTGGTAGCCCATCTCGATGTGAAAGGCCGTGAGCGAGAAGTCTATGGGCACCCGCCGCCGGCGCTCGGCCAACAGCCAGGTGAGGGAGAGCGAGTCCTTGCCGCCGCTGAGGCCGATGGCCACCCGCTCGCCGTCGTGGATCATGGACCAGCCGTGCACGGCCTTGCCGCAGAGGCTGATGGCCTGGCGCTCCACAAAGGCCACGGGCCCTACAGCTCCAGCACCCGCCCGGCCTCCAGGTGGCTGAAGCGGGGGCCCAGGACCCCTTGCAGGCGGCCGGCCAGGGCCAGGCCCGTGCAGTGGCCCGCGGCCACCCGCAGCCCTGGCGCCTCTGCCAGGGCCTTCAGCGAGGCCTCCTGCTGGGCGGCCGGGGCCGGGCCCAGGTGGGTGCCGCCGGCCAGCAGGACCGGGGGCCGGCCCGCGGCCGAGGCCGCGGCGGCCAGCACGTTCAGGGCCCCGGCGTGGGCGCAGCCGGTGAGCACCGCCGGGCCCTGCCCGCCCATCACCAACAGGGCCAGGTCGTCCTCCAGGGGGTCGGGGACCAGCGCGCCGCCGCGGCGGGTGAGCAGCCCCGGGGCCGGGCCCTCGAAGGCGGTGCGCCGGGGGATGGGGGCCAGCAGGGTGAGGCCCGGCCAGGGCTGGGCGTTGCCGCGCACCCAGTGGAAGACCGCGCCCAGCTCTTCGTAGCCGGCCTGGCTCAGGGGCGGGCCGATATCCCGGGGCCGGGGAGGCTCCTGCTTCAGGTGCGGCGCGAACGCCGCCGGGTGGCACCAGACCGGGGTGGGCCGGGTGCGGGCGGCCAGCAGCGCCTCCAGGCCGCCGCTGTGGTCATGGTGGCCGTGGCTGAGCACCACCGCGTCCAGGGCCTCCGGGTCCAGGCCCAGGGCCTTGAGGTTGGGCAGCAGGGCCCGGCCCTGGCCCGTGTCGTAGAGCAGGTTGACCCCCTGGTGCTCCAGCCACAGGCTCAGGCCGTGCTCGCCCAGTAGCGGCGTGGCGTGGGCCACCGAGTTGTCCACCACCACCGTGAGCTTGGTCACGACGGGTCGTCCTTTTTCTGCTGGGCCTGGGCCTGGGCCAGGGCGTCCAGCACCCGCTGCAGGCGGCCCTTGGGCGGGGCCAGGAAGCGCTCTTGCTCGGCCGGGGTGTAGTGCTCGGCCAGGAAGGCCTCCACCGCGAAATGGGGGCTGAAGCAGGTGACCACCCGGTGGCAGGGCAGGCCCTCGGCCGTGCGCCGGCAGTAGCCGAAGGTGATGGTCTGGCCCAGCACGGGGCACCAGAAGTGCTGCACCTGATCGTATTGGCTAATCTCGCTCACGCCTCGTCCTCTCCGGGCTGGTCCAGGCGGGGGATGTAGGGCTTG
The DNA here is from genome assembly GCA_003605055.1 of Desulfarculus sp. Lineage (GTDB taxonomy): Bacteria > Desulfobacterota > Desulfarculia > Desulfarculales > Desulfarculaceae > Desulfoferula. The sequence continues at coordinate 32,307 of QZKP01000019.1, forward strand.
ATGTCAATCACCGGCGTGCCCTCCACCGCCTCCAGGCCGCGCACCGTGAGCAGGCCGTCCTGCACCTCCTCCAGGCGCACCAGGCACAGGGCCAGGGGGTTGGGCCGGCGGGGGGAGCGGGTGTTGAACACCCCGGTCAGGGGGCGGCTGGGGTCGCGGCGGGGGTGCACCTTGAGCTTGGGCGGGCCGGCCAGGTGGAAGTGGTAGATCACCCACAGCCAGCGGCCGGGCGCCAGCCCCTCCAGGCCGGGCCGCCAGGGCGGGAAGATCTCGATCTGGGCCAGCAGGCCCGCCTCGCGGCCCTGGCGGGGGGCCTGGCTGGTGTCGCTCAGGCCGGAGTGGATCACCCCGATGGGCTCCAGCCTCGCCCCGGCCACCGCGGCCCCCGCCTCAGCGCTGGGCCCGGGCCTGGGCCTGGGCCCGGGGGCTGTCCAGGGGCACCCACTCTATGCTGCCCGGCGAGTCGCAGCCCGGGATCAGGCCCTTGCTGGCCCCGCCCTGCACCGGCACCAGCACCTGGGCCCGGGCCCGCAGGTCTTCCAGGAAGCTCTGCAGCACCTGCCGCCGCTGGGCGGCCAGGAGCTGCTCCTTGAACTCGGCCCGCTTGGCCTCCATCTCCTTGGCCGGGGCCTCCCGGCGGCCGGCCAGCACCGCCGCCGCGAAGCCCTCGCCCACGGACAGCGGCGCGGGCAGCACCGGCTTGTTCAGGGGCTGCAACAGGAGGGTCTGCACCAGGGACGAGGAGCCGGCCAGGCCCTCCACCCGGCCCTCGCGGCCCAGCCAGCCGGTGCGCGCGGCGTGGGGCAGCCGCGCCAGCTCCGCGGCCGGGTTCTTGGTGGCCGCCAGGTCCTTGAGCAGCTTGGCCGCCTCGGCGCGGGCCTTGTCCTGGGCCAGGCGCTCGGCCGCCGCCTGGCGCACCTGCTCGCGCACCTGGGCCAGGGGCTTGGCCTTCTCCTCGGTGCGCTCGCTGATCACCGCCAGAATGCTGCCGCCCTCGAAGGCCAAGGCCGGCACGGTCTGGCCGGGCTTGAGGTCCTGGGCCGCGGCGAACAGGCCCTGCAGGCCGGGCAGGCCCTCCATCTTCTGTCCCCGGCTCACCCGCGGGGAGCGGGCCACGGGCTTGTTCATCTGCTTGGCCAGGTCGGCCAGCTTGCCGCTGAGGGCCAGCTTGTCAAAGGCCCGCTCGGCCGCGGCCTGGGCCAGCTCCCGCGCCCGGCGCTCGCTCAGGCGGGCGCGGATGTCCTCCTTGACCTTGTCCAGGGGGGTCACCGAGGCCTGGTTGTGCTCATACACCTTGACCACGTGCCAGCCGAAGCGGGTCTGCGCCAGGCCCAGGCCGCCCACCGGCAGGGAGAAGGCCAGCTCCTCGAAGGGGCCCACCATCTGCCCCCGCGCGAAGCGGCCCAGGTCGCCGCCGCGGTCCTTGGTGGGGCCCTGGGAGTAGCGCTTGGCCAGCTTGGCGAAGTCGGCCTTGGGCCGCTTGGCCAGGGCCAGCACCTTCTCGGCCTTTTCCTTGGCCGCCTTGACCTCGGCCGGGGTGGGCTTCTCGGGCAGCTTGAACAGGATGTGGCGGGCGGCCACGCTCTCGGGCTGGGAGTAGCGCTGCCGGTCGGCCTCGTAGGCCTCGCGCACCTCATCCTCGCTCACCTTGGCCTGGTCGCGCTGCTCGGCCAGGGGGAAGACGATGTAGTCCAGGCGCAGGCTGGCCGGCTCCAGGTACTGGGCCTTGTGGGCCTGGTAGTATTTTTCGATCTCCTGGTCCGTGGCCTTGACGTCCTTGCGGTAGGCCTCGGGCTTGAACAGAAGGTACACGCCCTGGACCTTGGCCAGGCTCTGGGCCAGGGCCTGCTCCAGCTCCAGGGGCGTCACCTGGGCCGTGCCGGCCACCAGGGCCGAGAGCTTGGCCATGCGCAGCTCCTGGCGCTGGCCGGCCTCGAACTGCTCGGGGGTCAGGCGGCTGCGGGACAGGATGCGGCGGTACAGCTCCACGTCGAAGCGGCCGTCCCGCTGGAACACCGGCACGGAGGCCAGGCGCTGCTGCACCTCCAGGTCGCTGACCTGCACCCCCATCTGGTTGGCCGCCTGGGACAGCAGCACCTGGTTCACCAGGGTCTCCAGGGACCGCTGGCGCAGGTTTAACAGCGGCGCCACCCGGTCGAACTGGGCGCCCAACTGCTGCTTGGCCTCCTCCACCAGGTTGGCGTACACCTCCGACACCCGGCTCTCGGCGATGGCCTCGCCGTTGATCTTCACCGCCGGCGGGCGGGGGTCCTGGCCGTATTGCGAGACGCCCCAGGACAGGGCAAAGGCCAGGGCGATGGCCCCCAGCAGGATCTTGATCATCCAGCTTCCGGCGTGCTTGCGCATCAAATCCAGCATCGTGGCTTGCTCTCCGGGATGATTTTAAAGCTTTCACAGGGACATAAGCACAGGGAGCAAAATTAACACGGCCCTGGGCCCAAGTCAACGAGGGGACGGGGGGCGGTGGGGCGGGTTGGAAATAAATTTTGTTGGGGGGGTCTCTTGCACAGTTCAAAGTTTTTGGTTGACAAGGCACAAATACAACTTTATCTTTCAGCCTACAGGCTGCTCGAATAAGGGCTTCCTGCAACCATGATCATCTTGCCCCGCGTTGGCCCGGGCTTCGGCACCGGTAACTGACGTGGGGTTTTTATTGTGGGGGGAGATGATGTCCGACAAAGCCTGCGTATTCATCGATGGCGGCTATCTTTTCAAGGTCCAACGCGACCTTGGGCTTCGCAGTTTGGACCTCTTGCGGCTATCTTCAGATATTGTCGGTAATTATCAGCGCATGCGGACGTATTTCTATGATGCGGACCCTTACCAGTCAAACCCGCCTACAACTGATGAGAAGGAGCGCCTGCGCAAAAAGCAAGGGTTTTTTGACCGCCTTAATCGTCTAGACAACTTTGAGGTCCGCAAAGGATACCTTCGCCTGAAGGGCACGGATGCATCATCGGGCAACAAAATTTTTGAGCAGAAAGGTGTTGATGTAAAGCTTGCAGTGGATTTATTGCGGCTGAGCCTGCGCGGGGGCATCCAACTGGCTTGCCTAATTGCCGGCGATGGCGATTTTGTTCCTATTGTAGAAATTGCAAAAGATGCTGGCGTGGAGGTGCGTTTATATTATGGTAACGGGGCGAATAGTAAATATTCCCAACAGCTTTGGGATTGCTGTGACCAGCGGACCCTAATGGACCGGGCATTTTTATCAAAATTTCAATTACCTTAGAACATGGTTATCCAGTAACCCCGCTACTTCTTCCAGGCTCCAAACAAGGTCACGGATACCTGCCTCCATTGCGAGAGCAACTCTGAGCGCCCCGTGGCTGCGGGTTGATTTGCAGCGCCCCGAGCGCAGGCTCCCGGCGGCGGCCAGGTTTCCTCCCGCGGCCCGGGCCCGGGCCATTTGTCCGCTTGGCCGCCGGACTAAATGACTATATAATGAAAAAAACCCGCTGATTGGAGAACGCTGCTTGCTGTCACGACGCCGGGACATCTGTCAAAAAACCCTGCCCAAGCTTGATTTTTGCCTGGTGCAGGTGGAGGGTTTCAAGCCCCTGACCTCCTCGGTGCAGGTTGGGCTTTACGAGGTGACCAAGACCGGGGCCGTGGTGATCATGGCCCGGCCCTTCATAGACGGCGTACACGTGCTCATGGACGTGCACAACACCACCCAAAAGCTGGTGCAGGTGACCCTGCCCAGCGAGGGCGGCGAGGCGCCGGAGGGGCTCATGCTCTGGGGCGACATCGTGCGCTTCAACCGGTTGGACGGCGCCGGCGGCCCCTGCTTTTTGGTGGAGCTGAACTGGATCCGCAGCCAGCCGGTAAAGGAAGCCCGCCAGCGCATCCTGCGGCGGCTGGCCCGCGTGGCCAAGGGCCAGTCCGTAGAGTGATTCCCTTGACCCCCCAGCGCCTGCTGCGCGTCTTGGGCCTGGGCCTGGCCCTGACCCTGGCCGCCTGCGCCTCCCGCGCCCCCC
>QZKP01000030.1 GCA_003605055.1 Desulfarculus sp.
CCCTGCCGCCGGGCCTCGGCCAGCAGCTCGGCGTAGAGCCGGGTCTGGCGCCGGGCCTGGGCCGAACCCGGCTCGCCGCCGGTGGCCAGGTGGCTGGCCAGGCCGGTCAGCTCCAGGCCGGGCAGGGCCGCGGCCGCCCGCAGCAGCTCCAGGGCCTGGTCCGCGGAGGCGCCCAGGCGGCTCATGCCCGTGTCCACCTTGAGCTGGCAGGTGGCGGGCCGGCCTAGCTCCCGGGCCGCGGCGGACAGGGCCTGGAAGTCCTCCCAGGCGCTCAGCAGGGGGGTGAGATCGTGGGCCGCCGCCTCTCGGGCCTGGCCAGGCCCCAGGCCCATCATCACCAGGATGGGGCCCTGGACCCCCCGGCGGCGCAGGAGCAGGCCTTCGTGCACCTGGGCCACGGCCAGGGCCTGGGCCCCGGCTTGCTGGAGGGTGCGGGCCACGGGCAGGATGCCGTGGCCGTAGGCGTCGGCCTTGACCGCGCCCGCCAGGCCCAGTCCAGGCGGCAGCAGCCCGCGCAGGACCCGGCAGTTGTGCGCGATGGCCTTAAGGTCCACGGTCACCAGATTATCCGGCGATGGCGCCACCCGGGGCATAGGGCAACTCCTTTTCTGGCCTCTTGTAGCACCGGGGCCCGGGGTCAGGCAAGCGCGCCGTGGCCGGAGGAGGCTTTACATTGGGAGCCGGGGGGATAGAATAGCGATTACGCGCGCCTGTAGCTCAGGTGGAAAGAGCAGCGGCCTTCTAAGCCGCGGGTCGGGGGTTCGAGTCCCTCCAGGCGTGCCAATTTCAAGCTGGGACCCGGCAGGGCGGGGTCCTATTTCCTTTTTATCGGGGTGCGGCGCGGGCGGGGGCCAAGGGCGTCCGTCCGGCCTTTATTTTTTGCCCGCTGCGGCAATTTGCCCGCCCACAAAGATAAAGTTGCGCGTGCTGCATAACGCCCGAGGTGGCGCGGAACGCCGCCTTCCAGGCTAACCTCAATTAATAACAGCAAAATATTCGGTGGACTTCGTCAGGCGCGCCCCCCGCCGGGGCGTAGTGCACCTGCCGCCCCGCTCTCCGGATCCAAGCCTATGCGGACATTAATAGTCTTTTCTTATGGTTGGGGCGCATCATCCTTCGCACCCGCCGAGTGGCACGCTCCCTGCTCTGTATATGGCCGAGCCGTTGATCCCTAAACCCCAGGACCGGGGAGGTGAGCCATGACTACCAATATACGAGCCAAGAGCAAGGGCGGGGTGCCGGTCATCTTTGACATGACCCACCAACAGTGCGTCTGGTCCCAGGCGGGGGTGGCGCCGCCCCGGCTTTGCCACAACGCCTTTGACTGCCTGAGCTGCTCCTTTGACAAGGCCATGCAACGCAAAAAGGCCTATGGTTGGCTGGCCGGGGGGCTGGACCACCCCAGCGGGGGGGTCTGGACCAAGGAGCGCTGGCAGCAGACTCCGGCCGGGGAGCGCTACTGCCGGCACATGCTCAGCGGCCGTGTGCCCTTCAAGATGTGCATCCACCTCTACAACTGCGCCAACTGCGCCTATGACCAGATGCTCGACGACGAGGCCCTGGCCGAGCCCAGCGGTACGGTGAAACTAACGGCCGCGGGCGGCTTTGAGCTGCCCCCCAGCTACTACTTCCATCCGGGGCACACCTGGGCCCGGGTGGAGTATGGCGGACGGGTGCGCATCGGCCTGGACGACTTGGCCGCCCGCCTGTTCGGGCCGGCCGATGAGTACCGCCTGCCCCAGTTGGGCATGGCCGTGCGCTGCGGTGGCCTGGAGTTGGGTTTTTCCCGCCAGGGGCGCCAGGCCCGCGCCGCCAGCCCCCTGGAGGGCGTGGTGGTGGCCCGCAACCCAGAGGTGCTGGAGCAGGCTCGGCGGGTGAACGAATCACCCTACGACCACGGCTGGCTGCTCTTGTTGGAGCCGGCCCGGCTGCAGCGAGACCTCAAGGGCCTGGTGACCGGCCAGGACAGCCTGGGCTGGATGGAGCATGAGGCCCAGCGCCTGGGCGATTTGATCAGCGCCGACACCGGTCAGCGCCTGGCGGCCACCGGCGGCCGGGTGGTGCCCGACGTCTACGGCGCGGTGCCTGGCCTGGACTGGAACCGCATGGTCAAGGAGTTCCTCAACCCCTAGGGCCCCGGGGGCCCCGGCCCAGCCGGGGCCCGGGAGGCCTGGCCCAACAGGCGCCGCCGCTGCCAGGCCAAGCGGGAATTGCAGGCCGGGCACAGGCCCAGGCGCAAACGGTCCAGGCCGGCCAGGCTGCTGGAGAAGTTCATCAGGCAGCCGGGCGCGCGGCAGTGCACCAGTCCCAGGACATGGGCTATCTCGTGCAGGGCGATCTTGGCCAGCCGCTCCAGCATCAGCGCGCGGGGGACCGTGCCCCCTTGGGCCGCATCCCGCAGGCGGTGCAGGGAGACCACCGCCGCCCGCCCCTCCACCTGGGCCTCGCCGAAGACGTAGCTCAGGAAGGGCAGACACAGGTCCCGCCCGGTGAGCCCCAAGCGCAGGGGAGGGCCCGGCCCGCCCTGGGCCAGGGCCAGCAGGATGGGGCCGGCGTCGTACTGGCCCCGGGTGGGCACCAGGGCGTAGGTGGGCTCGGGCCAGGGCTCGCTCACCGCGGCGTTGAGGCCGAATATGGCCTGCAGGTTGGCCGCGGCCACGGCGGCCGCGGTTTGGTTGACCCGGCCCAGGGGCACCACCTCCACCAGGGGCGCGGACTCGGCGCCGGGCTGGTTGTCAGCCTGCTGATCCATGCCGTATTGATGGCATTGGCGGCGGGGTTTGGCAAGGGCCGCCGGCGCTCAGGGCGCCCGTAGGCCGGCCTTTTTCATCTTGCGGCTGAGGGTGCCGCGGTCTATGCCCAGGACCGAGGCGGCCTGACTGACGTTCCAGTCCTGGGCCTGCAGGACGCGGCGGATGTGGTTCAGCTCCATCTCGGCCAGGGTGAGGGGGGAGGCCTCCTCAGCGGCCTGGGGGCTTAGAAAGGTCAGTTGCCGGCGCTCAATTTTATCGCCCGGCGCCAGGAGGACCGCCCTTTCGATCACGTTGCGCAGCTCGCGCACGTTGCCCGGCCAGGGATAACTGCACAAGGCCTGGCAGGCCTTATCCTCCAGGTGGGCGCGGGGCTTGCCGGTCTCGCGCGCGAACTTATCCAGGAAATGCTCGCTCAGGGGGATAATGTCCTCCAGCCTCTCGCGCAGGGGCGGTATGTGGATGGCGAGCACGTTGATGCGGTAATAGAAGTCCTGGCGGAACCGCCCCTGGCTGATGAGCTGGCTCAGGTCGCGGTGGGTGGCGCAGATCAGGCGGAAGTCGCTGCTGAGGTTCTGGCTGCCGCCCACCCGCTGGAACTGCTTGTCTTCCAGCACCCGCAGCAGGGCCACCTGCATCTTGGCCGATATCTCGCCCACCTCGTCCAAAAACAAGGCGCCCCCGTCGGCCATCTCCAGGCGGCCCCGGCGAGCCTTGACTGCGCCGGTGAAGGCCCCCCGTTCGTGGCCGAACAGCTCGCTCTCCAGCAGGCCCTCGGCCTGGGCCCCGCAGTTGATGGCCACGAAGGGGCCGAAGGCCCGCGGGCCGCGGCTGTGTATGGCCCGGGCCACCAGCTCCTTGCCGGTGCCGGTCTCGCCGGTGATCAGCACCGGCGCCTCGGTCTCGGCCACCTCCTCAATGCGGCCGAACACCGCCAGCATGGCCGGCGAGCGCCCCACGATGTCCCCGAAGCCGGGACACTCGCCGTCTGCCAGGCGCTGGCGCAGGGCCAGGTTTTCCCGCAGCAGGGCCCGCTGCCCGCTCATTTTCTGCAGCAGCAACATGAGCTGCTCGGGGTCGAAGGGCTTGAGCAGGTAATCACTGGCCCCGGCCTTCATGGCCTCCACCGAAGACTCGATGGAGCCGTAGGCGGTGATGATGATCACCAGGGTGTCTGGGTGTTCGCTCTTGATGCGCCGCAGCAGCTCCAGGCCGTCCATGCCCGGCATCTTGATGTCCACCAGGGCCAGGTCGAAGACCTCCTGCGCCATCAGTTGCAGGGCCTCGGCCCCGCCGGCGGCCTTGGCCACCTGATAGCCGTCCTGGCGCAGCCAGGCGGCGATGGACTCCCGCATGGCCAGCTCGTCGTCAACCACCAGCACCTGCATGGCCGCGGTCATGCTTTAGCTCCTTGGGGCCAGTCCCGGTCTGCGTTGCAGCGGGGCAGGGTTATGCGAAAGGCGGTGCCCTTGCCCACTTGGCTGTCCACCTCAATGTGCCCCTGGTGCTCCCGGATGATTCCGTAGACCATGCTCAGGCCCAGGCCCACCCCCTGGCCGCCGGTTTTGGTGGAAAAAAAGGGCTCGAAGATGCGCGGCAGGTTCTCAGGCGGAATGCCTTCCCCTGTATCGCTGAACTCCAGCCACACCAGCTTGTTCTCCTGCTCCAGTCCTCCGCGGATGCTCAGGCGGCCCCCCTGGGGCATGGCCTCCAGGGCATTGAAGACCAGGTTGGTGAACACCTGCTGCAGCTGGGTGGGGTCGCCCCAGACCTCCAGGGCCTGGTCGGGCAGCTCCTGGGCCAACTCCACGCCGGAGAGCCGCATGCGGTGGGCGGTGAGCAATACGGTGGCCTCCAGCAACTCCAGCAAGTCTACACTGCGCGGCGACGGACTGTGCTGGCGGGCGAAGGAGAGCAGATTGCTCACGATGCGGCTGCAGCGCTCCGCCTCCTGGCCGCACAGGGCCAGATAGCCCTGGTAGTCGCGCAGGTCCTGGGCCTTGCTGCGGCCCTGCGCCAGCCCCTTGTGCATCAGCTTGACGAAGTTGAGGATGCTGGCGATGGGGTTGTTTATCTCGTGGGCCACCGAGGCCACCAGCTTGCCCAGGGCCACCAGCTTGTCCTCCTGCACCAACAAGGCCAGGTCGGCCTTGATGGCCTGGGCCCGGCGCTCCACCCGCTGGGCCAGGTCCTCGGTGATGTCCCGGAATATCTCCAGCACCTGCACCACTTGTCCCCGGCGGTTGAACAGGGGATAGGTGGATACGTCGCAGTAGTGGGTGCCGCCGTCCTGCTGCGCGTGCTCGTGGATGGCGTGGGCGCTCTTGCCGGTGGTCAGGGTGGATTTCATGGGGCAGGGGGTGTCCGGGTTGTCGCAGGGGGTGAGGGACTGGTGGCTGACCTGGAAGCAGTATTTGCCCAGGGCCTCCTCCCGGCTGAGCCCCGCCGCGGCCAGGGCCGCCTCGTTCACGCGCAGGATGCGATAGTCTCCGTCCAGGACCATCACCCCCTCGCTGGTGGCGTCTATCAGGGCCTGAGAAAAGGAACTGGCCATGCTGGTTTCGTCCTCTTTTTCTTCCAGGCGCTGGTGCAGGGCGATCAAATCATGGAACAGGCGGGAGGCGGTGTGGCCGATGACCCCCACTGATTCGGGTTTGCTGGCGGCCAGGTTGGACAGGAGCTTCTGGTCGTCGGTGAGCTCGATGACCAGATCCAGTTTTTCCAGGTTGAACAGGCGGGCGCAGTCGGTGGTGGTGAAGATGCCCCTCTCCCGGGCGCGGCGGATGCCCGCCGCCTGGGGATTGAGGTCGGCCACGCCCACGATCTCGGCCTGCAGGCGCTGGAAAATGCGGGACTCCAGCATGTCGAGCATGGACAGACAGCGCCGGCCGCCGCCGATCACGGCTATCTTGAGCTTCTCTTGCTCAGTTATCCGGCCAACAGGCATGAATCACCGTCCCGGGCCGCTTCGGGGTTAAGCCCCATATTTACTAGCATAATATAATAATTAAGAGGGCGCTTCTTTTCCTCCTGCATCCGCCGGGCCAGAGACGCCGCTACTGCCAGAGAACCGGCAGGGCCATCCTAAAGCGCCTGGAGATGCTCCAGCTTCTGCCGCAGGGCGCTGGCCTCGCGGGTGCCGGGCTGGTCCGGCAGGCAGGCCACCAGGCCCAGCCCCTCGTATTCCGCAAGGACCGTCTCCGGGGCCCGGGCGCTGAGCACGGCCACGTTTATGCCCGCGTCCAGCAGCAACAGACGGCGCACGAACTCCACGCCGGCCAGGTCCCGGGTTCTCTCGTCCCACACCACCAGGCCGGGCCGGTCCGCGGCCGCCAGGGCCAGGGCCTCGGCTCCGCTGGCGGTCTGGGAGACGTACCAGCCGGCCTCCTTGTTCAGCGAGGAGGTGAAGGGCAGGACCCTGGCCGGGGCGGGGGTGACAACCAATATTTTCATGGCCGGCTCCTTTCCTTGAAGGCTCGGCCCTGGCCCGCCGGGCCGGGACCTTGGCCAGATGTCGGATCAGACCATGGGGGCGCCGCCGCCGCCGCAGGTGTGCTCCTGGCCGAAGCGGGGCAGCCGGCCCTCCAGGAAGGCCCGGGCGGCCTCGCCCACGGTGGAGGCGTTGCCGCCGAAATAGACCTTGATGCCCACCTGGTTGAAGCCCATCAGCGGCCGCAGGCCCATGCCCCCGGCCACCAGCGCCTGCACGCCGTGCTGGGCCAGGTGGTTCACCGGGGCCAGGCAGCCGCCCTGCTGATGGGGCAGGTTGGGGATGACCCGGCTCTCCACCACCTCGCCATCCTGCAAGGTCACCAGGGTGTAGAGGTCGCAGTGGCCGAAGTGGGCCCCCAGGGGGGCGTCCAGTCCGCCGGGATGAGAAGAAGGAATGGCTAGGATCTGGGTCATGAGTCGCCTCCGTGCCGGGCCTGCGTGCGCGGCCCGCTTTTGTCCCTAGGCCGCCTTTGGCAGGCCGGCCAGGGATGTTATCTGGCTCCAGGCCCGCCTGATCTCGTCGGTCAGGGGGCTCTGCTTGTACTCGGTTATGGTCTGCTGCCGGACCATGGCCTCGGTAAAGGCCGGGTCGTGGGGCAGCCGGGCCGGGAGGCCCAGGCCGTTGTCCGCGCACCAGCGGCCGATGGCCTGGCTGTGCTCCAGGTTCAGGTCGTATCGGTTGACGATCACCGCGGCCGGCACCCGGAAATGGCGGCACAGCTCCGCCACCCGCTCCAGGTCGTGAATGCCCGACAGGGTGGGCTCGGTGACCACCACCGCCAGGTCCGTGCCAGACAGGGAGCTGATCACCGGGCAGCCGATGCCCGGCGGGCCGTCGCTGAGGATCAGCTCCGCGCCCTGGGCCCGGGCCAGCTCCCGGGCCTGCTGGCGCAGCAGCGCCACCAGGCGGCCGCTGTTCTCCTGGCCCGGGAAGAGCTGGGCGTGCACCAGGGTGCCCAGGCGGGTGTCGGAGACCTGCCACTGGCCGCAGTGGCGCACCGGGAAGTCAATGGCCTGGGCCGGGCAGAAGTGCACGCACACCTTGCAGCCCTCGCAGCCCAGGGGGGCGATGGAATAAACGCCGTCCTTCTCCCGCACCGCCCCGTAGCGGCAGCGCGCCTGGCACTCGCCGCAGCCGGTGCAGCGCTCCGGGGCGATGACCGCCAGGTTGCCGGAGTAAAACTCCTCGGTTCGGCGGGGGCGGGGCCGCAGCAGCAGGTGCAGGTCCGGCGCGTCCACGTCCAGGTCGCAGATCACCTTGCTCTGGGCCAGGTGGGCGAAGGCCCCGGTGAGGGAGGTCTTGCCGGTGCCGCCCTTGCCGCTGATCACCAGCACCTCAGGCATGGGCCGCCTCCCGGCCGCCCACCAGGGCCTGGCAGTCCTGGGCCAGCCGCCTGAACAGCCCGGCCAGCTCGGCCGAGGCCCGGCAGGCCGGCACGCCGCGGGAGTAGGCCTCGGCCACCGTGCGGTCGTAGGGAATCTCGGCCAGGATGGGGATGCCGTGGTCAGCGCAGAAGGCGTAGGCCTTGCGGTCCCCCACGCCGGCCCGGTTGATCACCGCGGCCAGGGGCCGCTCCAGGGGGGCGAAGGCCTGCCAGGCCAGCCGGAAGTCGTACAGGCCAAAGGGCGTGGGCTCGGTGACCAAGAGGATGGCCTGGGCCTGGCTGGCCGCGGTCACCGCCGGGCAGCTCACCCCGGGCGGCGCGTCGATGATCACGTCGCCGGCCGCGGCCGCGCCGTCGGCCTGCACCTTGGCCATGACCCGGCGCATCAGGGGCGGGCTCATGGCCTCGCCCACCCGCAGTCGGCCCTGGTACACGGCGAGTTCGCCGGCCCGGCCCCAGAGCACCTGGCCCATCTCCCGCTGGCCCGGGGTGAGGGCCTCGGCGGGGCACACCGCCAGGCAGCCGCCGCAGCCGTGGCACATCTCCGGGAAGGTGAGCAGCACCTCCCCCAGCAGGCTGACGGCCTTGTATTGGCAGAGCTCGGCGCAGGCCCCGCAGGCGGTGCAGCGCTCCTGGCGGGCCTGGGGCACCTCCATATAGGCGGTCTGGCCGCCGGTGGTCTGGGGGTGCAGCAACAGGTGCAGGTTGGGCTCCTCCACGTCCAGGTCCACCGCGGTTACGGGACCGGGCCAGGACAGGGCCAGGGAGGCGGCGACCGTGGTCTTGCCGGTGCCGCCCTTGCCGCTGGCTACGGCCAGGATCACGGCCCTAGCTCCTCTGCGCGGTGCGCGCCAGCACCGCCTGCACCAGCTCCCGGCAGGAGGGGCCGGCGGCATTGTAGTCCTGCTCCAGGTCCAGGGGCTGGCCGCTGTCGCCGGCCCTGACCAGGCGTCCGTCCCAGGGCAGCCGGGCCAGCAGGCTCAGGCCCAGGCGCTGGGCCAGCTCCTGGCCGCCGCCCTGGCCCAGCAGCTCCACGGTCTGCCCGCAGTGGGGGCAGGTGAGGCCGGACATGTTCTCCACCAGCCCCAGCACGGGCATCTGCACCTGGCGGCAGAAGTCCAGGGACTTGCGCACGTCGGCCAGGGCGATCTCCTGGGGGGTGGTCACCACCACCGCCAGGGCCCCGTCCACGCTCTGGGCCACGGTCAGGGGCTCGTCGCCGGTGCCCGGCGGGGAGTCGATGACCAAAAAGTCCAGCGGGCCCCACTCCACGTCGGAGATGAACTGCTTGATCACGCCGATCTTCAGCGGCCCCCGCCAGATCACCGAGCTCTCCCGGTCGGGCATCAGCATCTCCACGCTGAGCACCTTCAGCCCGTGGCGGGTGACCATGGGGGTTATGCGCTGCTGCTGCTCCTGCACCTGGGCGTGGCCGCTTAGGCCCAGCATGCGGGGGATGGAGGGCCCGTGCAGGTCCACGTCCAGCAGGCCCACGGCATATCCCCGGGCGGCCAGGCCCAGGGCCAGGTAGGCGGCCACGGTGGACTTGCCCACCCCGCCCTTGCCGCTCATGACCAACAGCTTGAAACGTATCTGGTCCAGGGCCCGTTGCAGCCTGTCCTCTTGCTCTATGTCCGGGCCGTGGCCGCAGGCGTCCTGGGGTGTTGACTCGCTCATGTCTGTATGCTCCGAATCTTTGACGTTTAATCCTTGGCGCTGGCGGAGGCTCCCCTTAGCGCGGCCCGGGCGCCTCGCGGTTAGGGGCCGTGGCCATGGGCACCTGCCCGGCCAGGTAGCGCTCCAGGGCCTGGCGCACGCTGACGCCGCCCAGGTCCTGGCCGATCTGGATGCCGGCCGCCTGCAGGGCCTGGAAGGCCTTGGGCCCCACGAAGCCGGTGAGCACCACCTTGGCCCCGGCCCGGGCCACCGTCTCGGCGGCCTGTATGCCCGCGCCCTGAGCCCGGGCCTGGGAGGCGCCGTTGTCCAGGTAGCTGGTGGCCATGCTCTGGGGGTCCACGATGACGAAGCCGGCCGCCCGGCCGAAACGGGGGTCCACCAGGTCGTCCATGGTGGGCCCCTCGCTGCTGATGGCTATCTTTTCCATGCTAACCTCCTGTGGCTGCGGCTGCGGGATCTCATCCCCGGGCGCGAACCGGCGCGGGCGGGCCATTACGTAGTCCCCGCCGTTTATGTGCAGGGCGTAGCCGTTCACCAGGGCCTCGGCCACCGCCCGGCGGGCCTCGGCCAGCACCCGGCCGAAGGTGTGGCGGCTGACGCCCATGCGCTGGGCCGCCTCTTGATGGCCCAGGCCTTTCAGGTCGGCCAGGCGCAGGGCCTCGTAGCCCTCCACCGGGAGATAGACTTCGGTCAGGTCCCGCCAGGGGATGCCCCGGGGCTTGAAATAGCTCACCTGGGGCGGGCGGCTGACGCGGCGGCATTTTCGGGGCCGGGGCATGCTTCCTCTCTCGTATAAGCTCCTGTGAGCATAATTATATACCCCTGCGCTTGACAGGCGTCAAGGAAAAATGCTCAACAGAGCATAATAAATACTTTTTACCTGGTTGTAGTAGGGTTTTGGGCGGGTTCAGCGGCCCCTTGGGGGCCGCCGGGTTATGGGATTTGGCTGCGTTTCTGGTGGCGCTTGCTTAGTCGGCCTGAGCCCTGGCCTGCTCCAGCTCGGCCACGCGGGCGCGCAGGGCCTCCAACTCGGCGCTCAGGCCCGCCTGCGCGGGGCGCAGGTAGGTGGTCTCATCCGCGGCGGGGTTGGGCCGGCCCCAGGCCGGCTCCGTCATCCAGCCCCGGCCTCGCCCACGCAGGCCGCGGCCGTTGCCGCGTCCCCTGCCCCAGGCGCACGCGCCTCCGGGGGTATCGTAGCGGCCCGCGCAATAGCCGCGGCCGCCTCCGGTGAGGGGCCCCCCTCCCCAGGGTCCGCTGCCATCGAATCCAGGCATGTCTATCCTCCTTTGCTGCCTCGCGCCCGGCCCGGGCCGGGGTCTTGAGCCCCGCTCAGGGCCGCCGGCGCTTTATTACTGGTTGGGACCGCGGCCGCGGCCCTGACCCTGGCCTCGGCCCTGGCCTCTACCCTGGCCTTGGCCGCGGCCCTGACCTTGGCCGCGACTTTGGCCCTGGTCCTGGTTTTTACCCCGGCCCTGGCCGACGGCGCAGGGGCCCTGGCCGCGGCCCTGGGGGCCCTGGCCGCGGGGTCCGGTTCCGTCACGATTAGGCATGTCTTGCCTCCTTTCTGGCTTGGTTGTTCAGCGGCCGCCGCGCCAACCCCGCCCATGGCCCTGCCCGCCGCCGAGTCCAGGGGCCGCGCTCGGCGGCGCCACCTGGTAGTCGCCGCCCTCAATGCGAATGGCCATGCCGCTGGACAGGGCCCGGGCCACCGCAGCGCGGGCCTCGGCCAGCACCCGGCAGAAGGTGGCCGGCGACACGCCCATGCGCGCGGCGGCTTGGGCCTGGTCCAGGCCCTCGGCGTCGGCCAGGCGCATGGCCTCCAGGCCCTCCAGGGTCAGGGTCAGGCCCTTGAGCCGGGCCAGGGGCACTCCCTGGGGCTTGTAAAAGGTCGCCGGCGGAACCTGCTGAATAAGCTTGCTTTTTCTCGGGCGCGGCATGGTCGGCTCCGGTGAGTAATTAATTATATTTCATAATAAATATGGACGGCTCCAGGTTGGTTGTCAAGTAAAATAAAGAAATATATTTCAATTATATTTTACGGCCAGTCGTGAGTAATAGGGGATGGATCAGGATTGCCGTATGCCCGAGTTGGCAAAAGGCTGTGGGGTTAACCAGCTTAATTTTCAATTAATAATTGGCTGGTTGCCTACTTGAAGGTGGTGGCGCCAGCCCAGCCGGGCCGCTAGGGCAGACCCGGCCGCCCGGTTGTCCGCGGCCCGGCAAATCCATCCGCGGCCAAAGCGTAACGAAGGCGATGTTAGGAATTGTTATTGCCCGGTCAGGCCGGGAAGATTCCCCAACTACCAGGGCGCGGAGAAAATTATAAGCCGCATCGTCTGCTTTTTACCGGGAACCAGCGTTTGCTTTAACTATCTTAAAAAACAATATATTATTAGTTTAAACGCAATTCGGTACGCGAACTCCAGCTTGACATCGGCGGGGGGATTGAGCATTTTTATAACTAGGGTCATGCTAGGGCTTGACAGGGGTTGGATAAAGAAGTATTTTAATACCACAATACTTGAAAAGGCGAATCCCATGCAGCAACTTCTTAAAATCTCCGAGGCGGCCTCCCTGGCCCTGCACACCATGGGCGTGCTGGCCGCGGAGCCCAAGCGGTTGATCTCCAACCGGGAGATGGCCCAGCGCCTGCGAGTGTCCGAGGCCCACTTGGCCAAGGTAATGCAGCGGCTGGGCCGGGCCGGGCTGGTGCGCTCCCAGCGGGGGCCCAAGGGCGGCTTTTCCTTGCTGCGCCGGCCCCAGGACATCACCCTCTTGGAGGTCTATGAGGCCACCGAGGGCCCCCTGGAGCAGCGCCGCTGCCTGCTGGCCCGGCCGATGTGCGACGGCAACTGCATGCTGGGCGGGCTGTTGAGCCAGGTGGGCGACCGGGTGCGCGACTACTTTGCCAACACCCGGCTGTCTGACATAACCGATTCCTTTCAAAGCGAGGCGCTACATGCGTAAGGTAAGGAACATCATCCATATCGACGAGGAGCTTTGCAACGGCTGCGGCCAGTGCATCTTGGACTGCGCCGAGGGCGCCCTGCAACTGGTGGACGGCAAGGCCAGGCTGGTGGGCGAGATCTATTGCGACGGCCTGGGCGCCTGCCTGGAGGGCTGCCCCACCGGCGCCCTGACCGTGAGCCAGCGCGAGGCCGAGGACTTTGACGAGGCGGCGGTGGAGGATCTGCTGCAAAGCCAAGGCCGCGCCCCGGCCCAGAGTCATGGCGGCCAGCCCCAGCCGGCGCAGATGCCCCCGTTCGCCGGCTGCCCCTCCCAGGCGGCCATGAGCTTGCACCCCAAGGCCGCCCCGGCCCCGGCCGCGGGCGAGGCCCCCTCGGCCCTGGGCCACTGGCCCATCCAGTTGCAACTCCTGGCCCCCCAGGCCCCGTTTTTGAAGAACGCGGACCTGCTCCTGCTGGCCGACTGCACGGCGGCCTCCCTGCCGGACCTGCACGCGCGCCTGCTGCCGGGCAAGGCCGTGGCCATGGCCTGCCCCAAGCTGGACCAGCCCGATCCGCACATACAGCGCCTGGCCCAGATCATCAAGGCCGCGGACCTCAACTCCCTGACCGTGGTTATCATGGAGGTGCCCTGCTGCCGGGGCCTGGCCTGGATCGCTCAGCAGGCCGTGGAGCAGGCCGGGGTGGACCTGCCCGTGGGGCTGATGGTCATCTCCCGGGACGGCAAGGTGCTCCAGACCCAGAACGTGGCCTGGATGCAGGCGGCCTAGTGGCGCCCGTGGGAAGCTCCGGCGCCATATCCTGGGATCCCGCGGCCGAGCGGGCCTTGAAGCGGGTGCCCAGCCTGGTGCGCCCCCTGGTTCGGCGCAAGGTGGCCGAGCGCGTGGCCAACAGCGGCCGCCGGCAGGTGAGCCTGGCCGACTTTGAGCAGGCCGAGGCCCGCTTTAAGGCCCTGCGCGGGGGCCGCAGCGACCAGGAGCTGGCTGGGCTCTTGCCCGTGGCCAACCGCCCCGGCGCGCCCCTGCTGGTGCTGGAGGCCTGCCGGGCCCAGCTCAGCGGCTGCCCCAACGTTATCTTGGACACCGGTCCCTGGCAGGAGGCCCTGGAGCAGTGGCTGGCCCAGGCCGACATCTCCGAGCGGCTGCGCCGGCGGGTGGATGGGGACCAGGTGTTGTTTCACCACAAGCTGAAGATCGCCCTGGCCGGCTGTCCCAACGGCTGCTCACGGCCCCAGATCGCGGACCTGGCCCTGGTGGGTGCGGCGCAGCCCAGCTTCGACGCCCAAGCCTGCACCGCCTGCGGCCAGTGCGCCCAGGCCTGCCCCGATGAGGCCATCGAGATAGCCGAAACAGCCCTCTGGCAGCCCCAGCGCTGCCTGGGCTGCCTTCAGTGCTCGAGCGTCTGTCCGGCCGGGGCGGTCAACCTTTCCCCGCCCCGGGCCCGGGTGCTCATGGGCGGCAAGCTGGGCCGGCATCCCCAGCTGGCCCGGGAGGTGGCCTTGGTGGCCCAGCCGGCCCAGGCCGTGGAGCTGTTCTCCCGGGCCGTGGAGCAATATCTAACCGAGGCCCCGGCGGAGGAACGCTTCGCCGCCTGGTGGCAGCGAAACCATAGAGAGGACTCGTAATGGGCAAGATAATATGCCCCGGCCAGGACACCGCCTTCTGGCGGCCCGGAGACATCTTTGAGGCCCAGTGCGCCAACTGCGGCGCGGAGGTGGAGTTCTTCAAGGACGACGCCCAGCGCCGCTGCCCCCAGTGCGGCCACAAGCTGGCCAACCCCAAGCTGAACCTGGGCTGCGCCCAGTGGTGCGAGCACGCCAAGGAGTGCCTGGGCTACGACCCTAGGGAGGCCCTGGCCGAGCACGCGGCGGCCGCGGACGTGGGCCAGTCGCTCCTGGACCAGGCCGTGGCGGCCATGAAGGCCACCTTCGGCAAGGACGACAGGCGCATCAACCACACCCTGGCCGTGCTCAAGGAGGCCCAGGGCATCATGCGCCAGGAGGGTGGCGACCCCCGGGTGGTGCTCACCGCGGCGGTGCTGCACGACATCGGCATCCAGGAGGCCGAGCGCAAGCACGGCTCCAGCGCCGGCCGCTTCCAGGAGCTGGAGGGCCCGCCCATAGCCACGGCCATCATGAAGAAGCTGAAGCTGGACGAGGAGACCATGGGCCACGTGGCCCAGATCGTGGGCAGCCACCACAGCGCCAAGGACATAGACACCACCGAGTTCCGCACCATCTGGGACGCGGACTGGCTGGTGAACATACCCCAGGAGTTCCCCAACCTGACCCCGGAGAAGATGGCCAAGCTCATAGACAAGGTGTTCAAGACCGACACCGGCCGCCAGATGGCCCGGGAGAGGTTCCTCAAGCAGGGCTAACAGACTCCCGGACTCACGCACACCAAGACAAGCACCGTGGGAATCTCAGCCGGCGATCATAGACGCTTGCTGATCTGTTCAATCCAAAGGAGGTGGCAATGGTAAGCAAGAGGATGAAATGGTACTTCCTGCTCTGTATCTTCGGCGCCCTGGTCGTCGCCCTGATCGGGTACGTCTATACCGAGCGGGATCTACCGCCCTACCCGGGGAAGATCGTGACCGAGCAGGGCCAGGTGCTCAGCACCCGGGCCCAGGTCCTGGCCGGCCAGGGGGTCTGGCAGAAGTACGGCCTGATGGACCTGGGCAGCGTATGGGGCCACGGCACCTACCGCGGGCCGGACTTCACCGCCCAGGCGCTGCACAACGTGGGCCAGTTCATGCGGGGCTACCTGGCCCAGACCAAGTTCAACAAACCATATGCCCAACTGGGCACCGAGCAGCGGGGGGCGCTGGACGCCCTGACCATCGAAGCCATCAAGAAGTTCCGCTACGACAAGGCCAAGGACACCCTGGTGCTGGATCCGGCCCAGGTGGCGGCCTTCCAGGAAAACCGGGCCTTCTATGACAAGCTGTTCAGCCAGGGCGATCCCCGGGGGCCCATCCGCGCCCAGACCATCAAGGACGCTCGTGAGCGCCAGGCCCTGGCCGACTTCTTCTGGTGGACCGCCTGGTGCGCGGGCGTGCAGCGGCCCGGCGAGCCCCTGACCTTCACCAACAACTGGCCCCACGACCCCTCGGTGGGCAACACCTTGCCCGGCAAGGCCCTGGTCTGGTCAGCCATCAACCTGGTGGCCTTCGCCTTCTTCCTGAGCCTGATCGTATTCCTGTTCCACCGCTGGGGCTTTAACCAGGGCTCCCTGCCCTACAGGCCCGAACCGGCGGCGGCCCTGGCCGCGGCCACCATCTCCCCCAGCCAGAAAAAGACGGTCAAGTACTTCCTGGTGGTTTCAGCCCTGTTCTTTCTGCAGGTGAACATGGGCGGCATCATGGCCCACTACACCGTGAATCCCTCGACCTTCTGGGGCCAGGACTGGTTCGTCAGTCTGGTGCCCTACAACTGGGTCAAGACCTGGCATTTGCAACTGGCCGTGTTCTGGATCGCCACCTCCTGGATCGCCACCACCCTGTTCGTGGCGCCCCGGGTGGGCGGCCGCGAGCCCAAGGGCCAGGGGCTGTTGGTGGACCTGCTGTTCGTGGCCGTGATCATCGTGGCCCTGGGCAGCCTGTTGGGCGAGGTGGCCGGCCTCAAGGGCCTGCTGTCCGACTCCACCTGGTTCTGGATCGGCCACCAGGGCTGGGAGTACCTGGAGCTGGGCCGGCTGTGGCAGATACTGCTCCTGGTGGGCCTGGTGCTGTGGCTGTATATGGTGGTGCGCGCCCTCAAGTCGCACTTCCGCGGCGGCCAGGACAAATGGGGCCTGCCCCACTTCCTGGCCTACTCGGGCGTGGCGGTGGTGGGCTTCTTCTGCTTCGGCCTTTTCTACGACCCCCACACCCACCTGACCATCGCCGACTTCTGGCGCTGGTGGGTGGTGCACACCTGGGTGGAGGGCGCCTTTGAGTTCTTCGCCGCGGCGGCCATCGTCTTCGTGGTGGTGAACCTGGGCCTGGTGGACCTGAAGAGCGGCCTGCGCACCGTGTACTTCACCGTGGGCCTGGCCCTGGGCTCGGGCATCATCGGCGTGGGCCACCACTACTACTGGTTCGGCGACCCCTCCTTCTGGCTGGCCCTGGGCTCGACCATCTCGGCCCTGGAGCCGGTGCCCATCTTCCTGCTCCTGGCCGAGGTCTGGCACGGGCAGAAGGCCCTGGTCAAGGCGGGCAGCAACTTCCCCTTCCGCTACCCGCTGATGTTCCTGATGGCCTCGGTGTTCTGGGAGGTGCTGGGCGCGGCGGTGATGGGCCTGTCCATCACCACCCCGGTGGTCAACTACTACGAGCACGCCACCTACCTGACCGTGAACCACGGCCACACGGCCCTGTTCGGCACCTACGGCATGCTGGCCATCGGCCTACTGCTGTTCAGCATGCGCGGCCTGGTGCGGCCCGAGGGCTGGAACACCAAGCTCTTGGCCACCTCCTTCTGGGGGTTGAACATCGGCCTGGCCATCATGTTCTCGGTGACGCTGCTGCCGGTGGGCGTCATGCAGGTGCTGGACAACATCGCCTACGGCTTCTGGCACGCGCGCAGCGATGCCTTCTGGGAGCAGACCGCCATCCAGGTGCTGGGCCAGGTGCGCATGCTGCCGGACCTGCTCATAATCCTGCCCGGCTCCGGCGGCCTGCTGTTGTTCATGCTCCAGGCCCTGACCAAGCTCAAACCGGTGTCGGTAAAGGCCGGCGAGGAGTTCAAGTAGGGTAACTAAGAACCAAACCTGAAACGGGCCGGGAGGGCACAGCGCCCTCCCGGCCCGTTCTTGTGCGCGGTCTATGGCGCCGGCGCTCAGGCCGCGCCCTTGTGCTTGCGCTCGTCTATGTCGCCGGGGTACATCACCGCGTCGTGGCCGCGCTCGCCGGTGCGGATGCGCACCGCCTCCTCCACCGGGTAGACGAAGATCAGCCCGTCGCCGGCGTCGCCGGTGCGGCCGGCCTTGACGATGGTGGCGATGGTCTCGTCCAGGTTGTGCTCGCTGAGGATTATGTTGATCTGAATCTTGGGCAGCATGTCCACCTGGTAGGTGCCCGAGCGGCCGGCCAGGGTGATGCCGCCCTGGCGGCCGTGGCCGCGTATCTCCAGGACGTTCATGCCCTTGATGCCGATCTCGTTCAGGGCGTCCTTGACCTCGCCCAGCTTGTCCTCGCGGATGATGGCCTCTATCTTCTTAAGCATGGCTTATAGCCTCCCTGCTCAAAGGTTCATGCAGCGGCCGGCCTAGGAGTAGGCCCGCTCGCCGTGCTCGCTCAGGTCCAGGCCCACTTCCTCCTCCATCTTGTTCACGCGCAGGCCCATGGTGGCCGAGAGTATCTTGGCCAGGACGAAGGTGACCACGAACACGAAGAGGATGCTGGTGCCCGCACCCAGGGCCTGCAGGGCCAACTGCTTGGGGTTGCCGTAGAACAGGCCGGCGGCCTCGTTCACGGCCGGGGAGGCGAACAGGCCGGTGGCCAAGGCGCCCCAGGTGCCGGCCATGCCGTGGCAGGCCCACACGTCCAGCGACTCGTCAAGCTGACGCCGCTGGCGGAAGCGGATGGCGTAGTAGCTGATGGGCGCGGCGATGGCGCCGACGGCGATGGAGCTCAGGGGGGTGACGAAGCCCGCCGCCGGGGTGATGGCCACCAGGCCCACCACGGCGCCGGTGGCGATGCCCAGCACGCTGGGCTTGCCCGCGTCGGCCCAGGAGACCAGCATCCAGGACAGGGCGGCGGCCGCGGCGGCGGTGTTGGTGTTGACGAAGGCGTAGGCGGCCAGGCCGTTGGCGGCCAGGGCGCTGCCCGCGTTGAAGCCGAACCATCCGAACCACAACAGGCCCGCGCCCAGCACGGTGTAGGGTATGTTGTGCGGCTCCATGGGCGCCTTGGGGAAGCCGCGGCGCGGGCCGATGGCCAGGGCGAAGGCCAAGGCGGAGAAGCCGGCGGCGATGTGCACCACCGTGCCGCCGGCAAAGTCCAGGGCCCCGGCCGCCGCCAGCCAGCCGCCGTCGCCCCAGACCCAGTGGCACAGCGGGTCGTAGACGATGGTGGCCCACAACAGGCTGAAGACCAGGAAGGTCTTGAAGCGCACCCGCTCCACAAAGGCGCCGGTGATCAGCGCCGGGGTGATCACCGCGAACATCATCTGAAAGGCGGCGAAGGCCAGGTGGGGGATGGTCTTGGCATAGGGCCCGGCCGCGCCGGTGACCCCGGCGAAGCCCAGGTAGCTCAGGTCGCCGATGATGCCGCCCAGGTTTTTGCCGAAGGCCAGGCTGTAGCCGTAGAGGACCCACTGCACCCCGATGAGCCCCATCATGATGAAGGACAGGTTGAGGGTGGACAGGATGTTTCTTTTGCGGATCATGCCGCCATAGAAAAAGGCCAGCCCGGGGGTCATGAGAAGGACCAGGGCCGAACTGGCGAGTATCCAGCCGGTGTCGCCGGCGTTGATGGGGGTGGCCATTTGTACTGCCTCCAGACAGGGTAAGGGTTGCGGGACCAGGGTCCGAATCAGGTCAAAGGTTCCGGCGCCCAGGACCCCCTTGGAGGGCGCCTCGCCTGCAGGACTACGCAACTCTAGTGCCAATATGAATTATTTGGTGTATTGATCAGAAAAAATAATATGTTATATGGCAAGGCCTTGGGCAGACCAATTCCGGATAACCTACCTCGGGGTATGTTTACCGGCCAGCGCGATACCTGTCCGTAATTTCCATTTTGGTCTCCAGGCCACTGGCCGCGGCCCCAGGCCAACCCTTGCCCAAGGACGGTTTTAAGACAAAATAGTTTTGGTTACGACAGGTTATCCATGGGTGCCCCTTTGTGGCTACCGTTTGGTAGCCTGACAACTATAAAGATACCATTATGTGGATTAAACTTGGGCGCGCTACCGCGCCGGTACATTTATGTAGGCAGGGCCAGGGGCGGGTGCTAACATTTGCCTGGGCCCGCGCAGGGGGAGCCCAACCTTGACCAGCTCACAAATTCCGGGTATATATGCAAAATTCCCGGGCCGCCCCCGCGGGGGCAGCGGTTGTCCATCCCAGCGAAAGGCATTGTTCTCGTGGCCATACAGTCGGTGCGGGGCATGAAGGACGTGCTGCCCCCCGAGGCCCCCAGGTGGCAGTTCATCGAGGCCACGGCCCGGGAGGTGCTGGAGTCCTTTGGCTTCGCCCAGATACGCACCCCGGTGCTGGAGCGCACCGAGCTCTTCGCCCGCTCCATCGGCGAGGACACGGACATCGTGGAAAAGGAGATGTACACCTTCGCCGACCGCAGCGGCGAGGCGGTGACCATGCGGCCCGAGGCCACCGCCGGCATAGTCCGCGCCTTTTTGGAGCACAGCCTCTACGCCACCCCCGGCCCGCATAAGCTCTATTTCCTGGGGCCCATGTTCCGCCACGAGCGGCCCCAGAAGGGCCGCCTGCGCCAGTTCCACCAGATAGACGTGGAGGTCTTGGACGACGCCGGCCCCCAGGTGGACGCCGAGCTGCACGTGCTGGTGGACCACCTGCTCACCCGCCTGGGCCTGAGCAACGTGAAGCTGGTGATCAACTCCCTGGGCTGCCCCCAGTGCCGGCCGGCCTTCAAGCAGGCCCTGGTGGAGTATTTCCAGGGCCAAAAGGCCAGGCTCTGCCCCGACTGCCTGCGCCGCCTGGCCCACAACCCCCTGCGGGTCTTGGACTGCAAGGTGGAGGGCTGCAAGGCGGCGGCCAAGGGTTCGCCGCTGATCAGCCAGTTCTGGTGCCCGGACTGCCGGACGCACTTCGACGAGGTCAGGCGCCTGACCGAGATGGCTGGCGTATCCTTTGAAACCAACCCGCGCCTGGTGCGGGGCCTGGACTACTACACCCGCACCACCTTTGAGGTGAAGACCGGCGAGCTGGGGGCCCAGGACGCGGTGGCCGGGGGAGGGCGCTACGACAACCTGGTGGAGGCCTTGGGCGGCCCGGCCCGGCCCTGCACCGGCTTCGCCCTGGGCCTGGAGAGGCTGGCCCTGCTGGTGCCGGAGCGGCCGGAGTGGCGGCAGGGGCCGGAGCTGTTCATCGTCTCCCTGGGTGAGGCGCCCCGCCGGTTGGCCTTTTACCTGTGCCAGGAGCTGCGCAAGCGGCGCCATATGCGGGTGGAGATGAGCAATGAGGATAAGAGCCTCAAAGCCCAGCTCCGAAGGGCGAACAAGGATGGGGCCCGCTGGGTTCTTTTCCTGGGCGGCGAGGAATTAAGCTCCAGCCAGGCTCAATTAAAACAGATGAGCCAAGGCAGGCAATTCGAAGTTGCCATGGGGAGAGTAGGCGACTTCTTCAAAAACCTTGAAGGGCCTGAGATGGACAACAAGGTTCTTGCCGGCATTATTGATGATTTCGTCGATGCGATCTGCGCGAAGATCAAAACAGGCTGAGAAGGACTTCCCGTGCCCCAGCGATTCATCTACGACCTCAAGCGCACCCACTCCTGCGGCCAGCTCACCAGCGAGCAGGCGGGCCAGCAGGTGGTGCTCATGGGCTGGGCCCAGCGCCGCCGGGACCACGGCGGGCTGATCTTCGTGGACCTGCGCGACCGGGAGGGCCTCACCCAGGTGGTGTTCAACCCCGAGGTGGACCAGGGCGCCCATAGCGAGGCCCACGGCATAAGAAGCGAGTTCTGCCTGGCCATCAGGGGCACGGTGCGCCAGCGGCCCCAGGGCATGGCCAATCCCAACCTGACCACCGGCCAGATCGAGGTCTATGTGGATCAGTTCGAGATCCTGAACCCCAGCCAGACCCCGCCGTTCCTGCTGGAGGAGTGGATCGAGGTCAACGAGAACATCCGCCTGCAGTACCGCTATCTGGACCTCAGGCGGCCGGAGATGTTCGCCAACCTGCTCTTCAGGCACCGGGCCGCGGCCGCCACCCGCGATTACCTGAACCAGCAGGGCTTCCTGGAGGTGGAGACGCCCTTCCTGACCCGCTCCACCCCCGAGGGCGCCCGGGATTATCTGGTGCCCAGCCGGGTGAGTCCCGGCCGCTTCTTCGCCCTGCCCCAGTCGCCTCAGCTTTTCAAGCAGCTCCTGATGATGGGCGGCGTGGAGCGCTACTACCAGATTGTGCGCTGCTTCCGGGACGAGGACCTGCGCGCCGACCGCCAGCCGGAGTTCACCCAGGTGGACCTGGAGATGAGCTTCGTGTGCGAAGACGACGTGATGGCCCTGACCGAGGGCCTGGTGGCCGCGGTGGTGCGGGCCGCCACCGGCCGGGAGCTGGCGCTGCCCCTGCCGCGGCTCACCTACGACCAGGCCGTGGGACGCTATGGCCTGGATGCCCCGGACGTGCGCTTCGGCCTGGAGCTGGTGGACGTGGGCGAGTTGGTGGGCCGGGCCGAGCTTAAGCTGTTCGCCCAGGCCGTGGCCCAGGGCCGCATGGTCAAGGCCCTCAACGGCAAGGGCATGGCCGGCCTGTCGCGCAAGGACCTGGAGGATCTGACCAGCTTCGTGGCCGACTTCGGGGCCAAGGGCCTGGCCTGGGTGAAGATCAAGGAAAACGGCGCCTGGCAGTCGCCCATCGCTAAGTTCTTCAGCGTTGAACTGCAGGGGGCCGTTAATGAGCGGCTGCAGGCCGGGGAAGGGGACATACTCTTCTTCGGGGCCGACACGCCGGCGGTGGTGCACGAGTCCCTGGGCCGCCTGCGCCTGGAGTTGGCCCGGCGCTTCGGCCTGGCCGACCCCCAGGTGCTGGCCTTCTGCTGGGTTACGGACTTCCCCCTGATGGAGTACAGCCCCGAGGAAAAGCGCTGGGTGGCCATGCATCATCCCTTCACCTCCCCCCGGGCCCAGGACCTGGATCTCTTGACCAGCGACCCCGGTCGGGTCAAGGCCCGGGCCTATGACCTGGTGCTCAACGGCAGCGAGATCGGCGGCGGCTCGATCCGCATCCACCGCCCGGATTTGCAGGCCCGTGTATTCCAAGCCCTGGATATGCCTGAGCATGAGGCCCAGGAAAAGTTCGGCTTTCTGCTAGAGGCCCTCACCTACGGGGCCCCGCCCCACGGCGGCTTGGCCCTGGGCTTCGACCGCCTGGTGGCCATCCTGGCCGGGCAGCCCTCCATCCGGGAGATGATCGCCTTCCCCAAGACCCAGAAGGCGTCCTGCCCCCTCACCGGCGCGCCGGCCGGGGTGGACCGGGCCCAGTTATTGGAGTTGGGCCTGAGCGTGGATGTAAAAAACAAATGAACGTTGTCTTTCATTAGGCAGAACTTGTTGACTTCTTCGGGGGGCCGGCTCTAAAATGGCAAAAAGTACAGAGAAAGGTGGTACCTTCTGAGGTAGTTAAGCCTTGTGGACGATCGGGGCGAAGGCCACCTTTCCGTCTGTTTAACACCCATTTCTTGAAGGGCAAGAATTGGGAAGGAGGTTTTGGGATGAAGAGGCTGAAGATGTTGCTCCCCTGGATGGCGGTTGTGATGGCGCTAGGCCTGCTTGGCGGTTGCGCGTCCGTGTGCGGGGTGGAGAAGGCGGCCCCCAAGGCCCCGCCCGCTCCGGTCGTGAAGAAATGGGAAGGCGCGGCTCCCAAGCCCGTCACCGAGAAGCCCGCCCCGGCGCCGATGCTGCCCACCACATACACCGTCGAAAAGTGCGACGATCTGTGGAGCATTTCGGCTAAGCCGCAGATCTACAACGATCCTTGGCTGTGGTGTCTGCTGTGGAACGCCAACAAGGACAAGATCAAGAACCCCAACAAGCTGAAGGTGGGTTTGGTCTTGCAGGTTCCGCGCAATGTGTCTGACGCGGACAAAGCCGCGGCGCGCAAGTGCTCCAAGAAGTTCCCCAAGTACAAGCCGCCCGCAGGGGCCAAGCGCTACTGCCCGCCGAAGTAGTAGGGCCAGACATAACCCGGGCCGGGCTATGCTGAAAAGCGGTCCGGTTCCGCAATAAACATTGCTAACGGAAGGGGGCACCCTGCTGGGTGTCCCCTTCTGTAATTTTATGCGCGCACCAGGTTGTTTTTTTCCTATCCGCCGTTAGTCTTACCGGCACAACCTCAAGAGAGAAATGCCATGGCCACTTGGAACCCGCGCCGCAGACTGCTGGAACACCGGCATGCGCCTCATTTCGTGGGCCTGATGGAGCCCGGCGAACCCCAGCTCTACCGGGGTCTGTTCCCCTATGACGAGGTGTGCCGCATCGATTTCGACCATAAGGTGCAGCCGCTGGACCCGCCGGAGCAGATGCAGATCACCGACACCACCTTCCGCGACGGGCAACAGGCGCGGCCGCCCTACAAAGCCAAGCAAATCGTGGACCTGTATAACCTGCTGCACAAGCTCTCCGGCCCCAAGGGCATCATCCACCAGTGCGAGTTTTTCCTCTACAGCGCCCGCGACCGCGAGGCGGTGGAGGGCTGCCTGGCCCTGGGGCGCCGCTTCCCGGAGGTCACCGGCTGGGTGCGGGCCAACAAGAAGGAGCTGGATACGGTCAAGCAGATGGGGCTCAAGGAGACCGGCATCCTGACCTCGGTGAGCGACTACCACCTTTACCATAAAATGAATCTGTCCCGGCGCAAGGCTCTGGACCACTACCTGGGCGTGGTCAAGGACGCCCTGAACCTGGGCCTGATCCCCCGCTGCCACTTCGAGGACCTGACCCGGGCGGACATCTACGGCTTCGTGGTGCCCTTTGCCCTGGAGCTGGCCAAGCTCAGGGAGGAGTCGGGCATCCCCATCAAGATTCGGCTCTGCGACACCATGGGCTATGGGGTCACCTACCCCGGCGCGGCCCTGCCCCGCAGCGTGCCCAAACTGGTGCGGGCCATGATCGAGGACGCGGCCTGCCCGGGCAAGCTTATGGAGTGGCACGGGCACAACGATTTCTACAAGGTGCTGATCAACGCCTCTACCGCCTGGCTCTATGGCTGCGCGGCGGCCAACGGCACCCTGCTGGGCTTCGGCGAACGCACCGGCAACACGCCCCTGGAGGCCCTGGTCATCGAGTACATCGCCCTGCGGGGCAAGAGCGACGGCATAGACACCACGGTCATCACCGAGATCGCCGAGTATTTCGAGAAGGAGATCGGCTACCGCATCCCGCCCACCGCGCCCTTCGTGGGACGCGACTTCAACTCCACCAGCGCCGGCATCCACGCCGACGGCCTGATCAAGAACCCGGAGATATACAATATCTTCGACACCGAAAAGATATTGGGCCGTCCCTACACCATAGCCATCAACGACAAGAGCGGGGCCGCGGCCATCGCCCATTGGGTGAACCAGCGGCTCAAGCTGACCGGGGACAAGGCGGTGGACAAGCGCCACCCGGGCATCGTCAAGATATCCAAGTGGGTGAATGAGCAGTACGAGGACGGACGCCTGACCACCATCGGCAATTCGGAGCTGGAGGTGGTGGCCCGCAAGCACCTGCCCGAGCTGTTCCTGAGCGAGTTCGACCGCCTCAAGGAGCGCGCCCGCCGCTGGGCCCTGGAGCTGGGCCGCGAGGTCATAGACCGCCGCGAGCTCAAGACCATGGCCCCGGCGGTGATCGAGCCGGTGCTGCAGGAGTTCCTGGACAAGAACCCCTTTATCCAGTTCTTGTACGTGGTCAACCCGCAGGGCTACAAGATCACCAAGAACATCACCAACATCGTGGACCGGGCCAAGTATTCCCGGGCCATGCTGGACACCGACTTCAGCGACCGCGACTGGTTCACCAAGCCCCTGAAGGACGGCAAGGTGCACGTGAGCGAGTTTTACACCAGCAAGATCACCGGCGCCCTGTGCATCACGGTCAGCGGCCCGGTGCGCGACGACCACGACAACATGGTGGCCGTGCTGGGCGCGGACATCCGCTTCGAGGACCTGGCCAAGCTGGAGGACGAGGAGGCCCGCGGGGAGTTGGTCCCGGCCGCGCGCGAGGCCGGCAAGGCCTAAAAACTTGACAAGAATTACGGCTCCGTAATATCCTGCGGGGACCTTTGGGTAAATGGTGTGATTTCAGACCGCGGCCCTGGCCGGGCCGCGGCTAAATTAGGAGGTTGAGCCTTGGCAGAGATTAAAGCACCCATGGGCGGCAAGGTCATCAAGGTCTCGGTGAAGGTTGGTGACAGCATAGCCGAGGACGATGAGGTGGCCGTGCTGGAGGCCATGAAGATGGAGATGCCCATACTGTCCGAAGAAGACGGCACGGTGGCCGAGGTCAAGGTAGAAGCCGGCCAGACGGTAGAGGCCGAACAAGTGCTGGTTGTCCTGAACTGATCGGGGTCCAGGCCCCGCCAAGTAGCGCAGCTGCGGGCTGCCGGAGACTGGACCCCGGTCCGGGCTTTGCAGCCCGCATCTTTTTGTCCTGGCGCAGAGACCGGCGGCCGCTGATCCCCCGGCTGAAAGTCAGACTCCAGGAGGTTTAGGTCATGGCAGGCGTTCCCGTCACTACCAGGGAGAAGATAGAGGACCTGAAACGGCGCGACGGGCAGGCCCAACTGGGCGGCGGCCCGGAGCGCATAGAGGCCCAGCACGCCAAGGGCAAGATGACCGCCCGCGAGCGCGTGCAGGCCCTGCTGGACAAGGACACCTTCGAGGAGTTCGACCGCTTCGTGGTGCACCGCTGCACCGACTTCGGAATGGAGCGGCAGAAGATCCCCGGCGACGGCGTGGTCACCGGCCACGGCCGCATCAACGGCCGCCAGGTGTTCGTCTTCAGCCAGGACTTCACCGTCTTCGGCGGCTCGTTGTCCGGGACCTTCGGCGAGAAGGTGGTCAAGGTGATGGACCTGGCGGTCAAGGCCGGCGCCCCCATCATCGGACTCAACGACTCGGGCGGGGCCCGCATCCAGGAGGGCGTGGTCTCCCTGGGCTCCTACGGCGAGATATTCAGGCGCAACGTGCTCTCCAGCGGGGTGGTGCCCCAGATCAGCGCCATCCTGGGCCCCTGCGCCGGCGGGGCGGTGTACAGCCCGGCCATCACCGACTTCATCTTCATGGTGGACCAGACCTCCTACATGCACATCACCGGCCCGGCGGTGATAAAGACCGTCACCGGCGAGGAGGTGACCTCCGAAACCCTGGGCGGGGCCAAGGTGCACAACAACAAGAGCGGGGTGGCCCAGTTCATGGCCGCCAACGACGAAGAGTGCCTGGAGATGATCCGCACCCTGCTCTCCTACCTGCCCAGCAACTGGGAGGAGAAGCCGCCGGACAAGCACGTGGGCGACCCGGCCAGCCGCACCGCCCCGGAGCTGGACGATTTCATCCCCGACAACCCCAAGACCCCCTACAACATGAAGAAGCTGATCAAGACCGTGGTGGACGCCGACAGCTTCTTCGAGGTGTCCAAGGGCTGGGGCAAGAATATGATCACCGCCTTCGCCCGCCTGGGCGGCATGGTGGTGGGTATCGTGGCCAACAACCCCATGCACCTGGCCGGCTGCCTGGACATAGACGCCTCGCGCAAGTGCGCCCGCTTCGTGCGCTTCTGCGATGCCTTCAACATCCCGGTGGTGACCTTCGTGGACGTGCCCGGCTTCCTGCCCGGCATCCAGCAGGAGTACGGCGGCATCATCTGCCACGGCTCCAAGGTGATCTACGCCTACTGCGAGGCCACGGTGCCCCTGATCACCCTGATCACCCGCAAGGCCTACGGCGGCGCCTACGACGTGATGGGCTCCAAGCACCACGGCGCGGACATCAACTTCGCCTACCCCACCGCCGAGATCGCGGTGATGGGCCCCGAGGGCGCGGTGAACATCGTCTTCCGCAAGGAGCTGGACAAAGCCGCGGACAAGGCCGCCACCTACCAGGAGCTGGTCAGCGAGTACCGGGCCAAGTTCGCCAGCCCCTACCGGGCCGCCGAGCTGGGCTACATTGACGAGATCATCCTGCCCAGCCAGACCCGGGGCAAGCTGATCCGGGCCCTGGAGGCCCTGAAGAACAAGCGCACCTTCCGGCCCGTGCGCCGCCACGGCAACGTGCCGCTGTAGAGGAAGAGCCCATGAGCAGCTTCGCCGAGCAACTCGCCTCCTGGCAGGCCCGCCTGGACAAGTCCCTGGCCAAGCACCCGGAGCGCAAAAAGCAGTTCACGACCATCAGCGGCCTGCCCGTGGAGCGGCTTTACCTGCCGGCCGAGCCCGACCAGGCCTACGCGGACAACCTGGGCCTGCCCGGCGAGTTCCCCTACACCCGCGGCGTGCAGCCCACCATGTACCGCGGCCGGCTGTGGACCATGCGCCAGTACGCGGGATTTGCCACCGCCGCCGAGAGCAACCGGCGCTACCGCTATCTCCTGGAGCAGGGCCAGACCGGCCTGTCGGTGGCCTTTGACCTGCCCACCCAGATCGGCTACGACGCCGACCACCAACTGGCCCAGGGCGAGGTGGGCAAGGTGGGCGTGTCCATCAGCTCGCTAAAGGACATGGAGACCCTGTTCGCGGGCATCCCCCTGGCCAAGGTCTCCACCTCCATGACCATCAACGCGCCGGCCGGCATCCTGCTGGCCATGTACATCGCCGTGGCCGAGGGCCAGGGCGTCAAGGCCGACGCCCTGCGCGGCACCATCCAGAACGACATCCTCAAGGAGTACTCCAGCCGGGGCACCTACATCTTTCCGCCCAAGCCCTCCATGCGCATCATCACCAACATCTTCGCCTACTGCGCGGCCGAGGTGCCCCAGTGGAACACCATCAGCATCAGCGGCTACCACATCCGCGAGGCGGGCTCCACGGCCGTGCAGGAGGTGGCCTTCACCCTGGCCAATGGCATGGCCTACGTGCAGGCGGCCATCAACGCCGGGCTCAAGGTGGATGACTTCGGCCCGCGCCTGAGCTTCTTCTTCAACGCCCACAGCGACTTTTTGGAGGAGGTGGCCAAGTACCGCGCCGCCCGACGGCTGTGGGCGCGCATCATGCGCGAGCGCTTCGGGGCCCTGGACCCTAAGAGCCTGATGGTGCGCTTCCACACCCAGACCGCCGGTTGCAGCCTCACCGCCCAGCAGCCCAAGAACAACATCGTGCGGGTGGCCTTCCAGGCCATGAGCGCGGTGCTGGGCGGCACCCAGAGCCTGCACACCAACTCCATGGACGAGGCCCTGGCCCTGCCCACCCAGGAGGCGGTGACCATCGCCCTGCGCAGCCAGCAGATCATCGGCTACGAAACCGGCGTCACCGACACCGTGGACCCCTTGGCCGGGGCCTACTACATCGAGCAGCTCACCGACGAGATCGAGCGCCTGGCCGACGACTACATCGCGCGCATAGACCAGATGGGCGGCGCGGTGGAGGCGGTGGAGCAGGGCTTCATCCAGCGCGAGATACAGGAGGCGGCCTACGAGTACCAGAAGGCCGTGGAGAGCGGCCGGCGGGTGGTGGTGGGCGTGAACCAGTTCCTCACCCAGGAGCCGCCGCCCAAGGACATCCTGCGCGTGGACCCCAAGGTGCGCCTGGAGCAGGTGGAGGCGCTCAAGAAGCTGCGCGCCGGCCGCGACAACCGGGCCGTGCAGGCGGGCCTGGCCGCCCTCAAGGCCGCGGCCCAGGGCACCGACAACCTGATGCCCCACTTCCTGGCCTGCGTCAAGGCCTACGCCACCCTGGGCGAGATCTGCGACACTCTGCGCGGGGTCTTCGGCGAATACCACGCCCCCACGACCATCTAGGAGAGTTGCCATGCGCAAGATAAGAGTTCTGGCGGCCAAGCCCGGCCTGGACGGCCACGACCGGGGGGTGAAGGTCATCGCCGCGGCCCTGCGCGACGCGGGCATGGAGGTGATCTACACGGGCTTAAGGCAGACGCCCGAGCAGATCGTCAACACCGCCATGCAGGAGGACGTGGACGTCATCGCGCTCTCCATCCTCTCCGGCGCCCACGACTACCTGTTCCCGGAGGTGATGAAGCTGGTCCGGGGAAAGGGCCTGGAGGACGTGCTGGTGCTGGGCGGTGGGGTGATACCCGAGAGCGACGTGCCGGCCATGAAACAGGCCGGCGTGGCCGACATCTTCGGCCCGGGCACGGCCACCAGCAAGATCGTGGACTACATAAAGCAGAACGTGAAGCGCAAGTAGAGAAGCCACCACTGGCGCCGTAAAAAAAGGCGGCCCCATCGGGGCCGCCTTATTTATGGCGGGGTCGTAGCTCTAGGCCGCCGCCGCCAGCTCCGCGCCCTTGGCCAGGGCCCGGCGGTTCACGCCCATCTTGGACTCCGGGAACATGGCGCCCAGGGCCGCCTCCATCTCCCCCGCGCCGATGGGCAGTAGCCCCGTGG
Organism: Desulfarculus sp.; assembly: GCA_003605055.1. Taxonomy (GTDB): domain Bacteria; phylum Desulfobacterota; class Desulfarculia; order Desulfarculales; family Desulfarculaceae; genus Desulfoferula. The sequence goes on from QZKP01000030.1 coordinate 29,489, forward strand.
CCCCCAGGGCCCCCAGCATGATCACGTTGGCCAGGATGGGGTTGCCCAGGGTGAGGGCCGTCTCGGTGGCCGGCAGCCAGTACAACTTGGCGCAGTTCTCGCTGAGCGCCTGCTTTAGCTCGGCCAGCTCCGGGTAGCGGTCCGCGCCGGCGATGACGTTCAGCGGCAGCAGGGGCCGGTCGTTGGTCAACACCACCACGCCCGGGTGGCCGTAGGTGCCCAGCACGCGCAGGGCCTCCAGGGGCTCCAGGCTCACCAGGGCCGCGGCGCTGTGGGCCGGGATGACCGGGCCCATGACCTTCTCCTGGGTCACCCGCACCATGCTCATCACCGGCCCGCCCCGCTGGGACAGGCCGTAGGTCTCGCCCACGGTCACCTGATAGCCCGCGGCCAACAGGGCCCGGCCCAGCACCTGGCTGGCCAGCACGTTGCCCTGGCCGCCCACGCCGGTGACGATCAGGTCCAGGGGCTCTTGATCGAGAGCCTTCATGCCGCGGCCTCCTTTCTGGGCTCGGCCTGGATGGCGCCGGCCGGGCAGATCTGGGTGCATACCCCGCAGCCCACGCAGACCACCGGGTCTATCATTGCCTTGCCCGCGGCCTCGTCAAAGAACAGGCCCGGGCAGCGGAACACGCGGGAGCAGAAGCGGTGGCAGCCGCAGTCCTGGCCGCGGCACTTGTCCTGGTCCACGCTCATAGTGTAAGGGTGGCCGCCGCGCTTGTTCTGCACCAGGGCGCAGACCCGCCGCAGAATCAGGGCGCGCACCCCGCCGCTGGCCTGCACCGCGTCGTAGAGGGCCTGCTGGGTGGCCTGCATATCGTAAGGGTCCACCACCTGACAGGGCACGCCCAGGGCCTTGAGCACCGTCTCCGGGTCAAGCTGGGTGCCCTCGCGGCCGGTGGCGGTCTGGCCGGTGCCGGGGTGGGGCTGGAAGCCGGTCATGGCCGTGGCCGAGTTGTCCAGCACCACCAGCACGAAGTCCGAGCGGTTCCAGCGGGCGTTGATGATGGCCGGCAGGGCGGCGTGGAAGAAGGTGCTGTCGCCCACGGTGGTGATCACCGGCTGCGTGAATCCCTGGCCGCGCAACTGGCCCAGGCCGCCGGCCACCCCCGGGCCCGAGCCCATGCAGTGCACCGCGTTGGCCCGCTTGAAGCCGGTGGGCAGCATGGCCAGGGAGTAGCAGCCGATGTCGCCGCTGACCAGGCCGTCGCGGCCGTCCACGGCCAGCACCTGCTTCATGGCCCAGAAGCTGGCCCGGTGCGGGCAGCCGGGGCAGAAGCCGAACTCCCGCGGCGGCACCAGGGCCGCCACCCGCTCTGCCACCCGCTCCAAATAGGCCGGGTCCACGGTGGCCGGCTCGCGGCCCAGGATCTGGCCCAGGGCCGAGGCCAGCACGTCCGGGCTCAGCTCGCCCACCGGCGGGGTGTGGCCGGTGGCCGCGCCGAAGAAGCGCTTGACTCCCAGCTCCGGGGCGTGCTGGGCGTAGAGGGCCTTGACCCCGTCCTCGATGAAGGGGTCCACCTCCTCGGCGAAGAGTATCTGCTCGGTGGAGGCCAGGTGCTTGAGCAGCAGCGCCTCGTCCAGGGGCCAGGTGCAGCCCAGCTTGAGCAGCCCCACCCGGCTAGCCACGCCCAGGCGGTCCCGGGCCTCGCCCGCGTACAGGGCGCTGCTGGCCGAGGCGATGACTAAGAGCTCCGGCCGCTCCGGGCCGCGGTAGGCATTGAAGCCGGCCGCGGACATGATGCGTCCGGCCTGGGCCAGCTTCTCCAGCATCACCCGGTGGCGGGGCACGGTGGGCAGGGTGTGCCAGGCCACCTTGGGGTCCCAGTAGGGCCGGGGCCGCGAGGCGGGCAGGGGGCCGGGAGTCACGCCGGCCCGGGTGTGGCTCAGGCGGCTGATGGAGCGCAGCACCACCAGGTTGCCGATCTGCTCGCTCAACTCGAAGGCGAAGCGCATCATGGCCAGGCACTCGGCCGGCGTGGAGGGCTCCAGCAGGGGCAGCTCGGCCAGCTTGGCGATGAAGCGGGCGTCCTGCTCGTTGGTGGAGGATATGGAGCCGGGGTCGTCGGCGGTGACCAGGACGATGCCGCCCTTGGTGCCGCTGATGGTCAGGTTGCAGATGAAGTCCTGGCAGACGTTGACCCCGTTCTGCTTCATGGAGGCCATGGCGCGCAGGCCGGTGAAGGAGGCGCCGGCCGCGGCCTCCAGGGCCACTTTCTCGTTGGCCGACCACTCCACGTAGATGCCGGCCGAGGCCGCCGAGTCGGCCAGGGACTCCAGGATCTCGCTGCTGGGGTTGCCGGGATAGGCCGCGGCCAGGCTCACGCCCGCCTCCAGGGCCCCGCGGGCGATGGCCTCGTTGCCCTGCAACAGGGTGCGCTGGCCGGGGGTTAGCTTGGTCAGGTCAGCCATGCTGTCTCTCCGTGCGGGCCTGGGCGGCCCGGGCCCGCTTGTTCTCCGCCGCCTGCTTGAGGTGGGCCATCGACTCCGCGGCCGCCGGCTCCAGCTCCAGGCGGCCTCGCTCCCGCGCGCGCTCAATCAAGGCGGCCCCGGCCGGGGTGCGCACCAGAATGGTGTTCAAACCCGGCCGGCCCTCGCAGGCCCCCACGGACAGGTCGGCCAGCTCGGCGGTCAGGTCCGGGCAAAAGGCGCAGCCGGGGAAGCGGATGTCGCGCAGCTTGGCGATGGGCAGCTCGCGCAAGCCGGCCTGGGTCCAGACCTGGAAGACGCCGGCCGGCGGAGGCGGAAAGTCGCTCTTGAGCACCGGCCCCTGCACGCCTTCTTCCTTGAGCAGGCCGCGCAGGGCCCGGGCCGGCAGGTTCATGGTGCAGAACAGGCCGACGACCAGGCCCAGGCGCTGGGCCGCGGCCGGGTAGCGGGGGTGGGCCTTCATGTTGGCCGCGGCCAGCACCTGGCAGGGCAGGCCCACCACGGCCAGGGGGTGGTCCGTGGGTTCGGCCAGGGCCCGGTTCAGCTCGCCCAGGGCCCCGCCGCCGGCATAGATGGAGCCGGCCGCGGCCAGCACCTCCTGCCGGTTACGGGCCCGGGCCCCCTGAGGCGCGCCGCGCTGGCCGGCCACGGTGACCACCGCCTCGCCCACCAGCCCTTCCTCCAAGGCCAAAGAGAGCAGTTCGCTGACCACGCCGCCGTACTGCGCCTTGCCCTGCAGGTCCGCGGCCGGGGCCCGGCCCTGCCAGGCCTGCTGCACCGGCCCGATGGGCGGCAGGTAGCTGCTGCCCAGGGCCTGGTGCAGCCTCTGGCGCCGCGCGGCCGGCTCCGGGGCCGGGTCCAGGGGGCAGAGGTCGATGCAGCGGCCCTCGCTCAGGCCGCAGGCGTCGGGCGCGGCCACCCGGCCGTCCAGGAAGATCAGGTGGGGGCAGAGGCCCAGGCAGGCCCCGCAGGCCACGCAGAGGCCCTCTGCTATGACTTGGCTCAGCAGACGGTCCAGGCAGGCCTCGGCAGCGGGAAGTTCAGCGGCAGCGCCCATGATTCATCTCCGCGAAAAAAAGTTTGCCCTACTGCATAACAGGGCCGGAGGCAAAAAGCAACGCCCGGCTGGATCGGTAATTAGCGGTTGCACCGGGAATTTTTTACCATATAATATGCCCAACGGCTCCCTAGGGAGCCGGCATTTAGTCAGGAGAGGGTAGTGCTTATAGCGGCGGGGCTGCGCCCGGCCGCAGGCCCTCCCCGGACTTGAGCGGGCATAACTCAGCTGGTAGAGTACGAGCTTCCCAAGCTCGGAGTCGCGGGTTCGATCCCCGTTGCCCGCTCCATGCTTGACCTGGCCGAACACCAACCGGCTGGGGGGCTGCGGCTGGTCCGCGCGCCCGCAAGCCGGAGTGTCCCTTTTTGAGGGGGCTTGCCGCCGCCGTCCCCCGGCGGTGGAAAGCTTGCTTCGATTAGTGGACCCGATCCGATCTGGCCGGCTTTTCCGGGCCACCGTGATGCGCGGACAGATTAGAACGGTCCACGGCCCCCAACGGGGTCCGCGGTTTGTGCTGCCTGGCGGGCCCAGGGGATCGAGTGTCGTTGGACGCACAGGTGGTCAAGAACGAGCCGGAGCTGGTGGAGCGCCTGCGGGCCCTGCTGGAGCCGGTGGTGCGCTCCGAGGGGCTGATGCTGGTGGAGCTGCTCTGGCGCCGCGAGACCGGCGGCCAGGTGCTCAGGCTGTGTGTGGACCGCCCCCAGGGTGGGGTGACCCTGGACGAGTGCACGGCGGTGAGCCGCCAAGTGGGGGACCTGCTGGACGTGGAGGACCTGATCGCGGTCCCCTACAACCTGGAGGTCAGCTCGCCCGGCCTGGACCGCCGGCTAAAGGACCCGCGGGAGTTCGACCTCTTCGCCGGCCGCCAGGCCCGCCTGGTGGTCAGCGACGAAGCGGGCGGCAGCCAGACCCTCAAGGGGGTGCTCAAGGGCCGCATGGGCCAGGACGTGCTGATCGAGGTGGAGGGCAAGGTGAGGGCCGTGCCCCTGGCCCGGGTGGCCAAGGCCCGCCTGGAGGTAAGTTTTTAGGCGGCCGCCCTGGCGGCGGCCAGTCGGCTTCTTGTCGAGGAGCTTTGCATGAGCGAACTTAAGCGAATGATCGACCAGGTGGCCCGCGAAAAGGGCCTGGACCGGGAGATCCTCATCAACACCCTGGAGGAGGCCATGCGTTCGGCCGCCCGGCGGAAGCTGGGCTCCAAGGTCGAAGTGGACGTGGCCTACAACGACGAAGCTGGTGAGGTGGAGGTCTTCGAGTTCAAAGAGGTGGTGGAGCAGGTCGAGGACCCGGAGATGCAGATCTCCCTGACCCAGGGCCGCAAGCTGGACCCGGACTGCGAGGTGGGCGACGAGCTGGGAGTCAAGGTGGACACCGGCGACTTCGGCCGCATCGCCGCCCAGAGCGCCAAGCAGGTGATCATCCAGCGCATGAAGGACGCCGAGCGCGACATCATCTTCGAGGACTTCAAGGACCGCAAGGGCGAGATCATCAACGGCATCGTGCAGCGCTTTGACAAGGGCTCCATCATCGTCAACTTGGGCCGCACCGAGGCGGTGGTGCCGCCTCGGGAACAGGTGCCCCGGGAGGGCTACCGCCCCGGCGACCGCGTCCGGGCCTATGTGCTGGACGTCAAGCGCATCTCCCGCGGCCCCCAGATCGTGCTCTCGCGCACCCACCCCGGGTTCATCGAGGCCCTGTTCGAATTGGAGGTGCCCGAGATCGCCGAAGGCATCGTCACCATCGAGGGCGTGGCCCGCGAGGCCGGCAGCCGCACCAAGCTGGGCGTGGCCTCCAACGACCGCGACGTGGACCCGGTGGGCGCCTGCGTGGGCATGAAGGGCAGCCGGGTGCAGGCGGTGGTGCAGGAGCTCAGGGGCGAGAAGATAGACATCATCGCCTGGGACCCGGACCCGGCCCGCTACGTGGTCAACGCCCTGGCCCCGGCCGAGATCAGCCGGGTGGTGGTGGACGAGGCCAACCAAACCATGGAGGTCATCGTCGCCGACGAGATGCTCTCCTTGGCCATCGGTCGCCGCGGCCAGAACGTGCGCCTGGCCAGCAAGCTCACCGGCTGGAAGATAGACGTCAAGAGCGAGACCCGCTACGGCGAAAACCTGCGCGACGGCTATCGCTCCCTGCTGGACGTGGTGGGAGTCTCCGACGTGGGGGCCGACACCCTGTTCCAGGCCGGCTACGGCTCGGCCGAGGCCCTGGCAGAGGCCGAGGTGGCCGACCTGGCCGCCCTGCCGGGCATAGACGAACAGCGGGCGGAGGCGCTCATCGCCGACGCCCGGCGCTACCTGGCCGAGGCCCCCCAGCGGGAGGCCGTGGCCGCGGCCCAGGAGGCCGCCGCCGGCACCTCCTCGGCCCTGAGCGCCGCGCAGGAGGCCTGGGCGGAGCTGGCCTCTCAGGCGGCCGAAGAGCCGGCCAAGGCCGAGCCGGCGGCCGCGGCCGCCGAGGCGGCGGAGACGGAGCCGGACGAGGCTGCCCAGTCCCAGCCGCCCGCGGAGCCGGCGCCCCCGGAGGAAGAAGAGCAGGGCTGATTTTTCGCGCAGGCAGGGAGCCGGCGACCGGTTATGACCTGCCGGTTCAGGGACCAGGGCAGGCAAAGTGGATGGAACCGAGGAGAATTTGATGGCCAAGATGCGGGTATATGAGCTGGCCAAAGAACTGAAGATAGAGAACCGCGACCTGATCCGCCAGCTCATCGAGTTGAACTTTGACGTGCGCAACCACATGAGCACCCTCAGCCCCGAGGAGGTGCAGGCGGTGCGCGAGAAGTTCAAGGCCGAACGCAGCGAGGTGGTGGAAGAGAAACGGGTCACCACCCGGGTGATCCGCCGGCGCCGCAAGAAGGTGGAGGCCGGGGCCGAGGAAGAGGTGGAGGCCGGGGCCGAGGAAGAGGTCGAGGCCGAAGCCGGCGAGGAGGCCGTCGAAGAGGTCATCGAGGAGGCCGCTGAGGCCCAGGCCGAACCCGCGGCGGCCGAGCCCCCGACGGCGGAGCCGGCGCTGGAGGCCGCCGCCGCCGTTCCGCCCGCGGCTGGGACTCCGGCCCAGGCGGAGCCCGAGGCGGAGCCGGCGCCCGCGGCCGAGGCCCCGGCGGAGGCCGAGCCTG
>QZKP01000077.1 GCA_003605055.1 Desulfarculus sp.
CTTGGCTTCCGAAATCCTTGCACGGAGCACATACTTGTTTTTCATGCCCATACAGCTAGTTAGGGTACTTCAACATACTCCCAACTAGTCAAGGGCCTAATCTTAATTTCGCCTGGCTATCTTTTTTATCGTTTGGCCCAAGCGCTGTTTATGCCCTTTACCGCCAGATGGGTTGCGGACAAAAATGGTATATACATTTTCCTGAGATGGTTAAAATGAAGGGGCTATAAAAAAGTGCTCCTCAAAAAACATTTCTTATGTTAAAGGCTTGACACGGTGCAATAGTTGCTTGTATAAATATTCAGCAAAGAGGAAATGTTTAGCCGGGACTTAAACTCAAGAAGGAGAGAAACTTATGGCTAGGTCCTCCCGGTGGGGGAAAGATGACCGCAGTAAAATGTTAAAGTTGGTCAAACAAGGGGTCTCCGAGCAAGAGATACGCGCCAAATTCACCACCAAGGACCGGAAGGGCAGCGCCCGCGAAATGACCGCGGTGGAGTTCGCCCAGCAGCTCAAGCAGGCCATGGTTGAGGCTGGCGACATCAAGCAGGCGCCGCGCAAGAAGCAGGCCGCCAAGCCGGTGGGCTACAAGGTCACCAAGACCGGCCGCCTGACCATCACCAACTTCGCCGAGTTCACCAGTGTCAAGGGTGGCGAGGTCTTTACTCTGGAGCGCCCCCGCGGCCGTTCAAAGGCTTGGCGCCTGGTCCCGCAGCCTAAGAAGAAATAGGCGGTTTTTGGCGGGCGCGCCGCTTCGTCCGGGGCGGTCTTAGGGGCCGCCCCGGCGTGAATTGCATCTTGCGTCCACCGCTAAGCCATCCGTGCCTTCAGACCCGGCCGGCCCCACGGTCCGCCGGGTCTTTTTTGCGCCGCTGCCGGCCGGGCTGAGGCTGGGGAGAGCCCATGCGGGTGCTTCTGAAATGGCTGCTGAGCCTGGGGGTGGGCCTGTTGCCCGGCCCTCGGGGCACCTACGCCTCGCTGCTGGTGGCCGGCCTGGCCGCGGCCTGGCTGGCGGCCGGGGGTGGGCCCTTGGTCGGCTGGCCCTACCTGGTCCTGCTGCTCCTGGTCTGCGGCCTGACCCTCCTGGCGGGCCGGGCGGCCCTGAACCGGCAGATTTTCGGGCCTAGCCCGGATCCCGGCCAGATCGTGCTGGACGAGGCGGCGGGCATGCTGGCGGCCCTCTACGGCCTGAACGGCCTGGGCTGGCCTATACTGGCGGCCCTGGTCTTGTTCAGATTATTGGACATCCTCAAGCCCTTCCCCGTGGGCCGTCTGCAGCGCCTGCCCGGCGCCTGGGGGGTGCTGGCAGATGACCTGGCGGCCGGCCTCCTGGCCCTGGCCGGCTGGCGGCTGCTGGCCTATCTGCTCTCCTGACGGCCCCGTGGTGGAGTCTGACGCCCGCGCGGGGCGCTAAACGAGGGCCGCCAGTGCGCTCACTTGTCGGTTGGGCTACGGACCCGGAATGCCAGAGGCGGCTGCACCAGTTCCGAGACCAGCACCAGCCTGACACTTTTGCGCAGGATCGGGGCCCACTTCTGCAGGGCCTGCAGGGTGGAGGGGTGGGGGTGGGCGATGGCAATGATGGAGCCGCGCTGGCGGGCCAGCTTTATCATCTGCTGGATCTGCTCCTCCACCGCCGGCAGGGTGGCCTGGTTGTCCAGGAATATGCCCCGCCGGGCGCTGGGCAGGCCCAAGCCGCGGGCCGTGGCCAGGCCCTGCGAGGCGGCGGTGGTCTTGCTGTCCACGAAGAACAGCCCCCGCCTTTGCAAGGTGGCCAGCACCGGCAGGAGCAGGGCGGCCTCTTGGGTGAAGCGGGAGCCCATGTGATTGTTGACCCCCACCGCGTGGGGAACGCTGCCCAGGGCGCCCAGGGTGCGGCGCTCCAGTTCCTGGGGAGACATGCTGCTGAGCAAGGCGCCGGGGCCGGGGTCCATCTTGGGGTAGGCCAGGGGCTCCATGGGCAGGTGCAACATCACCTGCAGCCCCTTGGCGTGGGCCAGACGGGCCGCCTCCGCGCCGTAGGGCGAGAAAGGCAGCACCGAAACGGTCAGGGGTATGCCCAGGGCGGCCAAGGCCCGCACCTGCTGTAGATCATAGCCCAGGTCGTCCACCAACAGGGCCACGCGGGGCCGGGGAGGCAGCGTCGGCGGCGCGGGCAGCGCCCGCGGGGGCAAAAGGCGCAGGCGAAGAGAAGGGCGGCCGCCCAGGCTGGCCTCCAAAAGCAGGCCGCTGCGCGCCGGCAACCGCTGCACCTGAGCTCCGCTGCGCTCCAGGCTGCGCCGGATAAGGCGGGCGGCCTCCTCCAGGCTGCGGCCCGCGGCCAGGTGGGCCTTGAACACGGTCAGTTCGCCCTGCCGGCCGCCTTGGTAGCTGAGCGAAAGCGACCCCGGCGCCACCCCGGCCCGCTCCAAAGCCGCGAACAGGGCCTGCTCCAGCTCGGGCAAGGCGCGCGTGGCGGGCAGGGGCTCCTCGTAGACCGGCGGCCGGGCCACCGGGGCGTACAGACCCCAGAGGATGCCCAGCCCCAGCAGAGCCAAGACCAGGGCCGTCAGCCACCAACGGCGCCAGGACAGCCTCGTGCGCCGCGGTTTTTTTCGCTTGCGGGCGGCGCCCGGGCGGCGGGGCACGGCCCGCGGCCTTACTTAGCGGCGGGGGCCTTGGGAGGCGTCTGTCCCGCGAAAACCTGCAGGGCCTTGAGCAGGTCCAGGGCCCGCATCATCTGATTGTCGCGGGTCAGGCGGTCCTTGGGATACTGTATATCGTTGGGCTTGCCGTCCTTGGGAGGCTTGGCCTTGACCGCCGGCTCGGCCGCCGGGGCCGTGACCTCCTCGGCCGGCATGGCCCCGGGCAGGTCCTTCTCGCGCAGGGACTGCGGCCGGGATTGATCAGCGACCTTCTTGGCCTTGGGCGGCTCCACCCAGGGTACCTCCACGTCGGGTTTGATGCCCTTGGCCTGGATGGCCTTGCCGCTGGGGGTGTAGTAGCGCGCGGTGGTCAGTTTCAGGGCCCCCAGGTCCTCCAGGGGCAGGATGGTCTGCACCGATCCTTTGCCGAAAGTGGGCATACCTAGGAGCACCGCCCGCTTGTGATCCTGCAAGGCGCCGGCCACGATCTCGCTGGCGCTGGCCGAGCCCTGGTTGACCAGCACGATCAGCGGGTAGTCGCCCGCCACAGTGCGGCGGGTGGCCTTGAAGGTCATCTCCTGCTCGGGCTCGCGGCCCTTGGTGGAGACGATCACGCCTTCCTTCAGGAACAGGTCGGCTACGTTCACCGCCTCGGTGAGCAGGCCGCCGGGGTTGGTGCGCAGGTCCAGGATCAGCCCCTTGAGCGGCGGCTTCTGGCTCTGCAACTCCTTGAGGGCCTTGATCAGGTCCTCGGTGGTGTCTTCCTGAAAATTGGTCACGCGGACCAGGCCGTAGCCGGGCTCCAGCCGGTAGTAGCGCACGCTCTTCAGGGGAATAACGTCGCGCATGATATCAATGTCTTTGAGCTTGCCCAGGCCTTCGCGCAGGATGGTCAGGGTCACCTTGCTGCCCTTGGGCCCACGGATGGCCTTGACCGCGTCCATGAGGGTCATGCCCTTGGTGAGCTTACCGTTGATCTTGATGATCCGGTCGGCCGCCTCCACCCCGGCCTTATAGGCCGGCGTACCCTCGATGGGCGAAACCACGGTCAGGATGCCGTCGCGCATGGTGATGACGATGCCCACGCCGGAAAATTGGCCCTTGGTCTCGATCTGCAGCTCTTTGTACTCTTGAGGGGTTAGATAGGCCGAGTGGGGGTCCAGGCTGGAGACCATGCCCTTGACCGCCTGCACCAATAATTCGTCGGCCTTCTTATCCTCCACGTACTTTTTCTGAATTTGGTGGAGCACTTCGGTGAGCAGGCGCATGCGGCGGTATTCATCGTCGCCCGCCGCCCGGGCCGGCAGGTGGGTCAACTGGGGCAGGACCAGGGACAGGACGCCGGCCAGGGCCAGGACCACCAGGGTGAGGCGCAGGGTGCGGCCACGCATGAAAGCCTCCCAAATCAATGAGATTTTAAAAACAAATAAGATTATCCACTCCGCACCCAGCGGTCAAGAGCCAAGCCGCAGCCAATCCCGGGGATCCACCGGGCGGGCATTGAGCCGCACCTCCAGGTACAGGCGGCCTTCCGCGTCCAAGTTGCCCACCTCCTCGCCCGGGCTCAGCTCCTGCCCCGTCCGCACGATGATGCTGCCCAGGTGGGCCAGCACCGTGTGCACCCCTTGACCGTGGTCCAGAACCACCACCTGGCCGTAGCCGCCCAGCCGGCCGGCGTAGGCCACCCGCCCGCCCCAGGGCGCGCGCACCGGCGCCAGGCCGTGGGCCTTGAGGGTAACCCCCCGGCGGCCTGGTCCGTAGCTGGCCAGCAGACGCCCCTGCACCGGCGGGGTCAGGCGGCCGCGGGCGTCCAGCACTCCGGGCAGGGGACGCTCCGCCTCCGGGCTGGCCGGGCCGGGCAGGGCGAAGGTGCGGGCCAGGCGCACCTCCGCCTCTTTGAGGGCTCCAATGTTCTCGATCAGGGCCAGGCGCTTGGCCTGCAAGCGGCCCAGCAGTCCCTGGCGCTGGCTGCGCAGGGAGGCCAGGCGCTGGCGGCCGGACTCGGCCTGTTGCTGCAAACGGGCCAGTTGGTCGCTGCGCTGGCTCAGGAGTTGCTCCACCTGGGCCAGGCGCTGGCCGGCCGCCTTGAGGTCGGCCAGGCGCTGGCGTTGGGCGGCCAGCAGGCCGCTCAGGGCCTGGGAGCGCTGGCAGAACTGGGCGAAGTCCTCGGCCGAGGCCAGCAGGCTGGGGCCGCCCTGCAGGCCCAACAGGTACATCAGGCGCAGTTGCCGGTGGTAGAGCCGCCGCTGCTCCTGGGATTGCTGGCGCAGAAGCCCTTCCTCGGCGCGGGCCCCCTCCAGTTGCTGGCGCAGTTCTGCCTCCTGGACGCGCAGGCCCTTGACCTGACTCCGCTCGGCGGCGATGCGCTCCTCCAAGGAGGCCAACTCCCGCTGCAGGCCGCGGGCGGCCCGGGTGGCGGCCTCCCACTGGTCCAGCAGGGCCACCAGCTTGGCGCGCAGCTCCTGGCGGGCCTGCAAGGGGGTCTGAGCCAGGCCAGCCGTCCCCGGCAGCAGGGCCAGGCCCAGGACCAGGGACAGCAGCAGGCGCCTCACACCGAGCCCCGCAGGCGCAGAGTGCGCCCCACACCCAAAAAGCCGCCCATCAGCCCGGCCAGCACGGCCAGCCCGGCCAGCACCAGCGGCAGCAGCCGAGGGTAGGTGACCAGTTGTTGCAGTTGCAGCCCCAGGGGCAGCTTGCTGGGGGCGCTCAGGACCAGGGACAGGGCCCAGACCACCAACGAGGCCAGGGCTGCCGCGGCCAGGCCCTGCAACACCGCCTCCACCAGGAAGGGCCGGCGCATATAGCCGCGGGTGGCCCCCACCAGGGCCATCAACTCCAGGTGGTCCCGGCGGGCGTGCACCGCCAGGCGCACCGTGTTGCTGACCATCAGCACCACCCCCAGGAACAGCAGTATGCCCAGGGCCAGGGCCAGGTCGCCGGCGGTGTTGGCGGCCTGCTCCAGGCGGTGCAGCCAGGGCCGGCTGGCCACCACCTCGGCCACGTCCAGCCGGCTCTGCAACTGGGCCATCAGCTCCTGACCGGGAGCGATCCCCGGGGCCAGCACCACCTCCACCGTGTCGGGCAGGGGGTTTTCCTGCAGGTCGTCCAGCAGCCGGCGATGGGGGCCCAACTGGCGCCGGAAGCGCTCCAGGGCCTCGGCCCGGTCCACGTAGCGGGCCTGTTTCACCTGGGGCACCCGGGACAACTCGGCGGCCAACTCCTGCCCCCGCTGGGGGCTGGCCTGGGCCGCCAGCACCAGGGTCAGGGAGGGGCCGCCCAGCATGTGGGCCAGGGATTGGTGCAGGTTGAAGGCCACCACCAAGTACACGCCCATGATGGCCAGGGCCACGGTGAGGGTGCTGATGGCCACGCCCTGCAACCAAAGGTCCTCGCGCATCTGCATCAGGGCCCGGCTCAGGGGGCCGCGCTTGGAGGCCGGCGCGCTCACGCCACCTGCTCCAGGCGGCCCTGTTGCAGATGGATCACCCGGGCGCCGCGCACCAGGCTGAGTAGGGTGGGATCGTGGGTGGCCACCACCACCGTGGCCCCGCCCACGTAGTCCCCCACCAGCAGGCGCATGATCATCAGGGCGTTGTCCGGGTCCAGGTTGCCGGTGGGCTCGTCGGCCAGGATCAGGGCCGGCCCAGGCGCCAGGGCCCGGGCCAGGGCCACCCGTTGCTGCTCCCCGCCGGAGAGGGTGCCCGCGGCCGCCTGGGCCAGGTCGCTGAGCTTTACCTGCTCCAACACCTCCTCTACCCGCTGCAGCAAGGGAGTGCCCCGGAGGCCGGCCACCCTGAGCGACAAGGCCACGTTCTCGAACACGCTCTGTTTGGGCAGCAGGCGGAACTCCTGGAACACCACTCCCAGGCGGCGGCGCAGGGAGGGCAGCCTGCGCGGCGGCAGGCGGCTGACGTCGGTGCCCCCCACCAGCACCCGGCCCTCGGTGGCCAGCTCGGCGCCATAGAGCAGGCGCAGGAGGGTGGTCTTGCCGGCGCCGGAGGGCCCGGTCAGGTACACGAACTCCCCCGGGGGCACTTGCAGGCTCACCTCCTGCAGCGCCGCCTCCCGCCGGCCGGGGTAGATCTTGCTGACCGCCTCCAGCGTGATCATGGCCAGAAGCCGCGGTCCGGGGCCGGGGGCTTGATGGCCAGGCCGGCCAGGCCGCGCCCCATGGAGCGCTGCAGGCGGGCCTCGGCCACGTTGAACACGGCCAGGGCGTTGTAGTAGTTGTTGCGCGCCCGCGAGAGCAGCAGTTGCGCGTCCAGCAGCTCGGTGTTGGTGGTCAACTGCTCGCGGTAGCGCTCAAAGGTGATGCGGTAGTTCTCCTCGGCCTGCTTGATGCCGGTGGTGGCGGTGACGATGTTCTCCTGGGACTCGCGCAGGGTCAGAATGGCCTCCTTGACCTGCAGGTCCACCTCGTCCTCCAACTCGCGCTGCACCGCCTCCAGGCGACGCTTGTCCGCCCGCTCCTGGCTGGTCTGGTGCCCGGTGCGGCCCCACTCCCAGAAGGCCCAGTCCAGCTGGGTGATCACCGACCAGTCGGTGGGGTCGTCGTAGCGGCTGTCGCCCAACTCGGGCGAGTCGCTGGTGAAGTCGTAGGAGGCCTTGAGGCTCAACTGCGGCCAGTAGCCGCTCTGGGCCCGCAGGATGCTCTGGTCAGCCTGCTTGATCTGCAACTGGACCGCCTTGATCTCCGGCCGCTCGTTGCGGGCCAACAGGCGGGCGCGCTCATAGTCGCTCTGCACCGGGTGGGACTTGAGGATATCCTGCACCTTGAGATCAAACTCCACCGGCAGGCCCAGCAGGCGGTTGAGGCGGCTCATGAACAAGGCCTGGGTGTTGATGGCCCGCACCATCTCCTGCTTGGCGTCGGACAGGGATACCTCGGTCTTGAGCACATCGTTGATGGGGATTATGCCCACCTCATAGAAGTCACGGCTGACCTTGAGCTGGGCCTGAAGGAGCTGCACCGCCTCCTTGGCCACCTCTACCCCTTTAATGGCCCGCAAGTAGCCGAAGTAGTTCTCCTTCACGCTTAGAGCCAGGTCCAAGTAGGCTAGGACCAAGTTGGTCTCGGCCAGGTCCACCCCCAGCCTGGCCAGTTGGTATTGGCTGCTCAGGCGGAAGCCGGTGAACAGGGGCTGGCGCAGGCTGGTGGACCATTGATAGTTGTTCTCTGTCCCGATGATGGTCATGGTGTCGCCGGATTTGAGCTGAGGCGGGTTCTGGTCCCGCTGGTAGGTGTAGCTGGTGTTCAGGCTGGGCAGGAAATAGGTGAAGGCCTCCTTCTGCTTGCTGGCGGCCTTGTCCAGTTGAGCCAGGTATTGCTTGATGTTGGGCGAGTAGTCCAGGGCCATGTTCAAGGCCTGCTGCAGGGTCACCTCGCCCTGGGGCGGCTTGCTCTTGGCCGGCGGGTCCGCGGCCCCGGCCGGAGTCGCGGCCCACGGCAAAACCAGAAGCAAGGCAGTCAAAATCCAGATGCGTTGACTTGCGGCCAGTTTGCCCACGCTAGCCCTCCTCTGTCGCCTTGCGGGGGACATGCCCCCGCGCAATGGTCTGGATAGCAAATTGAATATGGCAGCCCGGGGTCGGGTGTCAACCATTGTTTGGGCCGTTTTGACTAAGACGGCGGCCAGGGCAGGGGGGCGTATGACCCTGCCCCGGCCATAGCTTACCCCCCGCCACCCATGCGGTCCAGGGCCGCCCTGATCAGGCCGGCGGTGGCGGCGAAGGGCCGCAGCAGGCACAGGGCCAGGGCCCGCTGCATCAGCTCCGGAGCCTCCCCGGAGACGAACTTCAGAAAGCCCCGGTTCAGGGGATAGAGCAGGAGCAGGCAGAGCAGAGGCAGGGTGAGGGCCTGGTCCGGGTGCTGGGGCCAGAGGGCGAAGGGCAGGCCCAGGGCCAGCAGGATCAGCAGGCTCTGGGCCTGCTGGCCCAGGCCGCCGGCACTTGGCAGGCCCAGGCGGCGGCGGTGCAAGGTGTTGCGAAAGCGGTTGCGCCCCAGGTGATAGGCCAGCCGCAGGTAGCCATTCCAGGCCTCGGGCAGGGGGCGCTTCACGTACAGCTCCGGGTCAAAGATCAGCTCCCGTCTCAGGGCCAGCAGGCGCAGGGAAAATTCATAATTCTCCAGCCCCTCGGCGTCGTCGGCCGGGTCGAAGCCGCCGGCGGCCAGGAACTCCGCGCGCCGGTAGGCCGCGCAGAGGGTGTCCAGGTCGGTCTGTGCCTGGCGGGCAAAGGCCATCTCCAGGCCTGCCAGGCGGGCCAGCGGGTGGTCCGGGTTGGCCGGACGGCAGGCCCCGCCCGCCCCGGCCAAGGCCGGGTCAGCCAAATGCGCCGCCAGGCGGGGCAGCAGCTCCGCGGGCAGGGCGCAGTCGGCCTGGCTGAAGACCAGCACCCGGCCGCGGGCCTGCTGGGCCCCGAAGTTGCGCGCCGCGCCGGCCGGGCAGGGGGCCAGGGCCAGCACCCGGACTGCCTCCCCGGCCGCGGCGGCCTGCTTTTGCGCCAGGGCTGGCTCACAGCCCGGGCCGTGCAGCACCAAGAGCACCTCGCGCTCCGGCCCCTGCAAATGGGCCAGGGAGTCCAGGCAGAGGGCCAGGTCCAGCGAGGGCTCGGCCAGGGGCAGGATGATGCTGAATTCGGGCTGGGCAGGAGTCATGGGCCTTTCTTTCGTCAGTATTTGGAGGCTCAAGGATTGTAGCACAAGCGGCGCAGGGGCCGGCAGGGCCTGCCCCGGCGCGGGCCGCGGGAGGGTTGGCCTGGCTAATCCTAGCTTGTGTCTTGACAAACAGGGGGATTAGTATGACATATAAACGCCTTATCCCTTGCGCTCCGCAAGGGGGCTTCGCCCGGACGCTCCAAGCCCAAGGAGGCAGCGGTGCTGCTGTCAGTGGTCATGCCGGTGTACAACGAGGAACACTATCTGGAAAAGATAGTGTCCCTGGTGCAGGCCGTGGATCTAGGAGATCTGCAGCGGGAGCTGATCATAGTGGACGACTGCTCCACGGACGGCGGCCCGGACATCATGGTCCGCCTGGAGGGCCAGACGGCGCCCAATCCCCGGGCCAAGCCTTTTGAGCGCCCCATACGGGTGGTGCGCCACCAGGTGAACCAGGGCAAGGGCGCGGCCCTGCGCAGCGGATTCGCCGAGGCGGGCGGTGACCTGATCATCGTGCAGGACGCGGACCTGGAGTACGACCCCGAGGACTACGCCAAGCTGCTCAAGCCGGTGCTCAAGGGCCGGGCCGAGGTGGTTTACGGCTCGCGCTTCACCGGCGAGCGACGCAACATGTTCTTCCACCACTGGGTGGGCAACCGCTTCCTGACCCTGGTGACCAACGTCCTGTACAACACCACCCTGAGCGATATGGAGACCTGTTACAAGCTCTTCACCCGCCAGTCCCTGGAGGGCGTGACCATAAAGAGCAACCGCTTCAACTTCGAGCCCGAGATTACGGCCAAGATTCTCAAGAAGAAGATCCGCATCTACGAAGTGCCCATCTCCTACAGCGGCCGCGAGTTCCAAGAGGGCAAGAAGATAACTTGGCGCGACGGACTGGTGGCCCTGTGGTGCCTGGTCAAGTTCCGCTTCGTGGATTAGGGTCCGCTAAGCGCATGTGGAAGCACTATCTGATCGGCTTGTTGGTGAGCCTGGCGGCGGTGTACTTTTTCTTCCGCACCGTTTCGCCCAGCCAGATATTGGCCTCCCTCAACCAACTGAGTCCCTGGTATCTGATCCCGGCCACGGCCCTGTACATCCTCTCCTACGTTTTCCGGGCCGTGCGCTGGCACTACCTGATGCTGCCCGTGGCCCGGGTGCGCTTCCGGCCCCTGTTCGCGGCCCTGATGATCGGCTTTTTGGGCAACAACCTGCTGCCGGCCCATCTGGGCGAGGTGGTGCGGGCCATCGTGCTGGGGCGCAGCGAGCGGGTGAGCAAGTCGGCCACCATGGCCACCGTGGTTCTGGAGCGCATCTACGACGGATTGACCGTGCTGTTCATGCTGTTGCTGTTGCTGCTGTTCGTAAAACTGCCCAGCGGCCAGGTGCAGGGCAGCCTGATCAGCAGCTATAACCTGCGCGTGGCCGGCTGGCTGGGCCTGGCCTTGTTCGGCGGGCTGCTGTTGCTGCTGCAGGCCCTGCGCTGGCAGCGGAATTTGTCCATCCGGCTCCTCGGCTGGTGCCTGCGGCCGGTGCCGGAGAGCCTGCGCCTCCGGCTGCTGGCCGCCTGCGACAACTTCGCCGACGGCCTGGCCGTGACCCGGGCGCGCGATCTGGCCTGGATCGGTTTCTATTCCCTGCTCACCTGGGGGGCCTTGGCCGTGTGGGCCTGGGTGCTGATCTTGGCCTTTGGGGTCAAGCTGGGACTCATGGCCGGGGTGCTCATGGAGGTGGTGCTGGCCCTGGCCCTGCTCATACCCGCGGCGCCGGCCTTTGTGGGCACCTTCCACCTGGCCGCCGCCGCCACCCTGGCCTTCATGGGCGCCGACCCCGGCGTGGCCGGCTCCTATGCCATGGTGCTGTGGCTAAACCATTTCGTGGTCACCACCCTGATAGGCATATACTACCTGTGGCGGCTGGGCCTGGGATGGGGCGCCTTGACCGGGCGCAACGGAGACCAAGCCGCCTGTTGAGATGATACGTCCTTTTGGCTTTTTTGCGGAGCCGGCAATGAGCACCGTTGAGGCCTTGGGCGTTCCTTACAATGACCTGGAGCTGGCCGGTCGCCTGCACCGGCCCTCGGCGCCGCCCCGGGCCCTGGCGGTCATCTCCCACGGCCTGCTCTCCTCCAAGGACTCGGAGAAGCTAACCCGCCTGGCCGCGGCCCTGGCCCGGGCCGGGCACCTTACCCTGCGCTTCGACCACGTGGGCTGCGGGGACTCCCCCGGCGACATCGCCGACACCACCCTGACCGGACGCCGGGACGAGTTCCTGGCCGGGGTGCAGATGATGCGGGGCCTGGAGCCGCACCGGCCCCTGGTGTACATGGGCTCGTCCTTCGGCGGCACGGTAGCCTTGCTGGCCGCGGACCTGGAACCGCCGGTCTGCTCCCTGCACTGGTCCACGCCCTGGGACTACACCGGCCTGCGCAAGGCCGTGGAGCAGTCCACGGAGTTCCCGCCCCTGCTGGCCCTGGTGCGGGACCTGCCCGGGCACGATTTGGAAGGTCTCCTGGCCCGCAGCTCGCGCATGTTCCTGGTGCACGGCGAGGCCGACGAGGTGGTGCCCGTGGTGCAGGCCGTGCGGGGCCATGACCTGGCCCTGCCGCCCAAGGGGCTCTTGCTGCTGCCCGGGGGGGACCACCGGCTGACCGACCTCAACGACCAGAAACAGGCTATGGCCCGTTCCCTGGCCTGGATCGAGCAGTTCGTGGTCTAGAGGCGGGCGGCCGGGACGCTCAGGGGCGCTGGATGAAGCCCGGGTCCCAACGTCGAGTAAAGGCCCTGACCAGCCTACGGCGAGACGGACTCCGGAGATGTTCGCTCACGCTGCTTTCAATGGGCGAGGCGGGCTCCGGCGCGTGTTGCTGGGGGGGAGATGCGGGCAGGCCCGGCAGCGCCGCCGGCATCGACTGCGGCGGCGCGCCTGTCCCCCCGCTGACAAAATGGTGGAGGCGGGGGGAATCGAACCCCCGTCCGAAAGCTTTCAGCCCAAGCCTCTACATGCTTATTCCGTGCTTTGTTCTCGCCGCCCCGGGCCCCCACGGACAGGGTTCTGTTGCGGCCAGCCCCACCTGGCGTTTCGGTTGCGGGCCGGTGTGGCGCTGCCCGCTGCCTATCCTGCTAGTCGACGCCCGCTCCAGCCCCGCAGGAATGGGCTGGGAGGACGGTTGCCTTATTTACGCGGCAACGGCGTATGCGTAATCGTCTGCGATTACTTTAGTCCCCACCGGATAACGGGCCGATAGGACCCCGGCATGCAACTCGTGGCCTCAACTGCCTCCGTCGAAACCATGTCGCCCCCAAATTGTCACGCCCCCATGGGCTTTTTTAATAATATATCCTGCCGCCGGCCCCGGCAATAGCCGCGGACTGATTTCCGGCTGGGCCGCCCCGGGCGCAAAGGGTATTGACAAACCTGTGTGAATTATGGATATTCGCGGTTAGCTTTTTATTGCTTTGCTTGTCCGCAGCCGCGATTCTCGACTAACGCAAGGAGAGTGGGTTTGGCTCTGACCAAAGAGAACATCATTAATCAGGTGTACGAGACCACTCAACTACCCAAGAACCGCGCCCGCGAGGTGGTGGAAACCACCCTGGAGTTGGTCAAGGCCACCCTGGCCAAGGGTGAGGATTTGTTGGTCAGCGGCTTCGGCAAGTTCATGGTCAAGGACAAGCAGGCCCGGCGGGGGCGCAACCCCCAGACCCGCCAGGACCTGCAACTGCGCGCCCGGCGGGTGGTGGTGTTCAAGACCTCTGGCGTGCTGCGCCGGGGCATTAACGGCTCCGACGAAGACTAACCGGCGACCGCCTTAATCCTACCAGGCCACCACAAAGGCCTGTTTGTAGCCCGCCTCCCGGAGGCGGGCTTGCAGCTTCTGGGCCTCCTCCAGGCTGTCCAGCTTGCCTACTCTCACGCGCTGAAAGATCATGTCCCCGCGGTCGTAGCGCACCACCTGCACCTCCTGGTGCTTGCTGCGCAGCAGGGCGGCCAGGCGCCGGGCGTTGCTCTCCACGGTGAAGGCGCCCACCTGCACGGTGAAGGGCCCCAGCTTGATCTCCGGGGGACGGGCCGGCGGTCCTTGGGCCACGGCGCTGGGCTGGGGCTGGTAGCCCACGGCCACCAGCTTCACCGGCGCAATGCCCGGGCCCAGGACCCCCAGCTTGCGAGCCGCGGCCCGGGAGAGGTCTATGACGCGGCCGTCCACAAAGGGCCCGCGGTCGTTGATGCGCACCACTGCCTGCTGGCCGGTGCGCTGGTTGGTCACCTGCACGAAGGTGTTGAAGGGCAGCAGCTTGTGCGCCGCGGTCATGTCCTCCATGTCGTAGCGTTCGCCGTTGGAGGTGCGCCGGCCGTGGAAGGTGGGGCCATACCAGGAAGCCAGGCCGGTCTCCTGAAAGCCCCGCGCGGACAGGTAAGGGTAATAGGTGGTGCCCCAGACCTGGTAGGGCTTGCCCCGGGGACGGCCCGGCTCGCCCGGCGCCGGCGGGGCCTTCTTGGCGCAGCCGGCCAATAGCAGCACACCCAGGCACAGAGTCAGGATCAGGGCGTGGAGGGCGTTGGACGGGCGGCGGATCATGCGCGTTTTCCTCTCCGGGGTCGGGACTGTGACCTTTATAGCCTCTACGCCTTTGGGGCACAAGCCCCGGGTGGTTGAAAGCTTCAGGCCGCGCGTCGGGCACGGCGTGAGGAGGCCAAGAAAGAGGCGGGGGAGAAAAAAATGGGGGCGCGAAAGGGCAGGGGGCAGCTCTGCGCAGGCAGAGGGCGCGGAAAAGGTTGGGGAGCAGGAATGCGGGCGGACGGCGGTGCTGAGGGGCCGCGCAATGGCTTGTGCGGGTGGCGTTTTGTAAAATTGCGCGGCCCACTACCAGCCTCTGGGGCCACATGGGTTTCTCTCATTCCAAAGTCCACGCTGGAGACAAATAGAAGAGGCCCGCCGGGAAAGGGAGGGAACCCGGCGGGCCTTTTTTTGGAAGTTGGGACGCTTTGTTGTGCCCGGCATCCCAGCGGGCTAACCAGGTTTCTAACCTATGGGGTAGCCGTTCTTCTCGATGACCCGATCGGCGACGGCCCGCTTCAGGGTCAGGGCGTTGAGGGGCTGGTACTTCAGGAGCTTGCGCACGCCGATGAGCATGGTGCGCAGGTCGTCGCCCTCGGCCATGGCCGCCAGGCACTCGTTGGCCCACACGCTCATCTTAGGCAGCATCTCGTCCATGTATATCTCGGTCATCTGGATATAGGGCAACGCCTTGTCCGCGCCCAGGGCCTTGATGGCCTTCTGGGCCCGGATCACGCAGCTTTCCACGGCGAAGCTCTCGATGATCATGTCCGCGAGCCTGAGCAGTATCTCCTGCTGGTTGATCAGCTTCTCCATGAAGGTCTGGGCGGCCAGGCCGGCCACGTAGATCACCGACTTCTTGCTCATCTCGGCCATGTGCGCCTGCAGGGCCAGAGGCTCCTCAGGCAGCTCCACCATCATGGGCGAGTATTCCATGATCTCGCCCAGCAGCTTCTGGCCGGCGGCCATGAGCGGCAGCTTGCCCTTCATGGCCCGCTTTAAGAGCTCGCCGGGGATAGTCATGCGGTTGATCTCGTTGGTGCCCTCGAAGATGCGGTTGATGCGCGCGTCCCGGTAGCAGCGCTCGGCCGGGTACTCGGCCACGTAGCCGTAGCCGCCGTGGATCTGCACCGCCTCGTCGGCCACGAAGTCCAGCACCTCGGAGCCGTGCACCTTGTCAATGGAGCACTCCACCGCGTACTCGCGGATGGCGGCGCTGGACTTCTCGGCGTAGTCGGCCGCGGCCTTGTCCAGGCCGGTGAGGGAGGCCTCGATCAGGCCCACCGAGCGGTAGATCACCGACTCCGAGGCGTAGATCTTGGTGGCCATGCGGGCCAGCTTCTCCTTGATGGCCCCGTATTCGCTGATGGCCTTTCCGAACTGCACCCGGCCCTTGGCGTAGCGGGTGGCGAAGTCCAGGATGATCTTGGAGCCGCCCAGGGCAGCCGCGCCCAGCTTATAGCGCCCGATGTTGAGCACGTTCATGGCGATGGCCGGGCCCTTGCCCACTTCGTAGAGCAGGTTCTCCACCGGCACCTGGGCGTCCTGCAGGATCACCGTGGTGGTGGAACTGCCCTTGATGCCCATCTTCTTTTCCTCGGCGCCGCTGCTCACGCCGGGGAAGCCGCGCTCCACGATGAAGGCGCTGAAGGCGCCGTCCACCTTGGCGAAGACGATGAAGGTGTCGGCCCAGCCGCCGTTGGTGATGAACATCTTCTCGCCGTTGAGGATGTAGTGCTTGCCGTCGGGGCTGAGCACGGCTTTGCTGCGGCAGCCGCCCACCGCGTCGGAGCCGGCGCCGGCCTCGGTGAGGCAGTAGGCCGCGATCTTGCTGCCCGCGGCCAGGTCGGGCAGGTACTTGGCCTTCTGCTCGGCGTTGCCGAAGTACACGATGGGCAGGGTGCCGATGCCGGTGTGCGCGCCCTGGGCCACGGCGAAGGAGCCCGCCCCGCCGATGGCCTCGGTGATGCAGCAGGTGGATATCTTGTCCAGGCCCAGCCCGCCGTACTCCTCGGGCACGTCGCTGCCCAGCAGGCCCAGCTCGCCGGCCTGGGCCATGAGCTTCTTGATCAGCGCGTGGTCCTTCTCCTCGATCTTCTCCCAGTTGGGCTGTATCTCATTGGCCACGAAGTCCAGCGTGGTCTGCAAGATCATCTTGTGTTCGTCGCTGAACTCCTCCGGGGTGAACACCGCCGCCGGGTCCGTGGGGCCCAGCAGGAATCCGCCGCCCTGGGGGATTTGTTTGTCGGCCATTTTCTCGGCTCCCTGTTTGAAATAGAGTTTATCCGCCGCGCGGCTGGCAGCGGGTTTAGTAATTTTCTTTTTCGAACACCCCGGCCGCGCCCATGCCAAACCCGATGCACATGGACACCAGGCCCCAGCGGCTCTTCGGCCGGCGGGCCATCTCATAGGCCAGTTGGGTGGTCAGCTTGGCGCCGGTGCAGCCCAGGGGGTGGCCCAGGGCGATGGCCCCGCCGTTGACGTTGACGATATCCCGGTTGAGCTTCAACTCGCGCATGCAGTACAGGGCCTGGGAGGCGAAGGCCTCGTTGAGCTCGATGAGGTTCAGGTCCGCCACCTTGATGCGCGCGTAGGCCAGGGCCTTGGGTATGGCCTTGACCGGACCGATGCCCATGTAGCGGGGGTCCACGCCGGCCACGGCAAAGGAGCGGTAGGTCAACAGGGGCTTCAGGCCCAGGGACTTGGCCTTGTCCTTGGACATGCACATCACCGCCGCCGCGGCGTCGCTCATCTGGGAGGCGTTGCCCGCGGTCACCGAGCCGCCCGCCTTGAAGGCCGGCTTGAGCGAGGCCAGGCCCTCCAGGGTGGTGCCGGCCCGCGGCCCCTCGTCCACGGAAAACTCCTCCTGGTAAAGCTCGTATTTGCCCTTTTTGTTCTGGCGCTGCTTGGTGACCATCAGGGGCACGATCTCGTCCTTGAACCTGCCCTCCTTGATGGCCTTGACCGCCAACTCGTTGGAGCGCACGCCTAGGGCGTCCTGGTCCTGGCGGCTGATGCCGAAGTCCCCGGCCACGTTCTCGGCGGTCATGCCCATGCCCTCGTAGGCCCAGGGCCGCTCCAGGCCCAGCTCCGGGTCCAGGGTCATCATATTGCCGCCCATGGGGATCAGGCTCATGGACTCCACCCCGCCGGCGATGACGGCCTCGGCCTGGCCCACCATGATGCGCTCGCAGGCGATGGAGATGGCCTGCAGGCCGGAGGAGCAGAAGCGGTTCACGGTCATGCCCGGCACCTCGTCGGGCAGGCCGGCCTTCTGGGCCGCCACCCGGCCGATGTTCAGGCCCTGCTCGGCCTCGGGGAAGGTGCAGCCCAGGATCACGTCGTCTATCTGGGCCGGGTCCAGGCCGGGGGTGCGCGCCGCCGCCTCGCGCACCACCACGCTGGCCATGTATTCGGGCCGGGTCTGGCGCAGGGACCCCCGGGGAGCCCGCCCCACCGCGGTCCGGCAGGCCGCGACGATCACGGCTTCTTTCATGAGAATCCTCCTACCTAGTTGGGCCAGGCCAAAATATATTGAACGGGAGAGGAGCGCATCACCATAGCGCCCGCACGACTTATTATTGGTTTTAGGGCCCCTCTCCCGTTCATTTCCATAACGCCTGCGCCGCGGCCTAGTTGCGCAGCGGCTTGCCGGTCTTGAGCATGTGGGCCATGCGCGCCTGGGTCTGCGGCATGCCGCAGAGGCGCAGGAAGCTCTCGCGCTCCAGGTCCAGCAGATACTGTTCGCTCACCTCGGTGTCGGGCAGCACGTCCCCGCCGGTTAATACCCGCGCCACCTCCTTGGCCACGGTGATGTCGTGGGGCATGATGTAGCCGGCCTTGTGCATGTTGTAGAGCGCGTAGTTGAACAGGCCCATGGCCTCCGCGCCCATGACCCGCACGTTGTTGAGGGGCCGGTGCGGGGTGTAGCCGGCCAGATTCATTGCGATCACGTTGTCCTTGGCCTTCTGAATGCGGAAGTCCGCGTTGACCACCACCTTGTCCGTGGGCCGCAGGATGCCCATCTTGATGGCCTCCGGGGCCGAGGTGGCCACCTTGGCCATGGCGATGGTCTCAAAGGCCCGGGCCACGAAGGGCAGCAGGTAAATCTGCTTGGGGTACAGGCCGCCCTTTTGCACGGTGAAGACCCGCTCCTGGGTGTTGCGCAGCAGCAGCTCCTTGGTGCCGCCGCCGCCAGGGATCACGCCCACGCCCACCTCCACCAGGCCGATGTAGCTCTCGGCGGCGGCCACCACCCGGTCCGCGGCCAGGCAGATCTCGCAGCCGCCGCCCAGGGCCATCTGGTGCGGCGCGGCCACCACCGGCGCGGGCAGATACTTCAGGCGCATGATGGTGTCCTGGAACTTCTTGATCATCCAGTCCAGCTCGTCCCACTCCTCTTCCTGGGCCGTGAACAGGACCAGCATGAGGTTGGCGCCCACCGAAAAGTTGCCGCCGTGGTTGGCGATGACTAGGCCCTGGAACTGGCCTTCCTCCACCAGGTTGCAGGCCTTGTCCATCATGGTCATGATGTCCGCGGCCAAGGAGTTCATCTTGGTGTGGAACTCCACGCACAGCACGCCGTCGTCCAGGTCAATGAGGCTGCAGCCTTTGTTCTCCAGGACGGTCTTGCCCCGCTCCTTGAGGGAGGGCAGCAGGATGATGTTGGGCGATATCTCCTCGGGCCGGTAGGATTTGCTGGCCAGGTCATAGTAGAAGCGCCGGCCGCCTTCTTTCTTGTAGAAGGTGGCCTGGCCGCTGGCCAGCATTTCCTCCACCCAGGCCGGGATGCTCAGGCCGGCCTCGCGCATCTTGGCCGCGGATTTTTCCACGCCCAGGGCGTCCCAGGCCTCGAAGGGGCCTAGCTTCCAGTTGAAGCCCCACTTGATGGCGTTGTCTATGTTGAGGATGTCGTCGGCGATCTCGCCCAGGCGGTTGGCCGCGTAGACCAGGCCGGCGCTTACGTGCCGGAAGGTGAACTCAGAGGCCTTGTCTTTGCCGTAGTACAGGGCCTTCATCTGGGCCTTGAAGCCAGGCAACTGCTTGGCCGCCTCCAAGGAGGCGAACTTGACCTTCTGGACGGGCCGGTACTCCATGCTCTGGCGGTCCAGGACCAGTATCTGCTTATTGCCCTTTTCATCCTTGGTCTTTTTGTAGAAGCCGCCGCGGGTCTTGTTGCCCAGCCACTTATTTTCGATCATCTTGCGCAGCCAGGCGGTGGGGAAGAAAATCTCCCGCTGCTCGTCGTCCGGGCAGCCGTCGTAGACGTTACTGGCCACGTGGCCCAGGGTGTCCAGGCCCACCAAGTCGGCCAGGCGGTAGGAGGCCATCTTGGGCCGGCCCAGCACAGTGCCGGTGAGGGCGTCGGCCTCCTCAAAGGACAGCCCCATCTCGTCAATGAGTTGGTTGAGGTAGCTCATGCCGAAGACGCCGATGCGGTTGGCCACGAAGTTGGGGGTGTCCTTGGCGAACACCACGCCCTTGCCCAGCACGTTCTCGGCAAAGGCGGCCATGTCCGCGATCAATTCGGGCTTGGTCTGGGGTCCCGGGATGATCTCAAAGAGCTTCATGTAGCGGGGCGGGTTGAAGAAGTGGGTGCCGAAGAAGCGCGTCTGGAACTGCTGGCTCAGGTGCTGGCTCATGGCCGCCACGGAGATGCCCGAGGTGTTGGTGGTAACGATGGCCTCGGGCTTGACCACACTCTCCAGCCGGCTGAGGAGCTTCTGCTTGACCTCCAACAGCTCCACCACCACCTCGATCACCCAGTCGCAATCGGCCAGCAGACCCAGGTCGTCCTCCAGGTTGCCCACCGTGATAAGCTCGGCGTTCTCGGGCACGTAAAAGGCGGCCGGCTTGGCCTTGAGCGCGCCCTCCAGGCCGGCCTGGGCCAGGTAGTTGCGGTAGGCGCGCGAATCCTCTTTGACCCCTTTTTTAGCCAGGGCTTCGGGCATCTTGGGGAGCACGATGTCCAAAAGCACCGTGGGCAGGCCCACGTTGGCGGTGTGGGCGGCGATGGTGGCCCCCATCACGCCGGCGCCGATGACGCCCACCTTTTTGATCTTCAGGGACATAAAGACAACCTCCTTGAAGGGCCTGCCGGGCTCGTTACGCCCCAGCTATGAATGATATTTCATTCGTATTTTGGATCGCCGTTTCTGCTCGGCGGGCGTAGCGGGCCCCAGAAAGTGAATGAATTGTCATTCATTAGGGCGAAGCTAGCACGGCCCATGAGGGCTGTCAAACATTTTTTAGGGACCAGGGGGCAAAAAAAAATGAGTTTGACCAAACTGAAGTAGGATTCACTTTTAACAATGGTTTTGGGGCATTGCATTCAAACTTTGCATGTGATAATCTCACCTGAAATATGCCCAAGCAGGGGGCGCCCTTTGGGATCGCAGGTAGTCGTGGTGCTTGGACATTTCAGCAGTGGACAGCCAAATCCCCTCCGCAAGGCAAGGGCCATGTCGCTCAATTTGCTCCGGTCGGGCCTGGTACTGCTGTTAGTTTCTATTCTCGCATTACCTGCTCAGCTTTTCGCGGCCGAGATTCCGCCGACTGCGGTCAAGCCGGCCCCGGCACCTACCTATCATCCCCTGACGCGTTCTGCCCAGGCCACGCCGGTGGTCTATTGTTATCATGGCGTGGTGCCGGACCCGCGCCTGGTGGTGGTGGACAAGTCCCGCCAGCGCCTGCTGGTGTTTCAATACCTGGGGCAACTGGGCCTGGAGTATGAGTACCCCTGCGCCAGCGGCGAGCAACAGGGCAAGAAATCAGTATCGGCCGACAAACGAACCCCGGAGGGGGTCTATTTCATCACCCACCGCTTCAAAGACCGCAAGATCACCATTTTTGGCGACCGGGCCCTGCACCTGAACTATCCCAACGCCAGCGACCAGACCCAGGGCCGCAAGGGCGACGGCATCTACATCCACGGCAGCAACGTGGACTTCAAGAGCCGCAGCTCCAATGGCTGCCTGGTGCTGAGCAACCAAGACCTGGCCCGGGTGGAGCCCATGATACGGGAGCAGTCCACCCCGGTGATCCTGGTGGACCGCCTGGACCTGCCCACCCTGGCCGAGCGGGAGCAGGCCTGCGAGTTCCTGCGCACCCTGGACCTGAGCTTGCTGGCCAGCGGCCAGCCCCGCCTGCCCGACGAGCTGAGCCTCATAAAGAACCAGGCCAAAGGCGCCGACCTCAAGGCCCTGGCCCAGGACCTGAGCCGGCTGGGCTCTGGCCCGGCGGCCAAGACCGAGGGCCTGGCCCTGTGGGGCGTGGGCGACCAGTGGGTGCTGGTGCTCCATCAGACCTGGGGCGGGGCGGGAAACCGCAAAAAGGTGGTTTCGGTTAGCCGGCGCTTTTATCTGGAAGGCCCCACCTACCAAAAACTCCAGGTGGTGCAGCGCCAGTGGGTGGTGGCCGATCTGCCGCAGGCCCGTCTGCTGGCCTCCTGGGCCCCGCCCAAGCCGGTGGTGGTGGCCGCGCGCAGGGCCCCGGCCCCGGCCGGCGGCCCCGAGCAGCAGATCACAAAGACGCTGGGCCAATGGCTGGCCGCCTGGCAGTCCAAGCGCCTGCGCCAGTACATGACCTTCTACGCCAAGGATTTCAAGGGCGGCGGCCGGAACTGGCGGCAATGGCGGCGGCACAAGGCTTATCTGAACCGGGTGTACAAGAAAATCGAGGTCAAGCTCCTGGACCTGCAGATCAAGGTCAGCGGCGGGCGGGCCACGGTCACCTTTGTGCAGGACTATAGCTCTGATCACCACCGGGACAAAGGCTACAAGACCATTCACTTGGTGGAGCGCCAGGGCCGCTGGCAGATTCAGCGGGAAGACTGGCGGGCCATCGAGACCGCGCCCGCGAAACCAGCCGCACCCCCCCGCTCTTAGACAGGCGTTGCGTATCCTGTCCTCAGTGGGCATAATCACTTACTAGGGGTGGGAGGCGTAACACCGGTGTGGAAAAAATTCAATATTCTTTTGGTCCGCAAGGATGGGCCGGTCCAACCCCTGCAGTTGGGCTCCTGGGCCATCTACGCGCTGCTGGCGCTGCTCTTGTTGGCCCTGGTCGGCATGGGCGTGGGCGGCTATCTTTTCTACCGCCAACACCTGATCCTGAATAAGCTGCTCAAGGACACCCGGCGCCTGACCCTATCCACCCAGGGCCTGGAGCGGATGCTCAGCGAACAGGACGGTTGGCCGCGTCCCCGCATGGCCCCACCTCCCTTGGCCTCCCGGCCGGCTCCCGCCCCGACCCCCAAGCCGGCGGCCAAGCCAGCCCCCAGGCCATCAGCCGCCCCGGCGGCCAAACCGGCGGGCGTGCCCGCCCCTCAGAGCAAAGCAGCCCCCCCCCCCCAGCAGGAACGGCCTGCGCAGCCCGCCGCCGCCAGCCCGCCGCCCCCGCCGGCCAGCGCCGCTACGGCCAAGGCCGCCCCGCGGCCGGCGGGCGAACAGCGCCCGGAGCCGGTCCAGGGCGCTGCGGCCCAGGATCTGGAGCCCGAGTCAGACAGCGCCTCCTGGGTGGAAGTCCGCAACGTGCAGCAGAGCAGGTCCGGCGGCTCGCTGGTGGTGCGCTTCGAGGTGGCCAACAAGCAGGAGCCCCAGGACCAGGCCGATGGCTACCTGTTCCTCATACTGCGGGGGCAGCGGCGGGGCAGCCCCTGGTTGGAGGCCTGGCCGCCCACGCGCCTGACCCCCTTGGGACGGCCCGAAAACTACAAGCGCGGCGCGCCTTTTTCCGTGCGGCGCTACCGCGCCCTGAAGGCGCGCTTCGCCATAGCCGACAAGCATCTGGAGCAGTTGGAATTTATAATCTATGACCGGCAGGGCGAACTGGTCTTGGTGCAGCGGCTGCCTATCAGCAGCAAGCTGCGCAAGCCCTAGACCGCCCGCCAGGAGACCCTACCGTGCAGACTAATCCCCTTACCATACTGGCCACCGGCACCTTTTTTCGCGGCGATCTGTTTTCCCAAGACACCTTGGTGGTGGAGGGCGGCGTGCAGGGGAACGTGGTCGGCGAGCGGGTTATAGTCAAGCCCAGCGGCTGGATTCAGGGCACCCTCACCTGCCGGGCCTTGTCCATCGAGTTGGGCGGCATCGTGGAGGGACAGGTGCACGTGACCAGCGAGATGGCCCTGCCCAACCCGGCCGAGGCCGAGAAGGCGGCCCTGGAGCAGCAGGCAATGGGCAATAGGACCCTGGGGCCGCCCCCGGAGAAAACCTAGACCATGCTCCACAAGCGGGCCGCCTCCCTGCCCGTGTTCATCGCCAGCGACGGCTGCCAGCTATCCGAGGTGATCCACCCCCAAAACGACGGCACCACATGGGGCGTCAGCCTGGCCCGGGCCTCGCTGCCGCCGGGGCGGGCCACCCGGCCCCACGTGCTGGACTTTGCGGAGATATACTACGTGCTGGCCGGCCAGGGAGTGATGCACCTGGAGCAGGAGAGCGCGCCCTTGGGTCCGGATTCTTGTCTCTACCTGCCGCCGGGCGCCAGACAGTGGGTGCAAAACACCAGTCCGGATCAGCCGCTGGTGTTTCTGTGCATCTGCCATCCGGCCTATGACCCGGCTGGCGACCGGCCGGCCTAAACCAATATGCGGCCCGGTGATGGCGGGGCAGGGGGCCGCGCCCAGCCGCCAGGCGGCGGTGCTAAAGGCTGCGCAACCGTTGTGCAAGTTCGTCTAGCCGCGGGGAGTTTGTTATGCCCAAAGTTTTGATCGTCTACTTTTCCCACGGCGGCAACACCCGCAGGATGGCCGAGGCCCTGGCCCAGAGCGTGCAGGCGGCCGGCTGTGAGGTGAGCCTGCAAAAGGTGGCCCAGACCAGCCTGGATGATCTCAAGGCGGCCGACGGGGTGCTTTTAGGCTCGCCCTGCTATTTCGGCTGCATGGCCGCGCCCATGAAGGCCTTCATAGACGAGTCCATCAAGCTCTTTGGCAAAGGCGAGCTGGAGGGTAAGCCGGGCGGGGCCTTTGTCTCCACCGGCGGCATTGGCGGCTGCGGCGAGCTGGCTCTGCTCTCGCTCAACGCGGCTCTTTTGATCCACGGCATGGTGGTGCAGGGCCTGCGCTCCGGCGGGCACCAGGGGCCCCTGGCCATCGGCGGGCCGGACGAGCGGGTGCTCGAAGAGTGCGACCGCTACGGACGCCAGTTCGCGGTCCTGGTGCAGCGCCTGGCCGGCTAGCCCTTGTCAACGGGCGCTGCACAGCCCTTGTGCCTGCTGGCCGCGGGCCTGGCCGGGGCCGGAGGTTTTTCCGGCCCCGCCGCGGTGCTGGTGGACCGTGGCCGGGTGCGGGCCCTGGGTCAGGAGGCCCTGCAGGCCGGGGCGCCGCGGCGGGAGTTGGCCGGCCTGTGGCTTTCCCCTGCGCCCCTGGACGCCCACGTACACCTGCACCTGGGCGGGACGCCCGCGGCCAACCTGGCCGCCAGCCGGGCCGCGGGCCTGGCCGCGGTGCGGGACCTGGGCCACCAGCCCAGGCTGGAGACGCCGCGGGGAGAGAATCAGCAGCCGCCGCTGGTGCAGGCTGCGGGCCCGGGCCTGGGCGCACAGGGCCCGGGCGGCTCCTGGTTGGCCCAGGGCCTGCGCGGACCGCAGGCCTTTGCCCAGGCCGTGGCAACGCGGGCCCAGGCCCGGGCCGGGGTGATCAAGCTGTTCGCCAGCGGGCTGCTGGACTTCGCGCGGCCGGGACAGGTGCTGCACCCCCTGACCCTGGGCCGGGAGGAGATGCGGGCCGCGGTGGCAGAGGCGGGCCGGGCCGGGCTCAGGGTCACGGCCCACGCCAGCGGCGAGCAGGCGGTGCGGGCGGCCCTGGCCTGCGGGGTGCAGGGAGTGGAGCACGGCTTTTTCCTGGGCCGGGAGACCCTGCAGGAGATGGCCGCCCGCGGCGTGAGCTGGTCGCCCACCCTGGCCGCGGTACAGGCCCATATTCGGGATACGGAAGGTCGCTACGACCAGGCCCAGCGCGGGCGGCTGCAGGAGATCGCCCGCCGGCAGGCCGCCCAGATCAGGCTGGGGGCCGCGCTGGGGGTCAGGCTGGTCTTGGGCAGCGACGCCGGCTCCTATGGCCTGCCCCACGGCCAGGCAGCCTTTTTGGAGATGGCCGCCTGGCTGCAGGTGGGGGTGGCGCCGGAGCTGGTGTTCCGGGCGGCCACCAGCCGGCCGGCCCGGGCCCTGGGCCTGGAGAGCGAACTGGGCGGCATCTTCCCGGGCGCGCGGGCCTGGCTGCTGGCTTGCCACGGCGACCCCCGGCAGGACCCGCTGCACCTGACCCGGCCGGCCTGGCGCAGCTTTTAATTTTGGAGGCTCAGGACAGCAGGTGGCGCAGGCGGGGGGGATAGTAGAATACGTAATCCCGGGACAGGATTTGATATCGCTCCTGGGACAGGGCCTGGATGGTTTCCAGGAACTCGCGCAGAGTGGCCAGGGAGGCCACGGTGCGCTCAAAGCGGCGGGGGTCGGCCGCGTCCTGGTTGACGGGCGGGATGAAGCGGCTCTCTCCACCCCGCCAGCGCAGGGAAAGCTGGGCCGAGAGCCTCTCCACCTCCTGGTACACCCGCCGGATCAGGTCGCTGCGCAGCACCGGGGAGGGCGCGTTGAGCAGGGCTTCCAGCAGGGCGGCCAGATAGCAGACCCGGGCCTGGGCCTGGGCGTCGGCCCGGTGGCGCAGCAGGGCCAGGGCCGTGTCCTGCAGGCCGCCCTCCAGGCTGAAGTGGGGCGGCATCTGGGCCGAGGGGTCGCGGCCGGCGCGCAGGCAGTCGGCGCGAAAGTCCTCATACACCGCGGCCGCGCCCACATGGGCCTGGATGACGCGGCTGACGCGCCAGGGGCCCCAGCGCAGGCGCATGGGCTGGTCGGTGATAACATGCTCGCGGCCGGGGCCGCCGGGAAATGCGATGACTCGATCCAAGTAGCAAACCTCGCCCGGGTTGCGGGCCGGAAAAAGGACGGCTGCCATGAGCCACCAGACTAACAAAAGCCTCCGTCCAGGGAAACATTTTTGGGCGCTATCGCTGGCCGTGTGCCTGGCGCTGTCTCTGACTCTGGCGCCCCCGGCCGCGCCGGCCGCCCAGTCCGACCGGGTGTTCGAGCCCTTGCGCGACCTGCTCCTGCAGCAGGGCCTGGCGCAGGCCGAGGTGGAGCGCCTGTTGGCCGCGCCCCAGCTCAAGTTCGAGGACGCCCTGATGGCCCGCATGCTCTCGGTGCCTGAGAGCCGCCTGAACTACGGCCAGTTCCTGGGCAGGCAGGCCCTGCAGAGCGCCCGGCGCTTCATGGACAAGCACGCCGCCACGCTGAAGCAGACCCAGCGCCGCACCGGAGTGCCGCCCGCGGTGGTGGTGGCCATCCTGACCGTGGAGAGCCGTCTGGGCTCCTACACCGGCAAGCACCGGGTGCTGAACATGTTGGCCTCCCAGGCGGTGCTGGACACGCCCGCGGCCCAAGAGCGCCTGGCCCGGCGCTGGCCCGCCAAGCGGCGGCATCAGCTCCAAGAGGAGGGCACGCAGCAGCGCCTGACCCGCCGCGCCCGTTGGGCCCGCCAGGAGCTGGCGGCCCTGCTGCGTCTGGCCCAGAAGCAGAAGGTATCGCCTTGGCAGTACCGGGGCTCTTTGGCCGGCGCCCTGGGCATGGCCCAGTTCATGCCCTCCTCTGCCTTGGCCTACGGCGTGGACGGCGACGCCGACGGCGTGCTCAACCTGGACCGGCCCGCGGACGCCATCCACTCGGTGGCCAATTACCTGAAGCTCCACGGCTGGCGGCCCGGAATCAGCCACAGGGCCCAGATGCGCGTGATCCTCGCCTACAACCGCAGCGACCCCTACGCCCGGACCGTGCTGGAGTTGGCCCGGAGGCTTTCGTGAGCCCTACGGGCGGCACGGCCCAGGTCTGGCCCAGCAGCGAGGCCCTGCTGGAGCAGTTGGCCCAGCGGGCGCGGGCCGCGCCCGGCGGCCTGCTCCTGGGCCATAGCCACCTCTACACCTTTCACGGCCTGCACAGCCTGCCCGCCCGCTTGTGGAGTGATCTGCCGCCGGAGCAGACCGCGGGCCGGCCCCTGGCCGAGCTGGCCGGGCCCCTGTTGGTGCAAAACCTGCTCAAGGAGCTGGGAGATCGGGAGCCCCTGTTCCTGGGCCTGGGGCGGGGCCGGCGCTTCCCCCACCGGCTGTGGCGGCTGTTGGTGGGGCTCAAGGCCGCGGGCCTAGGACCGCGGGACCTGGAGCGCCTGGACGGGCCAGGGGGCGGGCGGCGGCGGTCCCTGGCCCGGCTGCTGGCCGCCTATAACCAAGCCCTGGCCCAGCGGGGCCTGCTGGACGAGGCGGACCAGCTCGCGGCTCTGGAGGCGTTTCTGGCCCGCGGCGGCCGGCTACCCAGCTTGGAGCAGTGGCAGGGCCTAGTCGTCAAGCGGGCCCTGTGGCTGCTGCCCGGGGATATGCGCCTGTTGCGGGCCCTGGCCGGCCGGGTGCCGGTCAGGGTGGAGTTCGCCCTGACCCCGCCCCTGGGCGCGGAGCAGGCGGTCTTCCGGCTGCTGGAGGCCACGGCCCAGGCCCTGGAGGCGGACCCGGGGCAGCGGATGGAGGTGGCCTGGCCAGAACCCGAGGCCGCGGGCGGCCCCCTGGCCCGGCTGGCCCTGGGCCTGTGGAAGCCGGATTACGCGCACCAGGCCAGCCGTGGGGAGCCTCTGACCCTGTTGCGCGCGCCGGGCCGCTACGCCGAGGTGGAGGCCCTGCTGGGCC
Source organism: Desulfarculus sp. (assembly GCA_003605055.1). Taxonomy (GTDB): domain Bacteria; phylum Desulfobacterota; class Desulfarculia; order Desulfarculales; family Desulfarculaceae; genus Desulfoferula. The sequence goes on from QZKP01000077.1 coordinate 27,562, forward strand.
GGGCCCTGGAGCTGATCCAGGCCGGCGCGCGGCCGCACCAGATCGCCCTGGTTTTCCCCAGCCTGATCCTGTATGGCCAGATGGCCGCGGACGTGGCCGGCCGCCTGGGCCTGCCGCTCTCCTTCCGCCGGCCCGAGCTCCTGGCCTCCACGCCCTTGGTGCAGGCCCTGCTGGAACTGCTGAGCTTGCCGCTCCAGGGCTTTCCCCGGGTGGAGCTGGCCCGGGTCTGGGACTCGCCTTATTTGGGCCCGGCCCTGGCCCGGCGGCTGGAGGTGCCTTGGCCCCAGGGGGCCGGGCATCTGCTGGCCCGGGCCGGCTACGTGGACGCCCGCGAAACCCCGGTGCGCGACTGGCTAGAGCGGGCCGCGGCCGGCCGGCCGGGCCAGGCCCCGGCCCTGGGGCGTCTGGCCCAGGCCTGCGGGGCGCTCACCGCCTGGCTGGCCCCGCTGGACCAGCCCCAGACCCTGGGCCAGTACGCGGACCGGGTGGCCCGCCTGCTGGAGCGCCTGGACCCGGCCCCAGGGCTGGTGCAGGGCCTGGCCCCTGGCGCCTGGCCGGCCCAGGTCCTGGCCCGGGACCTGGGCTCTCTGCAAGGCCTGCGGCGGGCGCTGCAGGGCCTGGCCCGGGCCGCGGAGCAAGTGGGAGAGGGCGCGGCCCTGAGCCCGGGCCGGCTGCTGGCCCTGCTGCGCCAGGCCCTGGAGCAGGACGAGCTGCCCGCGGCCGGCGGGGCGCGCGGCGGAATCAAGGTGCTGCGCCTGGAGGACGCCCACGGCTGCGCGTTCCGCCACCTGCTGATGGGCGGCCTGAACCAGGCCGAGTTCCCGGCCCGGCCCAGCGACCTGCATTTGCTGGGCGGCAGCGAACGCCTGGCCCTGGGCCGGGCGGCCGGCCTGCCGGTGTGGCGCACGGACGAGGAGGAGTACGGCGGCCAGATGCTCCGCCTGACCTGGCTGCTGGCCGCGGCCCAGGACAGCGTCATGCTCGCCTGCTCGGCCGCGGACCAAAGCGGCGCGCCCAGCGAACCCAGCCTGGTTTTCAGCGACTTGGCTCAGGCAGTGGGTCGGCCCGAGGTGTTGCAGGCAGCATCCGGGGCCGTGTTCGGCGAGCTGCCGCCCCTGGACCGTTGCCTGGAGCCGGGCGCGCTTTGGGGTGGGTTGGCCCAGATCCTGCTGCGACCGTCGCTGGGGCTGGAACCCCAGGCGGCCTTGGCTCAGGCGGTGTTGGCCAGCCTGGCCCAGGAGCCGGCCCAGGCCCGGCGCTGGCAGGACCTGGCCCAGCGGGCGCGGGTGGAGGAGCACCGCCTGCGCCTGGAGGCCCTGGCCGAGGCCGTGCGTCTGGAGCGGGCCGGCCCCTTTGACGGCCGCCTGCAGTCGGTCCCGGCACGGGATTTGTTGACTGCGGTGCTGGCCGCGCCGGCCCGCCGCCGGCTGTCGCCCACCAGCCTGGAGGCCTACGCCGCCTGCCCCCTGAGCTGGTTCCTCAGCCGGCTGCTGAGCCTGCCCGAGCCCCTGGAGCCGGGTTGGGATCTGGAGCGCAGCCAGGAGGGCCGCTGGGTGCACCGGGCCCTGGCCGAGTTCTTTAGGCCCGAAGATTTCGACCCCGCCTGGGACGCAGCCCAGCAACAGGAGCGCCTGGCCGTCTGCCTGGCCCGCGCCCGCAGCGAACTGGGTGGCCACGCCCTGGTGCACGGCGCGCGGGAGGAGGTGCTGCGCCGGTCATTGGCCGTGGTGGCGGCCCGGGAGCTGGCGGAGATGGCCCCCCTGCGGCCCATGCGGGTGGAGGAGGAGCTGGGCGGCGAGGACGGCGGCCTGGCCGTGGCGCTGCCCCAGGGCGGCGAGCTGTTGCTGCACGGCCGCCTGGATCGCCTGGACCAGGGTCTGGACAGCCTGCGGGTGGTGGACTACAAACACGCCAGCCGGGAGAGCGCAATCAGGGGGCCCCTACGCGAAGAAGACCTGGGCGTCACCGCCTTTCAGGTGCCGGTGTACCTGGCCGCGGCGCGCCGGTTCTTCGGCCGGGCCACGGATAACATGCTGGCCCGGGTGGTGCCCACCCGGCGCACGGACATCAAGCCGGCGGTGCGGGACTTCGCGGCCGATGATCCTTTCTTCGCAGGCGGCGCCAAGCAGCGGGAGCGGATGCTCGCCGAGGGCCGGCCCAACCTGTTCAACGGCATCCTGGCCCTGTGGCAGCGCCTGAGCAGTGGCGATTTCGTGGCCCGGCCCAGCAAGGAGGCCTGCGCATACTGCCCCCTGTCCGGGGTCTGCCGCCGCCGGGTGAACTCCGCGGCCCTGGGAGGCGAGGCATGAGCCAGAGCCGGCCCAACCTCTGCCTCACCGCCGGGGCCGGCGCGGGCAAGACCACCCGCCTGGTGGAGACCTACGCCGCACTGCTGGCCGGCCGGGACGGCCCGTCACCGCTGGAGCCCTCGCAGATCGTGGCCATCACCTTCACCGACAAGGCGGCCGCGGAGATGAGAAGCCGCATCGTGCAGAAGCTGGGCGGCCGGTCCGGCCAGGCCGCGACCCTGGCCTGGGCGCCTATCAGCACCATCCATAGCTTCTGCGCCCAACTGCTGCGCGAGCACGGGGTGGCCCTGTGCCTGGACCCGGATTTCACGGTGCTGGACCAGGACCGGTACCACGATCTGCTGCGCGAGGCCATACAAGACCTGTTGCGCGCCGGGCTCAAGTCCCAGGACCCGCGCCTGGCGCGGGTTTTGGGCCACTATTATTTGAGCGGCCGCGGCGGCCTGGAAGAGCTGCTGGCCTGGCTGCAGCGGGGCCTGGCCACCATGGGGCTGGCGCCGCAGGAGGCGCGGGAGGCCACGGCCAGGGCGCACGCAGAAGCGTTGAAAGAAGGCGGTGAACGGCTGGCCGCCATGGGCCGCCTGCTGGCCGATCTGGCACTGCTGGTCAAAAGCGGCGCGGTCAATTTGCAGGCCGGCTACGGCCGGACCATCAGCGAGCTGTTGTCCCGCTGGCCGGCGCTGCGTGCTGATCTCGGCCGGCAGCCAGCACCGAGCGAAACCTTGGCGGAGCTGGACCGGCTGACCAAGGGTAACTGGTACGCGGCCAATAAGATGCGGCAGCTCTTGCGGCCCCTGGCCGAGGAGATGATCGCCGCCGCCGCCGTCCCTGCCGCCGCCCAGTTGGCCGACGACCTCCTGTCCCTGGCCGAGGACCTGGCCGCGTCCCTGGAGCAGGAACGGGTGCGGCGCGCGGCCCTGGACTTTGACAGCCTGCTCATCAAGGCCCGGGACCTGCTGCGCGACCACCCCGAGGTGCAGGCCCAGCTCCGCCAGCGCTGGCGGGCCCTGTTAGTGGACGAGTACCAGGACGTGAACCCGGTGCAGGGCGAACTGGTGGATCTGCTGGCCGGCCTGGGCGCGGAGCCCCAGGCCGCGGACCGGCCCTGGTTGATGGTGGTGGGCGACCGCAAGCAGTCCATCTACGCCTTCCGCGGCGCGGCGGTGGCCGTGTTCAATGAAACCATGCTCCGCTTCGAGGCCGGCGCGGGCGCGGTGGAGGCCCTGCCCCATAACTACCGCTCCCAGCCGGCCCTGGTCCATTTTTTCAACCGCCTGTTCGCCCAGGTATTCAGCGCGAGCCAGTTGCGCGAGCAGGCGCCCGAGTCCTGGGTGGAGTTTTGCACCCACGACAGTCAGTCGCCGGCCGCCGAGCTGACCGGCGCGCCCGGCGAGCGGCCGGTGCAGGTGCTGGACTGCCGCCACCTGGCCGCGGTCGAGATGCCCGTGGCCGCCTGGCGCCTCCTGGAGGCCCGCTCCCTGGCCGCCTGGCTGCGCCAGGCCTTAGACGGCGGCCGCTACCGGCCCGGCCAGGTGGCAATGCTGTTCCGGCGGCTGACCTCGGTGGCTATTTACGAGGAGGCCCTGCGCGAGGCCGGGGTGGATTTCTACACCGTACGCGGCCGGGGCTTCTACGCCTGTCCGGAGATCGGCGACCTGGCCGCGGCCCTGCAAGCCCTGCTGGACCCAGGCCAGGAACTGGCTCTGGCCGCATGGCTGCGCTCGCCCCTGGTGGGTCTGTCCGACGAAAGTCTGCTGGCCCTGACTCACCCTCACCCGCCCGAGGCCCTGCGCCTGTCCATGGCCCTGACCGGGGCCGAGCCCCTGCCGGACTGGTGCGGCCCGGATCAGCAGCGCCGCCTGGCCGAGGCCCGGCGCATGCTGCGGGATCTGGGGGGCCTGGCCCGGCGGCTGCGGCCGGCGGAGCTGATCACCTGGCTGCTGGAGGAGAGCGACCTCATACCTCTTTTGCTGGGCACCAGCGCCGGCAGCCAGAAGACGGCCAACCTGCGCAAGCTCATCGAAGTCGCCCGCCAGCCGGGCGGCGGCCTGGCCGGCGGGGTGGAGGCCTTTGCCGCGGGCCTGGCCCGCCTGGCCGCGGAGCCGCCCCAGGACCCCCAGGCCTCGCTCTTGGGCGAGGAGTCCCAGGTGGTGCGGCTTATGACCGTGCACCAGGCCAAGGGCCTGGAGTTCCCCCTGGTGGTGCTGGCCGACCTGGCTGGTGGCGAGCCCGGCGGCGGTGGCCTGCCGCCGGACCTGGGCCCAAACGGGCTGCTGGCGCCCGCGCCCTTGGAGCCGGCCAGCGGCCTGCGGCTGCAATCCCCCCTGTATCAACGCCTGCGCCAAAGAGAGCAGGCCGTGGCCGAGGCCGAGGCGGCGCGCCTGTTCTACGTGGCCTGCACCCGGGCCGAGCGGGAGCTTTTGATCTGCCTCAACGGTGCCAAGAGCCAGGGCCGCTGGTCCAAGTGGGTGCAGGAAATGGCCTTGGCCGACGAGGCGGTGCGCGTGGTTGACGCCGCGGGTCTCCTGGCCCAGGCGGCCCCGGAGCCGCGCTCGGCGGCCCAGGCCTGGCCCGAGCGGCTGCCGCCCGCGCCTGGCCCGGCTCAGGATGAGGCCCGGCAGGTGCTGGCTCAGTGCCTACACCGGCCGCCCGTGGCCCTGGGCCGGGTGCGAGAGTCGGTGTCGGGCCTGGAGAACTTCCTGGCCTGCCCGCGGCTGTACGTCCTGACCCAGCGCCTGGGCCTGGACACCGCCGCCCTGCCGGGTCTGGGCAGCAGCGGCCTGGCCCGGGCCGTGGAGCTGGGCAGCCTGGTGCACGGCCTGCTGGAGACCTGCGATCTGGCTGCCGGCCCGGACGGCCTGGCGCCGGCCCTGGCCCGCTTGGAGCCCCAACCCGAGCTGGCCCAACCGGCCCTGGCCCTGGCCCGGGGCCTGTGGAACACCGAACTGCCCGCGCTGCTGGCCTCAGTCCCAGCCGAGCACCTGCACCGGGAGCTGCCCTTCCGCCTGCTCCTGGCCGGCGAGGATGGCGGACCGGAGTTTGAGCTGGTGGGGGAGCTGGACCTGGCTGCCCGCCTGCCCAAGGGGCAGTGGCTGATCGCGGACTACAAGGTCACGGCCCGTCCCGACCCCGAGGCCTACCGCCAGCAACTGGGCCTGTACGCCCTGGCCCTGCACCAAGGGCAGGAGGGGGGCAGCGGCCCGTTGCCCCGCGTGGCCCTGTGCTTCCTGGGGTCCCAGGGCGGGAGCCTGGCCTGGTTGGAGTTCAGCGCCGCGGACCTGGCCGGCCTGGAGGCCCGGGTGCGGCGGGCCGCGGATGAGATCGCGGCCCTGGGCGGGCTGAGCGATCCCTTTGTCCTGCCGGCCGGCCCGGACTGCTCGGCGGGCCACTGCGCTCTGCGGTGGCTCTGCTCGGGCAAGGAGGCCGCGTGAGCCAGGCCAAGGAGGTCAAGCTGCGCGGCCGGGTGGTGCGCATCACCTTCCACAACCCGGACAACGGCTACACCGTGGCCAAGGTGGAGGTGCAGGGCCGCCTGGGCCTGACCACCCTGGTGGGCCGCATGCCCGGGGTCAGCGAAGGCCAGGAGGTGGAGTGCACGGGCCTGGAGAGCAGCCACCCCAAGTTCGGCCCCCAGGTGGAGGTCACGGAGTGCCGCCTGAAACAGCCCAGCGACGTGGAGGGCGTCCAGCGCTATCTGGCTTCGGGCCTGATCAAGGGCGTGGGACCGGTGCTGGCCGGCCGCATCGTGGAGACCCTGGGGCCGGGCGCCCTGGAGATCATCCTGGAGCAGCCCCAGCGCCTGGCCGAGGTGCCGGGCATCGGGCCCAAGCGGGCGCCGGTCATTGCCCGGGCCGTGGCCGAGCACGGCCAGTTGCGCGAGCTGATGGTCTTCTTGCAGGCCCACGGCGTGCCGGTCTCCACGGCCCTGCGCATCTGGCGGCGCTACGGGGCCGGCGCCCTGGGCGTGCTCAACAACAACCCCCACCGCCTGGCCGCAGACGTGCGGGGCATCGGCTTTGCCACCGCGGACCAGATCGCCGCCCGCCTGGGCATCGCCGCGGACCACCCCAGCCGCCTGCAGGCCGGCCTGCTCTATATCCTGGGCCAGGCCCGGGAAGAAGGGCACGTGTTCCTGCCCTATGAGGAACTGATGCAGCGCACCGCGGCCGAGTTGCGCGTGGAGCGGGCGCTCTTGGGCCCGGCCTTTGCCCGGCTGCACGCACAGCAGGAGATCGTGCAGGAGGCCCTGCCCTCGGGCCAGGCCGCGGTGTACCTGGCCGGCATGCGGGTGCTGGAGGAGGTGGCGGCCAAGCACCTGGCGCGCATCGCCGGCCAGCCGGGCCTGCTGCCGCCGAAGCGGGCGGCCAGGGCCGCGGCCTGGGTGGGCGACCAGCTCCAGGTGAAACCTTCGCCGGCCCAGGCTCAGGCCCTGGCCACCCTGCTGGGCGCGGGCCTGGGCGTGCTCACCGGCGGGCCGGGCACGGGCAAGACCACCCTGGTGCGGGCCCTGATCACCATTGCCCGGCGCATGGAGCTGAGCGTGGCCCTGGCCGCGCCCACCGGCCGGGCGGCCAAGCGCCTGGCCCAGTCCGCGGGCCTGGAGGCCTCCACCCTGCACCGGCTGCTGGAGTACAGCCCCAAGGAGAACCGCTTCCTGCGCGGGGTGGAGCGGCCCCTGATGGTGGACCTGGTGGTGGTGGACGAGTCCTCCATGATCGACATCTGGCTGGGGGCCTACTTGACCGCGGCCATCGGGCCCCAGACCCGGCTGATCCTGGTGGGGGACGCGGACCAGCTCCCGCCGGTGGGGCCTGGGCTGTTCTTCCGCCAGATCATGGCCTCGGGCGCGGCCCCGGTGGCCCGGCTGGAGGAGATATTCCGGCAGGAGGACCAGGCCGGGCTCATCGTGGCCAACGCCCACCGCATCCTGCACGGGCAGATGCCCCGGCTGCCCCAGGCCGGCGAGGGCGACTTTTTTTTCATCGAGCAGAACGACCCGGCCCAGGCGGCCCAGACCATATGCGACCTGGTGACCAAGCGCCTGCCCGCTCGCTTCGGCCTGGACCCGATGCACGAAATCCAAGTGCTGGCGCCCATGCACAAGGGGCCCCTGGGCTGCCAGAACCTGAACCAGCTCCTGCGTCAGGCCCTGAACCCCCGCGCCGCGGGCCAGGAGGGCCTGGGACCGGGCGACCGGGTGATGCAGGTGCGCAACAACTATGACCTGGAGGTATTCAACGGCGACCTGGGCCTGGTGCAGGCCGCCGGGCCGGACGGGCTCTTGGTGGAGATGGACCGGGGGCCGGTGAGCTACGGCCTGCCGGACCTGGACGACCTGACCCTGGCCTATGCCGTGACCATCCACAAGTCCCAGGGCAGCGAGTACCCGGCCGTGGTCATCGCCCTGGGTCAGGAGCACTACATCATGCTCAACCGGCCGCTCCTGTACACCGCCGTGACCAGGGGCCAACGGCTGGTGGTGATCGTGGGCACGCGCAACGCCCTGCGGCGGGCCGTGGAGCAGGACCGGCCGGTGCGCAGGTATTCCTTGCTGGATGAGAGAATAAAAAATATCATTAAAAAATAGCCTCTTCGACGTTTCCTGTGGAATTGGGTGCTCCGGTGACTCAGGCCACTGCCCCCATTTGGCCAAAGGGGCCTATTTTTAATTAGTTGCAGGTAGTA
>QZKP01000028.1 GCA_003605055.1 Desulfarculus sp.
AGGAGTCTGAATTCAGGTTCAATTACCGAGGGCAAAACCTGTATGCTATCCTACTCAAACTAATCAGGCAGAAACCCCTCAACTAGTCTAGGCCCAAAAAATTTTAATAAACCAACTCCTGCCGTCTGGGACCGCCCGCCAGGGGAGAAAGGTCCCGGCCATTAAAACTCCGCCTCAAATCAGGGCCTTTGCCCCCACGTGCGGTTGGCGCTAAAAAGGTTACTTATTTTACATAGTTATTTTCACATGCCAGCCAAGGGCCCAGCCGATAAAAAGGTATGGCAAGTCCGGTTTTCCCTCAATAGGCAGGTTCGCAAGGTTGCCGCGGCGTTATCCATTTGTTGCCAATAATTCTTAGCTGACGCCCCCTGCCGCAAAAAAAATGCATGGGGGGCTTGACACCCCCCATATGTTGTATGTCATGATGACATTCGTACAACATAGCGGGTAGGCGGCGCCTGGTGGCAGCAAGTATTGACAAGGGGTCTGGCAAAAGAAAAAGCGGGCAGAGGCAACAGGCGATGTTAGAACCCAATGCTACCAGGTTTTGGAACAAGGACCGGCGGGTTTTTAGAAGAGAGCCCGCGCGGTCTTAAATGGGGGCCCGGCAGGAGTTGGTGGCAAAGGGCCCGCTTAATTTTTTGGACAGGCCGCCAGCATAGGCAGGGGCGGACGCCGGGAGACAGGGACGACAGCAGCGCGGGGCGCAGACAGCCGGGCCGCGAGCAACATACGAGGGCACAGACAACTTTGAGCCACACATCTTTGATCAGCAAAGGAGTCGGGGAAACATCATGGCCGAGCTAAAGGTGATCGAAGGCAACGCCAACCTTAGCCGTAGCGCTGAAACCACTGACATGGCCCTTTTCGTGCGCACCAGCTCCGAGGAGATGGACTCCTGGGACCGCGCGCGCATCGAGGACGCCCTGGTCCGCGAGACCCTCCTGGACGAAGGCACCGCCAAGCAGATCGCCGCCGAGGTGGAGCAGCAGATCGCCTCGGCCGGCATCCAGATGGTCACCGCGCCCCTGATCCGCGAGCTGGTCAACACCAAGCTCATCGAGCGCGGCCTGGAGGAGGAGCGCCTGCGCCACACCCGCCTGGGCGTGCCGCTCTACGACGTGGACAACATGCTGCGCCTGCCCAACAAGGAAAACGCCAACGTCCCCCACGGCCCCGAGGCCACCAACCTCACCCTGGCCGAGAGCATCAAAAAAGAATACGCCTTGATCAGCGTGTTCGGCCGCGACGTGGGCGACGCCCACATGCGCGGCGACCTGCACCTGCACGACCTGGGCTTCGTGGACCGTCCCTACTGCTCCGGCCAGAGCCTGGAGTACATCAAGAAGTTCGGCCTGAACCTGCCCGCCAGCCTGGCCCTGGCCAAGCCGGCCAAGCACCCCGAGGTGCTCCTGGCCCACATGGTCAAGTTCGCCGCCGCCCTGCAGTCCAACTTCGCCGGCGCCATCGGCTGGGACGCGGTCAACCTCTTCTTCGCGCCCTACCTGGAGGGCCTCAGCGACCGCGAGGTCAAGCAGCTGGCCCAGATCCTCATCTTCGAGTTCAGCCAGCAGGCCGTGGCCCGCGGCGGCCAGGCCATCTTCACCGACATCAACCTCTACTGGGAGGTGCCCAAGCACTTCGAGGACGTGCCGGCCATCGGCCCCGGCGGCGCATACACCGGCAAGACCTACGCCCAGTACGAGAAGGAGGCCCAGCGCTTCGTCTGGAAGCTCTTCGAGGTCTACAAGGAGGGCGACGGCGCCGGCCGGCCCTTCTTCTTCCCCAAGCCCCTGGTGCACATCACCGAGAAGTTCTTCAAGACCGAAGGCCATATGGACTTCCTGCACCACATCTGCGACGTGGCCGCGGACAAGGGCAACACCTATTTCGTCTTCGACCGCGGCCAGACCGCCAAGATCAGCGAGTGCTGCCGCCTGTCCTTCAAGCTGGAAAAGAGCGACATCGAAGACGCCAAGACGCCCTGGAAGATGCGCTACAGCGCCCTGCAGAACGTCACCGTCAACCTGCCCCGCATCGCCTACGAAGCCGCCGGCGACGACACTAAGCTCTTTCAGATTCTGCGCCAAAGGGTTAAGCTGGCGGTCAAGGCCCATCTGCAGAAGAAGGCCTTCATCGAGCGGCTGCTGAGCCACGGCAACCGCGGGCCCCTGGCCCTGCTGGCCCTGGACCTGGACGGCCAGCCCTATTTGCGCATGCACCGGGTCACCTACCTCATCGGCATGGTGGGGCTCAACGAGATGGTGGCCGAGCACATGGGCCGGCAACTGCACGATTCAGAGGAGGCCATGAAGTTCGGCCTGAAGGTCATCGCCCAGATGAAGTACCTCTGCGACGAATACGCCGAGCGCGAGGGCATGCGCTTCGTGCTGGAGCAGACCCCGGCCGAGTCCACCGCCTACCGCTTCGCCAAGCTGGACCTGAAGCACTTCTCCGACCGGGCCAAACACAACGTGCGCGGCGACCTGTTCAGCGGCGAGGTGTACTACACCAACTCCACCCTGTTCCATGTGGGCTCCCACACCAACCCCATCGAGCGGGTCAAGCTGGAGGGCCGCTTCCATCCGCTCATCGAGGCCGGGGCCATCACCCACGTCTGGATGGGCGAGCAAAAGCCCTCCAAGGAGTCCCTGGCCAACTTCGTGGTCAAGATCTTCACCGACACCAAGAACGACCAGGTGGCCTTCAGTCCGGAGTTCACCTGTTGCCGCGCCTGCCAGCAGAACCACCGCGGCCTGACCGACACCTGCCCCTACTGCGGCAGCCAGGACCTGGACCACATCACGCGCATCACCGGTTACTTCACGCGGGTCTCCTCCTGGAACAAGGGCAAGCTGGGCGAGCTGCGCGACCGCTGGCGCAACCAGGGCTTCCTGCAGGCCTCTCCGGAGGCCCAGAAGCAGGCGAGCTAGGATTTGGCGAATGGAATGACCGAAGATAGAGAAACGGTAACGCACACAAGGAAGGATTAAGGTGGCAAAGGACGCTCCTGGAATGCGCGGCATCCGTTCGCGCAACCAAGATGGACAACTTCGAGATACGAGGGACGACAAGCACGCTGGTACGCTGGAAAAGCAGTACGATAGAGATTTTGGCGTCCGTAGTGATATGCACGTTGACACCTTGTTGCAGCAAACAGGGATGCCTTCCGTGAGTAAGCTGATTAAAAGTGATGTTGGGAAAAAGGAGGTGCGGTGGGAGTGACCTTGTTGGAGCAGCTAGCTTGGTTGCGTGCTCTACCAGACCAAACATTGGGCGGAAGCAAAGCGGTGGTTGTCGTATGTTAAGAAGGTGGGAAAGTAAAAATGGTTAAAACACCCAGGAACCAAGGCGGGGGCTGGACACCAGTGCAGGTCCAACAATTACAGAACTTGGCGGATCAAAATACGCCGACAAGAATTATCGCCCTCAAAATGGCGAGAACTCCCGCGGCTATCTATTCAAAAGCCGCACACGAGGGGATTTCTCTAAAACCAACCAACCAGTCCCCTTATAACCGCAGGACGAAATAGCCTGTGTGCATTGTTGGCGTTTAGTCGTTCTAGAGGAGTGATTGGCCAAGTGGTTTTGCTTAGCAAATCGGGCTGCGAAAATTGCTGTTCCATGCGGCTTAACCCGGGCTTTAGGCAGGCCTCCCCGGAGGACTCGGCCCGGACAACATAGAGTCGTGGTCGGGGGGGCCGTCTCGGGCTTCCCGGCCTAAATGGGGTGACAGTCAAGCAGGAGAGAGAAATGGCGAAAACGGCTGGCAGCGCCAAGAGCGGCGCCAAGAAGACCACGGCCAAGAAGGCCACGGCCAAGAAGGCTCCGGCCAAGAAGAAGGCAGCCGCCAAGAAGACCACCAAGAAGGCCACAGCTAAGAAGACCACGGCCAAGAAGGCTCCGGCCAAGAAGAAGGTCGCCGCCAAGAAGAAGGCTCCGGCCAAGAAGAAGTAGCTCTGGTCCGGGCCCGCAAGGGCCCCCAGAGACGCCGGACGCCGCAAGGGAAAAAGGGCCGGCCCGGGGCCAGCAGCCCTGAGTCAACAACTTGATGGTCCCGGCCGGCTCAATTAAAGGCGACGGCGGTGGATAGGGCACCAGCAGGGGTGCCACAGGAGGGGTGCGCCGATGACGCTGTTCACCAAGCCGGGTTGCGAAAAGTGCCACTACATCACCGATAAGTTCGACGTGTCCGCGCTGGGCATCACCATCAACGTCCTCAGCCCGGACAACCCCGAGGCCCTGGCCCACCTGGCCTGGCACGAGTTGGTGGAGGTGGCCGAGAAGGAATTGCCCATCCTGGTCCTGGATGACTCCTCCCACATCGCCGGGGCCATCAAGATCAAGACCTACCTGAGCAAGGCCCTGCATGCCTAGCGCCCTGGGCCAGCCCGCCCCGCCCGGCCCGCCGCCGGTCAAGGGCTTCATCGAGACCAGCTTCCTGGACTGGCCCGGGCAGATCGCTTCGGTGTTTTTTCTGCCCGGCTGCAACTTCCGCTGCCCCTACTGCCACAACTTCACCCTGGTGGAGGAGCCCGACAGCCTGATGACCCTGTCCCTGGAGGCGGTGCTGGACCGGCTGCGGCCCTTTGCGGGCTGGATAGACGGGGTGGTGGTCACCGGCGGCGAGCCCACCCTGCACCCGGGCCTGGACTCGCTCCTGGAGCAGATCAAGCAGGCCGGCTTCCGAGTCAAGCTGGACACCAACGGCTACCGGCCCCAGGTGCTGGTGGACTTGGTGGCCCGGGGACTGGTGGACATGGTGGCCATGGACCTCAAGGCGCCCCTGGAGCCCCTGGCCTATCGCCGGGTCAGCGGCAAGCCCATCGAGGTGGAGCAGGTGCGTCAGTCCCTGGAGTTCTTGAAGGCCTGCGGCCTGGCCCACCAGATACGCTCCACCATCTGCCCGGCCTGGCACGGACCGGCCGAGCTGGCCAAGATGGCCGCGGCGGTCGCGGGCGCCCAGGCCTGGACCCTGCAGGCCCTGGACCCGGCCCATGCCTGGGACCAGGCGGCCCTGGCCGGGGTGGAGATGTTCACCCCCCAGGAGATCGCCCGCTTGCAGGCCGAGGTGGCCGACCCGGCCTGCGCCAAGTAGCTTTTCGCTTTCTCAAGTCCATTCTTGCTGGTTCTCCTCAATTTGGTTTGTCGGGATGATTAAAAAAATTTTTGAAAATATATCCAAGGAAGACATCGAGCGGTTAGTAGCGGAAGAGCGGCAGGAGGACCGCACCCTAGACTACAAGCAAGAACTTCCAGACTTTAACGATAAGAAGCAGAAGCAGAAATTTTTAGCTTTAGTTTCTTCTTTTGCTAATACAATTGGGGGGGATATCGTTTACGGGATACTGGAAAGTCAGGAGGATGGGCGAAATTCTGGGAAAATAGAAAAAATAATTGGCGTTGCAGATAAAAATATTGACCAAACGATTCTTCAAATCAAAGATTTAGTAAATGATTTGATCGAGCCACGTATTGTACCTCAGGTATTAATAAAAGGCGTTGAAGGTTTTGAGTCGGGGCCGGTCCTACTCATACGGGTAACCAGAAGTGCAACCAACCCACATGCAGTCTGGATGGATAAAAAAGCGTTGTTCTATGTGCGCAGCAGCAACAGCACCGATTTAATGGACGTGGATGAAATACGGATGAGTTTTACGATGGCAAAGATGCTGGTGGACAACATAAAAGATTTCAGGCAGGAACGGATTAATAAAATTATTAATAGAGACACGCCGGTGCAATTAATAGCAGGCCCTAAAATGGTCATTCATGTCTTGCCGTATGAGGCATTTGCCCTAACAAGCCGAAACGACTATACGGAAAGCTTCTCTAGGAATTATAGTGAATTAATGCCTTACACCTGCGTGAACCCAGAGCCTCGTTACAATTTCGACGGTTTCCTAATTCCTTGCAGAGAAAAAGATTCTCGCGACAGCACAGCATATTGCCAATGTTTTGAATCCGGCAACCTTGAAGTTGTCCTTACCGACTTTGTTTATACCTCCAATGGCAGCAACTTATTAAGGACTGACTTTGAGATTCCTTTAATACAGAGCACAAAAAAATGTATTAAGCGCATTATATCTCTAGGTATCAATGCACCAGTAGTTGTTTTTATCAGTCTTTTAGGCGTAAACGGATATAGTATAGATCTGGGCCCCAGATTTGGCAATCAACTTGATATTATTGAACATAATAACCTTCTCCTACGTGAAATCGTTGTAAGAGACTTAAAAGAAAGTGTAATAAGTATTTTAAAAACACCTATCGATACAATATGGCGGGCGTGCGGATTCCCGCGGAACATGCACTACGACGAAGATGGCATCAAGACAAACTTGAATTTATAACCTCCTGAAGTCTACTGCCCCCTCCAAAAACCCCAGCACTTCCCCGGCGTCGGGCAGCACCACCTGGGCCCCGGCCTCGCGGAGCCCGGCCGCGTCCACCCGGCCGCTGGCCACGCCCACGGCCAGGCAGCCGGCGGCGCGCGCGGCCTGCACGTCGGTGGGGTGGTCGCCGATCATGGCCGCGGAGGCCGGGGCCACCACCAGGGCCCGGCAGGCGGCCAGCACGTGCCCGGGGTGGGGCTTGGGCCGGCTCACCGCCTCCCGGGGCAGGAAGGCCTGGCAGAGCCGGTCCACCTCGGGCAGCAGTTGGCGGATGGCCGCCCCGCAGTTGCGGCTGATCACCGCCAGGCCCAGGCCCCGCTCCCCAGCCCGGACCAGCAGAGGCCGGGTGAAGCCGAACAGACGGCCCCGGCCGGCGGCCTCCAGCTCCATGCTCTCGATGATCTCCTGGGCCCGGCGCTGGAAATCCGGGCCCAACACCGCGGCCGCGGCCTGCATCTGCTCCAGGGTGTAGCCCGCGGGCCAGGGGCCGCGGAAGCCCATGTCCCGGGCCAGCTCCTGCACCCGCCGGGCCATGAGGGCGAAGTCAATGTTCAGCTCGGCCAGGGTGCCGTCGAAGTCGAAGATGAGGGCCTGGATGGACATGGGCCGCAGTTTATCCCGGCCCGGCGGCCGGGACAATCCCCGGGTCAGCGTTGGGTGATGAGCCGGATTCAGTTAGGTCTTGCGGGGGCGCCCGGGCCGGGAGTAGCATACGCCCTTATGGGCTGGCTGGAGAGAATCGACTGGGGCCTCGTTGACTACGCCGAGGCCCTGGAGCGCATGCGCCGCCGCCACCAAGAGCGGGTGGCCGGCCGGGTGGGCGACGCCGTCATCTGCGTGGAGCACCCCCGGGTCTACACCCTGGGCAAGCACGGCCAGCGGGAGAACATCCTGCTCAGCGACGGCGAGCTGGCCCGCCGGGGCTTCCGGGTGCACTGGGTGGAGCGGGGCGGCGACGTCACCTACCACGGGCCGGGCCAGGCCGTGGTCTATCCGGTCATTGACCTGCGCAGCCTGGGCCTGGGTGTGCGGGCCCTGGTGGCGGCGGTGGAGCAGGCGGTCTGCCGGGTGGTGGGGCTGTACGGAGTCAAGGCCCAGGGCGACCCAGAGCGCCCCGGGGCCTGGGTGGCCGGGCGCAAGATCGCGGCCATCGGCATGGCCGTGCCCCGGCGGGTGACCATGCACGGCGTGGCCCTGAACGTCAACACCGACCTCGAAGACTTCAGCTTCATCAAGGCCTGCGGCCTGGAGGCCAAGGCCACCAGCCTGGCCCGGGAGCTGGGCCGGCTTTTGGACATGAAAAAGGTCTTTGGCCAGCTCTACCAGGCCCTGGGCCAGACCCTGGCCGCGGGTGCGGCCCCGGCTGCGGCTCTCCAGAGCAACTAGCTGTCATTTTTGACAAAAAGAATAAAGGCTTTTTCCTGGCTCCGGGTTGAATTCATAGCAGCACATGTGGTAATTATGGATAAACGTCCAGCCCCCACAAGCACCACCGGGTGGTATCCTTGTGCCGGCTAGCGAGATTTCTTTTTTCATTCCGGGCCTGGGGCCCAGGGAGGCGGATATGAGGAGAATTAGGGTACTTACCACCACTCTAATGATCCTGGGGCTTTTAACGGCCCTGGCCTTTGCCGCGGCGGGCCAGGCCGGGGCGGCGGACATCGCCTCCCCCAAGGCGCCGCTTGCCGTCAAGAAGAAGGTGGCCGAGAGCATCCAGAATATCCCCGGCGAGGTTCAAGGCCTGGATAAGAAGCTGGCCGATCCCAAGCTGGCCCCGGACCAGAAGAAAAAGCTGGAGAAGGAAAAGGCCGGCCTGGCCGCGGCCCTCACGAAGCTGCAGGATTCCACCGGCAAGCCCGGCTTCCTGGGCCTGATGCGCGGCCCCTTGCAGTCCGAGTGGTTCTATTTGTGGGGCTTTTTGTGGGCCATCTGGGTGGGCTGGATCTTCTCCACGGTGGGGGCCTTCGGCGGCATCATGGCCGGCGTGGGCCACATCACCATATTCGGCCTGGGCGACTACGCCAAGAGCTTCGGCAAGGGCACGCCCATCAACAAGCTGATCACCGACTCCACCCGGGTGTCCAACCAGTGGCTGGTGGGCCTGTCGGCCATCATCTCCAGCTTCAACTACTACAAGATGGGCCGCCTGGTGCTGCCCCTGGGCGTGTGCCTGGGCATCGGCTCGGTGGCCTCCAGCTACCTGATCCCGGTGCTCACCGCCGGCAAGATCCGCTTCACGGCCTACATGGGCTACTTCGGCCTGTGCGTGCTCTTGTTGGGCTGCTTCCTGGTCTATCAGATGACCCCCCGCGCCCGGGCCAAGAAGAAGGCGGCCAAGGAGGCGGCGGCGGCCTTTGAAAAGGAAAAGGGCGCCAGCAAGGACCAGGGCGTCAAGGTGGTGGAGGGCAGCTACGGCGGCATGATCCTGGCCATGGTCATCACCGTGCTGGGCGCCATCTGGGGCAACGCCATGCCCAGCATGGCCTGGTACGCCCTGATCGTGGTGGCCGCCGGCGTGGCCATCGGCCTGGCCCTGACCATCACCACCAAGATCCGCTTCACCTTCTACGGCGTGGAGTTCAGCTTCCGCGGCTACATCCCCATCCTGGGCGGCCTGTTCATCGCGGCCCTGGCCTCGTTCCTGGGCGTGGGAGGCGGCTTCCTGTTCGTGCCCTTCCTGACCGCGGTGGCCGGCCTGCCCATGTTCCTGGTGGCCGGCACCAGCGCCCTGGCCGTGCTGGTGGGCATGATCGTGAGCATCTCCACCTACATGATCGCCAAGGACGTGCCCGTGCAGTGGGGCTTCATCGGCGCGGAGCTGGTGGGCATCTTCATCGGCTCCATGATCGGGCCCCGCACCTCCAAGTACCTCTCGGATAAGTGGCTGAACATCCTGTTCATCATCCTGGCGGTCCTGGTGGGCGTGCGCTACACCCTCAAGGGCTTCTACCCTGACTTGTACGCCACCCTGGGCCTGCCCTAGGACCCAAGGCGTCTGCTCCTCCCCGTGGCCCGGCTCAGCGCGAGCCGGGCCACGGCTTTGAGCTCCGGCCCCGGGCGGGCGCCGGGCAATCGGGCGTCCGGATTGAGGGAAGCGGATCATGGCCGAGGATCTGCTGATCTGGTTTTTGTCGTGGGTCCACCGGGTATTGGCGGCCCCCTATCTGCTGCCCCTGCCGCCGGTCTGGGCCTGGCTGCTGGGCACCTTCTGCCTGTCGTTGTGGTGCGCCTTCCTGGGGGAGCTGACCCTGGCCGTGGTCTTCCGGGTAAACCGGCGGCACATCCGCAAGGTGGGCCAGGAGATGATGGACCGCCAGCGGCAGTCCATCAACGCCCTGCAGGCGGGCGACAAGGAAGCGTATAATAAAATCAATAAGTTGGCCAACGAGGCCTTTGGCAAGGCCTTTTTCCTGCAAATCGCCATGGGCATGGCCTCCCTGTGGCCGGTGTTCTTCGCCGCCGCCTGGCTGCAGGCCCACTTCGGCCAAGTGCGCTTCAGGCTGCCGCTTCTGCCCTGGGATTTCAATTTCCTGCTGGGCCTGGCGCCCCTGTACATCCTGGCCCGCTTGCTCTTCTCGCGCCTGAAGCGCCGCCTGCCCTTTTTCCGCCAGACCCTGGCCCTGGCCCGGAGCGTGGACCCGGAGGAGCGCAGCCGGCTTTTAGGGCCTCCCCCGGGGGGGCCGCAGGCAGGCTAACGCGGCGGGTCGCGTAAAGATTATGCCTTGACATCTCCCGGGCAAGCTTGCTAATTTAAGGCCACCAGATGGGGTGGCACATCCTGAAGCGGGTTCCCCAAAGGGGACCGGTGCAGGGTGCGCCGGAAACCCCCGCTGGTGAGGTCTATGGCTCCCTGCTCGAAGCAGGCCCGGGGTGAGCCTGGGAAGGGCAGGGAGGAAGCTGGCAGCGCAAAGGGCCAAAGGCTCAGGTTTTTGGCCCGCGCGCGAAAGGGTCTTTCCTCTAGGAAAGGAGCAAAGGTTAAATGAAGAAACTGTTTCTGATCGCCGTAGCGGTCCTGGCCATCGTGGCCATGTCCGTGCCGGCGCTGGCTGCGGCTCCCAGCCCCAGCTTTACGCTGGGCGCCCGCATGCTGACCGACATTGGTTGGTGGCAGCGGAGCCAGGAGTTGACCAGCAACAAGAAAGACGACGTCGGCACTTGGTTCATCAACATGCCCGGCCACAGCTACCTGCTGGCCCGGTTCTACAGCGCGGACAAGACCATGGGCGGCCGCGTTGAGTTCGGCATCAAGTCGCTCAACGGCGCCACCGCCGTGGACATGCGGTACCTGTACGGCTGGTGGCGCATCGGCAACTGCCGCATCCTGGCTGGCCACACGGACAACTGGTTCGGCTCCCTGGCCTATCACCCGAAGCAGTACGTGGGCTTGAACGAGAACGCCCACCTGTTGCTGTTCGGCTGGGGCTTCCTGTGGCCGCACCGTGTGCCGCAGGTGCAGTTCACCTACAACACCGCCAGCTGGGGCGTGCAGTTCGCGTTGGAAGAGCCGCGCAGCAGAGCCGCCTGGACCGGCGCGACCGGTGTAGACGCTTACTTCACCTTCCCGCGCGCCTCTCTGACCTTCATGTTCAAGGCCGGCAGCTTCATGACCCATCCTGGCGTCAGCTATGTGCAGCGCCAGTACAAGGTCGCTACCGGTAGTGACGAGTCCAACAGCACCTGGGCCGTCGTGCTGCCCGTGAAGTTCACGGCCGGCGCCTTCACCCTGAAGTTCCAGGGCCACTACGGCATCAACTTCGGTGGTGAGTATCCCTTCTACCCCACCACCACCGGCGGCGCGGACACCCGGCCCCTGTTGGTGGGCAGCAGTGTTAAGGACACCACCATTCTGGGTGGCATGATCGCCGGCGAGTTCACCGTGGGCAAGCTGATGATCACCGGCGGCTTCGGCTACGAGCGTTTCCAGAACGACGACGGCTGGGTCGCGGCCAATGGCTACTCCAAGGACGAGAACGTCCGTTGGGCGGCCTTCATCGCCTTCCCGTATCAGGTTGCCAAGAACCTGAACATCCAGCCCGAGTTTTCCTACTACAACTGGGGCGATGCCCCGGCGACCGGCAGCGACCTGGGCACCGAGTGGATTCTGGGCGTCCAGTTCCACTTCGTGTTCTAGGAAGCGCCTAGTCGCTTAACAAATCACCCCAAAGGGGCCGGGGATACTCCCCGGCCCCTTTTTTTCGCCCTGGCGGCCAGCCTGACGCAGCCGTTTTATACTCCTTGACATTATAGGAATTTTCAGCTTACAAGGTGGCAGCACCCGCGCGCAAGGCCTGGGCCGGCGTCCGCGCTGCGGCGGCGGCGGGCCGGGCCGGGCCAGGGTCTTGCAGGCCCGGTCCGGGCAGCGTATTATAGGCTTTCCGCGGGGGCGGCGGCCCTCGTATTCCCAAATAGTTGCCGGCTGGCGGCGGGCGCCCCCAGGCCTGGCCGCGGCGGTTGTTTGACCTGGCCCCAGGTTATTTGTTGAAGGAGCGCGCCCATGAAAAAGGTATCCCTGCTGGCCCCGGGGCCCACGCCGGTCCCCCCCCGCACCCTGCTGGCCATGGCCCAGCCTCTGATCCACCACCGCTCCAGCGACTTCGCGGATCTGTTCGGTCGGGTGCGGCAAGGACTCAAAAACATCTTCAAGACTAAAAACGAGGTGTTGGTCTTTTGCAGCAGCGGCACCGGCGCCATGGAGAGCGCCGTGGCCAACCTGCTCAGCCCCGGCGACAAGGCCATCGCCGTGCGCGGCGGCAAGTTCGGCGAGCGCTGGAGCGAGATACTGGAGGCCTACGGCTGCCAGCCGGTGAACCTGGAGGTGGAGTGGGGCCGGGCGGTCAAGCCCGAGGCGGTGGCCAAGCTCCTGGCCGCGGACCCCGCCATCAAGGCGGTGTACGTGCAGGCCCTGGAAACCTCCACCGGCGTGGAGCATCCCATCAAGGAGCTGGCCCAGGCGACCAAGAAAACCGGGGCGGTGCTGGTGGTGGACGCGGTCAGCGCCCTGGGGGCCTATGACATCCCCTGCGACCAGTGGGGCCTGGACGTGGTGATCTCCGGTTCGCAGAAGGCCCTGATGCTGCCGCCGGGGCTGGCCTTCGTGAGCATCGGGCCCAAGGCCCTGGCCGCGATGAAGCAGTCCAAGTGCCCCAAGTATTACTTCTCCTGGGCCAAGGAGCTGAAGAACCAGACCGAGAACAAGGGCGCCTTCACCTCGCCGGTGCCCCTGTTCGTGGGCCTGCTGGACGTGTTCCAGCTAATAGAGGAGATGGGCCTGGACAAAATCTACGCCGAGACGGCGCTGAAGTCCCGGGCCTTCAAGGCCGCGGTGGCCGCCTGGGGTCTGAAGCTCTACTCCCAGGACAACCCCAGCGTGGGCCTGACCGCGGTGGAGGCTCCGGCCGGCGTCAACGGCCAGGACGTGGTGGGCTGGCTGAAGAACAAGTACGCCATCTTCATCGCCGGCGGCCAGGCCCAGGCCAAGGGCAAGATATTCCGCGTGGCCCACATGGGCTATATAAGCGAGTTCGACACCCTGCAGGCCATCAGCGCCATTGAGATGGCCCTGGCCGGCCTGGGCTACAAATTTGAGATGGGCGCCGGCGTGGCCGCGGCCCAGAAGGTATTCGGGGAGGCGTGATCATGAAGATACTCATCTCCGACCCGCTGCACAAAAAGGGCATCGAGATTTTTAAGAAGGAAGGCTTCGAGGTGGAGGTCCAGACCGGCCTGACCCCCGAGGAGCTGAAGAAGGCCATCAAGGGCGCGCACGGCCTGGTCATCCGCAGCGCCACCCAGGTGGACCAGGCCCTGCTGGAGGCCGCCGACCAGCTCAAGGTGGTGGGCCGGGCCGGCACCGGCCTGGACAACGTGGACATCCCCGCGGCCACCGCGGCCGGGGTGGTGGTGATGAACACCCCCGGCCAGAACTCCAACGCCGCCGCCGAGTTGGCCCTGGGCCACATCTTCTCCCTGTCGCGCCATATCGCCCGCGGCCACCGCGGAATCATGGAGGGCAAGTGGGAGAAGAAGGAGCTGCGGGGCTACGAGGTCAAGGGCAAGACCCTGGGCATCGTGGGCATGGGCAACATCGGCCGCATCCTGGCCGAGCTGGGCGCCGGGGTGAAGATGCAGGTCATCGGCTACGACCCCTACCTGGACGCGGCCGCGATCAAGGCCCGCGGCGCGGAGCCGGTGAGCTTCGAGGACCTCTTGGTCCGGTCCGACTACATCTCCATCCACGTGCCCAAGACCGCCGAGACCAGCGGCCTGTTCAGCGCGGCCAACCTGGCCAAGCTCAAGCCGACCGCCTTTATAATCAACTGCGCCCGGGGCGGCATCGTGGACGAGGCGGCCCTGTGCGAGGCCTTGGACGCGGGCAAGCTGGCCGGCGCGGCCCTGGACGTGTTCGCCGTGGAGCCGCTGCCGGCCGACAGCCGCCTGTTGTTCGCCGGGCAAATTAGCTGCACCCCCCACCTGGGGGCCAACACCTACGAGGCCCAGGAGAACGTGGCCGTGGCCGTGGCCCAGCAGATGAGCAAGTATCTGAAAACCGGCCAGGCCGACTTCGCGGTCAACGCCCCCAAGTAGCCCGCCCGCCCCTTTGGCACCGCCCGCAGGGCCCGGCCGCCCCCGGCCGGGCCCCGGCTTGTTGCGCCAAGGGCAAGCTGCACTTATATTTAGATGCATTGATGACCGGATAGGTGCGTCCCGGCATTAACGTTAACTGAAAGGCTAGCCATGAGCGACGAGGACAAGGGCTTTACGGTAAAGGACAGGCGGCTCTTCAATGACAAGGGCCAGATGCGCCCTGACGACGAGGAGACCGCGGCCCCCGAAAAGGCCCCGGCCCGGGAGCCCCGCCAGACGGCGGCCCCCGAGCCCCAGGGCGGACCCCGACCGCAGGAGAGGCCGCCCAGCGGCCAGCAGGCCCGCGGCGGCCGCCCGCCCCTGCCTCCGGTGGACTTCAGCGGCCTGATCTTGTCCCTGGCCCACGCCACCATGCTGCACCTGGGTCACATACCCGATGCCACGGGGGGGGCCGGCCAGCCCGACCTGGAGCTGGCCCGCCACACCATTGACACCATCGCCATGCTCAAGGAAAAGACCAAGGGCAATCTGGACGATCAGGAGCAGAAGCTCATCAACACCGCCCTCACCGAGTTGCAGATGGCCTTTGTGCAGGACAGCAAGGGCTAGCCTGATTCTCCAAAGGAGGATTGAGGCGTGAAAAACCTCAAGATCAAAAAGAGTCTAATGCCAGCCCTGGTCATCGTGCCCCTGTTGGGCGTCGTGCTGGCCCTGGGCCCCGCGGCCTGGGCCAAGAGCGTGCCCGCTTCCTTCGCCGACCTGGCGCAGAAGGTCTCGCCGGCGGTGGTCAACATCCGCGTGACCAAGACCATCAAGGGCGGCCCCGCCGGAGGCATGTTCGGCTTCCGCGACCAGCAGGGCCCGGGCGGGCCCGACCAGTCCCAGCCGCCGGACCTGCACGAGTTCTTCCGCCGCTTCTTCGGCGGCCCCGGCGGCCCCGGGGCTCCCATGCCCCGGGAGTTCAAGCAGCGCGCGGCCGGCAGCGGGGTCATCGTGGACAAGGAAGGCTACGTGTTGACCAACAACCACGTGGTGGCCGAGGCCGACGAGATCATCGTGGCCTTGCGGGACGGCAAGGAGCACCCGGCCAAGATCGTGGGCCGCGATCCCAAGACCGACCTGGCCCTGGTCAAGATTAAGGCCGGCCAGTCTCTGCCCTACCTGCCCATGGGCGACTCGGACAAGCTGCGCGTGGGCGACTGGGTGCTGGCCGTGGGCAACCCCTTCGGCCTGGAGAACACCGTCACCGCCGGCATCATCAGCGCCAAGGGGCGCATCATCGGCGCCGGCCCCTATGACGACTTCCTGCAGACCGACGCCAGCATCAACCCCGGCAACTCCGGCGGACCCCTGATCAACCTGCAGGGCGAGGTGGTGGGCATCAACACCGCCATCGTGCCCCAGGGCCAGGGCATCGGCTTCGCCATCCCGGTCAACACCGCCAAGACCATCATGGCCCAGCTCAAGGCCAAGGGCCGCGTGGTGCGCGGCTGGCTGGGCGTGACCATCCAGCCGGTGAACGAGGACCTGGCCAAGAAGTTCGGCCTGAAGGAGGCCAAGGGCGCCCTGGTGGCCGACGTGGCCCCCGGCAGCCCGGCGGATAAGGCCGGCCTGAAGCGCGGCGACGTGATCGTGGGCTACAACGGCAAGCCGGTCAAGGACTTCCACAGCCTGCCCCGCCTGGTGGCCGAGACCGCGGTGGGGGCCAAGGCGTCCCTGGAGGTGATGCGCGGCGGCAAGAGCCAGTCCCTGTCGGTGACCATAGGCGAGCTCAAGGGCGAGATGGCCCGCGGGCCCGCGCGGCGCGGGCCGGCCAGCGAGGAAAAGCTGGGCCTGAGCCTGCAGGAGCTGACCCCGGAACTGGCCAAGCAGATGGGCATCCCGGGCAAGAAGGGGCTGGTGGTCACCAACGTGGCCCCCGGCGGCCCGGCGGCCGAGGCCGGCGCGCGGCGCGGTGACGTGATCCTGGAGGCGGCCCAGAAGCCGGTGACCAGCCTGGCGCAGTTCGCGGCTCTGGCCGACAAGCTCAAGCCGGGCGACGGCCTGCTCCTGCTCATCCAGCGCGGCGACAGCAGCCTGTTCGTGGTGCTCAAGGCGCCCAAGAAGTAAGACACCCGAACCCTAGCGGGGCCCCCCAGCGGGGCCCCTTTTTTTTGGTGCGCGCGCAAGGGCTTGCGCCCGCGGACCGGCCTGGGCAACAATGGGCCAGGCCTGCGGGCCGCGAACAAGGGCAGTTTGTCATCATGCAGATCACGCTTCAAGCGCCGGCCAAGGTCAATCTCTGCCTGCACGTGCTGGGCCGCCGTCCCGACGGCTATCACGAGTTGGCCACCCTGATGCAGTCCGTTGACCTCTACGACACCCTTACCGTGCGCCTGGGCGGTCAGGGGCTCGGCCTGGCCTGCAACCGGCCCGAGCTGAACCGGGAAAACCTGGTGCTGCGGGCCGCCGAGGTATTCTTCGCGGCCCTGGGGCGCCCGGCCGCGGCGGCGTTGGAGCTGCACAAACGCATACCCGTGGCCGCCGGCCTGGGCGGGGGCAGCTCCGACGCCGCCGCCACCCTGCTGGCCCTCAACGCCCTGCACGACTCGGCGCTGGCGCCGTTGGAACTGGTGCGCCTGGCCGCGAGGCTGGGGGCGGACGTGCCCTTTTTCCTGGCCGGCGGCACGGCGTTTTGCCGCGGGAAGGGCGAGCTGGTCCGCCCCTGGCCGGATTTCCCCCTGCTGGACTACGTGTTGGTCAATCCCGGCTTTGCCCTGCCCACGGCCCGGGTGTACCAGGAACTGGATTTGCAATGGACAAACCAGGGGGAAAGAAATAAAATAAGCCGCCTAGCAGGGAATTACGCGGCCGGCCTGTCGTTTTTGATCAACGACTTGGAGAGGGCCGCCCTGCGGGTTCATCCCGTCCTGGGCAGTATCAAGGAGGCGTTGGCGGGCTGCGGCGCCCAGGGGTGCTTGATGAGCGGCAGCGGACCCACCGTGTTCGGTGTGTTCGCCGACGCTGCCCAGGCCGGAGAGGCGGCCCGGCGCCTCCGGCGCGAACGCCGGTGGTGGGTCAGGGCCTGCCGAGGCGTGGCAGCTTGAGCTTCAAGGGAGGGGGCTGAGCATGGACGTCACCGAGGTAAGGGTCTTCCCGGTGGAGGAAGAGAGACTCAAAGCGTACGCAACTATCACCCTGGACCACTGCTTCCTGGTGAGGGACCTAAAGATCATCCACGGCAACAAGGGTCTGTTCGTGGCCATGCCCAGCAAGAAGCGCAAGGACGGCACCTACCAAGACACCGCCCATCCCCTCAACCGGGACACCCGGCGGATGATCGAGGAGGCGGTCCTGGGTGAGTACGACCGCCTTAAAACCGAGGAAGGGCAAATGCACCAGGCCGAGGCCTAGGCCTTTCGCCGGCCCGCCTGGCTAAGGCTATACCGCCGGCTCCCCGGCGTTGGGCGCGGCCCTTCCCGGGCCGCGACCCGCTGGCGGCCGTATTTTTTGCGGCCGGGGGTGGCGAAGGCGGCCATCCCTGTTAAAAAGAGGCAGCAAAGCCAGTGCTGGGGTGTCGTCAAGTGGTAAGACACGGGTCTTTGGAACCCGCATTCGCAGGTTCGAATCCTGCCACCCCAGCCATAAAACTGGGCGAATGCGGCTGGCCGCGCGGGACCAACGGTGGACCGCAAAGCTCTTTGCTTGAGGAAGCCATGTTCAACAAACTCAAGGTCTTCACCGGCAACAGCAACCCCCACTTGGTGGAGGAGATCTGCCACTACCTGCACCTGCCCCTGTCTCAGGCGGTGGTGCGGCGCTTCTCCGACGGGGAGGTGTTCGTGGAGGTGGGCGAGAACGTGCGCGGCGCGGACGTGTTCGTGGTGCAGTCCACCAGCCCGCCGGTGAACGACCACCTCATGGAGCTGTTGATCATGCTGGATGCCTTCCGGCGCAGCTCGGCCCGGCGCATCACCGCGGTGATCCCCTACTACGGCTACGCCCGCCAGGACCGCAAGGTGGCCCCCCGGGTGCCCATCAGCGCCAAGTTGGTGGCCGACCTGATCACCGCCGCCGGGGCCGGCCGGGTGTTGTGCATGGACCTGCACGCCGGCCAGATCGGCGGTTTTTTCAACATCCCGGTGGACCACCTCTACGCCGCGCCCATCATGCTGGACTATCTGCGCAAGCACCTCAGCGGCAACGCGGTGATTGTCAGCCCCGACGCCGGCGGCGTGGAGCGGGCGCGGGCCTTCGCCAAGCGGCTGCAGGCGGGCCTGGCCATCATTGACAAGCGCCGCGAGGTGGCCAACGTGGCCCAGGCCATGAACATCATCGGCGACGTGCAGGGCCGGCTGGCGGTGGTGCTCGACGACATGATAGACACCGCCGGTACCCTCTGCGAGGCGGCCAAGGCCCTGATGGAGCACGGCGCCCGCGAGGTGTGGGCCTGCGCCTCCCACGCCGTGCTCTCCGGCCCGGCGGTGGGGCGCATAAGAGAGAGCCCCATATCCCGGGTGGTGGTGACCAACACCATCGCCCTGAACGAGGCGGCCGCGGCCTGCCCCAAGATCATCAGCCTGAGCGTGGCCGAGCTCTTGGGCGAGGCGCTGCGGCGCATCCACATGGAGGACTCGGTCAGCTCCCTGTTCGTCTAGCCCGGCCGTCGCCGGCGGCCGCGGGAGCAGGCGGCCGGGGCGGCATCCGGAGGCGTTTCCGGGGATCAGTCCATGGGCGGGGAGGGGCGGCCGGGCGGCCGGGCGCGGGCCGCCCGCCGGCCCTGGACCCGGGCGTTCCGCCCGGGGCCTGGCGGAAAAAATTAAATCCTATAAACTTGGCCGGAAAATTTCTCCTGTTCAGGAGATGAAAAATAGGGCGCAGGTGTTTTCCCGCGGCCCGGCAGGCAAAGGCCGGTCGGGCGAGGAAAATATTTGCCTTTTGTGAAAAATCGCATTATAGTCACTTGACTCAGCGGACCGGCCCGGGACGCCCCGGCCGGCCGGAGGAAGATCGCAGCCATGGAACAGATCCCCCTGGCGGTGGCCCGGCGCGAGAGCGCGGGCAAAGAGGCCGCCAAAAAGATGCGCGTGGCCGGCTCGGTGCCGGCGGTTCTCTACAGCGGCGGCCAGGATAGCCAGAAGCTCAGCGTGGCCATGGCCGACCTGGAGAAGGTGTTGCGGGGCGTCACCGGCGGCACCGCCTTTTTGTCTCTGGCCATCAACGACGAGCCGCCGCGCATGGCGGTCATCAAGGAATTGCAATACGACTACCTGGGCAAGAAGGTCCTGCACGCCGATTTCTACGAAGTCTCGGCCGACCAGGAGCTCACCATGGACATACCCCTGGCGCTGAAGGGCGAACCCAGCGGCCTGAGCGGCGGGGCCATGCTCTCCCAGTCGGCCTACACCGTGGCCGTAGTGGGCAAGGTGGCCGACATTCCTGACGAGTTGAGCATCGACGTGAGCGCCATGCAGGTCGGCGACGCCCTGCACGCCCGTGACATCGCCCTGCCGGGGGGCGTGCGGCTGGCCAGCGAGGAGAACTTCCAGATCGTCTCCCTGCACGAGGTCGTCCTGACCGTGGAGGCTCCGGCCGAGGCCGCGGAAGCTGCCGAGGGCGAGGAGGCCGGCGCCGAGGGCGAGGCTCCGGGCGGCGAGGAAAAAGACAGCGAGTAGCGGGCAATGGCCGGCTATTGGGACCAGGAGCCCGGCCCGCTGCTGGTCCTGGGCCTGGGCAACCCCGGCCCCGAGTACGCCGGCAGCCGGCACAACATGGGCTTTGCGGCGACCAGCCGCCTGGCCGACCGCCACGGTCTGGCCCTGACCAAGAGCGGACACCGCAGCCGCTGGGACAAGGGCCGGGTGCGGGGCACCCAGGTGATCCTGGCCCAGCCGCAGACATATATGAACCACAGCGGCGAAGCGGCCCGGAGCCTCGCCGACTATTTTGGGGTTCCCCTGCACCGCCTGCTGGCGGTGCATGACGACCTGGACCTGGAGTTGGGCCGCCTCAAGGTGAGCCTGGGCGGCGGCTCCGGCGGCCACAAGGGGGTGGCCTCGTTGATAACCCACTTGGGCGGCGAGGGCTTCGGCCGGCTGCGGGTGGGCATCGGCCGCCCCCGCTTTGGGGAGCCGGTGGAGCAGTTTGTATTGACCGGCTTTTACGCCGATCAAAAACCCTTAGTCGCAGAAACGGTGCTGGCCGCCACGGATTGTCTGGAGCTGATCATCAGCGAGGGTCCGCAGGCGGCCATGCAAAGGTTCCACCGATTACCTAGCAGTGAGGAGGTAGAGGGGTAATGTCGTTAACCGTATATGCGCCATATCTGGCCATATTTGGGCTGGTGGTCGCGTACTTCCTTTATCTGTACGTGAAAAAGCAGCCCAATGGCAACCCGACCATGCAAAAACTGGAGAAGATGATCCATTCCGGCGCCATGGCCTTCCTGAAGAAGGAATACTCGGTGCTGGCGTTCTTCATCTTAGTGGTCTTCATCCTGCTGTGGCTGGTCGTGGACAGCAAGATTCCGGCCTCCAAGGTGCCCTGGACCGCCATCGCCTTTGTGACCGGCGCCCTGTGCTCCATTGCCGCCGGCTACTCGGGCATGAGCGCGGCCACCCGCGGCAACAGCCGCACGGCCGAGGCGGCCAATAAGTGGGGCCAGGCCAGGGCGCTGAACGTGAGCTACTTCAGCGGCTCGGTCATGGGCCTGGCCGTGGCCAGCCTGGGCCTGCTGGGCGTGGGCTTCTGGTTCTGGAAGTTCGGCGGCGACGTCAAGACCGCCATGTACATCAACGGCTTCGCCATGGGCGCCAGCTCCATCGCCCTGTTCGCCCGCGTGGGCGGCGGCATCTACACCAAGGCCGCCGACGTCGGCGCGGACCTGGTGGGCAAGGTGGAGGCCGGCATCCCCGAGGACGACCCGCGCAACCCCGGCGTCATCGCCGACAACGTGGGCGACAACGTGGGCGACATCGCGGGCATGGGCGCGGACATCTTCGAGTCCTACGTGGGCAGCATCATCGCCACCATCGCCATCGGCGCCACCATCGGTTCCGCAGACCTCAAGGCCCTGGGCGTCACGGCCGGGGACATGGCCACCAAGCTGCAGCTCATGGCCTATCCCATCATCGTGGCCATGGCCGGCCTGCTGGCCTCCTTCGTGGGCGTGTTCTCCATAAAGGTGTTCGAGAAGGGCAGCCCCCAGGGCGCCCTGCGCTACACCACCTTCGTGGCGGCCATCGTCTTCGCCATCCTGGCCTACGTGGGCATCTACATCCTGCCCGCGGTGCCCAACAACGCCTGGTGGGCCATCGTCAGCGGCCTGCTCTGCGGCATCGCCATCGGCCTGCTGGCGGAGTACTACACCAGCTCCTCGCCGGTTAAGCACATCGCGGCCAACAGCCAGACCGGCCCGGCCACGGTCATCATCTCCGGCCTGGCCGTGGGCATGCGCTCCACCTACCTGCCGATCCTGGGCATCTGCGTGGCCACCTACGTTGGCTACAAGGTGGCCGGCATCTACGGCATCGGCCTGTCCGCCGTGGGCATGCTGGCCACGGTGGGCGCCACCATGACCGTGGACGCCTACGGCCCCATCGCCGACAACGCCGGCGGCATCAGCGAGATGGCCGGCCTGGGCCCCGAGACCCGCAAGATCACCGACTCCCTGGACGCCCTGGGCAACACCACCGCCGCCATCGGCAAGGGCTTCGCCATCGGCAGCGCGGCCCTGACCGCCCTGGCCCTGTTCGTGGCCTACACCCAGGCCGCGGGCGTGCAGACCATCAACATCACCGACCCCATGGTGGTCATCGGCGTGTTCCTGGGCGCCATCATCCCCATGATGGCCGCGGCCATGACCATGGAGAGCGTGGGCCGCGCCGCCTTCATGATGGTGGAGGAGATTCGGCGCCAGTTCCGCGAGATCCCGGGCCTCCTGGAGGGCAAGCCGGGCGCCGAGCCTGACCCGGCCACCTGCGTGTCCATCGCCACCGGCGCGGCCATCAAGGAGATGCTGGCCCCTGGCCTGATGGCGGTCCTGGCCCCGGTGGCCGTGGGCTTCATCCTGGGCCCCACCGCCCTGGGCGGCACCCTGCTGGGGGCCACGGTCATGGGCGCCTTCCTGGCCCTGTTCATGGCCAACGCCGGCGGCGCCTGGGACAACGCCAAGAAGTACATCGAATCCGGCCACCACGGCGGCAAGGGCAGCGACAACCACAAGGCCGCGGTCGTGGGCGACACCGTGGGCGATCCCTTCAAGGACACCTCCGGTCCGGCCATGAACATCCTCATCAAGCTGATGAGCGTGGTCTCCTTGGTGCTGGCCCCGGTGCTGGCGGGCTTCAAGGGCCTGTTGTTCTAGGACCAGCCCAAGACCTGTAGACACGGGGCCGGCCCAGCGGGGCCGGCCCCTTTTTTGCCCCCCAGGGGCCGCCGGCAGGGGGCAAACGCCTGTTTTAGGTTGACACGAGAGCCTATGCTGATATAATAAAGATTCACAGGGGTTAGCAAAATTTTCTTCTGTCGAGTCCGTCAGGAGCAGGCCTTGTTCAAGACAGGACAACTAGCAGTTTACCCTGCCCATGGCGTGGGCATCATCGAGGCCGAGGAGGAGCGGGAGATCGGCGGGCTGCAGCAGAAGTTCTACATCCTGCGCATCTTGGACAACGACATGATCATCATGATCCCCATCGCCAACGCGACCATGGTGGGGCTGCGGCCGGTGATCGCCGAGCGCGAGGTGCACCAGGTCTATTCCATCCTCAAGGACCGCGACGTGGTCGTAGAGAACCAGACCTGGAACCGCCGCTACCGCGACTACATGAAGAAGATCAAGACCGGCTCGGTGTTCGAGGTGGCCGAGGTGCTGCGGGATCTGTTCCTACTCAAGGTGGACAAGGAGTTGTCCTTTGGCGAGCGCAAGATGCTCGACACCGCCCGCAGCCTGTTGATCAAGGAGCTTTCCATCGCCCGCAAGGCCAAGGAAGAGGATATCGAGGCCGAGGTGGAGAAGATCTTCCACGCCTGATGTCCAGCCGCCACTCTGCCGTTTTGCCTGCTGCCCGCCAGCGGGGCGGGGGCGCCTTTGCATCCCATGACCGCCCGTCAATGGTCAGTGCCGCCTGAGTCGGCCGGCCAGCGCCTGGACCTGGTGCTGGCCGGGCTCTTGGGCCCGGACTATTCCCGGGCCCAGGTGCAGCGCCTGCTCAAAGAGGGACAGGTGACCCTGGCCGGCCAGCCGGCCCGGGCCGGACAGAAGGTGCGCGCCGGCCAGGCCATCGCCGTGGAGCTGCCGCCGCCGCGGCCCCTGGAGCTGCGGCCCGAGCCCCTGGAGCTGGCCGTGCTCTATGAGGACGCGGAGTTGATCGTGGTCAACAAGGCCCCCGGCGTGGTGGTGCACCCGGCCCCGGGGCACCAGGGCGGCACCCTGGTGGCCGGCCTGCTGCACCACTGCGGGGGCCTGGCCGGCATCGGCGGGGTGCTGCGGCCGGGCATCGTGCACCGCCTGGACAAGGACACCTCCGGCGCCCTGGTGGCGGCCAAGAGCGACGCCGCCCACCGCGGCCTGGTGGCGGCCTTTGCCGCCGGCCGGGTGCACAAACAGTACCTGGCCCTGGTGCACGGCCGCCCGCCCCAGACCGGCCGGGCGGCCAGCGGCATCGGCCGCCATCCAATGGACCGCAAGCGCATGTCCTCGGCCGCCCGGCACGGCAAGCCGGCCTCCACCAGTTGGCGTGTGGTCCACCGCTTCGGGGACGAGGCCAGCCTGCTCCGGGTGAGGATCGCCACCGGCCGCACCCACCAGATACGGGTGCACCTGTCCGAGGCCGGCTTTCCGGTGGCCGGCGACCGCACCTACGGCGGCCGCCGGGCCCGGGCCGGCCTGGCCGGAGAGGCGGGCCGGGCCCTCCAGGCCGCCGGCCGCCAGATGCTGCACGCGGTGAGCCTGGGCTTTGACCACCCGGTGAGCGGAGAGCGCCTGGAGCTGACGGCGCCCCTGCCGCCGGACTTCCGGGCCGTGCTGCGGGCCCTGGAGCGGACCCATGCTTAAGGTGGGGCTCACCGGCGGCATCGCCAGCGGCAAGTCCACGGTGGCGGCCATGCTGCGGGAGCTGGGCGCCCATTTGGTGGACACCGACCAGTTGGCCCGGCGGGCGGTGGCGCCGGGCTCGGCGGGGCTGGCCTGGATCGTGAAGGCTTTTGGCCCCGGCGTGCTGGGGCCGGACCACGGCCTGGACCGGGCCCGGCTGCGGGAGCTGGTGTTCAACGACCCGGCCCAGCGCCAGAGGCTCAACCAGATCGTGCACCCCCTGGTGATGGATATGGTCAATGAGGCGCTGGCCCGCCTGGAGCGCAGCGAACCCGCGGGGGTGGCGGTGGTGGACGTGCCGCTGTTGTTCGAGGTGGGCTGGCAGGCCCGCTTTGACTGCACGGTGCTGGTCTATGCGCCGCCCGCGGTCCAGCAGGCCCGGCTGCGGGTCCGGGACGGGGTGGACGCCCCGGCGGCCCGGGCCGCCCTGGCGGCCCAGATGCCCATCGCCGACAAGCGGGCGCAGGCGGATTTTTTGGTTGACAACTCCGGGTCCCTGGATGAAACTCGGAAGCAGGTGGAGGGTTTGTGGGCCCGCCTTAAGGGCCTGACCAGCTCCGTCACTTCCCGGAATAAATCCGAACCCAGTTGAAATACGTCACTTCCTGCGGGGCGTTATTAAATTTAAAGGGAGCGGAGCGCCCGCGGATTCTTTTCCAAAAACCGACTTCCCGTTCCAGCATCATTTTTAAGGAAATCGCCTAAAGCCTCTTTACAGTCAGACGCAGGCAATTTATCTTGTGACCCCCGTCCCAGGGTCTGCGCCCATCCCCAAGCCCCCGCCCCGAGGCCTCGGGCCCCGGCGGGCCGATGAAGACCAACTAAACCAGTCGTAGAGAGCATGACCGAAACCAAGAACAACCGCAGCTACGAGAGACGGAGCCCCCGCGCCCCCAGACGAAACCAAGTCCCCGTTGAATCCAACGGTTCCGGAGGCGGCAGCATGAACATTGTGCAGCTAAAGGAAAAACCCATCGCTGAATTGACGGCCATGGCCCGCGAGTTCAACATCGAGGGCGCGGCCGGCATGCGCAAGCAGGACCTGATCTTCGCCCTTTTGACCTCCCAGGCCGAGCGCAACGGGGCCATCTACGGCCTGGGCACCTTGGAGATACTGCCCGACGGGTTCGGCTTTTTGCGGGCGCCGGACTACAACTACCTGCCCGGCCCGGACGACATATACGTCTCCCCCTCCCAGATCCGTCGCTTCAACCTGCGCACCGGCGACACCATCAGCGGCCAGATACGGCCCCCCAAGGAGGGCGAGCGCTACTTCGCCCTCTTGAAGGTGGAGGACATCAACCACGAGCCGCCCGAGGTGGCCCGGGACAAGATCCTCTTTGACAACCTGGTGCCGCTGTACCCCAACGAGCACCTGCGCCTGGAGGTGGAGGGCCAGTCCAAGAACTACTCGGCCCGGGTCATGGACCTGATGACCCCCATCGGCAAGGGCCAGCGCGGCCTGATCGTCAGCGCGCCGCGCACCGGCAAGACCATGCTCCTGCAGAACATCGCCAACTCCCTGGCCGTGAACCACCCGGAGGTGGTGCTCATCGTGCTCTTGATCGACGAGCGGCCCGAGGAGGTGACGGACATGCAGCGCTCGGTCAAGGGCGAGGTGATCTCCTCCACCTTTGACGAGCCGGCCCAGCGCCACGTGCAGGTGGCCGAGATGGTCATCGAGAAGGCCAAGCGCCTGGTGGAGCACAAGCGCGACGTGGTGATCCTCCTGGACTCCATCACCCGCCTGGCCCGGGCCTACAACACGGTGGTGCCCCCCAGCGGCAAGATTCTCTCCGGCGGCGTGGACTCCAACGCCCTGCACCGGCCCAAGCGCTTCTTCGGCGCGGCGCGCAACATCGAGGGCGGGGGCTCGCTGACCATCATCGCCACCGCCCTGATCGACACCGGCAGCCGCATGGACGAGGTGATCTTCGAGGAGTTCAAGGGCACCGGCAACATGGAGATACACCTGGACCGCAAGCTCAGCGACAAGCGCGTGTTCCCGGCCATAGACATCAACCGCTCCGGCACCCGCAAGGAGGAGCTCTTGCTGCCCGAGGCGGACCTGCACCGCATCTGGATATTGCGCAAGCTGCTGGGGCCGCTGACCCCGGTGGATTCCATGGAGTTCCTGCTGGAGAAGATGCACGGCACCAAGAGCAACGCCGAGTTCCTGGACTCCATGAGCCGCTAACCGGGGACGGTCGGCCGCCGGGGCGGGGCCTGGGACGCCGCCCGGCCGCGATTGCAAAAGCTAAACTAATCGTTATACTTCTTCTGCTTGCTACCCAGGTATCCAAGGAGATGGTCATGAAAGAGGGCATTCACCCTGAGTTCAAATCGGTGTCCGTGCGCTGCGCCTGCGGCAACGAGTTCACCTCCGCCTCCACCAAGGACGAGATCCGGGTGGAGATATGCTCGGCCTGCCACCCCTTCTTCACCGGCAAGCAGAAACTGGTGGACAGCGCGGGACGCGTGGAGCGTTTCTACAAGAAGTACGCACACCTGGACCAGTACAAGGGCAAGGCGGACGAGCTCAAGGCCCAGCGCCTGGCCAAGGCCGATGGCGACGAGGAGCAGGGGGCTGAGTAAGAGAGCCCCGGCGGAGTCTAGCCGATGAATCCGGCCAGGGTGGGCGGCCAGGCGGTCATCGAAGGGGTCATGATGAAGGCCCCGACCCGACTGTGCGTGGCCGTAAGGCGGCCCTCGGGCGAGATACTGGTCAAGAACGACCCCACCCGCTCCCTGGCCTCCCGCTGGCCCCTGCTGGGCTGGCCCTTCCTGCGCGGTCCGGTGGTTCTGGGCGAGACCCTGGTGCAGGGCATCCAGGCTCTGTCCTTCTCGGCCCAGCAGGCCCTGGAGGAGGAGGGGCAGGAGGTGGGCTCCTGGGCCTTGGCCGGCACCCTGCTGTTTGCCATCGCCGCGGGCCTGGGTCTGTTCGTGGCCGTGCCCCATCTGCTGGCCCTGGGCCTGGGCCGGGTGGTGCCCGGCGGCTACAACACCGGCAGCTTCTGGTTCCACCTGGTGGACGGGGCCATCAAGGTGGCCATCTTCGGCCTGTATCTGTGGCTCATATCCCTGATGCGCGACATCCGGCGGGTGTTCGAGTACCACGGGGCCGAGCACAAGGCCATCTTCTGCTACGAGCAGGGCGGCGAGCTGACCGTGGAGGGCGCCCGGGCCTATCCCCGGCTGCACCCCCGCTGCGGCACCGCCTTTCTGCTGGTGGTGCTGGTGGTTTCCATCCTGGTCTTCGCCCTGGCCCTGCCGGCCCTGCCGCGGCTGGCCCAGGCCGGCTGGCTGAACCAGGCGCTTTTGATAGGCCTTAAGATCGTCTTGATGCTGCCCATCGCCGGCATCTCCTACGAGGTGATCCGCCTGGCCGGCAACAAGCAGGGCCGCGGCCTGTGGGGAGCCCTGATCTGGCCCGGGTTGCAACTGCAGCGGCTCACCACCCGGGAGCCCAGCGACGACCAGATCGAGATAGCCCTGGCCGCGCTCAAGGCCGCCACCACCACCGGCCAGGAGGAGGGCCCCAGCCTCTGCGTGTTGTAGGCGCGGCGGGGTTATAGTGACAGGTTATGCAGTTCATTACTCCTCAGTTATTCAAGAAGCTCAAAGAGGTTGAGGCACGTTTCAACGAGGTGGAGCGCTCTCTGGCTGATCCGAAGCTGGCGGGCAACAGCGGCGCCTATCAAAAGGCGGCCAAGGAGCACGCCAATCTGGCCGAGGTAGTTGAAGTCTTCCGCCGGCTGCGGCGCCTAGACCAGGAAGTCGACGAGAATGCCCTCCTGCTAGATGACCCAGATACTGAGCTAGCCCAGTTGGCCGACCAAGAGATTGAAAACGCTCGTCTGGAGATGGGGGCGCTTCTTAATCGGCTACAATTTTTACTCCTGCCCAAGGACCCCAACGACGACAAGAACGTGCTCCTGGAGGTGCGGGCCGGCACCGGCGGCGAGGAGGCGGCCCTGTTCGCCGCCGACCTGCTGCGCATGTACCTGCGCTTCGCCGAGCTCAAGGGCTGGAAGCATGAGATCATGTCCTCCCACCCCACCGACACCGGCGGCTTCAAGGAGGTGATCGTCCTGATCGCCGGCAAGGGGGCCTACAGCCAGCTCAAGTTCGAGTCCGGCGTGCATCGGGTGCAGCGGGTGCCGGCCACCGAGGCCCAGGGCCGCATCCACACCTCGGCGGTGACCGTGGCCGTGATGCCCGAGGCCGAGGAGGTGGAGCTGCAGATCAATCCCGAGGAGCTGCGCATCGACGTGTTCCGCTCCTCGGGCCCCGGCGGCCAGCACGTCAACAAGACCGAAAGCGCGGTGCGCATCACCCACCTGCCCACCGGCCTGGTGGTCTCCTGCCAGGACGAGAAGAGCCAGCACAAGAACAAGGCCAAGGCCATGAAGGTGCTGCGCGCCCGCCTGTACGAGAAGATGCAGGACGAGCAGCAGCAGGAGCAGGCCGCCGCCCGGCGCTCCCTGGTGGGCAGCGGCGACCGCTCCGAGCGCATCCGCACCTACAACTTCCCCCAGGGCCGGGTCACCGACCACCGCATCGGCCTGACGGTCTACAAGCTGGAGGCCGTGCTGGCCGGCGAGCTGGACCACATCATCCCGCCCTTGACCAACCACTTCCAGGCCGAGGCCCTCAAGGCCAGCGCCGTCGCCGCCTGACCGGTGGCCCAGAACTGGACCGTAGGCGATCTCATCCGCTGGGCCGCCGGCTACCTGAATGAACGCCAAGTAAGCTCCCCCCGCCTGAGCGGCGAGCTGTTGCTGGCCCAAGTGCTGGGCTGCCAGCGCCTGGATCTGTACCTGCGCTTTGACCAGCCCCTGGGGCCGGAGGAGCTGGCCGCCTTCAAGGCCCTGATCCTGCGCCGCCGGGCCCAGGAGCCGGTGGCCTACATCCTGGGCCGGCGGGAGTTCTATGGCCTGGAGTTCGGCGTGGGCCCGGGCGTATTGATCCCTCGGCCCGAGAGCGAGCACCTGGTGGAAGAGGCCCTGGCCCGCCTGGCCGGGGCGGAGGCGCCGCGCATCCTGGACCTGTGCACCGGCAGCGGGGCCGTGGCCCTGGCCCTGGTCCAGGAGCTGCCCTCGGCGGCGGTGGTGGCCTGCGACCTGTCCGGCCAGGCCTTGACCTACGCCCGGCAGAACGCCCAGAATCTAGGCCTGGGCGGGCGCGTGGCCTGGCTGCAGGGCGACCTCTGGGAGCCGGTGGCCGCGGCCGGCGGCTTCTTCGATCTGATCGTTGCCAACCCGCCCTACGTGAGCCAGGCCGAGTGGGAGCGTCTGCCGCCCGAGGTGCGCGGCTACGAGCCCCCGGAGGCGCTGTTGGCCGGACCCGAGGGGCTGGACTTTCTGCGGCCCATCATCGCCGGCGCCGGGGCCCACCTGCGGCCCCAGGGCTGGCTGCTCACGGAGATCGGGGCCGGGCAGGGGCCGTCCGTGCGCCGCCTGGCCCAGCAGGCGGGCATCTTTATTGAGATAAGCCTGGTCAAGGACCTGGCCGGCCTGGAGCGGGTCTTGGTCTGCCAGAGAGGGGACTATGGATAAGCTGGTGGTCACCGGCGGCCGGCCCCTGGTGGGGCGGGTGAGGATCAGCGGAGCCAAGAACGCGGCCCTGCCCCTGATGGCGGCCTGCCTGCTCTGCTCGGGCAAGAGCCGCCTGTCCAACCTGCCCGACCTCAAGGACGTGCGCACCATGGGCGCGCTCTTGACCACCCTGGGGGCCCGCCTGAACCGCCGCGGCGGACGCCTGCACCTGGACACCAGCGCGGCCGCCGGCGAGGAGGCGCCCTACGAGCTGGTCAAGACCATGCGCGCCTCGGTGCTGGTGCTGGGGCCTTTGGTGGCCAGGCGGGGCCAGGCCCGGGTCTCCCTGCCCGGCGGCTGCGCCATCGGCGAGCGGCCCATAGACCAGCACCTCAAGGGCCTGGAGGCCCTGGGCTGCCGGATCGTGCTGGAGGAGGGCTACGTGGTGGCCGAGGCCAAGCGCCTCAAGGGCGCGGAGATCAGCCTGGACCTGGTCACGGTCACCGGCACCGAGAACCTGATCATGGCCGCCTGCCTGGCCAAGGGCGCCACGGTGATCAGAAACGCCGCCCGGGAGCCGGAGGTGGTGGACCTGTGCAACGCCCTGAACGCGGCCGGCGCGCGCATCAGCGGGGCGGGCACGGCCACGGTGGTCGTCGAGGGCGTGGAGGAGCTGGCCCCCTTGGACCACCGCATCATGCCCGACCGCATCGAGGCCGGCACCTACATGGTGGCCGCGGGCATCACCCGCGGCGAGCTGACCATCGCCGAGGCCCCCCTGGAGCACCTGACCGCGGTGGTGGGCAAGCTCAAGGAGGCGGGGCTCCGCTTCCAGCAGACCCCCAAGGGCGTGGTGGTCTCGGCCCGGCGGGCCCCGCGGCCGGTGAGCCTGATCACCGGACCTTACCCGGGCTTCCCCACGGACCTGCAGGCCCAGCTCATGGCCCTGATGACGCTCAACACCGGCAGCGCGGTCATGCAGGAGACCATCTTCGAGAACCGCTTCATGCACGTGCCCGAGCTGCGGCGCCTGGGGGCGGAGGTGGATGTCACCGGCTCCACGGCGGTGGTCAAGGGCGTGCGCCGCCTCAAGGGCGCCCAGGTCATGGCCACGGACCTGAGGGCCTCGGCCTGCCTGGTGCTGGCCGGCCTGGCCGCCGAGGGCGAGACCCACATCTCCCGCGTGTACCACCTGGACCGCGGCTACGAGGCCATTGACCAGAAGCTCACCGCGGCCGGGGCCCAGGTGCGCCGGGAGAGTGAGCCCGCGCCGGGCAAGAAGTAGCCCAGCCTCCGTCCGCTGGCCCCAGGCAAGCCGTCCAAACCACCCCGGCCTGATATAAAATGGACCGGCATGCGCCTCCATCCCCTCATAGCGCCGGCCTGCGCCCTGATCCTGGGCATCGTGCTGGCCGCCTGGCTGGGGCCCTGGCCGGCCTGGCCTCTGTTGGCCGCGGCCGGGCTGGCCGGGGCCGGGCTGGCCTACAGCGGCCTGCGCGGCCGGGGCCTGCCCGTGTGGCTGTTGGCGGCGCTGTGCTTGCTGCTGGGCGCGGGGCTCTTGTCCGCCGAGCGGGCGCGGACCCTGCCGCCGGAGCACCTGGCCCGACTGGCCGACGGCCGGACGCACGCCCTGGTGGCCGACGTATACGGCGCGCCGGAGCCCACCACCCGCAACCCGCGCCTGCTCCTGGAGGCGCGGAGCCTGGACGGCCGCCCGGCCCGCGGCCTGCTGCGGCTCTCCCTGGGGCCTAGCCTGGCCTTGCCGCCGGTGGGCAGCCGGGTGTCGCTCCGCCTGCGCCTGAGCCCCATCAGCAACCTGGCCAACCCCGGCGGCTTTGACTACGCGGCCTACATGGCGGCCCAGGGCATCTGGGCGCGGGCCTACGCCGGCCAGGCCGCGGGCCTCACGGTGCAGGGGCCGGGCAGCCTGCCCTGGCCGCGCCTGCCCGTGCAGCGGGCCCGGGCCCGTCTGGGCGGCCTGCTGGACCGCCTGCCGCCGGGGCAGGGCAGGGAGCTGCTGCGGGCCCTGCTGCTAGGCCAGCGCGGCGGCCTGAACAACCACACCCGCGAGGCCTTCAGCGCCACGGGCACCGCCCACCTCATCGCCATCAGCGGGCTGCACATCGGCCTGGTCTGGGGCCTGGCCTTCCTGCTGCTGCGCCTGGCCCTCACGCTCTGGCCGCGCCTGGCCCTGGCCTGGCCCGCGCCCAAGCTGGCCGCCCTGGGCGCGCTCATGCCGGCGGCGGCCTACGCGGCCCTGGCCGGCGGCTCCGCCCCCACCCTGCGGGCCCTGATCATGATCGCCTGCCTGGCCGCGGCCCTGTGGGTGGGCCGCCCCTACCGCCCGGCCGGCGGCCTGGCCCTGGCCGCCCTGGTCATCGGCCTCATCTGGCCCGAAGCGCCTCTGACCGTCTCCTTCCAGCTCTCCTTCGTGGCCGTGGCCGCCATCCTGCTGGCCGCCGGGCCCCTGGCCCGCTGGCTGCAGCGGACCGGCCCCGGCTGGCGCTGGCTGGGCGGCCTGGCCGGCTGGCTGGCCGTAAGCGCGGTGGTGGGCCTGGCCGTTTGGCCCCTGAGCGTGCTGAGCTTCCATCAGCTCCCGGTGTACTCCCTGCCGGCCAACGCTCTGCTGATCCCCCTGGTGGCCATGTTCACCCTGCCCCTGGCCCTGCTGGCCGCGGGCCTGGGCCTCCTCTGGCCAGCCGGCGGCCTGTGGCTGCTGGGCCTGGCCTGGTGGCCGGCCGCGGGGGCCGTGGCCCTGGCCGGGTGGCTGGCCGCCCTGCCCGGGGCCCTGCACTATCTGGCCGGGCCTGGGCCCCTGGCCGCGGCCCTGATCTACGCGGCGGCCCTGGCCGGGTTGGCCCTTAAGGGCGCCTGGCGCTGGGCCTTGGCCGGCCCCCTGGCCGCGGCGGCGCTCTTGGCGGCCCTCGTCCAGGCCGCGCCGCCGGCGGCCGACGGCCGCCTTACGGCCTGGGTGTTGGACGTGGGGCAGGGCTCGGCCGCGGTGGTGCGCCTGCCCCAGGGCCAGGTGCTGGTCATTGACGGCGGCGGCTGGCCGGGCAGCGACTTCGACTTCGGCCGCGGGGTGCTGGCCCCCTTCTTCTGGTCCCAGGGCCTGCCGCGGCCCACGGCGGTGGCCTGCTCCCACGCGGACGCGGACCACGCCGGCGGCCTGAGCTTTTTGGTGCGCTGGCTGAGGCCTAAGGCCCTGT
Source organism: Desulfarculus sp. (assembly GCA_003605055.1). Classification (GTDB taxonomy): domain Bacteria; phylum Desulfobacterota; class Desulfarculia; order Desulfarculales; family Desulfarculaceae; genus Desulfoferula. The sequence goes on from QZKP01000028.1 coordinate 32,798, forward strand.
GGACCAACGGCGCGCCGGCCGCGGGCGGCTGGTACGGCCGCCTGCTGGCCGCGGCCCGGGAAAGGCGGGTGCCGGTGCTCACCCCGGCTACGCTTCTGGCGGAGTGGGAGCTGGGCGGGGCCCGGCTGCGCCTGGCCTGGCCCCGGCCCGGGGCGGCGACGGCCGGCCGCAGCCAGAACGACCTATCCTTGTGGCTGGGCCTGGGCCTGGGCGAAACCTGGCTCTGGCTGCCCGGGGACGCGGGGCCCGCGGTGGAGCGGGAGGTGGCCCCGGCCCTGCCCGCGGCCGGCCGGCAAGTGCTCTTGGCGCCGCACCACGGGGGCAAGGGCTCCTGCACGCAAGAGCTGCTGGCCCGGCTGCGGCCCCAGGCGGTGGTGTTCTCGGCCGGCTGCGGCGGCCGCTACGCCACGCCGCGGCCCGAGGTGCTGGCCCGGGTGCTGGCCAGCGGGGCCCGGGCCTACAGCACCGCCTCCGGCGGCTGCCTGACCCTGGTCAGCGACGGCCGCGACTGGAGCATCAGGCCCTACCTGGACCCGCCGCGGTCCTGCGGCGCGGCCCTGCTGCGGCCGGCCGCTCCAAGATAAGGGCCCGGGGCCGCGCGGCCCCGGGCCCGGAGAACAGCTTGGTCGCGGATCAACGGCCGGTGAGGCCGTCCACTAGGGACAGGGTGCGGCCCTGGATCTCGCGCAGGCGACCCACCTGCTCCTCCAAGGCGGCCACCTGGGCCTTGAGCGCGGCCACCTCGGCGCGCAGGGCGGCCGTCTCGCCGGGAGCGGCCGCGGCCGGGGCCCCGCCGCTCAAGGCCTGCCGGGCCTGGCGCAGGCTGAGCCCCTGCTCCTTGAGCATCCTCCGCAGCTCCTGGAGCCGCGCCACGGCCTGGGGGCTGAACAGCCGCCGCCGGCCGGCCCCCCGGCTGACCCCCAGGTATTCCTCGAACTGCTGGTCGTAAAAGCGGATGGTGGCGGCGGAGATGCCGGTCGCGGCCACCACCTGCTTGATGGTCATCAACCGGCTCTGGGGCTCGGGCGGGTTGCTCATGTAAACCTTCTCCCTGCATTGGCCTAAACCTTCCTATAGCACGGCCCCTGGCCGGGGGACAAGATTGAGCGCCTGTGCTATATTCGAACTCCGTAGAGGAAGGCCGTGGATACCGCCAGCCAAACCCTTAGCCCCGTGAAGTTCGTCCGCTGGGAACGGTGGGTTCTGTCGCTGCTGCTGGCCGTGTGCCTGTTCCTGGCCGTGCAGGGCAAGGCCCGCCGGGAGCCCGAGCCGGTGCTGTTGTTCCTGGAGCGGGCCGCGCGCATCGAGGCGGCCCTGGAGCGCTTCGCGGCCGAGCACAAAGGCGCCTTCCCGCCCGACGCCTTCAGCGTGCGCCGGCCCCACGGCCTGGACGACCGCTACATCAAATGGGACCAGGCCTGGCTGATAGACTACGAGGTGCACCCCAACGGCCAGGGAGGCCGGTACGTGTGCCTGGAGTTCGTGGGGCCGCGGGGCAAGCGGGAGTACCTGGGCCTGTGCAACCGGCCCGAGATCCGGCAGCGCTACGGACGGGGCCAGGCCATCCCCCTCTACGACCACCGCATCTGGGTGATACGCGAACAGGCGCCCATCATGCCCGCCCCGCCCCGGCGGCGGGGCCGCTGAGTGGACGCCGCCCGCCTGGCCGGCCGCCTGAACCTCCTGGGCCCCTGGCTGCGGCGGGGATTCGGCGGGCCGGTGGTCAAGATCGGCCTGGACGCCGGCCTGGGCTGCCCCCTTCGCCAGGGCGGCCGGGGCCGCGGCGGCTGCGCCTTCTGCCCGCCGGGCGGCGCGGGCCAGGGTCC
>QZKP01000015.1 GCA_003605055.1 Desulfarculus sp.
ATGACCAGCGCGCCGCCGGGGCTTGCCCCGGCGGCGCGCCCTTGACCACCCCCGCCGACCCTTCCGCGGTGGAAGCTGGCCGCGCCCCCGGGGCGCCCGGCCAAGGAGGGCCATTAGCGACATGGGGCTGATCTACGCCCTCAACGGGCTGTACTTCGCGGCCTTTCTTTTCCTCACCTCCCTGGGGCTGAGCATAATCCTGGGGGTGATGGGCATCCTGAACCTGGCCCACGGCTCGCTCTACGCCACCGGCGGCTTCGTGGCCGCCTTCATGATCGGGGCCATGACCGGCTCCAGCGCGCCGCTGATGATCCTGGTCGCCGGCTGCGCGGCCTTGGCCGCGACCGCGGTGGTGGGCCTGGTCATGGAGAGCACCTTGATCCGGCCCATGTACCGCCGGCCGCTGGAGTACCAGCTCCTGATGACCTTCGGCATCCTGATGCTCATCGAGGACGGCATCAAGCTGCTCTTCGGCGGCCAGAGCCGCTACGCCAGCGCCCCCTTCGACGCCATGGGCGCCATCAAGATCATGGGCTCCACCTACCCCACCTACTTCCTGTTCGTGATGCTCATCGCGGTGGTGGCCGGCCTGTTCATCTGGTGGCTGATGGTCAAGACCCGCCTGGGCATCATGCTCCGGGCCATTGAGATGGACCGGGAGATGGCCCGGGCCATGGGCCTGCCCCTGCGCCGGCTGAGCGTGATGGCCTTCGTGCTGGGGGCCAGCCTGGCCGGGCTGGCCGGGGCCCTGGTGGTGCCCACCACCCCGGCGGTGCTGGGCATGGGCATGGACGTTCTTATTATGGCCTTCATCGTGGTGGTGATCGGCGGCCTGGGCAGCCTCAAGGGGGCCTTCATCGGCTCGCTCGTCGTGGGGCTGACCCGCTCCTACACGGTGGCCTTCTTCGCCGAGCTGGAGATGCCGCTGTTGTTCCTGATCGCCGTGATCATCCTGATCATCAAGCCCGAAGGCCTCTTCGGGCACAAGTAGGAGGCGGCCATGACCAGATACCTGCGCACCCCCCGGGCCGCCGTGTACGCCGGCGTCTTCCTGGGCCTGCTCCTGCTGCCCCATTTCGTGGACGCCTACCACCTGACCCTGGTGGAGACCGGGCTGTCCCTGGCCATCATGGCCCTGGGGCTGAACCTGCTGCTGCGCTACACCGGGGTGCTCTCCTTCGGCATCGGGGCCTATTTCGCCTCCGGGGCCTACGCGGTGGGGCTGTTGTACATGTACCTGCCCCAGTACTTCAGCTTCGAGCTGTCCATGCTGGCCGCCCTGGCGGCCTCGGCGGCGGTCTCGGCCCTGTTCGGCTTCGTGTGCGTGCGCCACACGCGCATCTTCTTCTCCATCCTCACCCTGGCCCTGTCCATGCTGCTGTTCGCGGTGCTGGAGAAGGCCTACTACTACACCGGCGGCTCCGACGGCATCCGGGTGCCCATCCCCACCTTCTTCGGCTACCAGTTCGAGGGCATGCGGCGCTTCGCGTTCCTCTCCGGGCCCTACTACTACGTGGTGCTGCTGGTGTTCAGCGCGGCCACCCTGTTGATGCTGGCCATCGTCAACTCGCCCTTTGGCAAGGCCCTGCAGGCCACCCGCGACAACGAGCTTAGGGCCGAGATGATCGGGGTGCGGGTCAAGCGCTTCCGCTGGTACGCCTTTGTCATCGCCGGCACCTTCTCCGGGCTCTCCGGAGGGGTGTGGAGCTTCGTCAACGGCCACATCACCCCCGAGATATGCAGTTGGGTCTTCTCCGGCGAGGTGGTGTACATGGTGCTCCTGGGCGGCTTCATGATCTTCGAGGGGCCCATCGTGGGGGCCCTGTTGTTCACCTACCTGCGGCTGTACGCCGTGGCCTGGACCGAATACTGGATGCTCATCGTGGGCGCCACCCTGGTGATCCTGGTGCTGCTGCTGCCCGGCGGCGTCACTGGCGGCCTCTACCGCCTCATCGAGCGCCTGACACCCAAGGCCCGGCCCAAGGCCGGGGCCTCGGTCTGAGCCGGGGAGCGGAGGCAGGCCATGCTGGAAGTCAAAGACCTGTTCAAGTCCTTCGGGCGCTTCCTGGTGATCCAGGGCGTGAGCTTCGCCATCAACCAGAACGAGGTGGTGGCCCTGCTGGGCCCCAACGGCGCGGGCAAGACCACCCTGGTCAACCTGATCAGCGGGCACCTATTCCCGGACCAGGGCCGGATACTCCTGGGCGGCCGCGACATCACCCACGCCCCGCCCTACGAGCGGATCAAGCGGGGCATCGCGCGCAACTTCCAGCTCACCCAGCTCTTCCCGGAGCTGAGCGTGCTGGACAACGTGCGCAACTGCATCTTCTCCGTCCGCGGTCAGCTCAGCCGCTTCTTCAAGCCGGCCTCCTCCTACCAGGAGGCCACCGCCCAGGCCCTGGAGGTGCTGGAGGTGTTCAACCTGGCCCAGTACCAAAACGAGCTGGGCGCCGGCCTGTCCGAGGGCGACAAGAAGATCCTGGACACGGCCATGGCCTTCGCCCTGCAGCCGGACTTCCTGCTCCTGGACGAGCCCACCAGCGGGGTGGCCACGGCCGAGAAGTTCAAGGTCATGGACACCATCATCGCCGCCATCGGCGCCCGGGGCACCGCCACCTTGATCATCGAGCACGACATGGACATCGTCAGCGACTACGCCCAGCGGGTGATGGTGCTGGCCGAGGGCCGGATATTGGCCAACGGCGCGCCCAAGGAGGTGATGCAGGACCAGGCGGTGCAGGAAACCCTGTTTGGAGTGAGTGAGCCAAATGCTGCTAGGTGTTGAAGGCATAGATTTTTTCGTGGGCAAGACCCATATCCTGCGCTCGGTCTCCCTGCAGGTGGAGCCGGGAGAGATCGTGGGGCTCTTGGGCCGCAACGGCGCGGGCAAAAGCTCCATCCTCAAGAGCATCATGGGCCTGTACCATCCCCAGCAGGGGACCATCCGCTTCAAGGACCAGCCGATCACCAAGGCCCCCACCCGCCAGCGGGTGCTGCAGGGCCTGGCCTACGCGCCCGAGGACGCGCGGGTGTTCCCGGAGCTGTCGGTCAAGGAGAACATCAGCCTGGGCATGTGGGTGGCCGAGGCCAGCGCCGGCGGCGGCGGCTTCCAGCCGGAGCGGGGGTTCGAGATCTTCCCCAAGCTCCAGGACCTCTGGGACCGCCGGGGCGGCAACCTTTCCGGCGGCGAGAAAAAGATGGTCTCCATCACCCGGGCCCTGGCCCTGAGCCCCAGCCTGCTCTTGTTGGACGAGTCCTTCGAGGGCCTGGCGCCGCTGGTGGTGCGCCACTTCATGGAGGCCATGCGCCGCATCCGCGACCTAGGCATCTCCATCATCCTGGCCGAATCCAACCTGGCCAACGCCTCGCTGGTGGTGGAGCGGGCCTACGTGGTGGAGCGCGGGGAGATACTCTTCGCCGGCACCCCCCGGGAGATCGCCGGCGACGAAAAGCTTTGCACCATCATCGGGCGCTGAACAGCCGCCCCTAACCAAGCGGAGCAAGCGAGATGGGCCGTATAACTCTCTTCCGCACCACCCCCCGCATCGTGATGGGCCCCGGCGCCGTGGCCGCCGTGGGCCAGGAGGCCAAGGCCCTGGGCGCGGGCCCGGTGCTCATCGTCACCGACCCGGGCATCATCGCCGCCGGGCTGCTGGGGCCGGTGGAGGCCTCGCTGAAGGCCGCTGGGCTGGGATTTAGGGTCTTCGACGGCGTGGAGGCCGACCCCCGCTTCGAGGTGGTGGAGGCCTGCCGCGCCTTCGCGGCCCAGCAGATGCCCGCGGTGGTGCTGGGCCTGGGCGGGGGCAGCGCCCTGGACATCGCCAAGACCGTGGCCGTGATGCTCACCAACCCGGGCTGCATCGGCGACTACTGCGGCATTGACCTGGTGCCCGCCTCCGGGGTGCCCGCCCTGCTGCTCCCCACCACCGCCGGCACCGGCAGCGAGGTCACGCCCATCGCCATCCTCTCCGACGAGGCCGAGAAGCTCAAGAAGGGCGTGGTCAGCCCCCACCTCTTCCCGCGCACCGCCCTGCTGGACCCGGAGCTGACCCTGGGCCTGCCCCCGGCGGTGACCGCGGCCACGGGCATGGACGCCCTGATCCACGCCATCGAGGCCTACACCTCGGTCAACGCCACGGACCTCAGCGACCTCTTGGCCGCCCGGGCCATGGAGCTGATCGGCGCCAACCTGCGCACGGCCTTCGCCCGCGGCCAGGACCTGGCCGCCCGCGCGGCCATGCTGGAGGGCAGCCTCTTGGCCGGCATATCCTTCGCCAACGCCGGGGTGACCGCGGTGCACGCCTTCGCCTACCCCATCGGCGCGGAGTACCACATCCCCCACGGGGTGGCCAACACCTTGATGCTGGCCCCGGTGATGCGTTTTAATCTGCTGGGGGCCCTGGAGCGCTTCGCGGACATAGCCGAGCTGCTGGGCCAGCCCACCGAGGGCCTGGCCCTGCGCGAGGCGGCCGAGGAGGCGGTGGAGGCGGTGCTGCTGCTGGCCGAGGACCTGGGGGTGCCCACCCGCCTGAGCCGGTTCGGGGTCCGGGAGGAGCACATCCCGGGCCTGGCCGCGGGGGTGATGAAGGTCACCCGGCTGTTGGCCAACAACCCCCGCCAGCTCAGCCAGGCCGACGCCGAGGCCATCTACCGCCAGGTGCTCTAGGCGGCTGCCGGTCGGGAGGGAACATGCCCCAGACCCATCTCAACGGCATAGACATCTACTACGAGCTGCACGGAAGCGGCCCGCCCCTGGTGATGATCATGGGGCTCAGGCGCAACGCCGAGTGGTGGTACCAGCAGATCCCGGTGCTTTCCCGGCATTTCCGCCTGCTGGTCTTTGACAACCGCGGAAGCGGCCGCAGCGGCCAGCCGGAGATGGAATACTCCATCGCCCTGTTCGCCGACGACACCGCCGCCCTCATGGAGCACCTGAACCTAGAGAGCGCGGCGGTCCTGGGCTACTCCATGGGCGGCTACATCGCCCAGGAGCTGGCCATCCGCTATCCAGAGAAGGTTCAGCGCCTGATCCTGGTGAGCACCAGCGCCGGCGGGGCCAGCGCGGTGCGCATGGACCCCGCCCGCCAGAAGGAGTTCGAGGACGTGGCCGGGTTGAGCCCCGAGCAGGTGCTGCAAAAGAACCTGGACATCTATTTCGCGCCGGGCTTCATCGCCGCCCACCCGGATCAGATCGCCCGCTTCATGACCGTCTCCCTGCGCCACGCCCAGCCGCCCGAGGCCTTTCTGCGCCAGTACCAGGCCTGCCTGCGCCACGACACCACGGACCGGGCCGGGCGGATCAAGGCGCCGGTGCTGATCATGACCGGCGACGATGATCCCTTGGTGCCGCCGGGCAACTCTTATATACTCAAGGAGCTGCTGCCCCGGGCCCAGCTCAAGGTCTTCCCCGGCGGCCGCCACAGCTTCCTGATCCAGATGCCCCAGCCGTTCAACCAGGCGGTGCTGGAGTTCCTGGGCGCGGCCCCAGGGGCCTGAGCCGCCTGGCCGCCATCCGCTAACCCGCTGGACAAGGGGGTTGAACCATGCATGGCTTTTACAACAAGCTGCTGAGCATAGACGCGGGCAGCCGCGGCCATGTGGTGCTGCCGCTGGGCGAGGAGCTCTTGGCCCGCACCCTGGGGGGCAAGGGCCTGGCCGCCCGCCTGCTCCTGGAGCACAACCCGCCGGGGGTGGACCCCTATGACCCGGAGAACCGCCTGATCATCGCCGCCGGGCCCGTGGCCGGCACGGGCATCTGGGGCTCCTGCCGCCACGGGGTGTTCACCAAGTCGCCCCAGACCGGCCTGTTCTCCGAGTCCTACTCCGGCGGCACCGCCGCCGAGCCCATCGCCGCGGCCGGCTACGACGCGGTGATGATCAGCGGCGTCTCGGACCAGCCGGTGTGGCTGGAGATCACCCCGGCCGGGGTGGAGTTCCACGACGCCTCGGCTCTCTGGGGCCTGGACTGCTATGAGACCGAGGACGCGGTGAAAGAGTGGCTCCAGGCCAACCGCCCCCAGGCCAAGCGCAGCGCGGCCCTGGTGGTGGGGCCGGCCGGCGAGAACCGGGTGGCCTTCGCGGTGATCGAAAACGACTACTGGCGCTCGGCCGGCCGCACCGGGGTGGGCGCGGTGCTGGGCCGCAAGCGCATCAAGGCCGTGGCCTTCTGGGGCCAGGCGGCCAAGAGCCTGGCCCACCCGGAGATGGTCAAGGCCTTCGCCAAGGAGGTGGCCGCCAAGGGCAAGGACGACGCCGGGGTCAAGGCCTACAAGACCAAGGGCACCCCCATGATGGTGGACGTGATGAGCCACGTGGGCTCCTTCCCGGCCCGCTACTGGCAGGAGGGCACCGTGGCCCACCGGGAGCAGATCAACGCCGACGCCCTGCACGGCCGCTGCCAGGTGACCCCCCACGCCTGCCTGAAGTGCTTCATCGCCTGCGGCCGCCTGAGCACCGTAAAACAGGGCCGCCACGCCGGCCTGAAGATAGAAGGGCCCGAGTACGAGACCATCTACGCCTTCGGCGGCCTGTGCGAGGTGGAGACCATCGAGGAGATCGCCTACCTCAACGACCTCTGCGACCGCCTGGGCATGGACACCATCAGCGCCGGCAATCTGGCGGCCCTGGCCATCGAGGCCGTGCGCCAGGGCAAGGTGGACTACGACATAGACTACGGCCAGGTGGACAAGATCGCCGGCCTGCTGAACGACATCGCCCAGCGCCGGGGCCTGGGCGACATCCTGGCCCTGGGCATCAAGGCCGCCGCGGCCGAACTGGGCATGGCCGACCAGGCCATCCACGTCAAGGGCCTGGAGCCGGCGGGCTACGACCCCCGGGTGCTCAAGGGCATGGGCCTGGCCTACGGCACCTCGCCCCGGGGGGCCTGCCATTTGCGGGCCACCTTCTACAAGCCCGAGCTGTCGGGCATGGTGGACCCGGAGACCATCCCCGGCAAGGCGGCGGTGTTCGTGCAGTGGGAGGACCGCCTGACCTTCTTCGACACCCTGATCCTCTGCCGCTTCTACCGCGACCTGTACCAGTGGGAGGACCTGGGCCGGATGGTCCAGGCCGTCACCGGCCTGGAGCTGAGCAGCGGGCAGATGCAGGCCCTGGCCAAGCGGGTGCTGGACGACACCCGGCGCTTCAACCTGCGCGAGGGCCTCACGGTTGCCGACGACCGCCTGCCCAAGCGCTTCACCTCCGAGGCCCTGCCCGAGACCGGCAAGGCCATCAGCGCCGAGCAGATGGAGGTGATGCTCAGCGAGTACTACCAGGCGCGGGGCTGGGACGCAGAGGGCCGGCCGCCGGAGGCCTGAGGCCCCCCCCGGCGCAGGGGTAACGGGCAACTGGTTTATTTTACGAGATTTACGGGTGGGCGCCCTCGCCGCCCCGGCCCATCCTAGCCGCCGTCCACCAGGGGGAACAGCCCCACCAGGTCGCCGTCGGCCAGGCGGCGCTCCAGGGGCGCGGGCGCACGGTTGACCATGGCCAGCTTCACCTCCCCGGCCGGGATGCCCAGCTCCGCCGCCAACTGGGCCACGCTGCGGCCCGCGCCCGGCCAGGCCAGGCCCCGCGCCGGGTCGTAAGCGGCCACGTATTGGCGCAGGCTGCTGAATATCTCCACCTTGACGGCCATGCTAGGCCCTAATTTAACACGAAAAGCCCTGACCGGCGGCGGAGGTTTTTCTATCGGGAAATGATAAATGTTCTTGTTTAATCAGGGGCCGGTGCGTTACAAATAAAGGCGTCTGTGGTAACTCAACCGATTCATTGGCGCGGCCCGCAGGGGCCGCCTTCTCTACTAACTCCGGAGCGGAGTTGGCATGGATAAACTGGTAAGCCTGGCGAACTTCATAGACAAAATCAACGAATACGTGGGGCGCTTCGTCTCCTGGATCACCGCCCTGCTGGTGGTGGTGGTGTTCGTGGACGTGGTGATGCGCTACGCGTTCAACACCAGCTTCGTATTCACCCAGGAGCTGGAGTGGCACCTGTTCGGGTTCATCTTCCTGATCGGGGCCGGTTACACCCTGCTGCATGACTCCCACGTGCGGGTGGACATCATCTTTCAGCGCCTGAGTCCCAGGGCCCAGGCCTGGATCAACTTGATCGGCACCGTCCTGTTCCTGTTCCCCGGCTGCTATCTGATCATCTCCACCTCCCTGAAATTCGTGATGAGCTCCTACGCGGTGTTGGAAGGCTCCCCGGACCCCGGCGGCATCCCCTGGCGCTTTTTGGTCAAGGGCTGCATTCCGGCGGGTTTCCTGCTGGTCTGGCTGCAAGGCTTTAGCCTGCTGATCCGCAGCCTTATGACCATACTGGGCCGCAGCGAAACGCCCAAGGAGGCCGCCTGATGGAATATCTAGCCGGCTGGATGTTCCTGGCCCTGACCGTCTGGCTCATGGCCGGCTTCCCGGTGACCTTCACCCTCATGGGCACCGCCATCTGCTTCGGGCTCTTAGGCGCGGGCTGGGACTTCTTCAACCTGCTGCCCATGCGCATCTGGGGGGTGATGGACAACGTGGTGCTGATCGCGGTGCCGTTGTTCATCTTCATGGGCGTGACCCTGGAGCGCTCCGGCCTGGCCGAGGAGCTCCTGGACACCATGGGCCGGCTCTTCGGCCGCCTGCGCGGCGGCCTGGCCATCAGCGTGGTGGTGGTGGGCGCGCTGCTGGGCGCCTCCACGGGCATCGTGGGGGCCACGGTGGTGACCATGGGCCTGCTGGCCGTGCCCACCATGCTGCGCCGCAACTACCAGAAGGAGCTGGCCTGCGGCACGGTGGCCGCCGCGGGCACCCTGGGCCAGATCATCCCGCCCTCCATCGTGCTGGTGCTCTTGGGCACCATCGTGCAGGTGCCGGTGGGCGACCTGTTCGTGGCCGCGGTGCTGCCGGGCCTGTTGCTGGTGGCCCTGTACGCCATTTACATCATCATCGTGGTCAACATTAAGAAGAACATCGCGCCGCCCATCCCCCCCGAGGAGATGGAGGGGCTCAGCCGGGCGCAGTTCTACTGGCGGGTGGCCCGGGCCCTGATTCCGCCCCTGTTTTTGATCGTGGCCGTGCTGGGCTCCATCTTCGCCGGCGTGGCCTCGCCCACCGAGGCGGCGGCGGTGGGGGCCGTGGGCGCGGTGCTGTTGGCCGCCCTGAACCGCAAGTGCAACCTCACCATGCTGCGGGAGGTGATGCGGGCCACCACCAAGCTCACCTGCATGGTGTTCATCATCCTGGTGGGCGCCGCCGCTTTCGGCCTGACCTTCCGGGAGCTCAACGGCGACCAGTTGGTGCGCGACTTCCTGCTGGGCATCGCCCACCAGCACAGCCACGCCATGGTGCTGTTGATCGTCATGGGCGTCATCTTCCTGGTGGGCTTCGTGCTGGACTTCATCGAGATCACCTTCATCCACGTGCCGGTGCTGGTGCCCATCCTCATCGAGGAGTTCAAGTTCGACCCCCTGTGGATCTGCGTCCTGCTGGCGGTGAACCTGCAGACCTCCTTCCTGACGCCGCCCTTCGGCTTCAGCCTGTTCTATCTCAAGGGGGTGACGCCGCCGGAGGTGCGCACCGGCCACATCTACCGGGGCATCATCCCCTTCGTGGGCTTGCAGCTCGTGGGCCTTTTGATCGTGGCCTACTGGCCGCAGTTGGCCACCTGGCTGCCCAAGGTGGTCTACGGCAATTAGGACCCGGCCCCGGTGACAAAATGGGGGCTTGTTTTCGGGCCGGGTTTTGGTTTAGACAGGAATATAGGCATTCATTAAGCGCGAAAGACACCCCGGTGGGGGGCCGCGAGGTGAGGCCGCCCCAGGCCGGTTCGTATATATAAAATGCCATGCCCAGACGCATGGGCCCGGGCGGCCCCCCAGGGTTCCCCAGGGCTTTTTGGCCAGACACGCAGGAGGTACGGATGAAGAGACGTGATTTCTTGAAGAAGGCGGGCATCGGCGCGGCCGCGGCAGCCGCGGCCACCGCGGTCAACGCGCCGTTCGTCCACGCCCAGAAGACCATCCAGTGGAAGATGGTCACCACCTGGCCGCCCAAGCTGCCCTTCTTGCAAACCGGCGCCGAGCGCCTGGCCAAGCGGGTGGAGCAGATGTCCGGCGGCAAGTTCAAGATCCGGGTCTACGCCGCCGGCGAGCTGGTGCCCGCCTTCGGCTCCTTCGAGGCGGTGAGCAACGGCACGGTCCAGGCCGGCAGCGGCGCGGCCTACTACTGGGCGGGCAAGGCGCCGGCCTCGCAGTGGTTCGCGGCGGTGCCCTTCGGCCTCAACGCCGACGGCATGGCCGCCTGGTTCTGGGGCGGCGACGGCCTGAAGCTGTGGGAGGAGGTGTACAAGCCCTTCAACCTGATCCCGCGGCCGGCCGGCACCACCGGCGTGCAGATGGGCGGCTGGTTCAACAAGAAGATCAACACCATTGACGACTTCAAGGGCCTGAAGATGCGCATCCCGGGCCTGGGCGGCAAGGTGCTGGCCAAGGCCGGCGGCACCGTGGTGCTGACCCCCGGCGGCGAGATATTCACCAACCTGGAGCGCGGCGTCATTGACGCCACCGAGTGGGTGGGCCCCCTGCACGACTTCATCATGGGCTTCCACAAGGTGGCCAAGTACTACTACTACCCCGGTTGGCACGAGCCGGGCACCGTGCTGGAAAACTTCTTCAACAAGAAGGCCTACGAGTCGCTGCCCAAGGACTACCAGCTCATGCTGGACATAGCCACGGCCGAGACCTACAACTGGATGCTGGCCGGCTTCAACGCCGGAAACGGCGCGGCCCTGGAGAAGCTGATCACCCAGCACAAGGTCAACCTGGTCCGCTTCCCGGAGAAGGTCATGGCCCAGTTGCGCAAACTGGCCCAGGACACCCTGGAGGAGATCGCGGCCAAGGACCCCATGTCCAAGAAGGTGAACGATAACTTCAAGAAGTTCCAGAAGCAGATAGGCATCTGGGGCGAGGTCAGCGAGAAGGCCTACTACGACCTGATCGCCGAGAAGTACAGCCTCAAAAAGTAAGAACGCCGCAGGCGTTAACCCCAGGCCGGGGGCCCGCCAGGGCCCCCGGCCTTTTTGCGGCCGCCGGGGCGGGGGCCCTGCCAGGGCGCAGGTCTAGCGCAGGGCCTGGGCTATCTTGGCGGCCATTGCCCGCAGGTTGCCCAGGTAGTCCGCGGCCAGGGGGTCCAGGGGCACCACCGCCCCGCCTATGGCCCGGGCCAGGGCCGCGGCGGTGGCGCGGGGGAACTGGGGCTGCACGAAGATCACGCGCACCCCGTCGGCCTTGGCCTCGGCCACCAGCGCGGCCAGGCGGCGGGGGCCGGGCTCCTTGCCCTCCAGCTCCACCGCCTCCTGCTTCAGGCCGTAGTCGTCGGCCAGGTAGCCGTAGGCCGGGTGGTAGACGAAGATGGTGCGGCCTCTTAGTGGGGCCAGGGTGCGGGCCAACTCGGCGTCCAGGGCGACCAGCTCGGCGTCCAGCCGGGCCAGGTTGGCCCGGTAGAGCGCGGCCCGGGCCGGGTCGGCGGCCATGAGGGCCGCGGCCGCGTTGGCGGCCAGCGTCCGGGCCCGGCGGGGGCTCATCCAGACGTGCGGGTCGGGCGCGCCTGGGGCCTGGTCGGGCTCGGCGGCCTGGCCCTCATGGTGGTGGCTCTCCAGGCGGCGCAGCTTGATGCCCGTGGTTATAGAGACAATTTTCAGGCCGGGCAGCTTGGCCCGCAGGCGGGGCAGGAACACGCCCTCAAAGGGCACCCCGATGCTCAGGTAGAGCCGGGCCTGGCCCAGGGCGGCCAGTTGCTTGGGCGTGGGCTCGTAGGTGGCCGGCGAGCGCCCCGGCGGCAGCATCACCACCACCCGCAGGGCCGGCCCGCCCAGGCGCTCCACCAGCCAGGCCTGGGGCGGGATGGACACGGCCACCGTCAGCGGCGAGGCGGCTGAGGCCAGCGCGGGCAGGGCCAGGAGCAGGCACAGGGCGGCGAGGCGCAGGATTTTCATGGCGGCCTCCGGGAGCGGCTTGGTATTACGATATATTACCAAACCGCCTGCCCGGGGGCAAAGGCAGGATCAGAGTCTGCCCCGCTGTTGCCGGTACCACGCGATGGTGGCCTTAAGGCCCTCTTCAAAGCCCGTCCTGGCCTTGAACCCAAACTCGGCCTGGGCCCGGCTCACGTCCAGGCGCCGGCGGGGCTGGCCGTCGGGCTTGGTCGGGTCCCAGATGATGCGGCCCTGGAAGCCGCTCAGGCGGGCGATCATCTGGGCCAGGTCCTTGATGCTGATCTCAAAATCCGCGCCCAGGTTCACCGGCTCGGACTTGTCGTAGCGCTCGCTGGCCAGGATGATGCCCTCGGCCGCGTCGTCTACGTAGAGGAACTCCCGGGTGGGCCGGCCCGTGCCCCAGACCTCGATGTAGTCCTGGCCGGCCGCCAGGGCGTCGCAGCACTTCTTGATCAGGGCCGGGATCACGTGGCTGGTGGAGGGGTCGAACTTGTCCCCCGGGCCGTAGAGGTTCACCGGCAAGAGGAATATGGAGTCAAAGCCGTACTGCTGGCGGTAGGCCTGGCTCTGCACCAGGAGCATCTTCTTGGCCAGGCCGTAGGGCGCGTTGGTCTCCTCGGGGTAGCCGTTCCAGAGATCCTCTTCCTTGAAGGGCACCGGCGTGAACTTGGGGTAGGCGCAGATGGTGCCGATGGCCACGAACTTGGCCACCCCCCGCAGCCGTGCCTCCTCCATGAGCTGGGCGCCCATCATCAGGTTGTCGTAGAAGAAGCGGCCGGGCTGGGCCTGGTTGGCGCCGATGCCCCCCACCACCGCCGCCAAATGGATCACCAGCTCGGGCCGGGCGTCGTCATAGGCCCGCTGCACGGCCGGGTAGCGCACCAGGTCGTAGTCGCGGCTGCGGGGCACGAACACCTCCTGGCAGCCGCGCTGGGTCAGCTTGGCCACCAGCCGCCGGCCCAGGAAGCCGGCCCCGCCGGTGACCATCACCCGCTTGCCCTGCCAGAAGGACACGCCTAGCCCCCCTGCACCGCGGCCAGGTCCGCGTCCACCATCAGCCGCACCAGGTCGTGGAACTTGACCTTGGGCTCCCAGCCCAGCTTCTGCTTGGCCTTGGTCGGGTCGCCGCGCAGATACTCCACGTCCGCCGGCCGGAAGTAGCGGGGGTCTATCTCCACGTAGTCCTTCCAGTCCAGGCCCAGGTAGGCGAAGGCCTCCTCCACGAACTCGCGCACGCTGTGGGTCTCGCCGGTGGCCACCACGTAGTCGTCGGGCTCCTCCTGCTGCAGCATCAGCCACATGGCCTCCACGTAGTCCGCGGCGTATCCCCAGTCGCGCTGGGCGTCCAGGTTGCCCAGGTAGAGCTTCTTCTGCAGGCCCAGCTTGATGCGGGCCACCGCCCGGGTGACCTTGCGGGTGACGAAGGTCTCGCCGCGGCGGGGCGACTCGTGGTTGAACAGGATGCCGTTGGCCGCGAAGAAGTCGTAGCTCTCGCGGTAGTTCACCGTGACCCAAAAGGCGAACACCTTGGAGCAGGCGTAAGGGCTGCGGGGGTGGAAGGGCGTCTGCTCGTTCTGGGCCTCGCTCTGGGTCAGGCCGAACATCTCGCTGGAGGAGGCCTGGTAGTAGCGGGCGCGCACGCCCAACTGGCGCATGCCCTCCAGCAGGCGCAACGCGCCCATGGCCGCGGTGTCGGCGGTGTACTCGGGCACCTCGAAGCTCACCTTGACGTGGCTCTGGGCCCCCAGGTTGTAGATCTCGTGCGGCAGCACCTTCTGCAATATCTGGTTCACGCTGCTGCCATCGGTGAGGTCGCCGTAGACCAGGCGCAGGCGCGCGTCCTTGACCTGGGGGGCCTGGTAGATGTGGTCTATGCGGCCGGTGTTGAAGGAGCTGCTGCGCCGGATGACGCCCCAGACCTCGTAGCCCTTGGACAACAATAGCTCGGCCAGGTACGAGCCGTCCTGGCCGGTGATGCCGGTTATCAGCGCCCGCTTGGCCATGGCCTCCTCCTCATGGGGCGATTATGCGGGGCTCGGCGGCCCCGCCTTCAGATGCCGCCGCCCCCCGGCCGGCGTGGCTCCATTCTAGGACATCGGGGGCCGACAGACAACGTATTGCCGCGGCCGGGCGGATTTTTTGGCCCTGCCGGCGGGGGGCCTTTCCTCCCGCGGCCGGCTGGTGCATTATGGGTCTTGGGCCCTGGGCCGCTCTTGACTGCCAACCCCCCACAGGGTATGGAAATAGCTTCACGCCTGCCGCCCGCCGGCGCAGGCCCCACAGGGAGGAGACGCCAGCCCATGAATGATGAGCAGCGACCCGTTTCCCTGAGCCCCGAGGGCGAGGCCTTCGCCCTGCCCGGCCCGGCCGAGTACCAGGCCGAGGACCAGCGCCTGGCCCGGTTGGCGGCCGAGCAGCGATCCAAAGGCCGCGAGATCGTGGTGGTGATGGGCGTGGGCTTCGTGGGCGCGGTCATGGCCGCGGTGGTGGCCGACAGCACCGGCCCCGACGGCCGGCCCGGCAAGTTCGTCATCGGCATGCAGCGGCCCAGCACCCGCAGCTTCTGGAAGATACCCTACCTCAACCGCGGCCAGGCCCCGGTCAAGGCCGAGGACCCCGAGGTGGCTCTCGCCATAGCCCGCTGCGTCAAACAAAAGGGCACCCTCACCGCCTCCTTCTCCTACGAGGCCTTGACCCATGCCGACGTGGTGGTGGTGGACGTGCAGTGCGACTACTCCAAGCAGGCCCTGGCCGAGGTGACCCAGGGCCACGTGGAGATGGCCGCCCTGGAGGAGAGCCTGAAGATCATCGGCCAGAAGGTGCCCGCCGACTGCCTGATCCTCATCGAGACCACGGTGCCGCCGGGCACCACCGAGTACGTGGCCCACCCCCTCATCAAGAAGGCCTTCGAGGCCCGGGGCCTGGACGGCGAGCCGCTCTTGGCCCACAGCTTCGAGCGGGTCATGCCCGGCCGGGAGTACGTGCGGAGCATCCGCGACTTCTGGCGGGTCTGCGCGGGCATCAACCCCGAGAGCCGGGCCCGGGTGGAGAAGTTCCTCTCTGAGGTGCTCAACGTGGCTCAGTTCCCGCTCACCGTGCTGGACCGGCCCCTGGAGAGCGAGACCACCAAGATCGTGGAGAACAGCTTCCGGGCCACCATCCTGGCCTTCCTGGACGAGTGGAGCACCTTCGCCGAACAAAACGGGGTGGACATCGTAAAGGTGATCGCGGCCATCAAGCGCCGGCCCACGCACAGCAACCTGATCTTCCCGGGCCCGGGCATCGGCGGCTACTGCCTGCCCAAGGACGGCGGCCTGGGGGTCTGGGCCTACCACCACCTCATGGGCTTCCAGCAGCCCCTGTTCAAGATGACGCCGCTGGCCATTGACATCAACGACAGCCGGGCCCTGCACGCCGCCGAGCTGGTGCGCGACGCCCTGCGCAATATGGGCACCCTGGTGGCCAACAGCCGCATCGTGGTGCTGGGCGCGGCCTACCGCGAGGACGTGGGCGACACCCGCTACTCGGGCAGCGAGCTGGTGGTGCGCCGCCTGGCCGAGATGGGCGCGGACCTGGTGGTGCACGACCCCTATGTGCTCAAATGGTGGGAGTTCGCCAAGCAGGAGGAGTACCCGGCCACCAGCAGCAGCCGGGCCCGCTTCTTCCGCAACCAGGAGGGGCTCAAGGACCTGGCCGTGAGCCAGGACCTGCCGGCCGCCCTCAAGGGCGCCGACGCGGTGGTGCTGTGCGTGCGCCACGCCCAGTATTTGGCGCTGGACCCGGACTGGGTGGTGGCCGCCTGCGGCGGGCGGGTGGCGGTGGTGGACTGCTTCGCCATCCTGGACGACGCCCGCATCCGCCGCTACCTGGAGCTGGGCTGCGAGGTCAAGGGGCTGGGGCGCGGGCACATCAAGCGCCTCAAGGACGAGGTGCAGGGCAAATAAATAAGCGCCGCCCCGGCCAGGGGCGGGGAGCAGAGGACAGGAACAAATGGCCGCCAAGGTGGACCGCAAGAAGCTGCTCAAGCAGCCGGACGAATTTCTGACCTTCAGCGACCGGGCCGTTAAATGGGCCCGGGACAACCTCCAGCGGGTGCTCATCATCGCCAGCGCGGTGGTGGCGGCCCTGGTGGTGGTGCTGGCCATCAAGGCCTACCTGGACTTTCACCAGCGCCAGGCCGCCGCGGCCCTGGCCCCGGTCATGTCCGGCTACCAGGCCGTGGTGGAGGGCAAGGCCGACCAGAAGATGATGGCCAGCCTGGCCGAGCAGCTCACCAAGGTCACCAACGACTACGGCGCCACCCCGGCCGGCATGCAGGCCCGCCTGGCCCTGGGCGACCTACTGCTCACCCTGGCCCGCTTTCCCCAGGCGGCCAAGGTCTTTCAGGTGCTGAGCGAGGAGCCGGACCTGCCCGCGGAGCTGGCGCCCATGGCCTGGCGGGGGCTGGGCCAGGCCCAGGAGGGGGCCAAGAACTACGCCGCCGCCGCCTCCTCCTACGGCCGGGCCGCGGACCTGGCCGGGCCGCACCTGCGGCGGCTGTGCCTGCTGGATCGGGCCCGGGTCTTGGGCGCGGCCGGGGACAAGAAGGCCGCCGCGGACATCCTGCGCAAGCTCCTGGCCGACCCGGCCGCCGCCGAGGTGGCCGAGCGGGCCAAGGTGGGCCTGTCCGCCCTGGGCCTGGAGGCCAGCGGGGGATAAGGCCCGCGGCTAGGGTTGAGAATCAAAGGCGCTCCGCCAGGCGGCGGGGCGCTTTTTTTATGCCTGCGCGCCATGGCTTGCAAAACAAATACAGCATCGCGTAGTTTGGGCTGAGGGGCGAGGCCCTGAAACTCAACGATTCCTTTATTCCCGTTTTTAACCACCCGCCGCGGGTGGCCCGGACAACTGGTTGTCCGGGCGCCGCAGGCGCAAGCGGTCTTCTTGTCTTCGCTGCCCTGCGCCGGACCTCTTGTCGCTGCGCTGCGCTCCGCGACCCAGACAGGCGAGCTGTCTGGGCCACCCAAGAAAAAGCAATCGCATATTCGCGTAGATTTGGTTGAGCAAAGCGAAACCCAACAATCTTTAATTCCCTTTTCACCACCCACCGGGAAATGGATTGCCACGGCGCGGCGGGATAGGCCGCCTTGCCGTTGCGGACCACCGAGGCCGCCGCGCCTCGCAAAGACACTATGCTGTAAAGGATAAGAATGCTCTTGGGTGGCCCCGACAATTTCATTGTCGGGGTCGCTGAGCGTAGCGAAGCGACAAGCGGTCGGCAGCGGCCTTGCGCAGATCAGCGAGGGCTTGGTATGGGCCGGGGGGTCGGCTTAAACCTCTTGTCGCTCCGCGACCCAGACAGACGAGCTGTCTGGGCCACCCGCCACTCCGCGGCCTCGACGGCAAAACTGACGGGCCGCCCAAGACAAAGCAATCGCGTGGGTTGGGTTGCGGGGCCGCGCCCTTTCTTCAGTGTTTTAGGGGCTTGTCCGCGAATTGGGGGTAAAGCTCGGCCAGGCACTCCGGGCACAGGCCGTGGGTGAAGTCCACGTCCAGCCTCTTGCTCAGGTAGCGCTCCACGCTATGCCAGGTCTGAGCCTGGTCGCGCACCCTCTTGCAGCGGGCGCAGATGGGCAGCAGGCCCCTTAGCTCTACCAGCTCGCCGATGTCCTCCAGGAGGAGCAGGGCCAGGGTTTGCCCCTGGTAGACAAAGGGCGCGGCGGTGACCAAAAAGTAGGCCGGGGCGACCTCCCCGCCGCTGACCAGCTCCAGGCGGGCTTTTTGGCGGGTGACGGTGCCGGCGGCGAAGCATCGGTTCACCGAGCCCCGCACCACGCAGTCCGGGCAATGGGCCGAGCGGCCGCAGCCCGCGGGCGTGTCGCCGGCGTGCAGGCAGTGCAGGACCTCGCCGGCCCGGCGGCGCACCACCTGGGGCGGGTCCTGGGCCAGCAGGGCCCGGGCGGCCTGGTTGAAATCAACGATCTTTACGTCATCGTCCACCACGAAGATGGGCGAGGGCACCGCGTCGTACAAAGTCCGGTTGTAATCCAGTCGCCGGTTGATGTCGCTGGTCTCGGACATGATCCCCCCTCTGGCGCGCCCGGCAAGGGGCAGCGAAAATTTGGCTGGCGGACAAAATATTAGGATAATGCGCCGCCGCCGTCAACCTGGCGGGCGGCCCGGCAACAGAGTTGCCGAGGCCGCCGAAGGCGCCAGCGGTCGGGCGGTGTCCTCGAACCCCGTGCCAGACCTCTTGTCGCTCCGCGACCTGGACGGCGAGCTGTCTGGGCCACCCAAGACAAGGCATTCGCTACTCTACCTCGCCACACCCCTCTCGCCCCCGTCCTTTGCCTATGCTAGCCTTATTTGAAATAGGGCCTGCTATTACCTGAAGCGGGAGTGGGAGCACCATGCCTGAGCAACGCGTACGCTACGCCCCTTTGCGGGAAAAGATAACCACCCCGGCCGAGGCGGCCCGGCACATCGCCCACGGCTGCAACCTGTTCATCTCCGGCTTCACCGCCGGCTATCCCAAGCTGATCCCGGCCGAGCTGGTGAAAAGAGCCGAGGCCGGTGAAAAGTTCAAGATCAACCTCTTTGCCGGGGCCAGCACCGGCGACGCGGTGGACGGCGTGCTGGCCCGGGCCGGGCTGGTCAACTGGCGGCGGCCCTACATGAGCGACCGCAGCATGCGCGAGGCCATCAACCGCGGGGAGATACTGTTCAAGGACGACCACCTCTCGGGGCTCTCGGCGGCGGTGCGGGCCGGGGAGTGGGGCCCGGTGCACATGGCGGTGGTGGAGGCGGCGGCGGTCACCGAAGAGGGCCACCTCATACCCACCCTGAGCGTGGGCAACACGCCCAGCTATCTGGCCAAGGCCGAGAAGATGATCCTGGAGATCTGCGACGCGGACCCGCCGGAGCTGGAGGGCATCCACGACATCTACATGCCCGAGGACCCGCCCTTTCGCATGCCCATCCCCATCTACCGGGCCGGCGACCGCATCGGCAAGCCCTACATCGCCCTGGACCCGGACAAGGTGGTGGCCGTGGTCTACAGCCAGCAGGCGGACACCTGCGCCTTTTTCTCCGAGCCCGAGGAGGTGGCGCTACTCATCGCCGAGCAGCTCCTGGACTTCGTACGCCACGAGGTGCGGCGCGGCCGGCTGCCCAAGGGCCTGCCCTGGCAGTCCGGGGTGGGCGACGTGGCCAACGCGGTGCTGGCCGGGTTCATGGACGACGGCTTCTTCAGCGAGCTGTCCATCTATTCCGAGGTGCTGCAAGATACGGTGCTGGACTTGATAGACCTGGGCAAGGTGCGCGCGGCCTCGGGCGCGGCCCTGACCCTGAGCGAGCGCGCCCGCGACCGCTTCTTCCGGGAGCTGAACCGCTACAAGGAGAAGATCGTGCTGCGGCCGGTGGAGATAAGCAACGCGCCGGAGGTGATCGCCCGCCTGGGGGTGCTGGCGGTGAACACGGCCCTGGAGGTGGACATCTACGGCCAGGTGAACTCCACCCACGTCATGGGCAGCCAGATGATGAACGGCATCGGCGGCTCCGGGGACTTCGAGCGCAACGGCGCCCTGAGCTTCATGGTCACGCCCTCGGTGGCCAAGGGCGGGGCCATCAGCAGCATAGTGCCCATGGTCAGCCACGTGGACCACTCCGAGCACTCGGTGGACGTGATCATCACCGAGCAGGGCCTGGTGGACACCCGGCCCCTCACCCCCCGGCAGGTGGCCGAGGCCATGATCAACAACTGCGCCCACCCGGACTACCGCGAGATGCTCCTGGACTACTACCAGCGGGCGCGGAGGGAGGCGGGCGGCCACGAGCCGCACCTGCTGGGCGAGGCGTTGAGCTTCCACCAGCGCTACCTGGCCACCGGCGACATGCGGCCGGGCCGGGGGAGGGCCCAGGCGTGAGCGAGCGGCGCGTATCCATAGCGGTTGACGAGCAGGTGACCCTGGAGGGCGGCTTCAACCCGGCCGCCTCGGCCTGGGGCGCGGCCCTGGCGCTGCACCCCCACCCGCTCTACGGCGGCTCCATGCACAACAACGTGGTGCTGGCCCTGGTGCGGGCGGCCCTGGCCGGGGGCCTCAGCGCCCTGCGCTTCAACTTCCGGGGCGCCGGCCGCAGCACGGGCCGGCACGAGGACGGGGTGGGCGAGCAGGCCGACGTGCTGGCCGCGGCCGCCTGGCTGGCCGGCCAGGCCCCGGGGCCGCTGGTGCTCCTGGGCTACTCCTTCGGGGCCCTGGTGGGGGCCCGGGCCGCGGACCGGACGCCGGGCCTGGCCGGGGGGGTGTGGGTGAGCCCGCCGTTGGTGCTGGGCGAGCTGCCGCCCTGGCCCCCGGGGGCCGGGCCGCTGTTGATCATCACCGGCGACCGCGACGAGTTCACGGATGTCGGGCGCTTGCGGGCCTATGCCGCGGCCCAGGGTGCACGGATCAGCCTAAAGACCCGCGCCGGGGGCGACCATTTCTGGTGGGGAGGCGAGAGTGCACTAAATGGTCAGATAGCCCCTTTTATCCTAGAAATTAGTCGGACATTCAAATCAGGCTCCTAGCATCAAGATTTTGGGGGCCTAAAAAAATAATCCACTACATATAGATTTTTTGGTTGACTTACGTTTTTGTGCTTGCTAGGGTGAAGAGGACATAGAATGCACTGTTCCGGATGGGCGTTCGCCCTCTCTCTGCCTAGCAAGCGCCTCGTAAGCCCTCGGACAGGGTGAATAGACGATTGCCGGGCAGTTGTTTCCCCCCAGGAAGGTCAGTGGCCTTCCCCCCTCCCCGCGCAGGGCCGGCTCCGCACCGGCCCTGTCCTTTTGCCCTCCTGGACATTTCTTGCCTCGGCCGGACCTGCGTGATAAAAGACTAGACAATCCATAAATTACAACCCCCCGGAGCCGCATGGCCGACGACCGCCCGGAAAACTCCACCCTCAGCGAGCTGCGCGAGGCGGCCCAGCAGTTGGAGAAGTTCCGCCAGATCGTGGAGACGGCCGAGCTGGCCGTGGTGACCATCAACGAGAACCACGAGGTGGTCTACATGAACCGGGCGGCGGAGAAGATGTTCGGCTACTCCCGGGAGGAGATCATGGGCGGGGACCTCTCCCCCCTGATCCCCGCGGAGCACCGGGACCGCCACCGGCACTACGTGGAGCGCTACGTGCGCACCGGCCACGCCAAGCTCATGGGCCACGCCGCCCAGGTGGAGGCCCAGCGCCGCGACGGCGCCCGCTTCCCCATGCAGATCAGCTTCAGCGAGGCCGAGGTGGCCGGGGGCCGGCTGTTCACGGCCATCATGCGCGACCTGAGCCAGGAGCACGACCTGGCCGAGCAGGTGCGGCGCAGCGGCCGCCTGGCCATCCTGGGGGAGATGGTGGCCACGGTCACCCACGAGATCCGCTCGCCCCTGGCCCTGATCGGCGGCTTCGCCCGCCAGGTGGCCAAGGAGCCGGGCCTGAACGAGAAGGCCCAGCACAAGCTGGAGATCATCATCCAGGAGGTGGGCCGCCTGGAGAGCATCCTCAACGAGCTGGGCGACCTCTCCCGTCCCCAGAAGTACAACTGGCAGGAGATTGACCTGGGCCAGGTGGTGGCGCACGTGGGCGAGTTGATGGACCCCCAGCTCAAGGGCCAGAAGTGCAAGCTGACCGTGATCCGCCACCCCAACCTGCCGCTGATCATGGCCGACCGCGACCGCCTGAGCCAGGTGCTGATCAACCTGCTCAACAACGCCATGCAGGCCGGCGAGGGCCAGCCCCAGGTGGAGGTGGAGGTGGGCCCCAACGGGGCGGGCGGGGTGCTCCTGGAGGTGCGCGACCAGGGCGGCGGCATCCTGCCCCAGATCAAGGACAAGCTGTTCACGCCGTTTTTCACCACCAAGGAGGGGGGCACCGGCCTGGGCCTGCCCGTGGCCCGGCGCATCGTGGAGGAGCACGGCGGCAAGATCGAGATGGAGGACAATGACCGGGGCGGCGCCACGGTGCGCATAACCCTGCCCGGCCCGCCGGCCGTGCAGCAGAAGCTGCCGCTGTAGGTGGGAATCGGTGCAGCGCATACAGCCCACGAATAGGAGTGTTCCCGATGTACGTATATTGGGAGTGATGTAGGAATGATCGATACAGAAAATATAATTCTTGAAGAAATATTGAGCCGCCAGCCGCCAGCCACTCTCTACCACTATACTACGCAGGTTGGGTTGCTTGGTATTATTAAAACCAAAGAGATTTGGGCCACACATACTCAATATATGAATGATCGTCGCGAATATCTACATGCTGTGGATTTAGTACGGCAAGAAATTGAAAGTAGAGTTGAAACTGTTACTGATGATAATGCAAAGGCCGCATTGAATGAGATGCACGGTTGTCTTGAAGGTAATGAAATCATCAATGTTTGTGTTTGCTCTTTTTCGGAGGTAAGAGATTCTCTGTCACAGTGGCGGGCTTATGGAGATAGAGCTTCGGGGTTCGCTATTGGCTTTTCGGGGCAATTTATTGCTGATAGAGTGAGGGGTAGCCAGGATTTTAAATTAGTTCAGTGCCTGTACTCCTTAGAAGAACAAAAAACATTAATAAAGGCTTTGGTAGAAAAAGTACTACAAGAAAATCTCGGGAGAAGCGACGTATCAGCGCAAGATGAATTGCCTCCCGGAGGCAACCTTACTGCTTACTTACATAAGTACGCCCCCATACTTAAAAATGCTGCCTTTTCGGAAGAAAAGGAGTGGAGAATAATTTCACGTCCCCTTAGTTGCAAGTCTGCCAACTTTGATTATCGAGAAGGGAACTCGATGCTAATTCCTTATTACAAACTTATTCTAGCTGATAAAAGTACGCCCTTAGAATTGCATGAAATTGTTGTCGGTCCTACGCCAAATTATATTCAATCTGTGGACTCAGTTACTGGGTTTCTAGTAAGGCATGGCTACCGGGAAATCCCGGTAAGCTTGTCATCCGTGCCTTACCGCAATTGGTGAAAAATTGTGATATCTTAGGCCATAGGGTGCTTAAGCGCATCTTAAGCCGTTTTTTGCCCCGCCCCGCCTCTTTATCCCGCCGCCGCCCCGCGCTATACTTAGGGCGGGTTAGCGCGGCGTAACCCGCCTTCTGCTTTCGGCCCCGCGCGACCCGCCTTCCACCGTCAATCCAACTGCACCTTGGGGTGGCTGATGGCTGGCGAGTCTATCTGCCTGAGCAGGCCCCGCAGCTCAGCCTGGGGCACCGCGCTCTGCCAGTGGCCGCTCACCTCGGCCGCGAACACCGCCGCCAAAAACACCCCGCCCACCACCAGGCCCAGAACCGCGGGGCTCCAGTTCAGGCGCTTGCTCCCGGCGCTCTTCATCCGCAGGGTGTCCGCCACCGGGCAGACCCGGGTGCAGTCCAGGCAGCCGGAGCACTCGGGGCTGATGATGCGCGCCTTGTCCGCCACGGGCAGGCCGTGCGGGCAGACCTGGCTGCAGCGGCGGCAGTTGGTGCAGGTGCCGGCGTTGCGCTCCACCCGGGTGGGGGAGAGCAGAGCCAGCAGCCCCATGAGCGCGCCGTAGGGGCACAGATAGCGGCACCAGAAGTTGCGCACCAGCAGCGAAAGCAGCACCAGGCTGGCCAGCACCGCCGCGGTCAGCCCGCTCATCTGGGTGAAGAAGTGGAGCATCTTCACGTCCGAGAGCTTGTAGTAGGGGCCGTTCAGGAAGGCCACCATCTCCATGACCCCCATGCGCAGGATGGCCCAGAAGAAGAACGCCAGCAGCAGATACTTGAGGCTGCGCAGGGGCAGGTCCAGCCAGGCCGGCAGCCGCCAGTTGCGCCCCCAGAGGCGCTGTCCCGCCTTCCACAGCCACTCGGATATGGTGCCCGCCGGACAGAACCAGCCGCAGAAGGACTTGCGCAGGGCCAGGCAGACCAGGGCCGCGTAGCCCAGGATGACCATGGCCGCCGGGTGCACCGGGTCCCAGAAGCCGGTGCGCAGGAACAGGTTCCAGCCCATGAGCGCGCCGATGGGCAGAAAGCCCTCCACCCCCGGCGGCCGCTGCACGCTGATGTCCCCCTGGCCCAGGGCCTGCTGCACGAAGAAATAGAACTGCACCCCCAGGGCCAGGGTGAGCAGCAGCACGCCCAGTTGGAACCAGTTGCGCCCGCCCCAGGCATAGGGCCGGGCCGCCCGGCGGGTCCGGGGCCGGGCCGGCGGCTCGGGCGCGGGGGAGGTGACCTCTGGCTGCGGCATCGCTGCCCGTCTCCAGGTTGAGGCCAGCCGGGGCTCCCGGCGCAAAGGCGGAGGCCATGGCGGCCCCCGCCCTTTCAATGCTGACAGGCAGGGCCGGGCCTGTAAAGGGCCGGCCGGGCCTGGGTCTTTCACCAGGCGCCGGCTCGCGCTATACTTAGGCCCAACCAGGACGAGATTGAACCGAGCATGCCCATACTGCCCATATTGACCTTCCCCGACCCGGTGCTGAGCCGCCCCTGCCGCCAGGTGCGGGAGGTGACCGATGAGCTGCGCCGGCTGGCCGCGGACATGACCGAGACCATGTACCAGGCCCCGGGCATCGGCCTGGCCGCGCCCCAGGTGGGCCACGACCTGCGCCTGGTGGTGGTGGACCTCTCCCCCCGCGAAGAGGGCCGGGAGCCCGTGGCCCTGGTCAACCCCCGCATCGTGGAGGCCGAAGGCAGCCTGATCTTCGAGGAGGGCTGCCTGTCCGTGCCCGAGTTCACCTGCGACGTGAGCCGGTTCTCGCGGGTGAAGGTGGAGGCCACCGACCTGGAGGGCCGGCCCATGACCGTGGAGGGCGAGGGGGTGCTGGCCGTGTGCCTGCAGCACGAGTTGGACCACCTGGAGGGCCGCCTGTTCCTGGACCGCATCAGCCCCCTCAAGCGGGCCCTGTACAAGAAGCGCCGCCTCAAGCAGGCCAAACAGGACAAGCAGGACAAGCCGTGAGCCGCCTGCGCCTGGTCTTCCTGGGCACCCCGGAGATAGCCTGTCCCGCCCTGCGGGCCGTCGTCGTGGCCGGCCACGCCGTGCCCCTGGTCATCACCCAGCCCGACCGCCCGGCCGGCCGGGGCCGCAAGCTAAGGCGCGGGGCCCTGGCCGCCCTGGCCGACGAGCTGGGCCTGGCCGTGGCCCAGCCGAAACGCGCCCAGGAGGCCCTGCCTAGGCTGGCCCAGATCGCCCCGGACCTGCTCCTGGTGTTGGCCTACGGCCAGATACTGCCGCCGCCGGTGTTGGCCGCGGGCCGCCTGGGCGCGGTGAACCTGCACTTCTCCCTGCTGCCCCTGCTGCGGGGCGCGGCTCCCATCAACTGGGCCATCCTAGAGGGGCATGAGCGCACCGGGGTCAGCAGCATGTTCATGGACCAGGGCCTGGACACCGGCGACGTGATCTTCCAGGAGCCTACGCCCATCGGGCCCCAGGAGACCGCCGGCTCTATGGCCCAGCGCCTGGCCCGGGTCGCCGCCGGCCTGGCGCTGACCACCCTGGAGGCCCTGGCCGCGGGCGCGGCTCCGCGCGCCCCCCAGGACCCGGCCGCGGCCACCTGGGCCCGGCTGCTGGGCAAGGCCGACGGCGAACTGGACTGGTCGCGCAGCGCCGGGGAGCTGGACCGCCGGGTGCGCGGCCTGGACCCCTGGCCCGGGGCCTATACCCAGGCCGGGGGGCAGACGCTCAAGCTCTTCGCGCCCACCGCCGTCTGGCCCGACAACCAGGGCCGGCCGCCGGGCGCCGTATTGGAGCCCCGCGACGGGCTGCTGACCGTGGCCTGCGGCGACGGCGCCCTGGGCCTTGGCCAGGTGCAGGCCGCGGGCCGGCGGCGGGTGGCCGCGGCCGAATTTCTGCGCGGGGCCCGGCTGGGGCCGGGCGGC
The DNA here is from genome assembly GCA_003605055.1 of Desulfarculus sp. Taxonomy (GTDB): domain Bacteria; phylum Desulfobacterota; class Desulfarculia; order Desulfarculales; family Desulfarculaceae; genus Desulfoferula. Next base: position 25,813 of record QZKP01000015.1, read on the forward strand.
CGGCTGGGCGCGTGAACCCCCGCCGCGCCGCCTATGAGGTCCTGACCGGCCTGGAGCGCGGCCCCCACCTGGAGACCCTGCTGGGCCGGGCCCTGGCCAGCGCGCCGGCCCGCGAGCGGGCCTTCGCCACGAGCCTCATCTTCGGCGTGCTGCGCAACCGCCTGTATCTGGACCATCTGCTGGCCGCCTGCCTGGACCGCCCCCTGCACAAGCTGGACCCGCCGGTGGTGGCCGTGCTGCGCCTGGGCGCGGCCGAACTGGCGTGCATGTCCACGCCGGACTTCGCCGCGGTCTCGGCGGCCGTGGAGCTGGCCCAGGCCACGCCGGCCCGCCGGGGCCAGACGCTCATCAACGCGGTGCTGCGCAAGCTGGCCCGCGGCTGGCGGGACGTTCCGCTCCCCGCCGTGGAGGCGGACCCGGCCGCGCACCTGGCCGTGCGCTTTTCGCACCCTTTGTGGCTGGTGCAAGAGCTGCTGGCCCAGTGGCCCGCGGAGTTCGTGCAGGCCTGGCTGGCGGCCAACCAGGCGCCGTCGCCGCTCACCCTGCGGGCCAACACCTTGAAGACAACTCGTGACGACCTGGCCGCCCGCCTGGCCGGCAGCGCCGAAAGCGTCGCGCCGCACCACCTGACCCCCGAGGGCCTGGTCCTGCGCGGGGCCACCGCGCCGGCGGCCGAACTGCCCGGCTTCAAGGAGGGCCTGTTCCAGGTGCAGGACGCCGCGGCCCAGGCCGTGAGCCACTTGCTGGGCCTGCGGCCGGGCCTGGCCGTGGCCGACCTCTGCGCCGGGGCCGGCGGCAAGGCCGGGCACTTGGTCGCCCTGCTGGGGGGCGGGCCGGGGCTCGTGGCCGTGGAGCCCTCGCCGGGCCGGGTGCGGGCGCTCCGGGACAACCTCAATCGCCTGGGTGTAGAGGGCGCGCGAATCAGGCAGGCCGACGCCCTGACGCTGACCGGCCTCGGCCCCTTTGACCGGGTGCTGGTGGACGCGCCCTGCTCGGCCCTGGGGGTGGCGGGCCGGCGGCCGGACGTGCGCTGGCGGCGCGCGCCCCAGGACCCGCCGCGCCTGGCCGCGCTGCAACTGGCCCTGTGCACCAGGGCCGCGGACCTGCTAGCCCCGGGCGGGGCCTTGCTGTACTGCACCTGCACCGTGACCCGGGCCGAGAACGCGGGCGTGGCGGCGGCCCTGCTTGCGGCCCGGCCAGAGCTGAGGCTAGAATGGCCGCAGGATTTGGCCGCGCCGCTGGGGGCCTGCATCGGGCCAGACGGCTTTTTCCGCAGCTTCCCGCACCAGCAGCAGAGCGACGCCTTCTTCGCGGCCAGGTTGGTGCGGAAGTTTCGCAAAACCTAGGCGAGATAGTTTGGCAAAGATACGTTTTAATGTTGAGGGAAAGCGGACTAAGCTTTATCCCTTATTGAAGCGGAAAGTAGAAGACAGGTATTCTGAGTTAGATAGGGGGAGATTAACCCCTTGGGTGTTTCTTAATACCGGCAAGCCATTTCATGTGAAGAAATGTAGAGGAGGAGAAATTAACTGGGAAGGACTTCTATATGATGGGACGCCGCAAGAAATTTTTTGGAATGGCTTTATAGATCCTTGTTTAGAGGACACCGTAATCGATCTTTTTGACTACACCTTAGAATTATGCCGCGAATCTAGGATAAAACCGAAAAAGTATTTATTGGAGGCGGCTGATCTTTTAAAACTTTTTGTGAGAGCCATATATAATCGTATGGCTCATATCGACAGGCTTCTGAAAGGCAAGGGTAGGCCTAGACTTCTTAAGCTAAGGCCCGTAGAGAGAGAAATTAAATATTTTGATGAACTAATAGACCTTCATTACGATGCAGCATTAACTAAGAGGAGGGGAGTGCCAACTCAGTCTGCCATGGGAGAACTCCTGAAGAAGTATAAGATTATTGCTACGATTGTTGTGGGACTTCTGGGGGCGATGGCTAGCATAGTAGTGATTTATTCTTTTTTTAAAACTGATGTAGCCACCGGGCCTTAAAAGATCGACGGCAAAGATGCCAGTCGATGGAGTTAATCATGATTAAAATCGCCCCCTCCATCCTGTCCGCTGACTTCTCTTGCCTGGGCCAGGAGGTGGCCGCGGTGGAGAAGGCCGGCGCGGACTGGATCCACGTGGACGTGATGGACGGCCACTTCGTGCCCAACCTGACCATCGGCCCGCCGGTGGTCAAGGCGCTGCGGCCCATCAGCAAGCTGCCCCTGGACTGCCACCTGATGATTAGCAACCCCGACCAGTTCATCGAGGCATTCGCCGCGGCCGGGGCGGATTGGATCAGCGTACACGTGGAGGCCTGCACCCACCTGCAGCGCACCCTGACCCGCATCCGCGAGCTGGGGGCCCGGCCCGGCGTGGCCCTGAACCCCCACACCCCGCCGGAATCCGTGGCCTGGGTGCTGGGCGAGGTGGACTACGTGCTGGTGATGAGCGTCAACCCCGGCTTCTCGGGCCAGGCCTTCATCCCCTCCATGGTGGGCAAGGTGGCCCGGCTCAAGGAGCTGATCGGCCAGCAAGGTGCGGAGGCGCTGATCCAGGTGGACGGCGGCATAGACGACGCCACCATCGGGGCCATGTACGCGGCCGGGGCGCGCTGCTTCGTGTCCGGCTCCTATCTCTTCGGCCACCCAAAGGGCTACGCCGCGGCCATGGCCCTGCTGCGCCGGAACGCCGAGGAAGGCTAGCGTGGCCGGCCGGCCCGGCCCGGCGCGGGACTGGCTCTTGTGCACGGCCTGGCTGGGCCTGATCTTCCTGTTCATGTACTACGGCCGGGCCCTGGACCCCTGGTTCGAGGGCCGGCGGGCGGTCTATGCCCAGGCCCTGCTGGGCCTGGCCGGGCTGGGCCTGGTGGTCTGGCTGGCCGCGCAGGTGCTGCGCCTGCCGGCCCACCGGCGGGTGCGGGTCGGCCTGGGGCTGCTGGGCTGCCTGGCGGGCCTGGGGCTGCTGGCCTGGTGGCAGCCCATGCTCATCGAGCGCACCCACCTGATGCTCTACGGCGTGCTCGGGATATTCACCTGGCGCCTGGCCGGCCGCTACGCCAGCGGCGCGCCGCGGCTTCTCTGGGCCGGGGCGGCCTGCGCCCTGGCGGGCCTGGCCGACGAGCTGGCCCAGCACTTCCACCCCCAGCGCATCTTCGACCTGCGCGACGTGTTCACCAACGCCCTGAGCGCCTGGCTGCTGCTGGCGGCCCTGTGGCTTCTGCGGCCCTCGCCCGGGCGCTAGGCTGGATATTTAAACAAGGTTGGGAAGCAGAAGGATGGGAGCGTCCTCTAGGGACAAGGTGAAGACTAGAAATCGCCGAGCAGTTGCACCTACACCTCGCCCCATAGCCCGGCATAGCCTGAGCCCGGCTGGCAAGGCGCCCGGCAAGCGAGCGCCGCAGGCGTAGATGAAACTACGTCGAGGCGCGAGCGCCGCCGGCAACGCAGCCCAGCGGGGATCAGGCGAAGCTGGGCCCTAGCGCACCCGCCCTGCTAAACGCACCGTGAACACCTGGCCGCCGGTCTGTATCTCCAGGGCCTTCTCAAAGGGCCCGGGCATGAAGTTCTCCAGGCGGGGGGTGATCACCAGCCACAGCTCCTGGCCGGGCGTCTTCCAGGACTCCTCCACGGTGAACAGGTCGCGGTTGTAGTTTACGCCGTTCACCTTCAGCTCGGGCGCGCAGGCCCGCTTGACCACCACCGAGCGGGCGGACTTGTTGGCCACGCCCTTGGTGAGGGTGCCGAAGTGCACCTCGTGCGGCTGCACGCTGAAGGGGCCCTTCACGTTGACCTGCACCCAGAGGCTCACCGGGTTGCCGCCAGGCACCCTGAGCACCAGAGGCCCGGCGAACTCCATGGGCTCCTTGGCCTTGGCGGTCAGGTGCAGCTTGTAGGTCTTGCCGCCGGGCTGAGGGTCCAGGCTCACGCGCAGGTAGTCGGACATGGAGTTGTCCACGCCGGTGATGACCAGGTTCTTGCCCCGGGGGTCGGACAGGGTGGCGGTGGTGCTCACCGCCTGGCCCAGGCAGCCGGTCAGCTCGATGCGCCGGCCCTTGTCCACCTTGATGCGGCCCAGGGTCTCGCCCGTCACCACCAGGGTGGCCACCGGGTTGCTGGGGTCGTTGGTGGCCACGGCCGCGGTCTTGCGGAAGGCCCCGCCGAGGCCGGTGGTGTCCACCTCTATAATGACCACGCCCTTCTGGCCCGGCTTGGTGACGCGGTCGAACTTGCTGGCCGCGCAGCCGCAGGAGGGCACCACTTTGTCTATGATCAGGTTTTGGTCGCCGGCGTTGGTGAAGTGGAACCGGGCGGTCAGGGTCTTGCCCTCCACCACCTGGCTAAACACCAGCTCCTGCTTGTCAAAGACGATCCGGGGCCCCTTGAGGGCCGCGGCCGGACCCGGCGCGGCCAATAGGCCCAGCGCGGCCAGGGCCACGATGATTGCCAAAGGTCTGGACATGTACACACCATCCAGGCAAGGTGCTATGATGAATAGAACCGGGGACCTGGCCGGACTGTAACACAGCGGGCCAGGATCGTCCACCCGTGGGCCGAACCTGGAGCAAGGCGGTGGGATATGGCGAGGAAAGTGCACAGCCCCTTTGAGCGCATGGAATATACGCGCATCTACCTCTGGCGGCACCCCATTGTGCGGGGGGCCATTGACGGCCAGGTCTTCGGCCACTACGACGCGGGCCTGACCCGCGAGGGCAAGGACCAGGGGGATGTGATCGCCCGCCGCATGGCCCGCTACAAGCTGGCCGCGATCTATTGCAGCGACCTGCAGCGCTCCATGCTGGTGGCCGAGGCGGTGGCCCGGGCCCAAGCCCTCCGGCGCAAGCCCAAGGTCACCCCGGCGCTGCGCGAGCTGAGCCTGGGGGTCTGGGAGGGCATGACCTTCGAGGAGATACGCAAGAAGTACCCCAAGGAGCTGGAGGCCCGCTACAAGGACCTGGCCAACTTCACCATCGAGGGCGGCGAGTCCCTGGAGCAGTTGGCCGCCCGGGTGATCCCCGTGTTTCAGGAGATGATCGCCAAGTACAAGGGCAAGCAGATCTGCGTCATCGCCCACGGCGGGGTGAACCGGGTCTTTTTGACCAAGCTGATGGGCGCGCCCCTGGACCGCGTGTTCCGCGTGGACCAGCAGTACGCCTGCCTGAACGTCATAGACGTGTTCCCGGACGGCGTGCCCCTGATCAAGCGCCTGAACGAGCCCCTGGATCTGGAATAGCTATAGATAGTTCGAGAGTGCCGGGCGGCAGCGGCGGGCAATCAGCCGCAGGTTGTCACCCGGCCCGGCACAGCCAGCCGCAGGCAGACAAGGCGCCCAGCGAGCGAGCGCCGGAGGCGTAGCTGAAACTACCTCGAGGCGCGAGCGAAGCTGGCAACGCAGTATGCCGGCGGCTGGCGCAGCCGGGCTAGAGCAGCAGGGGCGCGGCTAATCTCCGGTCCCGGGCCTCCACGCTGATCACCGGCCCCTCCTCCACCTGCACCCGCACCTCCTCGCCCGGCGCGGCCTTGCCGTAGCCGGCCAGGATGGCCGCGGCCAGGCGCAGATCCTCGGCCTCCGGCGGGCCCAGGTACAGGCCCAGGGGCCCGGGCGCGCCCAGGGCGCGCAGGCGCAGGGCCCCGGGCGGGGCCGCCTGCTCCAGGGCCTGGTTGTCGGCCTGGTTGCGCCCCACCACCAGCTTGGCCCGGGGCGAGAGCCGCAGGTGCCTCCCGTGCTTGAGCAGCTCCACCTCTTCCACCCCGGCCCCGGGCTGGTGCTCCAGGAGATCCCGCAGCCGGCGGCTGAAGCCGGGCTCGGTGAGCAGGCAGCCGCCGGCCGGCGCGGGGTAGTCCGTGACCCCCAGCTCCGCGGCCAGGGCCATCTGGGGCTTGCGCGAGCGGCCCGAGAGCGCCCCCAGCTTTTCCCGGTCCACCAGGCCCTCGGCCTCCATGGCCGTGGGCGGCAGGTTCTGGGCCGACAGGGGCCGCAGGATCAGCCCGCCGCAGCCCGAGAGCTTGGCCACCAGGGCCAGGGCCTGGCGGTTCTGGCTCATGGGCCGCTGGCCCAGCACCTCCCCGGAGAACAGGAAGTCAAAGCCCTCGGCCCGGAGAATTTGGCCGGCCTGGGAGAACATGAAGGCGTGGCAGTCTATGCAGGGGTTCAGGTTGGAGCCGTAGCCGTGCGGCGGGTTCTTGACGATCTCCAGGTGCACCGGCCCCACCGGCGCCACGCGAAGGGGCACGCCGATGTGGCGGGCCGAGCGTCGGGCGCGCTCCGGGCCGAAAAAGGGCGTCTGGAAGGTGACGGCCTCCACCTCCACCCCGGCCCGCCGGAGCAGCAGGCAGGCCAGCATGGAGTCCAGGCCGCCGGAGAAGATGCCCAGGGCGCGGGGCCGGCGATGCTCGTTCATGGTTGCAGGCTCTCCAGGATGGGCGGCGGGCTCATGCGCCGAATGATCTCGCCGGCCAGGTCCAGGGGTTGGGCCGCCTGGTCCACCACCGCCCGGTCGCTGGAGGCCACCAGGCCGGCGAAGCCAGAGAGGCCTTCTTCGGGCACGGCCACGGCCCGGGCCTGGCCGGCCAGGCCGGCCTCGGTGAGCAGCTCGCGCAGGCGGGCGGCCAGCTCGCCGGAGCGGGGCAGGCGCTTCTCCAGGAGCACCAGGGCCGAGGCGGCCCCGGCCCGGGCCAGGGAGCCGACGGCCAGGCGGGCGGCGGCCAGGGTGCCGGGGCCGGGCTGGTGGTGGCGGCCCAGCTCGGCGATGTCGCGCACCAAGCCGTCGTCGGCCAGCACCAGGCGGCCGTGGTTCAGGGCCGTCTCCAGGGTGATGAGCACGTTGTGCCCGTCCAGGGCCACCGCCTGGCCGGCGGCGGCGGCCAGGGGCCGCAGGCGGGCCCGCCGGGCCGCGGCCTCGGCCGGGGCAAAGACCCCGCG
>QZKP01000003.1 GCA_003605055.1 Desulfarculus sp.
GGTTGATGGCGCCGCTCTCGGACTCCACCCACTGCCCGCCGATCAAAAGCTTCAGCCGGCCGTAGTGCTTCTTTACTTCGGGAAGTATGGCCATCTCGGGTCACTCCAAATCAGGGGCCGGGCCAGGACGCGTCGTCTGGTGCCCGGCGGCGTTAAACCGCCCGCCGCTGGGTAGGACTTAGGGCTTTGGCCCTGCCACTTCTTCTCTCCCTCCCCGGGCGTGGCAGGGCGGGCGAGGTCAAGGACCGCCTCTCTCAGCGCAGGCCGTCCTCGTACTTGGCCGCCTCCTTGGTCAAACCTCCGATGCGGGCCAAGGGACGGCCCGAGTCTGTGACCACCAGGGCCACCAATATCTCGTCGGGCAGGGGCGCGTCCTCCAGGCTGACGGTCAGGCCGTCGAAGTGGGAGCGGATGAAGGCCGCGTCCTTGTGGTTCAGGGGCACGTCTATGGTGCAGCCCGCCGGCCCCCGCTTCTTCACCGAGGGGATCAGGGCCAGGCCCCGGCCCAGGGCCTGGCGGAAGGGGGCCCCCAGCTTGGGGTGCAGGATGGCCGCGGCGTGCTCCAGCTCGCCCTTGAGGCCCACGATGGCCGCCTTGCCGTAGCTCTCGCACTGCTCGGGCGCAATACCCAGGGCCTGCCGGGCCCGGTTGCCCAGCAAATCGCCCAGGGCCTCGCCTATGTCCATGAGCTCCGTGAGGTCCTCCACGTACTGGCCGGCGAAGGGGTTCTTGATTACGGCCAGGGCCGCGGCCTTGCGGGTGGGCGGGTCTATGACCTTGCCCCCTTCCTGCAGGGTCTCCTCTACCATGGTAACCAGCTTGCGTATCTGCATGGCTTCACTCTCCTCCAGACTTTGCTCAGGCCTGGACCACGGCCGCACGCACCGGGGGAGGGGTGTTGCGGCTTTTGGTCACCACCACCTTGCCGTCGATCATTATTATGGACACGCCCGGGGTGTCGCCTTCGGACAGTGCCTGCAGCAGGTCCTGGCCCGGAGAGCCGATGGGGGCGTCCATGAAAACCAAGTCCGCCTCCAGCCCCGGCGCGATGCGGCCCCGGTTCAGGCCGTAGAGCCCGGCGGTGTTTCCCGTGGCCATGCAGACCGCCAGCTCCGGGGCCACCCCGCCCAGGCTGGCCACCAGGGCCATGTTGCGCAGGATGCCCAGGGTGACCACCCCGGTGCCGCTGGGCGCGTCGTTGCCAAAGATCACCCGGCCCCACTGCTTGGTTTGGTCAATGTAGCGGGCCACCTCCACGGCGCGGCGCAGGTTGCCGCACTGCACGATCTCGATGGCCGCGTCACATTGATCGACGATCTCCTGGGCTCCTTCCAGGCTGACGGCGGTGGGGCCGCCGTTGATGTGGCTGGCCACCGAGGGCCTCACGGCCGTCACCTCGGCCGCGCCCACCACCGAAGAGCCGGGGATGGAGGTGCCGCCGGTGTGCATCATAACGGTCAGGCCTCGCTTCCTGGCCCAAGCCACCATCTGGGCCGCCTCCTCCGGCACCTTCACCGAACCCAACCCCACCTCGCCGATGATCTTCACGCCGGCCGCGGCGCACTCGGCGATGTCCGCCTCGGTCAGGCCCTTCTCCAGGATCAGGGCCCCGCCCAAGACCTTCATGCCGCCGGGGCGCACATTGGCCCAGCTCTTGGCCGCCACGATGGCCAGGCACTTGGTGCCCAGGGGGTCCTTGGGTCGGCCGGGCAGGTGCACCTCGCCGGCGCTGATGGAGGTGGTCACTCCGCCGTGCAGGGAGGACTCCAGGAAGTTCTGCATCTGCTGGCGGGGGGTCCAATCGCCCAGCACCACGTGGCAGTGGGAGTCAATCAGCCCTGGGGTCACTGCCCCGCCGCCGGCGTCTATCACCTTGGCTCCGGCCGGCGCGCTCAGGCCCTGGCCCACCTTCTGGATCAGGCCATCGGCGATCACCAGGCTGTCCGCCTGGAGGATAGGCTGGGCCACCTCGCCGGAGAGCATCAGGCCGACGTTCTTGACCAGCACTGTACTCATGCGCCTTACCTCCTACTATAATATCCGGCCCCTACCAACTGGGCGGGGCCACCACCCATACCACCCGGCAGGGCCCCTGGCCCTGGTTGGTCCAGGCGTGGGGCTGGGTGGAGGAATAATAAAAGGAAGACCCGGCCGGCACCTGATAGGTTTCGCTGCCCACCCGCAAGGTGAGCTGGCCCTCCAGGACCAGGCCGAACTCCTCGCCCTGGTGGCTGTAATCGTCCGGGGCGCCGCCGCCGGGCTGGATCACGGTGTGGAAGGGCTGCATGCGGCGGTGCTTGACCGACCGCACCATCTGCTTGATGTCTGCCTTCCAACGGGGCAGGCTCACCCTCAGCCACTGGGAGGGGGGCATCACCACCGGATCGTCCACGGCCTCGTCCAGGAACAAATCCACTATGCGGGCGCCCAGCACCTCGGCTATCCTTTTAAGGGAGGCGATGGAAGGCGAGGCCTTGTCGCGCTCGATTTGGGACAGGTAGGCGGCGGTGCAGTTGGCCTGGCCAGCCACCTGCTGCAGCGTCAGCTTTTTCTCTGTGCGTAAGGCTTTGATTTTGCCGCCTAAAGTCTGCAAGGCCACCTTCCGGCTCTGCGCTGGGCAAAATTTCTTGACACGGCAGACGCATTAAATATAACTTTAAAAAATAAAATATCGTTTAACTTTTTACGGGTCAAGCATAAAAGGCAACAGGCTGGACCCAGGGCAGGGGCAGGGCGGCTTTTAGGAGAAATAGTTAATAATAATAGGTAATTATAAAGAGAAAGACCATTAGGCCTGGAGAACATCTTGAAGGGCTGGCTCTATGGCAAGGGACTCCTACGCAAGCGGGCCCATACCCAGGCCCTGGACATCCGGGAACCGGTGGGCCTGGCCGAGCAGTTGGGCCAGCCGGCCAAGACCATGTCCGGCGGCGAGCGCCAGATGCTGGCAGGGGCCGGGCCCTGATGGGCCGGCCCCGCTTCCTGGTGCTGGACGCGCCCTCCCTGGGCCTGCATTCCTGATGACCCGCGCTATATTTAAGGGCATGCGGCGCATCAACCAGCAGGGCCTCACCGTGCGGCTGATGGAGCAGAAGGTGGGCTTCGCCCTGAAGGTGAGCCATCGCGGCTGCGCGTTGGACAGCGGCCGCATCAAGATGAGCGCCGGCGGCCGGGGGCTGCTGCGCGAGGACTACCTGCGGCGGGCCTATCTGGCGGTGTGAGATGGATCTCTGCCTGACGGTCAACGGGCAACCAATAAGCCTGGCCGAGGTGCCCGGCGAGGCCAGCCTGCTGGAGGTCCTGCGCGGCCGCCTGGGGCTTTTGGGCACCAAGGAGGGCTGCGGGGTGGGCGAGTGCGGGGCCTGCACCGTGCTCCTGGACGGCCGGGCGCTGAACTCCTGCCTCACCGCCGCCTGGCAGGCGGCCGGCCGGCAGGTGACCACCATCGAGGGCCTGGCCCAAGGCGGGCACCTGCATCCCCTGCAGCGGGCCTTTGTGGAGACCGGGGCCGTGCAGTGCGGCTTCTGCACGCCGGGCATGATCCTGGCCGCCTGGGACCTCTTGCAGCGCAACGACCACCCCAGCGACCAGGAGATCAAACAGGCCCTGGCCGGCAACCTCTGCCGCTGCACCGGCTATCACGACATCCTGCGCGCCGTGCGCCGGGCGGCCCGCTGGCTGCGGGAGGGCGCGCCATGAGCCGCTTCATCCACGCCGCCAGCCTGGCAGAGGCCCTGGCCGCCCTGGCGCCGGGGCAGGGCCGGGTGCTGGCCGGGGGCACGGACCTGATGGTGGCCCTGCGCGCCGCCCGCCTGTCCGGCGGAGATCTGCCCGCGGAGCTGGTGGACGTGGCCGCGGTGCCCGAGCTGCAGCAACTGGAGCTGGAGGGCCCCGCGCCCTTGGTGGGCGCGGGCCTGAGCTTCGCGCGCCTGGCCGCGGACCCAGGGGTGCGGGCGCGCTACCCCCTGCTGGCCCAGGCCGCGGCCTCGGTGGGTTCGCAACAGGTGCGCCACGGCGCCACCATCGGCGGCAACGTGGCCAACGCCTCGCCGGCCGCGGACGGCGTCACCGCCCTGGCCGCCCTGGGGGCGGTGGCGGTCATCGCCTCGGCCCAGGGACAGCGCCCCTGCCCCCTGGGCGAGCTGATCAGCGCGCCCTACCAGACCACCCTCAGGCCCCAGGAGGTGATCCTGGGTTTTGCCTTGGACCCCCTGCCCGCGCGCACGGGCCAGGTCTTCGCCAAGGTGGGCCGCCGCCAGGCCCTGAGCGTGGCCCGCCTGAACCTGGCCGTGTGCCTGGATGAGAGGCTCCAGGACCCGCGCCTGGCGCTGGGCTCCTGCTTCCCCACCCCCCGCCGCCTGGCCCAGGTGGAGGCGCTGCTGCGGGCCGGCCGGCCGGGCCCGGGTCTGTGGCAGGCGGCCGGCGAGCAGGCGGCCGCCCACTTCACGAACGTGTGCGGCTGGCGGGAGTCGGCGGCCTACAAGGTGCCGGCCATCCGCCGGGTCACGGCCCGGACCCTGGCCCAGGCCTGGGCCCTCCTGGGGGGCGGATCATGAGCCTGGGACGCTCAATGATAAGGGTGGGGGCCGAGGAGCGGGTGCGCGGCCGGACCATCTTCGGCTATGACCTGGAGCGGCCCGGCGACCTGCACCTGGCCGCGGTGCGCGCGGACCAGGCCCCGGCCCGCATCCTGGCCATAGACCCCGGCCCGGCCCTGGCCCTGCCCGGCGTGCTGCGGGTCTTCACCGCCGCCGACATCCCCGGCGAAAACCGCCTGGGCATCATCGCCTCCACCCGGGACCACGAGTTCCTGGCCCAGGAGCTGGTGCGCCAGGAGGGCCAGGCCGTGGCCGTCGTGGCCGCCCGGACCTTGGCGCAGGCCCAGGCCGGGGCGCGGGCCGTGGTCGTGCGCTACCAGCCCCTGCCCGGCGTCTTCGACCCGGCCCAGGCCCTCCGGGAGGGCGCGCCCCTGGTGCACCCCGAGCGCCCCGGCGGCAACCTGCTGCACGAGCGGCGCATCCTGCGGGGCGACGCCGAGGCGGCCCTGCGGGACTCGGCGGTGGTGGTGGAGGCCACCTACACCACCAGCCCCCTGGAGCACTGCGCCCTGGAGCTGGAGGGCGGCCGGGCCGAGTATGTGGACGGCCGGGTGGTGGTGGCCGCCTGCACCCAGAACCCCCACTACGACCGCCAGGACCTGTCCCGCTTCCTGGGGGTGGAGCCGGAGCGCGTGCGGGTGATCCAGGCCGAAACCGGCGGCGGCTTCGGGGGCAAGCTGGACCTGTCCCTGCAGCCCTTCCTGGCCCTGGCCGCCTGGCACCTTAAGCGGCCGGTGTGCATGCGCTACACCCGCGAGGAGTCCTTCCGGGCCACCTCCAAGCGCCATCCCCTGGTCATGCACTTCATCACCGGGGCGGACGAGCAGGGCCGCCTCACCGGCCTCCAGGCGCGCATCCTGTGCGACACCGGGGCCTTCGCCTCCTACGGCCTGGCGGTGAACATGCGCGCGGCGGTGCACGCCAGCGGCCCCTACCTGGTGCCGCACCTGGACGTGGTCTCCCGGGCGGCTTACACCAACAACCCCTTCACCGGCGCCATGCGCGGCTTCGGGGTGCCCCAGATCGCCCTGGCCCACGAAGGCCAGATGGACGCCCTGGCCCTGGCCCTGGGCCGGGACCCCCTGGATCTGCGCCTGCAAAACGCCCTGCGCAACGGCCAGGCCACCGGCACCGGCCAGGTGCTGCGCAGCGGGGTGGGCCTGGCCCGCTGCCTGGAGCGCCTGCGGCCCATCTATCGCCGCTGGCAGGCGCGGGCCGCCTCCGGCGAGGATTTCCGCGAGGGCGTGGGCCTGGCGGCCATGTTCTACGGCATCGGCAACACCGGAGTCTCCAACCCCTCCACGGCCCAACTGGAGTGGGGCGCCGACGGCCGCGTGACCCTGTTCACCGGCGCGGCCGAGATCGGCCAGGGCAGCGACACGGTGCTCCGGCAACTGGCCGCCACCCGCCTGGGCATCCCGGTGGAGGAGATTGACCTCTGCCGGGGCGACACGGACCGCACCACCAACGCCGGAGCCACCTCGGCCAGCCGCCAGACCTACATCAGCGGCAACGCGGTCCTGGCCGCGGCGGACAACCTGGAGATGCAACTGGTGCAGGCCGCCCGCCAGATGCTGGGCCAGCACCACCTGGAGCTGGAGCTGCGCGGCGGCCGGCTGGCCGCCCTCGACGGCCGCCGCCTGGAGCCGGCCCAGGTGGCGCGCTACCTGGCCGGCCAGGGCCAGCGGGCCCGGGGCGCGGGCCGCTTCGACCCCAACTTCAGCGGCCTGGACCCGGACACCGGCCAGGGCCGGCCCTACGCGGCCTATGCCTTCGCCGCCCAGTGCGCCTGGGTGCGCGTGGACACGGACAGCGGCCTGGTGCGGGTCAAAGAGGTGGCCGCGGCCCACGACGTGGGCCGGGCGATCAACCCCCGCGGGGTGATGGGCCAGATCTGCGGCGGGGTGGCCATGGGCCTGGGCATGGCCCTCATGGAGCAGTTCCGCTTCGGCCAAACAGACAACCTGCACCGCTACCACATCCCCACCTTCCTGGACGCCCCGCGCATCACGCCCCTGATCGTGGAGGAAGCCGAGGAGACCGGGCCCTACGGGGCCAAGGGCGTGGGCGAGCCAGCCCTGATCCCCACCGCGCCGGCGGTGGCCGCGGCGGTGGGCCGGGCCGTGGGCCGGCCCCTGCGCCACCTGCCCATCTCCCTGGAGCGGGTGATGGCCGCCCTGACCCACGAGGAGGCCGAGCATGCAAATTGACGCCGAGTTGTGCAACGGCTGCGGGCTGTGCGCCAAGGACTGCCCCCTGGAGGTGATCAGCTTGGTGGAGAAGAAGGCGGTGATCAACGCCGGCTGCGTGGAGTGCCGCACCTGCCTCAGGGTCTGCCCGGTGCAGGCCGTGCAGGAGGTGGTGCAGCCGGTGGCCGGCGCCCTGGTCTGCGACCGCTGCCCGGTGGGCTGCCAGATACCCCCGGAGAGGAGCGGGGCCTGCCGGCGCTTCGCCAACCGCGGCGGGGAGCTGGCGCGCACCCGGCCCCTGGTCGGCTATCAGGAGGTGGTGGACATCGTGGGGCCGGAGCCCGAGGAGGCCATCCGCCGGCCCCTGGTCACGGCCATCGGCGCGGGCGGCACCTACCCGGACTACGTGCCCGCGCCCTATATCCTCAGCGATCAGCGGGAGGGGGTGGAGGTGGTCACGGTGGTCACCGAGGCCCCCTTCTCCTACTCCGGCCTGAAGCTGAAGATAGACACCGACCTGGAGGTGGGGGCCGAGGGCGCGGCCGTGCGCTTCGAGGGCCGCACCGTGGGCATGGTGGAGACCGAGGAGTACGGCTCCAAGATGCTGGCCCTGGGCGGGGTGAACCGCCTGACCGGCAGGCACGGCTTCGCGGCCGCCCGGGCGGTGGCGGCCCTGGCCAACCGCGAGGCCCTGCGGCTCAAGGTCCAGGGCGGGGCCGCCCTGGAGGTGCAGGTGGGCCGGGCCCCGGTGATCAACGGCCAGCGGGTGGAGCGCATGCGCGTGGGCTGCGGCTCGGCCTCGGCCGGGCTGTTCGCGCCGTTTTTCAAGCGGGCCGCGGACGAGGTGATCGTGCTGGACCACCACATCACCAGCCTGTTTTCCCACCACGCGGCCGGCCGCTGCCTGGGCCTCACCCCCGGCGGGGTGGAGCTGTGCCTGCCCCGCTCCACGCCCGGCCGCTACTTCGGCCGCAGCGGCTCCGGCTGGGGCGGCACGGACCTGGAGGACCCCCTGGCCGTGGTGGCCGCGGTGGACACGGCCAAGACCAAGCCCGGCAGCACGCTGCTCATCACCGAGGCCACCGGCCAGGGGGCGGCCATGTACCGCCTGAGCGACGCCGGGGTCTTTGAGCCCATGCCCCTGACGCCGGCCGCGGCCGAGGCGGTGGCGGCCATCGCCGAGTCCTGCCAGCCCTCGCGGGTCTCGGCCGTGTACGTGGGCGGGGCCGGCGGGTCGGCCCGGGCCGGGGTGACCCGCTACCCCCTGCGCCTGACCCAGGCCGTGCACGCGGGCCGGGCCCAGCTCACCTGCGGCGGCGCGCCGGTGTTCGTGCTGCCCGGCGGCGGCATCACCTTCTACGTGGATGTGGAGCGGGTGAAGGCCGGCGCCTTCACCTGGGTGCCCACCCCGGCCACGGTGGCGCCCATCGAGTACACCATGCGCCGCCGCGATTACGAGGCCATGGGCGGCCACACCCAGGCCATCCGGCCCTTTAAGGCCCTGGAGCCCGTGCCGTGGAACCGGTCCAGGTAATCAGACCAGACCTGGTCCTGGTGGACTGGGGGCCCATGACCCTGACCATCTCGGCCTGGGCCCAGGGCCGGCCGCGGCCGGTGATGGCCGCCCAGGCCGCCCGTCTGGCCCTGCGCTGTCTGGCCACCTTGGCCGAGTTTCAGGGCTATTTGCGGGTGCGGGTGGGCAGGCTGCCCCAGGGCCGGCCCCTGCCGCCGGTGGTGGCCGCGGCCGCGCGGGCCTGCCGGCTGGTGGGCCCGGAGCTCACCCCCCTGGCCGCGGTGGCCGGGGCCGTGGCCGACCAGGTGGCGGATTTCGCCCTGTCCCTGGGCGCGGACCGGGTGGTGGTCAACAACGGCGGCGACCTGGCGCTGCGCTTGGCTCCGGGCCAGAGACTGAGCGTGGGCTTGCGGCCTCCCGCGCCAGACGGCCGCGCCCCGGCGTCCTTATTGGGCCGGCTGCGCCTGGACGCGGCCAGCGGGGTGGGCGGGGTTGCCTCCAGCGGATGGCAGGGCCGTAGCCTGTCTTCGGGCGTGGCCGAGATCGCCACCGCCTGGGCCCCCAGCGCCGCCCTGGCCGACGCGGCGGCCACCGCCCTGGGCAACGCCACCAGGTTGGAGTGCAGGGCCGTGCAAAGCAAATCAGCCGATCAGATGGATGCCTCTTGCGGATTGGGCCGGCAGCCGGTTACCACCGCGGTGGGGGCACTCTCTCGGCGCGAACGCGGCCAGGCCTTTTCCGGCGCACAGCGAGCGGCGCAGGAGCTACATGCCTCGGGCCTGATCTACGGTTGCCTGGTGTTGGTGCAGGGCGACGCCCTGGTGCTGGACCGGAGCCGCCGCCTGTCCTGGCAGGGGCGGGAGCCGGCAGGCCGCCCGCTGTCCGCCTGGCAGGCCGCCTAGATGCGCCGCCTCGGGTCCCAGGCCTGAAAATATCTCCTGGCGAACGGACCTAGAACGGACAGCGCCTCGGTAAAGGGGGCGGTGCGCCCCGCGAGCGGCCCGGCTACCAGGAACAGCGCAGGCCGACTGTATTGAAGGGGCAGCGTTCGGCGAACCTCTCGCGCAGCCTGTGCTGGGCCAGGGCGCCGGTGCAGTGCATGGCCAACAGCCATTGCGGGTCGTATCCGGCCAGCTCAGCAATGGCATCTTGAAGCTCGTTGTCAGACAGGAAGTTCCAGTGCAGCCCGCCCACTAGGGCATAGAGGGGCACGCCCGGAAACAGGGCCTGGGCCCTGGCCAGGGTGTTGAATACGCCCGCGTGGCAGCAGCCGGTCACCACCACCAAGCCCCGGTCCTCCAGGTTGACGAAAATGGCCTGGTCGTCCTCAAAGTCGTCGGCCACCCATTGCCACCCCTGTTGGCGCACCGCGGCCCGGAAGGGCCGGTCCAGGGGCGATACGCGGCCGATTCTGCCGCTGGTCCACAGGCCCGGTCCCAGTTGCCGCGGCTCGGCGGAGATCAGAGGCGGCCCGGCCAGGGCCTCCTCCACCCGCGCCTGCTCCAGGCGCCAGGGACCGGCCAGGCTGCCGTCGGGTCTTTGGATGCCTCGGGTGCCAAAGGCGGCCGGGTGGGCCACCAGGGGGGCGGCGATCTGCCTCTCGGCCAGCAGTGGCAGCAGCCCCCCGTAATGGTCTATGTGGCCGTGGCTCAACACCAGGTAGGCGGCCGTGGCCGGGTCAATCTGCAGCAGGCGCAGATTGCGCCCCAACACCTGCGCGCCGCGGCCGAAGTCGTAGAGCACCCGGGTGGCGTTGCCCTGTGCGCCGTCCACCTCGATCCACAGGGACAGTCCCTGCTCGGCCAGCAAGGAGGAGCAGGGGCCGGGCTGGGGATAGCTCAGCGGGCCCTGGCTGGGCAGGAAGATGTTAACCAGGTTGTCCACCACCACGGTCAGCCGCAGGTGCTGGGCCCGGTCGGGTGGTTTTGGCATGGCCTTCTTCCTTGCCAAGGGCTGAAGGTGGGCGGCCGCCTTGCCCAAGGACGGCCGGCCCCCCTTTCTGGTTCCCTTGCCGCTGCCTACTTGAGCCAGCCCTTTTCCTTGTAATACTTCACTGCTCCGGGGTGCATGGGTATGCCGATGTTCTTGGCCATGTCCTGGCGCTTGCCCAGTTGCATGGCCTTGACCATCTTGCCGTAGCGTTCGAAGTTCTGGTCTATGCTCTTGACGATGGCGTAGGCCACCGCATCGGGCATGTCCTGGCTGGCGATGGCCACCACGTTGGCGATCACCCCGGGCACCGCGTAGTCAACGCCGGGATAGGAGCCCTTGGGCAGGGTGTAGGGCTCCAGGCCCTTCACCTCCTTGACCAGCTTGGCGATGACCGCTGGGGTCAAGGGGAGGAGCTTGATCTTACGCTGCGAGGCGGCGTTGACCATGGGCGGGGCCGGGAAGGCCATGGCGCCGTAAAAGACGCAGTCTATGTGTCCGTCAATGAACTGCTTGCCCGCCTCGGAGAAGCTGAGAAAGCGGATGTCAAAGTCCTTGAAGCTCAGGCCGTAGGCCGCCAGCACATGGCCACTGACCACGCTGATGGCGCTGCCCTTGGGGCCGGGGGTGAGCCGCTTGCCCTTTAGCTGGCTTATCTGGTCGATGCCCGCGTCCTTGCGCACCATGATCTGGGTGGGCTCGGGGAACAACACGGCCAACTCGCGGATCTTGCGCAGCTTGCCCGTCTTCTTGAAGAACAGCTTGCCGTCCCAGGCCTCGCCCGCCGTGCTGGAGAAGGAAAAGGCCACGTTTATCTTGCCCGCGTTGGTGGCAATCACGTTGGCCGCGCCGCCGATGGGCATGGTGGAGCCCTTGAGCTTGGGGTTGGCCTTGACTACGTCCTCCACCATGGCCGTGCCCAAGGCCTGCCAGACACCGCCGGCAGGGGCGGTGCCCCAACGAATGTCATAGGCCGCGGCTGGACCGGGCAGCAGGGCAAACCCGGCCAGCAGCAAGGCCCCGGCACCCAGCAGTAAAGCTATTTTTCTCATGGCCGACATCTTTATCCCTCCCTTTCAGGTTTGCGCGATTTTTTTCGCCTGGAGGCGGCTGTGATATTGGGCGCCCAGCAGGGCCGCCAGCACGGCCAGGCCGGCCAGGCTGTAATACTTGGACGGAGCGATAAGCAGGACGCCGGCAATGAAGGCCAGGACCCGCTCGAACCACTGTAGGGGCCGGAAAAGGAAGCCCACTCCGGCCAGGGCGAAGGCGCCGGCCCCCAGGCAGGCGGTGGACATGTCCAGGATCATGGTGCCCACCGGCCCCTCCATGAGCAGGCTCTGTTCGTAGGCGAACATGAAGGGCACCACAAAGGCCACCAGGCCGATGCGGGTGGCCAGCCAGCCGGTCTTCCAGCCGTCGGAGCCGGCGATGGCCGCGGCGGTGAAGGCGGCGGCCGCCACCGGCGGTGAGATCAGCGAGAGGCATGAGAAGTAAAAGGCGAACAGGTGGGCCACGTGGGGAGGCAGGCCCAGGGTGATCAAGGCCGGGATCACCGTGGCCACTTGCACGATGTAGGCCGGGGTGGTGGGCATGCCTGCCCCCAGCACCAGGGCGATGATCATGGCCATGAACAACCCCACCAACAGATGCCCGCCGGCCAGGCTCACGAAGGCGGTGCCCAGCCGGTTGCCCAGGCCGGTAATGTCCACCGAGCCCACGATG
Source organism: Desulfarculus sp. (assembly GCA_003605055.1). GTDB lineage: Bacteria > Desulfobacterota > Desulfarculia > Desulfarculales > Desulfarculaceae > Desulfoferula. Next base: position 11,955 of record QZKP01000003.1, read on the forward strand.
ATGCCCGCGGCCGCGGTGGAGATGGTGACGATCAGCATGCCCTTGCAGCCGTCCTCCAGGGCGGCCAGGACGCCCGCCAGGTTCAGGCGGGTGGTGGTGCGCAACTGGCAGATGACCAGGGCCGAGACCACCCCCACCGCGCCGGCCATGCTGGGGGTGTAGCCGGACACCAGCATGTATATCAGCAGCCCCAAGGGGATGAGCATGTGCCCGTAGTCCCGCAAGGTTTGCAAGGGGGTGGCCTCCGTGGCCAGGCCGGCCAGCCGCAGGCGCCGGGCCTCCAGGTCCACGGTGGTGAAGATGCTCAGGAAGTAGAGGATGGCCGGGAACAAGGCGTAGTAAATGATGGTGGAGTAGGGGATGCCGGAAAAGGCGCTCATCACAAAGGCGGCCGCGCCCATCACCGGCGGCATCAACTGGCCGCCGGTGGAGGCCACCGCCTCCACCGCGCCGGCGAACTCCGCCCGGTAGCCGGCCCGCTTCATCATGGGGATGGTCACCACGCCGGTGGTGGCCACGTTGGCCGCCCCGCTGCCGGTGATCGTGCCCAACAGGGCGCTGGCCACCACCGCCACCTTGGCCGGTCCGCCGGTCAGGCTGCCGGTCAGGGCGGTGGCCAGGTTGCTAAACAAGAGCGCCCCCCCGCTGTGCAGCAGCACGGCCCCGAAGATCACGAACAAGGCGATCTCAGTGGCCGAGACCCCCAGGGGGATGCCGAAGATGCCGCCCAGGGAGAGGTAGTTGAAGTCAACCAGGTCAATCCAGGTGATGGGCGAGGTGTGGAAAGGCCCCATGAGATAGGGCCCCAGGAAGGGGTAGAGCAGAAAACCCAGCACCACGAAGAACAGGCCCTTGTTGAACATGCGGCGGGTGGCTTCCAGCACCACGATGATGGTGCCGATGCCCAGGGCCTTTTCGTACCAGGCCAGCTTGGTGATGAAGGGGAAGCGCTCCTCCATCACCCAGTCGTAGTTGGCCACCAGATAGCCGGTGGCCACGGCGGCGAAGACCACGATGAGCCAGTCCAGCCAACTGGGGCCCGGCGCCCCCCGGCGCCGGAGCAGGCCCGGCCGGATGAGAAACAACAGCATCAGGCCCAGCCCCAGATGTATGCCGCGCTGGATCAGGGCGTCGAAGGCGCCGAACAGGGCGGTGTAGATCTGGAACACCGCCAGGACGGTGGCCACGGCCGTGGCCACCCGCTGCTGCCAGGTCTTGCTCCCCCAATATTCGCGCCAACTCTTGGTTTCCATGTGCCTGCAACCTTTGGAGGCTAGGGCTTCTTTCGCTTCTGCGCGGACAGTAGACGCCACACCCGCTCAGGGGACAGGGGGTTGACAAAGACATGCCCGCCGACGGCCGCGGCCACCGCGTTGTGGATGGCCGGCGCGGTGGGCAGCAGGGCCGGCTCGGCCACGCCCTTGGCCCCGAAGGGACCGGTGGGCTCGGGGCTCTCCACCAGCAACACCTTCAGCTCGGGGCCGTCCAGGCTGGTGGGCAGGCGATAGTCCTTGAAGCCGGCGTTTAGTATGCGGCCGTTGTCCAGGAGGACCTCCTCCCAAAGGGCATAGCCCAGCCCCATCATCACCCCACCCTGTATCTGGGCCACCACGTTGACCGGATGGATCACCCGGCCCACGTCGTGGGCGGCCAGCACCCGCAGCACCTCCACCCGGCCGGTGTCCTTGGCCACGGCCACCTGGGCGGCATGCACGGCAAAGGAATAGGTGGCGTAGGGCGCGCCCTGGCCGGTCTTGGGGTCCAGGCCCTGGGTGGGGGGATCAAAGGAGGCCTCCACCGTCAGGGGCCTGGCCAGCAGGCTGTCCGCTGCCCGGCGCAGGGAGAGCCGGCGGCGGCCGGCCCGAAAGGCGCCCTCTTTGAACTCGACCCGCGCCAGGCCCCAGGCCGCCTGGACCACCGGGCCCATCTCGGCGATCAGCTTCCGGGCGGCCTCCTGCACGGCCCGGCCCACCACATAGGTGATGCGGCTGGCCGTGGAGGTGCCGCTGTTGGGGGTCTGGGCGGTGTCGGCCGCCACCAACTCCAGATCCGCCATCTCCAGCCCCAGTTCCTCGGCCGCGATCTGCAAGAGGGTGGTGGAAGCCCCCTGGCCGCCGTCGCCGGTTCCCACCATCACCCGCACCGGTTCCCTCGGCGCCAAGGACAGGCGGGCCACGCCGGGGTTGGGCAGGCCAGTCAGCCCGATGCCGTAGTGGGTGGCGGCCAGCCCCCAGGCCGTAAGATAGTCGGCGTCCTTCTCCCGGGAATGGGGGGGCAGGGCCTGGCGGGCCGCCAGGACCTTTTCCAGGCATTGCCCCACCCCCACCGAGGCGCTGAGCACCTGGCCGGCGGCGTTGGCCTGGCCCACGGTCAGAAAGTTGCGGCGGCGTATCTCGGCCGGGTCCACACCCACGGCCGCGGCCAGCAGGTCCATCTGGCACTCGTGGGCGATGGCCACCTGGGGCACCCCGAAGCCGCGCATGGCCCCGCCCACCGGGTTGTTGGTGTAGACCACCCGGCCGCGCACCTCCAGGTTGGGCACCGCATAGGGCCCGCAGGCGTGTACCACGGCCCTGGTCAGGATGGAGGGCCCGTAGGAGGCGTAGGCCCCGGTGTCGGCGATGATCTCCACCTTGACGGCCTGCAGCCGGCCCTCTCGGTCGGCGCCGCTGGTCATGTGGATGGTGAAGGGATGCCGCTTGCTGGAAACCTGGAAGGACTCGCCCCGGTCATAGACCATGGCCGCGGGCCGGCCGGTGAGGCGGGCGGCGATGGCCGCGTAGTAGCCGGGCGAGAGGCACTGCTTGTCGCCGAAGTAGCCGCCGATGGTGGTGCACACCACCCGGATTTTCTCCAGCGGCAGGTCCAGCACCCGGGCCAGTTCGGCCTGCTCGAAGTGGGCGTGCTTGCTGGGCAGCTTCACCACCAGGCCGTCCCCCTCCCAAAAGGCCACTCCAGCCTCGGGCTCCAGATAGGCGTGCTCCACCGTCTGGGTGCGGTAGGTGTTTTTTATGACGTGGGGGCAACCGGCCAGGGCGGCGTCGGCCTCGCCCCGGACCACCCGGCGCTCAAAGAGCAGGTTGCCCTCCGCGTGCACCAGGGGCGCGCCCGAGGCCAGGGCCTGCTCCGGGCTGAGCACCGGCGTCAGCTCGCGATAGACGACGGCCACCAGCTCCGCCGCCTCCTGGGCCTGCTCCGGGGTCCGGGCCGCCAGCAACACCAGGGGGTCGCCCACCCGCCGCACCTTGTCCTGGCACAGGACCGGCTCGTCCTTGATGCGCACCCCCACCTGCCTGGCGCCGGGTAGGTCAGCGGCGGTCCACACCGCCGCCACGCCGGGGGCCCGGCGGGCCGCCTCCAGGTCCAGGCCTGTTATCTCGGCGTGGGGCCGGTCGGAGCGCACCACGCGCAGGTGCAGCATGCGGGGCAGGCGCAGGTCGCCGGCGTAGAGGGCCCGGCCCGTGGCTTTGTCTCGGGCGTCCACCCTGGGGACGGCCCGGCCGATGATGCGGCCCTGGGCCATCAGTCCTCCTGATCCGGGGGGCGGTAGATGGTCTGGGGGCCCAGGTCGCCGGCCACCCTGGCCACCGCCGAGGCCCCGGCGCCGCCGGTGACCACCCGGGGGCTGTCTTCTCGGCAAAAGAAGACCCCGCAGTAGGGGCAGTGCAACTCCACCCGCAGGGAGTAAAGCAGCATGTCCGCGTAGTACTCCCGGCCGCAGGCCGGGCACTGTACGTTGAAGATGTCCATGCTCAGCCCTCCAGGTATCGGCCCAGGTCTACCTGCTCCCGTACGGCGGCCGGCACCTCGCCCCGGCGGGGGAAGGGGCGGTCCAGGGGGCGGGTGGCGTCAATGATCATGCCCGAGCTCTTTATCTCCTGGCGCAGGGATGGGTCCAAGACCTGGCCCTGCAGGTTCTTGAGGATGGTGATGTCCTGGTCCGCCTGCACCCGCGAGGCCAGAGCCCACATGACCTGGGCCTTGTCCTCGGGGTCTACGTCCGCGTCCACCACGATGACGTGCTTGATGAAGTTGCTGGCCGCGATGGCGGCCATGGCCGCCCGCATGGGCTCGCCCTCGGTCTTCTTGGCCAGGCTCAGGATCAGGTTGAAGGGCCCGCCCGAGCCCACCCAGCAGATGCCCTTCACCCCCGGCACCGCCTGCCGGGCGCGCTGGAAGATGGAGGCCTCGATGGGCAGGTGGGCGTTGATGTGCTCGGTGGCGCAGGGAAACACGTCTATGATCAGAGGCGCCGGCCGGCCGTACATGGCCTCCACCTCCACCACCCAGGACAGGCGCTGGGGACCGGTGTAGCCGGTGAACTCCCCGAAGGGCCCCTCCACGCAGCGCCGTCCGGCCAGGATGCGGCCCTCCAGGACCAACTCGGCCTCGGCCGGCACCATCAGCTCCCGGCCCCAGGTGTGGGAGGGCGTGATACACAGCGCCTGGCCCATCGCCCCCCCGGCGGCCTCATATTCGTCCCGGTGCAGGGGGGTCAGCAGGGCGCCGGTGAGGTGGAACGCCGGGTGGTGCCCCAGCACCACGGCGATGGGCAGGTCATGCCCGCGGTCCTCGGCGGCCGCGAAGTAGGACCACAGGTGGCGCGGGGACATGTAGATGGCCAGGTGCCTGCGGTCCAGATACTGCATGCGGTTCCAGGAAACGTTGTAGCGGCCCTGCTGGTCGCGGGCGCAGACGATGGGGGTTAGGAAGGGGCCGCCGTCCATCTCGGTGTGCCGCACAATGGGCAGGCGGCGCAGATCAAGCTGGTCTCCCGCGGCCAACCAGCCCCGCACCGGCGCCTGCTCCGGGGGCACCTCGCGGGCAGGCAGGCCCCGCTCCGAAAGCTCCAGGATGCGCTCCAGCAGGGGCAGGCGTTTATCGCTGTCCAGGCCCAGGGCCAAGGCGATTTTGCGGAAGCTGGCGAAGGTGTTGCTCAGGATGCGGCAGGGGCTGGGTTCGCCCCGCAGATCGGTCACGTCTTCAAACAGCACCGCCGGATAACGGCCCTGGCGCTCCAGGGCGTCCACCACCGCCGCGCTCTGGAAGCGGGCGGGGTGGACCCGCCTTTTGACCCTCACCAATTCGGCCGGGGCCCGCTGGGCCAAAAGTTCCAGCCAGTCTTGTAGACAGGGGCTCATACCAGCGCTCCTATTGTCCTGGCGGCGGCCCGCAGGCGCCCGGCTACTTCCAGAAGGTGGCCATCCTTTTTATATGCTCGGCCATGGCCTGGGCTGCCCCGGCTCCATCGCCCGAGCGCACCGCGGCCAGTATCCCCCGGTGGTCCAGGATGCCCCGGCAACGGTCCTTCTGAGAGAAGCCGTGTTGGCGCACGCTGTTGTAGAGCAGGGGGACGAGGCTCTTCAGGGTCAGGCTTAACACGGTGTTGCGCGAGGTCTCGGCCAGGCGCATATGAAAATCCATGTCCGCCAGGCTGCGCGGCTCGCCCTTTTCCACCGAGGCGGAGTAGCGGTCAATGGTCTCCTGCAGCGCCTGCAGGTGCTCGGGCGCGGCCCGCTGGGAGGCCAGGCGGGCCACCTCTGGTTCGATCAGCAGCCGGGCCTCGGTCAGTTCGGCGATGCTGGCCCGGCCCAGGCGCAGCATCAGGGTCAGGACCTCCCCCACCGGCTCTGGGCTGGGTTTGGCCACGAATATGCCGCCGCCGGCCCCCCGCTTGACGGTCAGCAGGCCGGACTGCTGCATACAGATCACGGCCTCCCGCACCGGCACCCGGCTCACGCCAAGCTGGCGGGCCAGTTCACCCTCAGAGGGCAGTTGATCGCCCACCCGCAAATGACCGGCGATGATCTGATTGGTTATCTGGTCGCGGATCTGGTCGGAGACGCGGCCCTGACGCAAACGGATGAAGCTACGGTTCATGGCTCGGCACCCGTTGGTCTGAAGGTTTAAAAGCTAATATTAGACTTTAGCTTTTTAGCATTTTGCTGATTTGAAAGTCAAGGGCTTGGAAGGGCACTGGGGAGCGTACTGGACTGTTTTCAGCAGGTTCACGGGCCAGTGGATAGTAGAACTCCATAGGGTTGCAGCCAGGCTATCCCTACCCACATCGGCTATCTGCTGGGCATTCCGAGCCTGCCCCCGCTGCCCGCTGTGCGCGTCTTGCTCGAGACCCAATGAAACGAACCGCCGATCAGGTGGCCAGCCTAATCGACGGAGCCCTAAGGACAAAAGAGAAAGGCATTAGCCAATGAATATTCGCCGTAACGGGCATAAAAGGGGGCCACAAGGAAGCCGGGCTCAAAGGCAAGCTGTTTCACGACCTGAGGCGCACCGCTGTACGCAACATGGTTAGGGCGGGAATCCCTGAGCGTGTAGCCATGATGATAAGCGGCCACAGGACCCGATCAGTTTTTGATCGTTACAACATCGTATCTGCCGAAGACCTCAAGCAAGCCGCCGCCAAACTCCAAACCTACCTACCCATGGCACAGTCCTGAACGCAATAGCCAATTTCGACACAAAAAAAGAGGTCAGCCCGATTAGGCTAACCACTTAATATCATTGTGGTGCCGGAGGTGAGACTCGAACTCACAAGGCCACGAGGACCGGGGGATTTTGAGTCCCCTGCGTCTACCACTTCCGCCACTCCGGCGTCCAAGGCCCTTTTATAGAGCCCGGGCCGCCCCAGGTCAAGGGCAACCTAGATTGCTGGCCAACCTGCATAAGCCGACGATGTCACAAAAGCCCTTGTGCCTAACCCACGCCCGGGTTATAAAAACGAATCTGCGCCATCAGCCACTGTATCAGGATAGCAGCATGCAGCCCGGCCCGGCCCAGACCGTGTGCGACGCCTCCCAGGTGAGCCAGCTCCTGCAGGCCATGGCCCAGGCCGTGGCCCGGGCCCACCCCGACCCCCAGACCCTGTGCCTGGTGGGCATCCGCACCGGCGGCGAGTTTCTGGCCCGCCGCCTGCAAAAACTCCTGGCCCGGCTCCTGGGCGCGGCGCCGGACACCGGGGTCATGGACATCACCCTGTACCGCGACGACTGGACCCTGCTGCACAGCCGGCCCAAGGTGGGCAGCACGGCCATTGACTTTGACATCGAGGGCCGCGTGGTGGTGCTGGTGGACGACGTGCTCTACACCGGACGCACGGTGCGCGCCGCCCTGGACGAGCTGATGGACTTCGGCCGGGCCCAGCGCATCGAGCTGGCCGTGCTCATAGACCGGGGCGGCCGCGAGCTGCCCATCCAGCCCAACTACATGGGCCTGGCCGTGGAGGGAGGGGCCGGCGAGGTGATCGAGGTGCTGCTCAAGGAGCGGGGCCACGCGGACGACGGGGTGGTCCGTTTGGCCCGCCAGGCCTGAGCAATTCTGCACCGCATCTTTTTCCAGCCGCGAGGGGTGGTTTGCGGCCCGCGGCCAGGGCCGTCCCTGGGCGGGGCGGTTTAACCCGTGATGATAATTAAACAAAAAACCAATAGGTTGGGTCCAGGGCGGCCGGAGCCCCGGCGGCCGGCCACCACGGGTTGGCACTTATCCGCCGATAGTTAAGTTTAGATTGTTCAATATATTAAACAGGTTGTATTTAATAAATGCATGAGGGCTCATTCAGTGGTAAATATTTAAAGACAAGGCTTGACATAGGTCCAAGATTATGCGTTAAGAATAAAGCTTGTGAAGAGGGCAACAAGGCTTTCTTTACGCCAGAAAAACCATGATCTTACTTGTTATCCACACTCTTATACGTGCGAGGTAGCTTCATGGCTGCAGCCAAGCAGGTGACTGGAGCGGTGATGGTGGTGGGCGGCGGCATCGCGGGCATGCAGGCCGCCCTGGACCTGGCCAACTCCGGCTACTATGTCTATCTGGTGGAGAAAAGCCCAGCCATTGGTGGGGTCATGTCCCAACTGGACAAGACCTTCCCCACCAATGACTGCGCCATGTGAATAATCTCGCCTAAACTGGTCGAGGTCGGCCGGCATATAAATATTGAGCTCCTGACCCTCAGCGAGGTGCAGGATATTCAAGGCGAGGAAGGCGACTTTACGGTTAAGGTCGTCAGTCACCCACGCTACGTGGACATGGATAAGTGCATCGCCTGCGGGGCCTGCGCGGAGAAGTGTCCCAAGCGCGTGGCCAGCGAGTACAACGCGGGTCTGAACAAGCGCAAGGCCGCCTATGTGCAGTACGCCCAGGCGGTGCCGCTGAAGTACGCCATTGACGCGCCCAACTGCCTGTACTTCCTCAAGGGCAAGTGCAAGGCCTGCCAGAAGTTCTGCCCCACCGGCGCGGTGAACTACGAGCAGCAGGAACTCACGCGGGATATCAAGGTGGGCTCGGTGATCATCTCCGCCGGGTTCAAGCCCTTTGACCCCTCCCGGTACGTGCAGTACTCCTACGCCAACTTCCCCAACGTGGTCACGGCCTTGGAGTTCGAGCGCATCCTGGCCGCCAGCGGCCCCTGGATGGGCCACCTGGTGCGGCCCAGCGACGAGGCCGAGCCCAAGAAGATCGCCTGGATCCAGTGCGTGGGCAGCCGCGACGTGAACGCCTGCGACCATCCCTACTGCTCGGCGGTGTGCTGCATGTACGCCATCAAGGAGTCGGTGATCGCCAAGGAGCACTCCAAGGCCGGCCTGGACGCGGCCATCTTCTTCATGGACATGCGCACCTTCGGCAAGGACTTCGAGCGCTACTACGACCACGCCAAGGAAGAGGGGGTGCGCTTCATCCGCAGCCGCATCCATTCCATCAGCGAGCGGGCCAACAAGTCCCTGGCCATCGAGTACGCCACCGAGGACGGCCAGGCCATGGTGGAGGACTTCGACCTGGTGGTGCTCAGCCAAGGCCTGGAGACCTCGCCCCAGACCATCGAGCTGTGCCAGAAGCTGGGCATCGAGCTCAACGACAGCAGCTTCATCAACACCAGCTGCTTCGCCCCGGTGGCCACCAGCCGGCCGGGGGTGTACGTCTGCGGGGCCCTGGCCGGGCCCAAGGACATCCCCCTGTCGGTGATGGAGGCCAGCGCGGCGGCCTGCGCCGCGGCCGGCAAGCTCAGCTCCGCCCGCGGCACCCTGGCCAAAGAGCAGGAGGTGCCCCCGCAGCGCAATGTGGCCGGCGACACCCCGCGCATCGGGGTGTTCGTCTGCTCCTGCGGCATCAACATCGCCGGCGTGGTGGACGTGCAGGCGGTGGCCGAGTACGCGCGCAGCCTGCCCTACGTGGCCTACGTGGAGAACAACCTGTTCACCTGCTCCCAGGACACCCAGGACAAGATGACCGCGGTGATAGAGGAGCAGAACCTCAACCGGGTGGTGGTGGCCGCCTGCACCCCGCGCACCCACGAGCCCCTGTTCCAGGAGACCCTGGTCAGCGCCGGCCTCAACCGCTACCTGTTCGACATGGCCAACATCCGCAACCAGAACTCCTGGGTACACGCCGGCGAGCCCGAGGCGGCCACGGAAAAGGCCAAGGACCTGGTGCGCATGGCCGTGGCCAAGGCCGCCCTGCTGCAGCCCCTGTCCGAGGTGCAACTGGAGGTGGAGCCCTCGGCCATGGTCATCGGGGGCGGCGTGGCGGGCATGAACGCCGCCCTGGAGCTGGCCTCCCAGGGCTACAAGACCCACCTGGTGGAGCGCGACAGCGCCCTGGGCGGCAACGCCCGCCTGCTGCGGGTCACGGCCCAGAACGACCAGGTGGCCCCCTACCTGGCCGACCTGGAGGCCCGCCTACAGGCCGAGCCCAACATCGCCCTGCACCTGGGCACCACCATTAAGGACGTGGAAGGCTTCGTGGGCAACTTCAAGACCACCCTGGCCGGCGAGGGCGGCGAGGAGGTGGTGGAGCACGGCGCGGCCATCATCGCCACCGGCGCGGCCGAATACAAGCCCAGCGAATACCTCTACGGCCAGAACCCCAAGGTGATGACCCACCTGGAGATGGACGGCGCTTTGCAGAGCGGGGAGCTGGACCCCAAGAAGGTGAACTCCCTGGTGCTGATCCAGTGCGTGGGCTCCCGGGAGCCCGAGCGGCCCTACTGCTCCAAGGTCTGCTGCACCCACTCGGTGGAGACGGCCCTGCACTTCAAGAAGGACAACCCCGACTGCCAGGTGGTGATCCTCTACCGCGATATCCGCACCTTCGGCCGCCGCGAGCTGCTCTACAAGGAGGCCCGCGGCAAGGGCGTGTTGTTCGTGCGCTTCGACCTGGACCACAAGCCCAAGGTGGAGGCCTCGGGCCAGGGCCTGACGGTGACGGTGCGCGACCACGTGCTGGGCCGCGACCTGTTGATCGAGGCGGACTTGGTGGGCCTGGCCAGCGCCATCGTCAGCCACCGCGCCCAGGATCTGGCCCAGATGTTCAAGGTGCCCCTGGACGCGGACGGCTGGTTCCTGGAGGCCCACCAGAAGCTGCGGCCGGTGGACTTCGCCACCGACGGAGTGTTCATGGCCGGCCTGGCCCACTACCCCAAGCCCCTGGAAGAGGCGGTGGCCCAGGCCCAGGCCGCGGTGGCCCGGGCGGTGACCGTGCTCTCGGCCAAGAAAATGATGCTGCCGGGCACCGTGGCCTGGATAGACCAGAGCAAGTGCGTGGGCTGCGGGGTGTGCTGGACGGTGTGCCCCTACCAGGCCATCACCGCCGACGACAAGGGCCTGGCCCTGGTCAACGAGGCCCTGTGCAAGGGCTGCGGCACCTGCGTGGCCTCCTGCCGCTCCGGCGCCCCCAACCTGCGGGGATTCACCAATCAGGACGTCATGGCCCAAATCATGGCCATGTAGAAAAACGACGGGATAAGCCCATGAGTGAGAAGGCAGAGTTCCAGCCGCGCATCGCGGCCTTTCTGTGCAACTGGTGCTCCTACGGCGCGGCCGACCTGGCCGGGGTGAGCCGGTTGCAGTACCCGCCCAACATCCACGTGATCCGCATCCCCTGCACCGGCCGCATGAGCCCCAAGTTCATCTTGCAGGCCTTCCGCCAGGGGATCGACGGGGTCTGGGTCAGCGGCTGACATCCGGGCGACTGCCACTATATAGCTGGCAACATGTTCGCCCGGCGGCGGTTCGCCGTCCTAAAGGACCTCCTGGAGTACGTGGGTATTGAACCTGGCCGGCTGCACTTCTCTTGGATCTCCTCGGCCGAGGCGGCCAAGTTCCAGGAGACGGTGCTGGCGGTCACTGAGGCGGTGAAGGCCCTGGGCCCGGCCAAGCACATGATCAAAGACATCCGGAAGGTGGCCTGATGTCCACGACCCAAGAGATAGCCGCCCAGATAAGGGAGGCCGCCAAGCGCCTGCTAAGTGAGGGCAAGGTGGACTGCGTGATCGGCTTCGCCCAGGGCACGGTGCCCATGCGCGAATACCCCTACTTCGCCTACACCCCCGAGGAGGCGGAGAACCTCACCTGGTCCCGCTTCTGCTGCAACAACCTGTCCAACTTCCTGGTCCGCCGGCCCAAGGGCCAGGCGGACAAGGTGGCCATCGTGGCCCAGGGCTGCGTGAGCCGCAACATCGTGGGCCTGATCAAGGAGAACCAGATCACCCGCGAGCAGGTGTACATCCTGGGCGTGGCCAGCCCGGGCATGGTGGACCGCAACAAGGTGCAGGCCCTGTTCCCCCTCAAGACCATCACCGAGGTCACCGAAGACGGCGACGAGTTGATCGTCAAGGGCCTGGGCTTCGAGGAGCGGGTGCCCACCAAGAAGGTGCTCCGGCAGAACTGCTACACCTGCGTGATGCGCAACCCGGTGATAAAGGACGAGATGATCGGCGAGGAGTCGGCGCCCACCCACGGCGGCAACATAGACAAGGTGGCCGCGCCCTGGGAGAAGCTCGCGCCGGAAGAACGCTGGGCCGCTTTCCAGGAGACCTTCAAGGACTGCATCCGCTGCTACGCCTGCCGCGACGCCTGCCCCCTGTGCTACTGCCACGTCTGCTTCGTGGACGAGGCCCGGCCCCAGTGGTGCGGCAAGACCCAGGACGAGGCCGACGTGGCCACCTTCCATATTCTGCGGGCCTTCCACTGCGCCGGCCGCTGCACGGACTGCGGGGCCTGCGAGAGCGCCTGCCCGGTGGGCATCAAGATGCGCAAGCTCACCAGCATGATCGAAAAGGACATCCGCGAGCTGTACGGCTACACGCCGGGCATGGACCTGGAGTCGCAGCCGCCGCTTTCGGTGTACAAGCCCAACGACCCCCAGGAATTCATCAAGTAGGAGCTAGCCATGGCTGACAAGATACTGGCCAAAGACAAGCTGGGGGAGTTCCTGGGCCAGCTCAAGAAGGACCGCCAGGTGTTCGGCCCCCAGGCCGTGGAGGGCAAGGCCCAGTGGGCCCCCCTGCAGGCGGAGAAAGACCTGCTCTGGGAGTTCTCCAACACTCACCTGTCGCCCAAGGACTTCTTCTTCCCCCAGACCGAGTGCATGATGCGCTTCGTGAACCAGGCCTCGGACGAGCAGGGCATGATCATGCAGGCCGAGCCGGAGCTAAAGCAGGCCCGGGCCCTGGTCAACATCCGTCCCTGCGACGCCAAGGCCATGCAGGTGCTGGACCTGATCTTCGTGCAGGACCAGATGACCGACGACTTCTACTGGCGGGACAAGCGGGACAAAACCCTTTTGGTGGGTCTGGCCTGCAACGATCCCTGCCCCACCTGCTTCTGCACCTCCATGAACTGCGGCCCCCATTCCTCCACCGGCCTGGACGCCCTGTTGGTGGATCTGGGCGACAAGCTCCTGCTCCGTACCCTCACGGATAAGGCCCAGGCCCTGGCCGAGGGCCTGCCCGAGGCCGCGAAGGCCGACCTGGCCCAGGCCGCCGGGCTCAAGAAGGCCGCCGAGGAGAGCATTACCTCCAGGGTTGGCATGGACCAGGTCAACGCCCGGGAGGTGATGGATCTCTACGAGGCCGGGCTGTGGGACCGGGTGCAGGAGTCCTGCCTGAACTGCGGCACCTGCACCTACTGCTGCCCCACCTGCCACTGCTTCGACATCCAGGACGAGGTGCAGGGCACCATCGGCCGCCGGGTGCGCAACTGGGACAACTGCATGAGCTGGCTGTTCACGGTGCACGGCACCGGCCACAACCCCCGGGGCACCAAGAAAGACCGGGTGCGCCAGCGCTTCATGCACAAGTTCAAGTACATCCCCATGAAGCGCGGCGGCGAGATCGGCTGCGTAGGCTGCGGCCGCTGCGTGCAGCTCTGCCCGGTGAACATAGACGTGCGCCGCGTCGTCAATGACATGAACGCCTAGCCAAAGGCCAGAAAGCTATGCGAAACACATACATACCTTATCCGGTTCGCATCAAAAAGGCCGAGCTGGCCACCGAGGACAAGCAGCTCAAGACCTTCCTGCTGGAGTTCCTCAACCCAGAGGACGCCCAGGCCTTTGACTACATGCCCGGCCAGTTCGCCGAGCTGAGCGTCTCCGGCTACGGCGAGATACCCATCGGCATCGCCTCCAGCCCCACCGAGGGCGACGACCTGTTGTTCACGGTCAACAAGGTGGGGCACGTTTCCACCCGCATGCACAACATGCGCGAGGGCGACGTGATGGGGGTGCGCGGCCCCCTGGGCAACTCCTACCCCCTCAAGGCCATGGAGGGCAAGAACATCGTGATCGTGGCCGGCGGCTTTGCGGTCACCACCCTGCGCTCGACCATGGTCTGGCTGCTGCATCCGGACCACCGCGACAAGTACGGGGACATCACCTTTGTCTACGGCGCCCGCACCCCGGGGCTGTTGCTCTATGGCGACGAGTGGCGCCAGTGGCAGCAGCGCAAGGACGTCAACTGCGCCATCACCATTGACCGCGCGGTGGAGGGCTGGGACGGCATGGTGGGCTTCGTGCCCGCGGTGTGCGAGCAACTGGCGCCCAAGCCCGATAACGCCGTGGCCCTGATCTGCGGCCCGCCGGTGATGATCCGCTTCACCCAGCCGGTGTTCGACAAGTTGGGCTGGCAGCCGGAGCAGATCATCATGAGCCTGGAAAACCGCATGAAGTGCGGCATCGGCATCTGCGGCCGCTGCAACGTGGGGCCCGAGTACGTGTGCAAGGACGGGCCGGTTTTCACCAAGGCCCAACTGGACAAACTGCCCAAGGAGTACTAGTTCACAATCTCCGGCCGCCGGTGTGGATATAGTTTGCACCTGCGGCCGTATTGAGATAGGTTGGCGGTGGATAAATGGCCGGCGTATGCCTCCGACTAATGGCGCCGCCGGCGACCCCTACAAACCAAAACCAGTGGCCGGGGCCAGGAGCCGCCCGCCCACGTTTTGACATCTGGGGAGAAGACGAATGAGCCAAGAGCCGATCAAACTGGGTAAGCGCGAGAGCAAACTGCGCGTTGACCCCAAATGGGCCGATGTGTGCCTCACCTGCGGCACCTGCGCCGGCGGCTGCCCGGTCACCGGCGTGGACGGCATGGACCCCCGCAAGGCGGTGCGCATGGCCGCTCTGGGGCTGGACGATGAGCTGATCAACTCCCGCTTCCCCTGGGTCTGCACCCTCTGCGGCCGCTGCGAGCGCGCCTGCCCCATGGGGGTGGAGATTCTGGCCATGATGCGCGCTGCCCGCGGCCTGCGCGAGCGGGACAAGGTGCCCGGCCCCATCCACAAGGGCACCATGATGTCCATGAACCGGGGCAACAACCTGGGCATCCCGCACGACGACTGGCTGTTCTTGCTGGCGGACATGTCCAAGGAGATGGAGGAGGAGGGCTACCCCGGCTTCTACGTGCCCGTTGACAAGGTGGGCGCCCGGGTCATCTCCACCGTCAACTCCAAGGAGCCGTTCGGCGAGCCGGACGACATGAAGTTCTGGTGGAAGATATACTACGCGGCCAAGGAAAACTGGACCGTGCCCAGCGAGAACTGGGAGGGCGTTACCTGGGGCCTGTTCGCCGGCGACGACGAGTCCATGAAGGAGCAGGCCCGGCGGGTGCTGGAAAACGCCCGCAAGGTGAAGGCCGAGGTGCTGCTCCTACCGGAGTGAGGGCACGCCTACTTTGGAACTAGGCTTAGTTTCAAAAAGTGGTTCCCCGAGGCCTTCGAAGAGTTCAAGGTCATGAACGTCTTCGAGCTGATGATGGAGTACATCAAGGAGGGTCGGGTCAAGATAGACCGCGAGAAGTTCGCCGGCAAGCTGGCCACCGTGCACGACCCCTGCAACTACTGCCGCAAGAGCGAGAAGACCTTCGGCCACGGCTATTACGACGAGATCCGCTGGATCGTGGACCAGATCTGCGACGAGTGGGTGGACACCTACCCCACCAAGGAGAACAACTTCTGCTGCGGGGCCGGCGGCGGCGCCTGGGCCATGCCCTACGCCAACGAGCGCCTCTACTACGGCCGCAAGAAGGCCGAGCAGATCGCCGAGACCGGGGCCGAGATCGTGGTGGCCCCCTGCCACAACTGCCGCGACCAGATCATGAAGTCGCTGAACAAGGAATACGACCTGCACGTAGAGACCTTCTACCTCTGGGAGCTGTTGGCCGAGTCCATCATCGTGGAGCCCTGGAGCGAGGCGGAGGTGGAGAAGGCGCACGCCGAGTCCGCGGCCCAGTGGGAAAGCCTGGGCGTGAGCTTAGAGGAAGAAGAAGAGGAAGAATAGGGGCCTCCAGCGCGGGCCGTTGACGTTAATCATTCAGGGGCCGCCTGTCCGGGGCGGCCCCTTACATTTGGGCGGGTGCACATGGCGGAGATAAAGTCAGCCCTGGAGATAGCCCTGGAGCGGGCCGCGGCCCTGGGCCGGGGCGACGGCCACGACGCCCGGCGCGAGGGCCGCGCCCGGGGCGGGGCCCTGGCCCGCCGCTTCCTGGAGCAGGATCTGGAAGCCGGCGGCCTGGCCGCGGGCCTGGCCGAGATGGAGCCGGCCCAGCAAGAGGCGGGCCGGGAGGGCGCGCTGCTGGCCCTGCTCGCGGCCCTGGAGGAGGGGCGTACTCAGGCGCTGGACGGCCTGCGGGTCCTGGCCCAGGGCCAGGGGGCCGCGGCGGCCTGGCAGGAGCTGGAGCGGGCCGAGCAGGGGCGCCTGGCCGCCCTGGCCCGGGTTGAAGCCGAACTGGCCGTGGAGATGCAGGCCGAGCTTGCCGCCGCGGGCATCGCCGGCGGCGCGGCGCGGGCCAACCCAATGGCCCATCCTCAATACCATGAGCGCCGGCAGGCGGCCCTGGCCCAGGCCCAGGCGCAGGTGGCCCAGGCCGCGGCCGGGCTGCGCGCGGCCCTGGGGGTAGCGTAGAGGGTCAGCCCGGACCTCGGTAGAAAGTTGGGGAAGGGAAGCGAAGGGGCCAAAAAAATACCGGACACTGCACGCAGCGTCCGGCGGTTGATTTCTCCCGAAGGAGGCAAGCCCCGTTTCCAAAGCTTGCAATTGTAGTCTAACAGCATTGAGCTAAGTGAGGCAAGCACAACGCGGCCTGGTGCCGAGCCACCTGCTACGAACCTGAACACGGCCTACAGGGCCGCCTACGCAGGCGATAGTTTAACGTTCCTTACCAAATCCAGGCGCGTGGTTTTCGCTAAGGCCGCCGCTTCCAGGGAATTTACCCCCCTAGATCATCCCGAAGTACACCTGCTCGATGAACTCGAAGTTCTTCTTCACGTTCTCCGCGCCCTTGATCAGGGGCCCGTGGCCGGGCAGCAGGAGCTCGATGTCCAGCGCGGCCACCCGCTTGATGGAGGCCTTGAGCTGCTCGCCGCTGCCGCCGGGAAAGTCCACCCGGCCCACGCCCTGGGCGAAGACCAGGTCCCCGGCGATGAGCGCCTTGTGCCGGGGCCAGTACAGACACACGTGTCCCGGCGAGTGCCCGGGGGTGTGGATCACCTGCAACGACTCCTCGCCCAGCTTCAGCTCGCCTTCCTCCAGCAGCACGTCATAGGTCAGCTCCGGGAAGCGCATGCCCAGGGCGCTGGCCAGCATGCGGCCCTCGCCGTCCAGGTAGGCGATCTCGGCCGGGTGCATGGCCAGCCGGGCCCCGGCCCGCTGGAGCTGCACGGCGGCCTCCAGGTGGTCCGGGTGGCAGTGGGTCAGGATGACCAACTGCGGCGCGCCCAGGCCGTCGCCGGCCAGGCCCATCTCCACGTGGCCGTAGAGCTGGCTGTGGCCCGGGTCCACCAGGGTGGGCATTGCGCCGCCGATATAGGCGGCGTTGCAGTTGTTGACCGTGGGGCGGGTCCAGGGGAAGAAGTACAGGTCCTCGGCTAGCTTCATGGTTCCTCCGGGGTGCGGGGCGTGGCCCCAGTCTGGCCCGCGGGGCCGGGCCTGTCAAGCCGCCTTAGCATTTGACCGGCGGCCCTTGGCCAATTATGCTTCATTAGACCGCCCGGGGCGCGGCTGGCGGCCGCCCCGGCCAACCTCAGCAGGAGCCCCCATGCCCGCCTCCAGCCATTCCAGCCGGCCCGAGTGCTTCGGCGACCTGAGCCGGGTCTTTCCCTCGGGACAGGACGGCCTGCGCGAGGTCTCGGCCCGCTGCTGGGACTGCCGGCTGCGCGTGGAGTGCCTGCGCGCGGCGGCCAGTAAGAGGGACGGCCGCGAGCAGTTGGAGCAGGAGCGGGCCTCGCGCGGCGAACCCGAAGGGGTGGCGGGCTTCCTCAGGCGCTGGTCGCGGCTGAAGACGGCCAGCCGCCGGGAGAAAGAGTGATGCAGCCCTCCTGTCCCTTTTGCGGGGGCGAGCTGGACCCGGCCCAGGCCCCGCCGGGCGGCGCGCCCGGCACCGTGCTCTGCCCCTCCTGCGGGCAGCAGTTGGACCGGCCCGGGCCGGCCCCTATAGGCTCGCCAACCCTGCCGGAGGCGGCTGAGCCCCCGGCCCCGAGCGCGCCGGAGGAGCCCGCCCCTGAGCCGCCGGCCTCGCCCGC
>QZKP01000009.1 GCA_003605055.1 Desulfarculus sp.
CAGGCGGGTGGCCGCGGCGTGCAGGGCGGTGCGGGCCGCGGCGGCCAGGCGTGCGCGCCACTGGCCGCAGAGCTCCCGCACCCGATGCTCCAGCTCCGCGGGGGCGGTCTGGCCGTCCCCGGCCCGGTTCAGCTCCGCTCCCAGCCGCTGCCAGAACTGGCCGTAGCTGCGGGTCGTCACCCGCTCCAGCTCCCGCGCCGCGGCCAGGCGCCGGCAGTGGGTGTTTCCTCAAGAAAACCGCTGGAAGAACACGAAAACCGGCGAGGAAGGTCGGCATCATGTGGACGAATCACTGGTTCAGAAGGCGGTGCGGGAAGCCGCCACAAAGGCGGGTCTGATGAAACGGGCCACTTGCCACACGTTCCGGCATTCCTTCGCCACGCACTTGCTTAAAGGCGGTTACGACATCCGAACGGTCCAAGAGCTCCTGGGCCACAAAGATGTCAAGACGAACATGATCTATACTCATGTCCTCAATCGGGGGCCTTCTGGTGTACGCAGCTCCACGGACGGGCTTTGAGAGAAAGGTTCTTATGCTGATCCGTATAAGACGCTCGTATAACTGACTGAGTCGGCGTCAAGAGACTGAAGGAACTTGCTTTACCGCGCCTTCGGTGCGATACTCCGAGGCGTCTTATACGGTTAGAAATCAAGAAGCCCGCATCTTATGCGGATCAATCTAATTATTGTTAGGCGGCTGGATGCCAAAGAAACCCACTGAAGCCTACGGCTATATCGCCTTCTCTAAGTCCGGGAAGGTCGAGAAACATATGGACTTGTTGTCGTCAGACAAGCCTATACAAGAGCAGCAAGTGGCAGAGATCTTTATAGCTGCCTATAACCAAGCATTCCCAGAGACGGCGTTTGATGAATGTCGGCCGTTACCTGAGAACGATCAGGATTTCGTCCTGCTGGGCCCTGGCAGAGAAATTGACCTGCAGATCACCGAGCTGGTCTCGAGGGCTTATACCTTTGAAATGACTCGCGAGGAGTACGACCGCTGCGATTGGAAGGTCGCCACTCAGAAGGAGTACGGTGGAATACCGTGGAGAATAGATACAGACAAGCGCGATGCGGCACTCTTCGCACAGATCACTAAGAAGCAAGCCAAACGCTACGCGAGGACTGCTGGGCGTGACCTATGGCTGCTCGTGTTTACCACTGATGGTCTCTATGAAACTGAGTACTACAGCGCTGGCTCGCTACGAACGAGCGCGGCCTTGAACTTCACGCGGGACAACCTGAAGAAACAAACCAGCGTTGGCTTCGAGAACATCTGGTTCACCAATCTCCAGACACGCCCGGTGCTTGTGTGGCCAGCCGCCTAACAAGCGGTTCCAGCCGACGCACTCGCGCTGCGCGCTCGTGCGCTGCTGAACCGCGCCGTTCGGCGAGTAAAGAATGTTTCTTAGCCTGTCAAGGGCGGTTGCAATTTCTCCGTCGGCCTCTTTTCCCTTGCCCTCATCATAAAGACCATCATGTAGCGCACATGCAGCATCCAGGTCGTCTTCAGGAAGTGTTGGTTGAATATTTCTTGGATCAGATGTTTTAGGTTTTCTTATATGCTTCCCTTCACTCCAACTTTCCCCGCAATAATTGCCCTAAATCGGGCCGTTCAAGATGAATCCTCTCCTCCAGGTTAGTCCAAAAATTGGGTCTTTGAATGTTTCTACCTCTGCCTGCTGTTCCCCCTCCCCCGCCTCGTCGTCCGGCGTCTCCCACCCGGGCTCCTCTGTTGCCCCTGCCGGTCGGCCCTCTTCCTCCTCCTCGCTCGGCTCGGAAAGGGGGGCCAAGGGCTGCTGCCCCTCGCCGCCGCCGGAGAAGTAAGCGAACGCCTGCTCCCCGCCGGACGCGGCCAGGCGCTCGCGCATGACCTGGCCCACGTCCAGTATCTCCATGAGCTTGCAGCGGCAGTTGGGGTGCAGCGGCGGCCGGGGCATGTCCTCCAGCGGCTGCTGGCCGCCGGTGGGGTGCAGGTGGAACTCCTGGCCGTCCAGGGCTGCGCATTGCTTGCAGGCTTGGGCCCCCCAAAGGTGATCCAGCGATATCCTACTACAATCCGGCCCTGGCCTGCGAACATGAGGGCTTCTCCGCCTGCGGGTGGCCTGGCGGGGCCGCGGCCGGCCCCTGTGCATGACCTGCATTGTGCAAGGGGCCGCGGCCGCGGGACAGGGCAGTGGTTCACGAATTTCCAGGCAGGGAAAGGGGCGCTGGCACTAAAGGCAACGCGCCCCTGACAAGGGGGCGCGGGCGGGGACGGGCGGAGGTTTATAAGTTTACCGGCGGCTCAGGCGCGCGGGCGGGTCGTTGGCTGGGGGGCGGGTCTCAGGCCTGGGCCGCCTGCTCCAGGGGCAGGCCGAACTCGCCGGCCGGCGTCAGGACCTCGGCGGGCAGCTCGGGGGTGACCAACTGCCAGGCCCGGGGGTCGGCCAGGAATTTGCGGAACAGCCTGTTGTTCAGCGCGTGGCCGGACTTGAAGGCCGAGAAGGAGCCGATGATCGGCCGGCCGACCAGGGCCAGGTCGCCTAGGAAGTCCAGGACCTTGTGCCGCACGAACTCATCGTGGAAGCGCAGGCCGTCGTCATTGAGCACCGTGAAGCTGTCCAGCACCACGGCGTTGTCCAGGCTGCCGCCCAGGGCCAGGCCGTTCTCGTGCAGGCGGCGGATGTCGGACAGGAAGCCGAAGGTGCGGGCGCGGCTGAGCTCTTTGTCGTAGCCGCGCTCGTCCATGACGAACTCCATGCGCTGCTGGTTGATCAAGGGATGGTCGAACTCGATGGTGAACTCCACCTGGAGCTTGTCGCTGGGCGCCACCCGGACGCTCTTGCCGTTCTGGCTCACCTGCATCTCCTGGCGGACCCGGTAGTATTGCCGGGGCTTGCCCTGGGAGGTGAAGCCGGCCCCGCGCATCAGGAACACGAAGGGCGCCGCCGAGCCGTCCATGATGGGCACCTCCGGGGCGTCCACCTCCACCAGCACGTTGTCCACGCCCAGGCCGGCCAGGGCCGAGAGCAGGTGCTCCACGGTGGAGACGGTGACGCCGTCCAGGCCCACGGTGGTGGACAGTTCGGTGCTGATCACGTTGTGTACGTCGGCGGGGATCAGGGGGGAGGCGGGCAGGTCGGTGCGCTTGAACATCACGCCGGTGTCCGGCTCGGCCGGGCGCAGGCAGAGGTTGATGATTTTGCCGCTGTGCAGTCCGATGCCGGTGCAGGCCACGGGGCGCATCAGGGTCCGCTGGTGAAAGTGCATCAATCCGTCTCCGCTGGGTCCGCTTCCGCTCGCCTTGCCTTTGGCTCGCCTTGCCGCGCGCTGGTTGTTCTTTCGCTGATGCCGTCTATGCTGGCGCTGCCTTCGCTGCATTTACCGCTGACGATGCAACCTTGGCCTCACTGCCCGCTCCGGGCGCAGGTGTGTATACAACCTAAGCAACTTTGGTGCCAGACCCGCGTAAAAGGTCAAAAAGGTGCTTGTAGATAACTATCGGATATTAAATGCTAAAAACGCATGAGATTTATTGGGGCCCATATCCGCCCCCGGGCCCGGGACCACGCATGTGTGTTATTGAACACAGCGCGGGCCTAATTCGTGTGCATTTGGCCACGCTGGGCCGCGATCTCCTGGGCCTTGGCCAGGTCCTCGGGGGAGTTGACGTTCAGGAAGCTGAGGTCCTGGGGGTCCACCGCGGCCACCTCCTCCCGGGTGAGTATGCGGGCCTTGACCGCCGGCAGCAACATGCGCGGCCGCTTCTCCCCGGCCTTGACCAGGCGCAGGGCAGTGGGCAGGCAGTCGCGGTGATACCAGGCCAGCAGGGGCTCCATGCCGCCGGGCCCCTGGGCGGCCACGGCCTTGTGCCCGGGCCGCAGCCTCAGCAGCAGCTCCAGCAGGGCCGGCTGCACCAGGGGCGCGTCCACGGGCAGTAGCAGCACCTCCGCAGCCGGGCTGTCCAGCAGGGCGGTGGCCAGGGCGGCCAGGGGCCCCTGGCCGGGCCAGCGGTCGGCCAGTACCTGGCAGTCCAGGTCCAGGAAGTCCTCCACCTGGCCGGTGACCACCAGGCACTGGGGGCAGACGCTGCGGGCCGCGGCCAGGGCCAGGTCTATGAAGCGCCGGCCGCCCAGCGTGCGCCAGGGCTTGTGGCCGCCGATGCGGCTGCCCGGCCCGCCGGCCAGGATCACCCCCCAGAGGCCTTGTTCCATCAGGGCTCCTTGGGCATGGGCTGGTTGCCCGTGGACTCCAGCACCCCGCGCCGCTCCTGGTCCCGGTTCAGGTACAGGGCGCAGTGCTCGCAGGGGCCGGGGCAGAGGGTCCCTTTTTCCTGGCGTATCTGCCAGCAGATGTCGTGCGGCCGCTGAAAGGCGGCGCACTGCTCGCGCTGCCGGCAGTCAAAGATGTTCCAGCAGGGGGCCAGCACCAAGAGGTTGCGCAGGCAGGCCAGGGTGAAGCCCCGCTCGTGGATCAGTTGGGTGATGCGCCGGATCTGGGCGATGTCAAAATCGCTGTAGAGCCGGTTGTTGGTCTTGGGCTCGCGCGCGGGCTTGATGAAGCCCTCTTTTTCGTACTCGCGGATGCGCTTTTGGCTCAGGTCAACCTTGCGGGATACTTCGTTAATCAGGTACATACCCTGCTCGCGCCCGCCCTGGGGACATTGGGTGTAGAAGTAATTGTGTACATAGGAATTTCATGGTTAGCACAGCCGCCGGGAGCCTGGCAAGGGCAAAACAGTTGACCCGCCGCCGTGGCGCTTGACTACATCCCCCGGCAGGTAGTAGCATTTTTACGAGGACGCGCCGCATGTGCGCCTCAGGGGGGCCAAGAAACGCCTGGTTGTGTCTGCTCAGCAGGTCCGGCCAGGCGCCTGCTTTTTTGGGGGACCAAAAAGAGAGCAAAGGGGGGAATCATGTACAGACGCGATGTTAGGGGGGCCGGCGCCTGGGCGCTGGTGGGGGTGGCGCTGCTGGCGCTATTGGCTGGCGGTTGCTCGTTGAAGATGTTGGGGGACCCTGACGCGGAGTTCTCTAAGCAGGTCTATGGCTTCAACGGCAAGGTGATGGTGTTCCTGGTGGGCCTGGAGAAGAAACTGATCGAGTGCGGGATTGAAAAGCCGGCTGATCTCCAGGGCAAACAATGCGCCCCGGCCAGCTACGCCGACAATCGTGGCTTCTATTTGGAAACTGTGCCCCTGGGCCTGGCCGAGCTGCGCCTGCGGGCCGGGGCCAACCCCCCCAACGAAACGACTCTCAGGTCAATTGACGAGCTTGAGGCCATGCTGGAGGAGTTCCGGGTGCAACATCAGAAGAATCAGTTGCTGCCGCGCTACGTGCAAAACAAGCGCCTAGTCATCAACGAGGCCTTCGTGCAGATCCTTCTGCTGGAAAAGGCCAAAGAAATAGCCCAACCCAGGACCGGGAAGAAATAAGGCCAGGGGGAGGAGGCCAAGATGGCAAGCGTAAATTGGGAGCAACTGCTCAAGGACATGGTCGCCGCGGCTGGCGATGCGGTGCATGAGCACGGCGGCGAGGTGCTGACCTGCTTGAGGAGCAGGCTTCAAGTAATCGCCCACCTGGCGGCCGAGACCCACAACGACTACGTGGAAGGCTATATAACGAAGGAGCAATACGAAGAACTCCACCAGGACCTGGAAAGGCTGAGGGCGGGCGCTATAAGGGTCTGCGAGACGTACGGAGCGGCAGTGGTGCAGGCGGCATTGAACGCCGCCATCGCAAAGCTTTGGGAGGTCCTGCGCGGGGCCATTACCGCGGCCACCTGATTGGGCGCGGTGCAAGGGGGGCGTCCATGCAAAAGGATTTTCATTACTGCGCCATCGCCACCCTGGCCCGGGCCACGGGCTTTTCGCCCGAGGACGCCCAGGTCATCGCCTACGCCAGCCAATTCGCGGACGACTCCCAGGACGACGCGCCCCTGACCATGACCGGCGACCAGGAGTTCACGCCCCAGGCCACGGCCCACTTCGGCTTCGCCTCCTGGGCCGAGGAAACCTGCCGCCAGGTGTATGTGCCCTTCCATTTCCTGCCGCCCCAGGCCACCCCCTCGGGCCGAGCCCAGTTCATCACCCGGCCCGACTCGGCCCTGGCCCAAGAGCTGGTGGCTCTGGCCGCGTCCCATCCGGACAGGCTGGACAGGCTGGTGGGCCTGGGCCTGGCCCTGCACACCTATGCCGACACCTGGGCCCACCAGGGCTTCTGCGGCTGGACAGACCCGCTGAACAAGGTGGCCGGGATGTTTGAACTGGATGAAAACGGCGTCCCGGGTCAGGCCTTGTCCGGGCTCTGGCTGGGAACCGTGGGGCACATCCAGGCCCGCTCCAACCCGGACCTTCCCTATCTGCGCTGGCGCTACCTGGCCGGCCAGGGCGGGGAGGAGGTGCGGCGCGACAACCAGGCCGAGTTTCTCACCGCGGCCCGGCGCATCCACGAGCTATTGCGCCGGGCCTCAGGAGCGCCGGGCCGGCCCTGGCGCGAAATTGCCGGCCAGGTGGCCGGGCTGATCGCGGTGGACTCCGAGGATGAGGAGGAGCGTTGCGGGGCCTGGCAGCATTCTTTCGCCAGCAGCCTGGAAGGGGAGTGGGGCTATGACTCCTCGGCCTGGCGGCGGCAGGCCATAGAGCGCGACGACAGCCTGGACGCCAATTGGGGGGAGGATTCGCCCACCGCGCCCGAGCCCGTGCATGTGTGGCGCGGCGACCCGGCCAAGCTGCCCTGGGCCGCCTTTCACCGCGTTGCCCGGCGTCAGCGGGCCTGGGTGCAGGAGCGGGTGCCGGGCTAGAGGTTCGCCTCTTTCTTGAGCAGCTCCAGCGCCTCTTCTCTCTTGGCGTAGAGGCGCTGGGGCTGGCGCTGGCCCACGGTCTCGAACAAGTAGGCGGTCATGATGGGCAGGGCGATGGTGCTGTCGGTGTAGCAGACCACGGTGTCGGGCAGGCCCTGGGGGTCCACCTTGCCCCAGGACACGGCCTCGCTGGGCGTGGCGCCGCTGAGGCCGCCGGTGTCGGGCCGGGCGTCGGTGATTTGCAGGAAGTAGTCGTGGCCCTTTTCCTTGATGCCCAGCACCTCCTGCAAGTGGGGCTCGGTCTGCAGCAGGAAGTTCTTGGGCGCGCCGCCGCCCAGGATCACCGCGCCGGTCTTGTTGCCGCCGCGCTTGGCCATCAGCACCAGGGCCGCGGTCTCGTTCACGTCCGCGCTGGGGTCCCAGCTAAACCGGCCGCCCGCGAGGGCCAGGGCCGCGGCGTTCATGCCGATGCTGCTGTCGCCCGGGCTGGCCACGTACACCGGCACCTCCATCTCATGGCAGGCGGCCAAGAGGCTGTGGTCGCCCAGGCCCAGCACCCGCTGGCGCTCGGCCAGGTAGCGGCCGGCCTGAAAGTGGAACCGGGCGCTGCTCAGGGGCCCCTGGAACTCCGGGGCCTTGATGATCTCCCGGAAAAAGGCGTCGGTCTGGAGCAGCACCGTGTAGTCCATCACGATGTCGTAGATGCGCACCAGGCCCTGCTTGCGCAGGGCGGCGTCGTCGGCAAAGGGGTTGGAGCAATGCAGGTCCAGGCCCAGGGCGAAGTGGGCGTCGTGGTAGAGGTTGGCGCCGGTGGAGACGATGAAGTCCACCAGGCCCCGGCGCACCAGGGGCACCAGGCAGGAGGGGCCCAGGCCGGCCGGGGTCAGGGCCCCGGAGAGGGTCAGGCCCACGGTCACGCCGGGCAAGGCCATGCGCCGGGCCCAGAGCTGGCAGGCCTCGCGCAGGCGGGCGGCGTTGTAGGCGCAGAAGTGGCGGTCCACCAGGACGGCGACGGAGTCTCCGCCGCTCAGGGCCGGGGGCGCGATGGCCGGGCCGGTCAGCGGGCGGCTCATGACACTCCTTTGAAGATCAGGCCCAGGGCCCGGTAGAGCAGGCGGGCGGCGGTGAAGTCCCAGGCCGGCTGGTAAGGCAAAGGCGCCAGCTCCACCAGGTCCAGGCCCAGCACCTGGTGCCGGGCGCAGACCGCGGCCAGCCAGGCCGTGACCTGCTGCCAGGACAGACCGCCGGGCTCGGGCGTGCCGGTGGCGGGCATGATGCCCGCGTCCAGGCCGTCCACGTCCAGGCTCAGGTACACCGGGCCGCTGAGCCCCTCCAAGGCGCTGGTCAGCCAGTGAGGGTCCTCGTGCAGCTCGTGGGCCCACAGGGGCCTGAGGCCCGCCTCCTGTATCAGGCGCACCTCGGCCTGGGAGCTGGAGCGCAGGCCCAGGTGGCGCACCGTGAGCCCCAGGTCCAGGGCCCGGCGCATGACCGTGGCGTGGCACAGCCGCCGGCCCTGGTAGGCCTCGCGCAGGTCCGGGTGGGCGTCCAGGCACAGCACGGTGAAGTCCGCGCCCCGGGCCGCCTTCAGGGCCTGCAAGGCCCCCAGGGTCACGGTGTGCTCCCCGCCCAGCACCACCGGCAGGCGGTCGGCGGCCAGCTCCTCGGCCACGGCCCGCTCTATGCGCGCCACCACTTCGGTCAGCGGCCCGCGCACGTCCACTCCGGCGTGGGTGTAGATGCCCTGGTCCATGGGCTGGCTGCCCACCACCTCGTCGTAGAGCTCCATGGCCTGGGAGGCCTGGATGATGGCCGCCGGCCCCAGGGCGGTGCCGCCGCCGTAGCTGACGGTGGCCTCCAGGGGCGCGGGGATGATCGCCGCCCGGCAGTCCTCCAGGGTTGGCTGGGGCACCCCGCAGAAGGTCATCACTTTCGGACGCGTGGGCAATCGTCCCCTCCCAAACAAAGGCTGCTTGCAGTATAGAGCGCCCCCCGGGGGTCTTCAAGGGGCGGCGAGCCGCGCAGGCGGCCCGCGCTTTTGTCTTGACGTACGGCCCAGGGCCGGTAAATAAGGTAGCCGCGGCCTCAGGCGCGCGGACTAAACTCAAACCAGGGAGGCGGGACGTGCTGATACCCGAGTTCGTTTATCTGACCCGGGGCAAGGGCGTGCACCGTGAAAAGCTGGCCAGCTTCGAGCTGGCCCTGCGCGCGGCCGGCATCGCCAGCCAGAACCTGGTCCACGTCAGCTCCATCTTCCCGCCCCAGGCCAAGCTGATCTCCCGGCGCAGGGGCCAGGGCATGCTGGAGCCGGGCCAGATACTTTTCTGCGTCATGTCCCGCAACCAGACCAACGAGCCCCACCGGCTCATCTCCTCCTCCATCGGCCTGGCCCTGCCCGCCGACCGCGCCCTGCACGGCTACCTGTCCGAGCACAAGGGCTTCGGCCAGACGGCCAAGGTCTCCGGGGACTACGCCGAGGACCTGGCCGCGGAGATGCTGGCCTCCACCCTGGGCATTGACTTCAACGTGGACCAATCCTGGGACGAGAAGAAGCAGGTGTTCCGCATGTCCGGCCAGATCGTCAAGACCAGCGAGATCACCCAGACCGCGGTGGGCCCCAAGGACGGCCGCTGGGTGACCACCGTGGCCGCGGCGGTGATGATCATGGAGTGGAAGAACGACCGGGACCTGGACTGATGATCGAGGCGGACCAGGGGCTGACCGGCCGCCGGCTGGCCCCGGGCGAACGCTTCCAGTTCGCCTGCGGCCCGGACCTGGCCTGCTTCAACGCCTGCTGCCGCGACAAGCGCCTGCCCCTGCTGCCCTATGACCTGCTGCGCCTGCGCCGCGCCCTGAACCTGCCCTCCGCCCAGATCCTGGAGCAGTTTGCGGAGCTGGAGACCGACCCAATCTCGGGCTGGCCGGCCCTGCGCATCCGCTTGAGCGAGGATGGGGCCTGCCCCTTCGTGTCGCCGGCCGGCTGCCGAGTGTACGCCCAC
Organism: Desulfarculus sp.; assembly: GCA_003605055.1. Lineage (GTDB taxonomy): Bacteria > Desulfobacterota > Desulfarculia > Desulfarculales > Desulfarculaceae > Desulfoferula. The sequence continues at coordinate 9,780 of QZKP01000009.1, forward strand.
CGGCCCGCCTGCTGCCGGGTCTACCCCCTGGCCCGGGCCGTGCGGCCGGGCGCGGCGGGCGGCCCGCCCCAGGAGGTGTTCCTGCTCCAGGACGCGCCCGGCTGCCTGGGCTGGAGCGAGCCCCGGGAGCTCTCCGTGGAGCGGTGGATTCAGGACCAGGGCCTGGCCGAGTACCAGGCGGCCAACAACTACGCCCTCCGGCTTTTCATGCACCCCCGGCGCACGGGCAAGGTGGCCCTGAACCAGGCCCAGACCCACGCCTTCATCAGCGCCCTGTACAACCTGGAGGTGTTCCGCCAGGCCGCGGCCCAGGAGGGCTTCGCGTCGCGCTGGGGCCTCGCGCCCGAACGCCTGGCCCAGGCCCGGGGCAGCGAGGAGGAACTGCTCCGGCTGGGCGTGGACTGGCTGGCCGGGGTGCTGTTCGGGGGGGGATAGAGCCAGCCCCACCCAAGCCAAGCAATTGGCTTGTGAAGTTCCCCTGATTTGGTGGACACCTCGAAAAGCACGTATAAAGTGCGTGGAGGTGTTGGATGGCAAGGAAACGGCGCAGTTTCAGCCGGGAGTTCAAGTTGGAGGCGGTGGGCCTGATGACAGATGGGGGTCTCAGCATAGCCCAGGCTTCCCGAGACTTGGGAATCAGGGAGAGCGTTCTGGGCCGGTGGAAGAAACAAATGGCCGAAGACCCTGTGGAGGCCTTCCCCGGCAAGGGGCACCTGAAGTCTCAGGACGATGAATTGCGTCGCTTGAGACGGGAAAACGAGATATTGCGCCAGGAGCGCGACATCCTAAAAAAAGCTGTGGGCATCTTCTCGCGGGTGCCTCAATGAGATATCGGTTTGTTCGTGACCATACCGGCCGGTTTCCCGTACAACGGATGTGCCGGGTGCTGGAGGTGTCTGCCAGCGCCTATTATGCCTGGCGGGGACGTCCTGAGAGCCGGCGAGTGCGCGAGGACCGCCGGCTTTTGGTCGAGATCAAGGCCATCCCCTCAGCCAAGCGCGAGACCTACGGCAGCCCGCGGATTCATGCCGCGCTCAAGGCTCGGGGCCTGCGCCTGGGCGAGAAACGGGTGGCCCGGCTGATGCGCGACAACGGCGTCAGCGCCAAGCAGAAGCGAAAGTTCAAGGCCACCACGGATTCCAAGCACTCCCACCCGGTGGCGCCCAACCTGCTGGAGCGCGACTTCGAGGCCAGCGCACCCAACCAGAAGTGGGTGGCGGACATCACCTACATTCCCACCCGTGAGGGCTGGCTGTACCTGGCGGCGATCCTGGATTTGTATTCCCGCTACGTGGTGGGTTGGTCCATGGCCGGCCGCATGAACAGAAGGCTGGTGCTCGACGCCATGGACATGGCGGTGGGCCGCCGCCGCCCGGAGCCAGGCTTGCTACATCACTCGGATAGAGGCAGCCAATATGCCTGTAGTGATTACCAGGAGGCGCTGACGACCCACGGCATGGTATGCAGCATGAGCCGCAAGGGCGACTGCTGGGACAACGCCCCCATGGAGAGCTTCTTCCACACCCTCAAGACTGAACTGGTGCATCACCGTGATTACCAGACCCGCTGGGAAGCCAAGGCTGATATCTTCGAGTACATCGAAGTCTTCTACAACCGCAATCGGAGACACTCCGCCCTGGGCTTCACCACCCCGGCGGATTTTGAGAGGATGAAGATGGCCGCTTAACTGCGTGTCCACAAAATCGGGGGAAGATCAAAACCCCGCCGCCGCGCCGTAAAGCCGCGCCGCCGCTCCACCCTCCCCGCCCCCATGCTAAACTACCCCCACTTACCCGCTCACCTCTCTGCGCGAGGACTTCATGTACCAAGCCGAGTACAAGCGCAAGCTGGTCACGCCCGAGCAGGCCGCGGCGGCGGTGCCCGAGGGCGGCACCCTCATCCACGGCCTGACCATGGCCGAGCCGCCGGCCTTGCTGGCGGCCGTGGCGCAGCGCCTGCGCGCCGGGGACCTGCGGCGGCTGCGGGTCTTTTCCCTGCTGCCCCAGGAGATCGCCTGCGCCACGGTGCTGGACCCGCGCCTGGCCGACCAGGTGCAGGCCTACACCTGGTTCGTGGGCCCCTGCGACCGCGAGGCGGTGGAGGAGGGCCTGGAGGACTTCATCCCCTGCCACTTCCACCAGGTGCCCCGGCTGATCCAGGAGGGCCCGGAGCTGGACGCGTGCCTGACCCTGGTCTCGCCCATGGACGCGGCCGGCTACTTCAGCTTCGGTACGGCCAATGACTTCACCTCCACCGCCGCCCGCAAGGCCCGCATGCTCATCGTGGAGGTGAACGAGAACGTGCCCCGGGTCTTCGGCCAGGCGCTCTTGCACATCTCCGAGGTGCACCTGGCGGTGGAGGACCACCGGCCGGTCCGGGAGTGGCCCGGCTCGCCCATCAAGGACGTGGACCACGTGATCGGCCGGCGCATCGCCGAGCTGGTGCCGGACCACGCCACCTTGCAGTTGGGCATCGGCAGCCTGCCCGGGGCGGTGGCCGAGTATCTGCTGGACCGCCGGGACCTGGGCATCCACACCGAGGTCTTCGGTCCGGCCATGGTGCGCCTGATCAAGGCCGGGGCGGTCACCGGCCGCCGCAAGAGCCTGCACCCCCGCAAGCACGTGTTCACCGTGGCCCAGGGCGACAAAGAGATGCTCTCGTTCATGAACAACAACCCGGCCATGGCCTCCTACCCGGTCTCCTACGTGAACCACCCGGCGGTGATCGCCAAGAACGACCTGATGATCTCCATCAACTCGTTGATCCAGGTGGACCTCACCGGCCAGTGCAACGCCGAGTATTTGGCCGGGGTGCAGGTCTCGGGCACCGGCGGGCAGTTGGACTTCGTGCGCGGGGCCTACGACTCCCGGGGCGGCAAGTCCATCCTGGCCTTCCGCTCCACGGCCCAGGACGGCAAGGTGAGCCGGGTGGTGCCCCGGCTGGAGCTGGGCGCGGCGGTGACCACCCCGCGCATGGACACCCACTACCTGGTCACCGAGCAGGGGGTGGCCAACCTCAAGGGCCTGTCCACCCGGGAGCGCGCCCAGGCCATCATCGGCCTGGCCCACCCGGATTTCCGGGATGAGTTGAGCCGCCAGGCGGAACTGCTGCACCTGGGTTGAGTGTTTCTCCGGCTCAAACTAGGATTTTGGCAGGAGGCGTCGCTTATGATATATAGTAGCTGTGTAGAGTGGCGCCTGCCCCCGGTAACGGAGAGGACCCTTATTGACCCATGCTTGATCCCTCCCAGCCCACACCTTTTGATCTAAGCGATTTTACTAGTTATATTGGCTCATGTTTCGACCTGGTCAAGACCCGTCTGGCCGGTTACAAGTCCATGGCCAAGGTGGCGGCGGACCTGGAGCAGCTCAACGCCTACCCCCGCCTGGAGCAGTTGCAGGGTCCCACGGACATCCAGGTACTGGATAATAAAAGCCTTTCCAAGCGCGACCTGAGCCGGGCCGCCCAGGCCCTGGCCTCGGGCAAGGTGCTCTTGGAGCATACCTGCGCCGGCGAGGCCACCCGCCTGGGCCTGGGCGCCAAGTATCTGATCAACCCCCGCCTGGACCTGACCAAGGGCGTGATGCTGCGCCTGACCGGCCGCAGCAGCTGGCCGGTGAACCCCCGAGGCCTGCGCTCCATGAGCCTGGGCCGGCGGCACATGCTGCAACTGGCCTGGGACCTTAGCCAATTGGCCCGCAAGCTCAAGAAGGACCCCGCGCGGGTGCTGGGGAACCAGCATTTGCTGGTCATCATCAACGAGTCCTCGGTCACTGCGGTGGAGATGGACTTCCTGGAGGCCGGCTTTTATGGCTTCGACCCGGCCAAGGTCCTGTTCATGGTGCAGAAATCCTTCCACGGCCTGGACCTGCGCAAGGGCCAGTGGGTGTATGACCTCGCCTCGGAGCCCCGCCTGCACAACCACGGCCAGATGCTCATGCAGTCCACCATGGAGGGCCAGATCTACCGCCTGGACCGCGGCAACAAACAGCGCCTGACCTGGCTGGCCTTTGAGCAGCTCCTGCAGGGGTTCCTGGACAAGATATCCTTTAACATCGAGGACCTGGGCTATTTAAGCCAATCCCTGGACCTCCCCGGCCTGGCCGCGGCCCTCAAGCTGGGGGAGGCCGGCGCGCGCATGGTCATGGAGGTGGTGACCAACGACCCGGGCCACCCCCAGAAGGGCGGGGCCCTGTTCTGGGACCCGGAGCTGGAACGCAACGTGATGATCGAGTCCTTCCAACTGCAGGGGGTGGCCGAGGCGGACATCGCCTACCTGAACAAGAACATCAACCACTACCCCCGGCCGGCCGAGGCCCTGAACACCGTGCGCGAGCGGGGCCTGTCCATGCCCCTCAAGGTCTCCAAACATCGCCTGTATTTCCAGCCGGTGCAGGGGGACCTGAACTTCCTGCTGCCCACCGCCTTTGTGCGCCGCAAGGAGCTGCGGCCCATCCAGGCCTGGAAGTCGGGGGCCAACACCATCGCCGCCCTGGAGGCCATGGCCCAGCAGGAGAACCGCAAGGGCTTCCTGGCCTGGGCCGCCGACCTCACCGGGCTCAAGCTTTAATCATATGGCCCTCCGGGTGGAGGTGGCGGTGGCCGCGCCGGTGTGGCGTCCGCTCACCTATCTGGCCCCGCGCGAAATCGCCTCGCTCATCAAGCCGCTGACTCGCCTGCTGGTGCCCCTGCGCGGGCAGATGCGCCTGGGCTTTGCCTTGGCCTCGCCCCAGGAGGGGCCGGGCCGGGGGCTCAAGCGCATCGCCGACGTGCTGGACGAGGCCGGCGGGCCCCAGCTATTGCCGCCGGGGCTCTTGGGCTTTTTCACCCGCGCCGCGGCCTACTACCAGGCCCCCCTGGGCCAGGTCCTGGCCTGGTCCCTGCCCGCGGGCCTGGCCGGGGGCGGGGCCTCGGCCGCCCCTGGCCCGGCCGAGGCTCTGGTGGCCCTGGCCAGCTTCCGCCAGGGCCCGGAGGACTCCCGGCCGCGGCCCGGCAGCCAGGCCGCCCAGGTGCTGGCGCGGCTGCAAGTGGCGGGCCCCCTGCCCCTGCCCGCGCTGCGGGCCGATTTCCCCCGCATCCGGCAGTTGGCCGCCCGGCTGGAGGCAACCGGCTGGCTGGGCATCAGCCACCGGCCCCTGGTCAAGGACCTGCTGGGCCGGCTCATCCTGCCCGAGCCCCGGCCCGCGGCCTACACCCCGGACCAACAGGCGGCCCTGGAGGCCATCGCGCCCGCGGTGAAGGCGGGGCGCTTCGAGCCCTTCTTGCTCTACGGGGTCACCGGCTCGGGCAAGACCGAGGTGTATCTGGCCGCCTGCCAGGCCGCCCTGGAGGCCGGCCGCCAGGCCCTGGTGCTCACGCCGGAGATCGGCCTGTGCCTGCGCCTGGAGGGGCTCCTCAAGGACCGCCTGGGCGCGGAGAGAGTGGCGGTGCTGCACTCGGGCCTGAGCCCGGCCGTGCGCCGGGGGCAGTGGCGGGCCATCGCCCAGGGCCGGGCGCCGGTGGTGGTGGGCGCCCGCTCGGCGGTGTTCGCGCCGCTGAGCGACCCCGGCGTGATCTGCCTGGACGAGGAGCAGGACGAGTCTTACAAGCAGGCCGACCGCCTGCGCTACCACGCCCGGGACCTGGCCCTTTTGCGGGGCCAGGAGCAGTCCTGCCCGGTGGTCCTGGGCACGGCCACGCCCGCGGTGACCACCTATTGGCGGGCCCAGCAGGGGCAGATCAAGTTGCTGCGCCTGCCCAAGAGGGTCAAGCAGGCGGCCCTGCCCATCATGGAGGTGGTGGACCTGCGCACGGCCGGCCGCCTGGCCCACGGCTTCCTGAGCGCCCGGCTCAAGCAGGCCATAAAACAGACCGTGGCCGGCGGCCGCCAGGCCATACTGTTCCTGAACCGCCGCGGCTTCGCCCCGGCCCTGATCTGCCCGAGCTGCGGCCAGCGGGTGGGCTGCCCGGCCTGCTCGGTGAGCCTGACCCTGCACCGGGCGGCCAACAAGCTCCTGTGCCACACCTGCGGCCATGCCCGGCCCCTGCCCCAGACCTGCCCCACCTGCGGCGGCCCGGGCAGCGGGCTGCGGCCCCTGGGCCTGGGCACCGAGCAGGTGGCCGAGGCCATCGCGGAGCTGCTGCCGGGCCTGCGCGTGGGCCGCCTGGACCGCGACGCGGCCGCGGACCCGGCCGGCCTGCGCCGGGTGCTCAGGGCCATCGCCGGCCGCGAGCTGGATGTGATCGTGGGCACCCAGATGATCGCCAAGGGCCACCACCTGCCCGACATCGGCCTGGTGGGCGTGCTCCTGGCCGACCAGGCCCTGAGCGTCCCGGACTTCCGGGCCGCTGAGCGGGCCTACATCCTCCTCACCCAGGCCGCGGGCCGGGCCGGCCGCGAGGGCCAGGCCGGGCTGGTGATCGTGCAGACCTATGACCCCCACCACCACGCCCTGCTGGCCGCCTTGGCCCAGGACGACCAGGCTTTCTACGACCAGGAGCTGGCCGAGCGCCGGGACCTGGGCTACCCGCCCTTCATGCGGCTGGTGGGTCTGCGGGTGGAAGGGGCCAATGAAGGTAATGTGTCCCAATATGCTGGGACATTATTCCGGGCAATGGACCGGGCGCGGGCCAAAATCGAGCCTCGGGCGCAAATTTTAGGCCCGGCCCCGGCCCCCATGGCCCGGGCCCAGGGCCGCTTCCGCCACCTGATCCTGCTCAAGAGCCCCACGGCCTCGGTGGCTGCCTCTGTCCTGCGCCTGGGCCAGCACACGGCCGGTCCGCCGCCGGCCGGCGTGCGCCTGATCCTGGACGTGGACCCCATCAGCCTGGTCTGAGGATTCGCCGGCGCGGACCGCCTGATGCCGCTATAATGGCCGGCGTGCCTTTTAACCGCGAGGACGCCGTGCAAACCCCCGACGCCACCCCCCGCCTGGGCTACTTCCTGCTGGCCACCATCACCGTCTTTTGGGGCCTGAACTTCCCGGCCATGAAGGTGGTGCTGGGCGAGTTGCCGCCCTGGACCTTCCGCACCCTGTGCCTGATCCTGGGCGGCCTGGGCCTGCTGTTGATCTGCCGCCTGGGCGGCCTGCCCCTGGCCATCCCCCGCGCGGACCTCAAGCCCCTTTTTTGGTCCACCCTGTTCAACATCACCGGCTGGCACCTGACCTCGGCCTACGGCCTGATCCACATGCAGGCCGGCCGGGCCATGATCATCGGCTACACCATGCCGGTCTGGGCCTCGCTCCTGGCCTATTTCCTGCTGGGCGAGCGTCTCGGACCCCGGCGCATCCTGGGCCTGGTGCTGGGCGTGGCCGGGCTGCTGGTGCTGCTCTGGCCCAACCTGAGCCAGGTGCAGGCCTCGCCGGTGGGCGCGGCCTTCATGCTGGCGGCCGCCTGGTGCTGGGCCGCGGGCACGATATGGATCAAGCGGGGCCCCTGGAGCATGCCCCTGATCCTGGTGGCGGCCTGGATGTTTCTCCTGGGCGGGCTGCCGGTCTTGATCGGGGCCCTGATCCTGGAGAGCCCGGCCGCGGTCACGAACTTATCCTGGACCGGCGGGCTGGTGCTGGCCTACGTCATCGCCCTGCCGGTGCTGTTCTGCCACTGGGCCTATTACAAGCTGGTGAGCATCTTCCCGGTGAGCCTGGCCGCCCTGGGCATGCTGGCCACGCCGGTGCTGGGGGTGCTGGTCAGCGCCTGGGCCCTAAAAGAGCCCCTGGGCTGGCCCGAGATCACCTCCCTGGTGCTGGTGGTGGCGGCGTTGGCCATCGTGATGATCAGGCCCTCGGGCCAGGCGGCGGTGAACCACAAGGCCCTGGCCCAGCCGGACTAGCAAAGGTAGAACCGCTTGCGCCTGCGGCGCCCGGCAACTAGTTGTCCGGGCCACCCAGAACCTCTTTTCCCTTTACAGCATCGTCGTCATGCGAGGCGCGGCGGCCCCGTGGTTTGTAACGGCACCGCCGCCCTCCCGCCGCGCCGTGGCAATCCTCCCTTTCCTGCGGTGCCACGTAAAAAGGTATTGTTGGGTTTCGCTGCGCTCAACACAGTCGCTACACAAGTGGACTTCCGCCCTCCCGCCGCCGCGCTATAAGCCGATAGTCCTTGCAAAAACCGGCTGCCTGGGCTAACAACCAAACCCTTGCTGTTTTTCCAGTTCTGGAGAGGCCGGCCCGCGCCAGCGCCGGCAAACCGCAGCGGAAAGGCCTTACCCATGGAGCTTCCCTTCACCAGCGCGCAGTTCATGGAGATATTCCGGGCCTACAACCAGGCCCTGTGGCCGGCCCACCTCGCGGCCTACGCCTTGGGCCTCCTGGCCGTGGGCCTGTGCCTGGGCCCCAGGCCCTGGCGCAGCCGCCTGGCGGCCGCGATTCTGGCCGTCATGTGGCTGGTCAACGGCGCGGCCTACCACCTGGCCTTCTTCGCCCGCATCAACCCGGCGGCCTGGGGCTTCGGCGGGCTGTTTCTGCTGGGCGGGCTGCTCTTCCTGTGGGCCGGCGCGGTCCAGGGCCGCATGCGCTTTAAGATCCAGGGCGGCCTGGCCGGCTGGGCCGGGGCCCTGTGCCTGGCCTACGGCCTGATCTTGTATCCCCTGCTGGGCCGCGGCTGGCCCTTCACCCCGGCCTTTGGCCTGGCCCCCTGCCCCACCACCATCTTCACCTGGGGCCTGTTGCTCTGGACCACGGAGCGGCCGCCCCTGTACACGCTCATCGCGCCCCTGATCTGGTCGCTCATCGGCTTCCTTGCCGCGCTCAAGCTGGGCATCCGGGAGGACGCCTTCCTGCTGGCCGCGGGGCTGGGCGGCGCTTTTCTGGTGTGGCGCAAGGGGCGGCCCAGGACGTCTTCTTAATCTTCTTAGCGTGTAGGGGAGGGGTTTATCCCCGCCCGCTGTCTTGCCGTTGCCACAAAGAAGGGAGGGGATAAACCCCTCCCCTGCATTTTTATCATCTACAGCATAGCCGTGATTGCGAGCCTCGCCGCGCCTATTCCTCCAAGGTCGAGGTGTCGCCCTCGGGCAGGCCCAGCTCCCGGGCCTTGAGCAGCCGGCGCATGATCTTGCCGCTGCGGGTCTTGGGCAGGGAGGGCAGGAACTCGATCTCCCGGGGGAAGGCCAGGGCGTGCAGCTTCTTGCGCACGAACTGCTTGATCTCCTTTTTCAGCTCCTCGCTGGGCTGGTAGCCGTCCTTGAGGGAGATGAAGGCCTTTATCACCTCCATGGCGATGGGGTCGGGTATGCCGATGACCCCGGCCTCGGCCACGGCAGGGTGCTCGATCAGGGCGCTCTCCACCTCAAAGGGCCCCACCAAATGCCCGGCGGTGTTGATCACGTCGTCGGCCCGGCCCACGAACCAGAAGTAGCCGTCCTGGTCCATGCGCGCCCGGTCGCCGGTGATGTACCAGCCGTTGGTGAAGCGGGACTCATAGTAGTCCTGCCGGTTCCAGTAGGTGCGGAACATGGAGGGCCAGCCGGCCTTGAGGGCCAGGTGCCCCTCCTGGCCCGGCGCCAGCTCCTTTTCGCAGGCCTCGTCCAGGATGGTGGCCGTGACGCCGGGGAAGGGCCGGCCCATGGAGCCGGGCTTGATGTCCTGCGCCGGGTAGTTGGCGATCTGGATGCAGCCGGTCTCGGTCTGCCACCAGTTGTCGTGAAAGGGCAGGCCCAGCGCCTTCTGGCTCCAGACCACGGCCTCGGGGTTCAGGGGCTCGCCCACGCTGCATATGTAGCGCAGGCTGGACAGGTCGTATTTCTTCGCCGCCTGGTCCCCGGCCTTCATCAACAGCCGGATGGCGGTGGGGGCCGAGTACCAGACCGTGACCTTGTACTTTTCGATCACCTGATACCAGCGGCCGGCGCCGAAGCCGCCCTCGAACACCACCTGGCTCACGCCGTTGGACCAGGGCCCGAAGATGCCGTAGGAGGTGCCGGTGACCCAGCCCGGGTCGGCCGTGCACCAGTAGATGTCCTCGGGGTGCAGGTCCAGCACCAGCTTGGCCGTGGCGTAGTGGCCCACGATGGCCTGGTGCACGTGCATGACCCCCTTGGGCTTGCCCGTGGTGCCCGAGGTGTAGTGCACGATGGCGAAATCCTCCGGGCCGGTGGGCTCCAGGGCCGGCGCCTGCGCGGCCTCGGCCATCAGCTCCTCGTAGCTCACCTCCCGCGGCCCCAGCTCGCGGGCGGCCCCCTTGCGGTTGACCACGATGATGGTGGTCAGCTCCGGCAGCCCGGCCAGCACCTGGCGCACGATCTTGATCTGCTTGGGCGTGGTGATGAGCACCTTGGCTCCGCTGTCGGCCAGCCGGTCCCGGACCGCGTCCGGGCCAAAGGCCGAGAACAGCGGCCCCAGCACCCCGCCCGCCTTGGCTATGGCCAGCAGGGCGATATACAGCTCCGGCGTGCGGTCCATGTAGGTGAAGACCCGGTCGCCCTTTTTAACGCCCAGGCCGCGCAGGGCGTTGGCCAGGCGGTTGGTCAGGTTGAACAGGTCCGCGAAACTGTAGCGCTCGCTCTCGCCCGCGGCCCCTTCCCAATACAGCGCGGCCTTGTCCTTGTTCTGGCCCAGGGCGTGGCGGTCTATGGCCTCGTAGGCGATGTTCAGGCCGCCGCCCGGCAGGCCGGATATCTCGGCGGCGAAGGCCTCCCAGCCCAGCTCTTGCCGGGCGCGCGCGTAGTCGGCCAGGTTGGGCCGCAGCCCCCACCGGCCCGGGTCGCCCTTGCGTATGGTCTCGTACTGCATCTTCACCTCGTTGGGGACGCGGTCCTTGCTATGCTCGAGGCCCTGCGCGCTCCGCCGCCGCAGGGCCTTATTGTCTTGCATCGCCGGGGCCGGCGCGGGCCGGCTGGCCGCGCGGCCGCCTATCCCAGCAAATCCTCCAGCGCCGTCTCGATGGTGGGGAACTTGAACTGGAAGCCGGCCCGCATGATCCGCCGGGGCAGCACCCGCTGGCCCTCCAAGAGCACCGAGCCCAGCTCGCCCAGCAGCAGCTTGACCGCGAAGGCCGGCGCGGGCAAAAAGGCCGGCCGGTGCACCGCGTGGGCCAGGGCCTGGGTCAGCTCGCGGTTGGTCACCGGCCGGGGCGCGGTGCAGTTCACGGCCCCGGCCAGCTCGCGCTCCAGGCAGAAGACGATGGCTGACACCAGGTCGGCCCGGTGAATCCAGGAGAACCACTGCCGGCCCGAGCCCAGCACCCCGCCCAGGCCCAGCTTGAACAGGGGCAGCATCTGGCCCAGGGCCCCGCCGCCCTTGCCCAAGACGATGCCGAAGCGGGTGGCCACCACCCGGGCCCCGCGCCGGGCCGCCGCGTTGGCCTCGGCCTCCCAGTCCAGGCAGAGCTGGCCCAGGAAGTCCTGCCCAGCCGGAGAGGACTCGTCCAGCTCCTCGTCCTGGTGGAAGCCGTAGTAGCCCACGGCCGAGGCCGATACCAGCACCTTGGGCCCGGCGGCCTTGGCCATGGCCTCCACCAGGTTGCGCGTGGTCAACACCCGGCTGGAGCGCAGCAGGGCCTTGTAGTCCGGGCTCCAGCGGCCGAAGATGCTGGCCCCGGCCAGGTTGATGAAGCCCTGGTGCTCCGCGGCCTGGGCCTGCCAGTCCCCCTGGCGGCTGGGGTCGCCGATGATGGCCCGCGCGCCCTGGGGCAGGCGGGCCGCCGCCTCCTGGCTGCGGCTGAGCACCGTCACCTGGTGCCCGGCCGCCATGAGCTGGCGGCAAAGGGCGCGGCCGATGAAGCCGCTGCCGCCGGTGACCAGGACCTGCATACGCCCCTCCGTCTACACTTTGCACCCCACGGCGTAGCCCTGGGCAATGGCCTTGAGCGCCGTGCCGCCGCCGGCCGCGTCGCCGATCACCTCCACCGTGAGCCCCTTTTCGCGCAGGGCCGCGGCCAGCTCGTCGTTGGGCAAAAAGCCCGCGGCCAGGACCACCGTGTCCGCGGGCACCACCTGCTCCCGGCCCTCCACAATCGCCCGCACCGCGCCGGGCTCGATGGCCTGCACCTGCACCTTGGTGTGGGTCTCTACGCCGAAGCGCTTTAGGAGCCCGAAGACGATCCAGCGGGTGGAGCGGCCGATGCCCGCGCCGATCTTGGGCAGCATCTCCAGCACCGTGACCGGGTGGCTGCCCTGGGCGATGAGCTTGTTTATCACCTCCGGGGTCTCGGCCCCGAACAGGGTCAGGTAGTAGGTCTGCTCCTCGCTGAGCGCCCCGCGCCGGGCCACGTGGATGGCCGTCTCCAGGCCCACCGCCCCGCCGCCGATCACCACCACCCGGCCCCGGGGCCGGGCCGCGCCGCGCAAGAGGTCCCAGGCCTGGCACACGTGGGGCAGGTCCGCGCCCGGGATCTTGGGAACCCCCGGCCGCCCGCCCGCGGCCAGCACCACCACCCCCGGCCGGAGCGCGGCCACCGCCTCCGCATCAGCCGCGGCGTTCAGGCGCACCTCTACGCCCAGCTCGGCCAGGGCCGCCCCCTGCCAGGCGGGGATGGAGGCGAAGTCGCGCTTGGCCAGGGGCTGGTGCCACCAGGCCAACTGCCCGCCCAGCCGGTCCGCGGCCTCCAGAAGCGTCACCTGGTGACCGCGGCCGGCGGCAATGATGGCCGCCTGGCAGCCGCCCGGCCCGCCGCCGATCACCACCACCCGCTTGGTCCTGGCCGCCGGCTGAGGGCCGGGGTCCGCGGCCTCGCGGCCGGCCCGGGGGTTGACCATGCAGCCCACGGGCTTGAGCTCGGCCACCGCGTCGAAGCAGCCCTGGTTGCAGGCCACGCAGCGCCGGATCAGCTCCGGCCGGCCGGCCAGGGCCTTGGCCGGCAGCTCCGGGTCGGCCAAGAGCGGCCGGCCCAGGCACACCATATCCGCGTCGCCCCGGGCCAGGATGTCCTCGGCCACCTCCGGAGAGTGGATGCGGTTGCTGGCCGCCACCGGCGTCCGCTGCACGGCCCGGCGCACCCCCCGGGCCAGGTAGGAGAAGCCGCCCGGCGGCAGCTCGTGGGTGATCTGGGGCACCTTGGTCTCGTGCCAGCCGCCGGTGACGTTGATCAGATTCACGCCCGCCGCCTCGCAGGCCTTGGCGAACAGGGCGGCCTCGGCGTTGGTGTGGCTGCCGGGCACGAAGTCGTTGCCCGCGATGCGCACCCCCACGCAGAAATCCGGCCCCACCGCGGCCCGCACCTTGGCGATCACCTCCAGGCCGAAGCGCATGCGGTTGTCCAGCGAGCCGCCGTACTGGTCCGTGCGCTGGTTGATGGCCGGCGAGAGGAACTGGCAGATCAGGTAGCCGGCCGAGCCCAGGACCTCCACCATGTCCATGCCCGCCTCCTTGGCCCGGCGGGCCGCGGCGGCAAAGTCGTCCTGCACCTGGCCGATCTCCTCGAGGCTCAGCGCCCGGCACTCGGCCTTGGTGTAGCCCGAGGTGTGCACCGAGCTGCTCACCGGCACCGCGCCGATGAGCATGGGGTGGGAGTAGGCCCCGGCCATGTAGAGCTGCGCGCCCATGGCCGCGCCCTCGGCCTTGACCGCTCTCGCCAGGCGCGCCAGGCCGGGCACGTCCTCGTCCTTTTTGATGCTCACGAAGATGGGCCCGCCGGCCAGGTCGTTGATGGCGCAGCCGCCCACGATCACCAGCCCGGCCCCGCCCCGGGCCCGCTCGCGGTAGAACTCCACCAACTGGTCGGTGACCTTGCCGTTGTCCATGGTGTAGTTCAGGTGCATGGCCGGCAGGATGATGCGGTTGCGCAGGGTGAGCTGGTTCAGGGTGATGGGCGAGAACAGCAGGGGATAGTCGCTCATGTCTGGCTCCTGTGGGTTGGCGTGCGGGGGGCCTGCTTAATTACGTAGCCTGGATTGAGGCCCAGAGGCAAGGGGGAAGAGGATTGTTGGGTTTCGGGGCTGACGCCCCTAACCCAAGCCTCCGCGATTGTTGTATTTTGCCTGGGTGGCCCGCCCGCTTCGCTGTCGAGGTCGCGTAGCGCAGCGGAGCGACAAGCGGTTCTTGGCGAGGTTTCGGGGGCGAGCTCGGACCGCTTGCGCCTGCGGCGCCCGGAGTTGTCCGGGCCACCCGCGGGAAGAGGATTGTTGGGTTTCAGGGCTGACGCCCCTAACCCAAGCCTCCGCGATTGCTTTGTCTTGGGCGGCTTGCAAACAAAACCGCGGCCATCATCCAAACGCCCCGCCGGGTGGCCCAGACAGCTAGCCTGTCTGGGTCGCGCAGCGGCAAGAGGTTTGCGCGGGCGGCCGCGCGCCTAAACTTAGGCTTTGGTGATCTGCGTGACGCCCTACCGGACCTCTTGTCGCGTCGCTGCGCTCGCTCCGCCTGACAATGAATTGTCCGGGCCACCCGAGCCCTTCTTCCTTTACAGCATAGCGTCATAGATGCACGGCGCGGCGGCCTCGTGGTTTGTAACGGCACCGCCCTCCCTCCCGCCGCGGGTGGCAATCCCCCCTTTCCCCTCAGCGCCCGGAACGGGCAACCCCGTCAACTCCGCGCCGCCCCAAAAGGTGCACTCACGCCCTCCCCGCGGCCTGGTCCCCGGCCAACCCCTCGACTTGCCGGCGCTTCCGGCCCAGGCCTCGTTTTTTCGGCAAAACCCCAAAAAGTTGTAGCCTTGCCTGCAAAAACCATGATATGTAGTATCAACGGGTGTATGCCCGCGCGTTAGCCGTGCCGTGCGGCCAGCGTTTGCGCCGCCGGGACGGCGGCGGGAGCAGGGCCAAGGGGTGCACTGGCCTCCTTCCCAGGCGCGGGGCCCGGCATCGGCTAAGGAGGGTGTCATGACCAAGAAGCTGTGGGGGCTGTCCCTGGCGGCCTTGCTGCTCCTGAGCGCCGCGCCCTCGGCCCTGGCCGGCGAGATGGGCGGGGCCGCGTCCTTCGTGCCCAAGGGCATGTACCGGGTCTCCATCCAGGCCGGGTACGTGAACGAGCAGAAGATGAAGGACATCGGCGGGGAGGCTAGCAGCGCCTCGTTCGCCTCGCCCCAGCAGGATATAAAGATAAAAGAGGATAAGCACTTCGGGGCCGTGATCACCTACGGCCTGCACGAGCGCATCAACGTCTTCGCCGAGCTGGGCCTGGTCAGCGACGGACGGCTCAGCGGCGACCGCACGGTGCCCGGCACCAGCGCCAAGCAGAACCTGGAGGCCACCCTCAAGGACGCGCTGGCCTGGGCCGTGGGCATCAAGGGCCAGCTCTGGGAGCACAAGAAGGGCTTCGGGGTGATGGCCAGCGCCCGCTACTTCCGCTACGACGACCGCAAGGTGGACGACTGGACCGGCACCGGCGCGGGCGCGGATATCAAGGGCCTCGGCAGCGACACCAGCCTGGACTACTGGCAGTTCGACCTGGCCGTGGCCGCCTACTGGCGCTTCAAGCGCGTCACGCCCTACCTGGGCGCCAAGTACTCCTACGCCGAAGGCAGGCTGTCGGGCTCCTGGAACCTGGGCTCGGCTCGCGGCAACATTGACGACAAGTACGAGCCTGAGTCGCCCCTGGGCCTGTTCGCCGGCGTGGACCTGCGGCTGTTCAAGCGCTTCCACCTGAACCTGCAGGCCAACTTCTACGACCAGACCGCCTTCTGGGTCAGCGGCAACTACGACTTCTAGCCAGCGCGCTCAGGGGCCGGGCGGCGCGCCCGGCCGCGCCGCGGGCCTTCCCTTCATCCGCCCCTGCTGCTCCCGGGCCTGCCGCTGGTAGGCCCGGCGCAGCACCTCTATGCCCGGGTCGCGCGGGTCGCGCCGGGCGGCGATCTCGATGGTGGCCAGGGCCCGGCGCAGGTCCCCGTCGCTCAGGGCAAACGCCGTGGCCAGGCGCTTGAGCCCGGCCACCCCCTCCACCGCCTGCACCGGTATCTCCGCCGCGCTCAGCAGCAGGCGCGCGTTGTCCGGCGCCGTCTCCTCGTACAGGTGCAGCGGCGCCGAGTACTCGATGAGCAGGTTGTCGTCGGTGTTGCGCGGCACGCCCCGGCCCAGGGCCAGCAGCCGCGGCCGGTCCATCTGATACAGGCCCAGCAGGTCCGTGGCCTCCAAGACCTCCACCGCGGCCAGCTCCTCGGCCACCGCCGGACGGCGGCTCAGGCTGGCCTGCAGAGCGCGGGCGCTGAGCGGCAGGGGCGCGTCGCTGCCCAGGAGGATCAGGTCCGACTCGTTGACCCGAAACAGCCGCGCGTGGGCGAAGGCGTCGGCGAAGGTGGCCAGCAGCGAGCGCAGGTCGCGGCCGGTCATGGCGTAGGTGTGCAGCCACTGGGCCCAGACCCCGCCCGGGGCCAGCTTGCGGCGGCCCAGGGCGAAGAACTCGGCCGTGAACAGGTTGGAGACCCCGCTCAGCCAGGGGTTGGAGGGCTCGGAGCTGATAAGGTCGTAGGCCCCGTCCGGGCAGAGCAGCAGGTGGTGGCGGGCGTCGTTGAGGTGCAGGCGCAGGCGGGGGTCGTCGAAGTAGCGGTGGTTGTAGTCGGCGAACAGGCGGCTGGCCGCCGCCGCGGCCGGCTCGATCTCCACCACCTCGATGCGCCGCGGGGCCCGGTGCAGGGTCACGGCGCCCGCGGTGATGCCGCTGCCCAGGCCGATCACCAGCACCCGCCGGGACTGGGGCCGGAAAAGCAGGGGCAGGTGGCCCAGCAGCACCTGGGTCTTCAGGTCGGCGTGGGAGGAGGCGTCCACCTTGCCGTTGGTGGCCAGCCAGAGGTGGTGCGTGATGCGGTGGCGGCCCACGGTGATGACCGCCGAGGGGCCCTCCTGGTAGAACAGCAGGTCATAGGGCTGCACCGCGAAGGCCAGCACGCCCTCCCGGCTGCGGTCGCTGAGCATGCCCACGTAACGGTACAGGCCGGCGGTCATGAGCAGGGGGTCCCAGGGCGGCCGCACCAGGAGCAGCAGGGCCGCCAGCAGGCCGCAGGCCAGCGTGAGCGCCGCGGCCCGCAGCCGCTGCGCCCGAGAGGCGGCCAGCAGGCAAAGGCCGGCGATCAAGGCCGCGGCCAGGTTGACCAGGGCCGCGGCCAGCACCGTGCCCCGGATGTGCAGGGCCGGCAGGAGCAGCAGGCCGCCCAGGGCGGCCCCGGCCAAGGCCCCCAGGGTGTTCACGCCGTAGATCAGGCCCACCGGCCGGCTCAGGCCCTCGGGCGGCCCGGCCGCGGCCCGCACCAGGTAGGGGAAGCTGGCCCCCATGAGCAGGGCCGGGGGCAGCATCACCGCCAGGGCCAGCAGGGCCTGGCCCGGCCAGAGCAGCCAGGGGCGCTGGGATGCGAGATGGTCGTAGAGCCAGACGAAGCTCAGGGGCAGCTCCGCGTAGAGGAACATGGCCCCCCAGCACAAGAGGGCCAGGAGCATCTGCAATCCGGCCAGATGGCCCAGCACCCGCGGCCGGCCGCCCTTGGCCAGGCTGCGGTCGGCCGCCGCCCCTCCGGCCCAGCCCCCCAGGCCGATGCCCAACAAGAAGGCCAGCAGCATGATGGAGAAGGCGTAGGCGCTGCCGCCCAGGATCAGGGTGAGCAGCCTAAACCAGGCCACCTCGCACAACAGGGCCGCGCCGCCGCCCAGGCCGGCCACGGCCAACAGGGCCGGGAGCTGGGCCGGCGGCTGGCCCCGCAGTTGCAGGGGGATGGGCGCCGGCGGCGGCAGGGGGCGGCTGGCCGCGGCCAGGCCCCCGGCGGCCAGGGCCAAGAGGGTGCTCAACCCGGCAGCGGCCCAGGTGGTGGCGGCCACCCCCAGCCAAGGCAGCAGCAGGAACCCGGCCAGGGCCGCGCCCAGGGTGGCCCCCAGGGTGTTGGCCCCGTACAGGCGGCCCACCTCCCGGCCGGCCTGGGGCCACCGCCCGGCCGCGAAGCGGGCCGCCAGGGGCAGGGTGGCCCCCATGGCCGCGGCCGGGGGCAGGAGCAGGCCGCCCAGCAGCCCGAACTGCATGGCCCCGGCCAGGGCCGGCTCCGGGGTCAGGGCCCCATACCAGGCCAGGTACAGGGGCGTGGCCAAGTTCAGCAGCCAGGGGAGGGCCAGGGCGTAGGCCCCGATGAAGGCCTCCAACAGGGCGTAGGCCAGCAGGGGCCGGGGGGCCCGGCCGGCCCAGCGGGCCGCGGCCAGGCCGCCCAGGGCCAGGCCGGCCATGAAGGCGGCCAGCACGATGGCCACCGCCAGTTGGCTGGCGCCCAGGACCAGGCGCAGTTGCCGGGCCCAGATGGTCTCGTACACCAGGGAGACGGCGCCGCTGAGCAGGAAGAGGACGAGCAGGGCCTGCACCGCCCGCTGGTGCCTGAGCATCTGGGTATCCCTCCCGGGGGCCTGGCCAGCGCCGCCCACAGGCGCGGGGCCGGCGGCCCAGGCCCATGGTCACACACCCGCGGGCCGCAAGCAACACCCGAGCCCGCGAATTGATTGCGCCAGGGCCGGTTATCTGTAAAAATATATATATAAAGCGATAGGGATTGAAAAAACGTATTGGTCCAGCCGGGCAACCACCGCCGTCGAGTCACAGAATCTATAAAAACCGGCCGGGCGCGTGGTCGTGGCGGGCTATATCTGCCCCCATACAGCGAGGTGGCGGTCATGGCACCCAAGGACGACTGGCAAGACGAACTGCAATTTTTGCAGTTCCTGATGAACTTCCTGCCCCTGCCCGCGTACTTCAAGGACCGCCAGGGGCGCTACCAAAGGGTCAACGCCCACTTCGCCCAGGACATAATGGGCCTGTCCCGGGAGCAGATCCTGGGCCGCAAGGTCTTCGAACTGCCGGGCAGCATCCCCGCTGACCTGGCCCAGACCTACCACCACAAGGACCTGGAGCTGATGCAGGCCGGCGGCGACCAAGTGTATCAGGCCGAGGTGCTCTGCGCCGACGGGGTGCGCCGGCCCTTTGAGTTCCACAAGGCCACGGTGCCGGGCCCGGACGGACAGTGCCTGGGCATCGTGGGGGCCATGATAGACATCAGCGACCGCCTGGCCATGGAGCAGGACAACCTGCGCCGGGAGAAACTGCTAGCGGCCATCCAGACCGCGGGCGCCGTCTGCCACGAGCTGAGCCAGCCCCTGCAGGTGATCCTGGCCCAGGCCGAGATGATGCAGGCCGAGGGCGAGACCAGCGCCCGTCTCCGCCGGTCCCTGGTGTCCATATTCGCCTCCATAGACCAGATCAGGGGCATCACCGACAAGCTGCACAACCTGAGCGAGTTCCGCACCGTCCAGTACGTGGGCTCCAGCGAGATACTGAGCCTGAAGGACTCCGCGCCCTAGGCGCCGCCGGCAAGCGGATGGGCGGTCAGCCCCGGGCGGGCCGTCCCTTTCTGGCGCATCCTGATCCCAATTAAGCCCGGACCGGAAACCTGGTGCCGGCGGTCCGCCGCCGCGGGTTGCCTTCGGCACCGCCGGCCAGGCCGGGGGCGCTCCGCCCGCCCCGTCGGCTAGGGGATTTTAGTCAGCACGTAGAACTTGATCAGGCCGCTGTTGGTGAGCTGGCGGGCCTGGGCCAGGGCCGCCTGGGGGCTGGGGTAGGGCCCCAGGAGCACCCGGTACCAGGTGGCCTGGCCGGGCGAGGACCAGGCCCGCACCGTGCTGGAGTAGCCCCCCAGCCGCCAGGTGCGGGCCCCCTTATCGGCCTGGGCTTGGCTGTGGAAGGAGGCCACCTGCAGGTAATAGCTGGTCTTGACCGGGGCCGGGGCGGCGGCCGCCGCCGCCGCGGGCGGGGAGCCCGGCTGGGGGGCGTCCTTGAGATCGGAAGAGC
>QZKP01000045.1 GCA_003605055.1 Desulfarculus sp.
TACGTCCAAAACCAAGGCGGTTCCTATAATCGGCTCCATGAAGACCGTCAGTTAGAGATGTTCTAAATACCCCGCTGCTTGCGGCGGGGTAGTTTATTAGATAATAAAATCAGATAGTTCTCTAAAATTTTCTATCCCGAGACCTCAAAAAGCTCCTCAAGCGGGCCCCAAGGACACCCTAAACTCGGGCGGCGGAGTTCTGCGCAGCGGTAAAGAGAGGCGGCCGCAGGCCTGCCGCCCCGGGCGGCCGGGGCCAAAAAATCAGGGGAGCCGGCGGCTCCCCTGAGGCGTTGGTGGCGTTGCGGTCTCAGGCGCTCTTCTTGCGCAGCCGGAAGCGATAGCCCCAGGCGCCCAGCAAGGCGCTGCCGAACAGGAGCATGCTGCCGGGCTCGGGCACCGAGGACGTCTTGGCGGTGGCGAACAACAGGTCCTGCTTGTTCTGGTTGCTGTCGGCGAAGTAGAACATGTTCTGGAAGGCGTAGGAACCGAAGTCTATGCCCGCGGATTCGGCCAGAATCTGGGTGTAGAGCTCCTTGCTGCGGTATCTTTCGGTGGAGCTGCCCGAGGTCACCGAGCTGAGGTAGAATGGGCTGTAGCGGTAGGGCGTCAGCAGGGCCCAGATGGCAGACTGCACGGCCGTGGCCGCCATGGTGTCGCTGTAGTAGTCGCTGTCGTAACCCAGGCCAGGGGCGTAGTTGTCCATGATCCAGGCCGCGCGGTAGAGGTTGTTATAGATGCTGTAGTCGAAGTCGCTCAGGGCCGTGACGTTGTAGGAACCGCCCACGCCGTAGGACAGGATGCTGGTGCAGTAGGCGGCCAGCACCTCCTCCTCGTTCCAGGAGATGTCGAACTCGCCCGTGCTGGCGTACTTGCGGTTGTAGTCCACGTAACCCTTGATGTTCAAGCCCGGCTGCTGGATGCCGTTATAGGTGATGGTGTCCGCCAAGGCTGCGCCGGGAATCAGCAGCAGGGCCAGGAAGACAGCGGTAAGTACCCTTTTCATCAGTCTTACTCCCTAGGACTAGGTTTTCGCGGACCACCTATTATTATTTGGCCTTATGGCAGATCGCGCAACCCAAAAGAGCCAAAAAATTAGGCGTAGCTTGTACATACCTATATTGGCCTGTAATTTAGGTGGGTTAACTTTTGCTCTCTGGTCCCCAAATTAGGCCGGACGGGCGCCTAAGATGGGAAAATGGTGCCGCTGGACGTGCTCCACGGCCTCCTGGGCGTCGCGCCGGGCCCGGTCCCAGAAGCGGCCGCGCAGTTGCTGGTCCTCGTCCAGCAGCCGGCCGCGGTCGGCCGGCACCCGGTGGCGGCGGCAAAACTCGGCGGGCAGCTCCGCGGGCAGCCGCGCCTCCTGGCCGCAGATGATGGCCCAGGCCAGGGTCCAGCCCCGAGCCACGTTGAGCAGGTCGTAGCCGCCGCCGCCCAGGACGATCCAGCGGCCCATGGCCAGCTCCTTGAGCCGCCGCACGCAGTGGCCGAAGCCCCGGGTGGTGAGGTTCAGGTTGGCCAGAGGGTCCAGGAAGAAGGTGTCCACCCCCATTTGGCTGACGATGTAGTCCGGGGCAAAGGCCTCCACCAGGGGCGGCACCACCCGGTCGAAGCAATCCATGTAGATGTCGTCGTCGGTGTCGCTCCACAGGGGCAGGTTCACGGCATATCCCCGGCCGGCCTCGCGGCCCATCTCCTCCAGATAGCCGGTGCCCGGGAACAGGGTGGCCGGGTGCTGGTGCAGGCTGATGGTCAGCACCTGGTCGGTCTCGTAAAAGGCCCATTGCACGCCGTCGCCGTGGTGCACGTCCAGGTCCAGGTACAGCACCCGCCGGCCCCGGCTGAGCAGCCGGCGGATGACCAGCACCGCGTCGTTGACGTAGCAGAAGCCCGCCGCCCGGGCGGCCAGGGCGTGGTGCATGCCCCCGGCCATGTTGAAGGCCGCCGGCCGGCCCTCCTGGGCCACCAGGCGGCCGGCGGCCAGGCTGGCCCCGGCCAAGAGCGCCGACCACTCGTACACCCCCGGGAAGACCGGGTTGTCCCCCGGGCCCAGGCCAAAGGCCAGGTAGCCGCCGGTCAGGGGATGGGCGCTCAGCTCCTGGAGCGTGTGCAGGTAGTGCCGGTCGTGGTACTCCTTGAGCTCCTCCAGGCTGGCCGGGGCGAAGGGCTCGGCCGCCTGAGGCAGGCCGCAGAGCCCGATCAGCTCGTGGCACATGGCCAGGCGGGCGATGCGCAAGGGGTGCTGGGGGCCGTAGTCGAAGCGCTGGTACTCGGGGCTGTACAGGTAGGCGGGCAAGGGGGGCGGGGCCATGAATTTTTTCCCCAGGGGTTGCGGGCCGGCAAGGCCCAAGAATAACACCGGCCCTGGGCCCCGACAAGGCCGGCCGGAGGGCGGGCCGTGTTGACAGTGCCTGCGCTGGCTGGTAGATTTGCTCCAACAATTTACGTAGTCTTTTGGAGCCCTTGGGCTGGGAGGTGCGTCAGGTGAGTCTAGCCCAGAAGGTAGAGGCGGACCTCAAGACCGCCTTGAAATCCAAAGACGAGCTGGCCACCTCCTGCCTGCGGCTGGTTCGTGCGGCCATCAAGAATCAGGAAAAGGATCTGCGGCGCCCCTTGACCGAGGAAGAGGAGGCCCGGGCGCTCTCCTCCCTGGCCAAGCAGCGGCGCGAGTCCATCGAGCAGTTCGCCAAGGGCGGCCGCCAGGACCTGGTGGACCGGGAGACGGCCGAGCTGGCCATCATCCAGGGCTATTTGCCCGCCCAACTGGACGAGGCCGGCATCGCCCGGGTGCTGGAGGAGGTCTTCGCCCAGGTGGCGCCACAGGGCATGAAGGACATGGGCCGGGTGATGAAGGAGGCCATGGCCAAGCTCTCCGGCCAGGCCGACGGCAAGCTGGTCAACCAGATGGTGCGCCAGCGTCTGCAATCCTCCTGAGGGGGTCCCTTTCTTGCGGGCCATTGCGCCTTAAATCCATGAACTACCGCCCGGCAAGCCCCGTACCAGGCGGTCCGCACCGGCAGGCCGCGCCGGCGCCTGGGTCCGCGTGCGCCGACGCCCAGACCCTGGCCGTCCTGGAATTTCAGCCTCTGCTCACCGCCGTGGCCGGCCTGGCGGTCAGCGAGCTGGGCCGGGAGCGGGTGCTGGCCCTGCGGCCCTGCGCGGAGCTGCCCACCGTAGAGCGCCGCCTGCGCCGTCTGGCCGAGCTGCGCTCCCTGCTGGGCGAGCAGGAGCCGCCGGCCCTGGAGGGCCTGGCGGACATACGGCCCCTGCTGGCGCGCCTGGCCGTGGACGGCGCCTACCTCGTCCCCCTGGAGCTGGAGCAGGTGGCCGACTTTCTGGCGGCCGTGGGCCGGGCCGCCGCCTTCCTGGAGCCGGCCTGGGAGCGCTTCGGCGAGCTGGCCCGCCTGGCCAACCAGCTGACCCCCCTGCCCGAACTGGCCCGCTCCCTGCGGCGCATCATCGGCCCGGGCCACTCGGTCAGCTCGGCGGCCTCGCCGGAGCTGGCCCGGGTGCGCGGGGCCATGGGCCGGGCCCGGGAGGGCCTGCGCGCCCAGCTCATGGGCCTGGTCACGGATCAGGGCCTGGCCGGGGCCTTCTCGGACCAGGTGGTGACCCAGCGGGCCGGCCGCTTCGTGGTGCCGGTCAAGACCGACGCCAAGGGCCGGGTGGCCGGCATCATCCACGATACCTCCGGCTCCGGGGCCACCTGCTTCGTGGAGCCTCTGAGCGCCGTGGAGGGCAACAACCAGCTCTCCCTGCTGGCCCGCCAGGAAAAGGAAGAAGAGGTGCGGGTGCTCATAGAGGCCGCCCGCGGCCTGGCCGGCCAGCGCCAGGCGCTCGGGGAGAACCTGGCCGCCCTGGCCCAGTT
The DNA here is from genome assembly GCA_003605055.1 of Desulfarculus sp. Classification (GTDB taxonomy): domain Bacteria; phylum Desulfobacterota; class Desulfarculia; order Desulfarculales; family Desulfarculaceae; genus Desulfoferula. The sequence goes on from QZKP01000045.1 coordinate 3,866, forward strand.
GGACTGCCTGCTGGCCCAGGCCCGCTTCTGCGGCCGCCTGCACGCCAGCGAGCCGGCGCTCAACGCCCAGGGCCAGGTGGAGCTGCTGCGGGCCCGGCACCCGCTGTTGGCCTGGCGGGAGGCCAGCGGCCGCGGCCGCTGCGTGCCCATAGGCCTGGGTCTCAGCGAGGGCGCGCGGGTGCTGGTGATCAGCGGGGCCAACGCCGGCGGCAAGACCGTGACCCTCAAGACCGTGGGCCTGATCACCCTGATGACCATGTGCGGCCTGCACCCGCCCCTGGACGCGGGCAGCCGGGTGGCAATCTATGAGCGGGTGCTGGCCGAGGTGGGCGACGAGCAGAACCTGGCCGAGGACCTGTCCACCTTCACCGCCCACGCCGGCCGCCTGCTGTTGATGCTGGGCCAGGCCGGTCCGGGGACGCTGTGCCTTGTAGACGAGCTGGGGGGCGGCACCGACCCCGGCGAGGGCTCGGCCCTGGGCATGGCCGTGCTGGACAGGCTGCGCCAGGCCGGGGCCAGCGTGCTGGTGACCACCCACTTCCACCGTCTCAAGGCCTACGCCGCCCTGACCCCGGGGGTGCAGAACGTGTCGGTGGCCTTTGACCAGACCACCGGCCAGCCCACCTATCAACTGCACTACGGCGCGCCGGGCTTCTCCGACGCCCTGGCCGTGGCCAAGGGCCTGGGCTTCCCGCCGGAGCTGATCGCCCAGGCCGCGGCCAACCTGGACCAGGGCGAGCGCCAGACCGTGGCCCTGCTGCAGCAGGCCCAGGGTCTGCGCCAGGAGGCCCAGGCCCTGGCGGGCGCGGCCCAGGCCGACCGCCTGGCCGCGGCCGCGGAGCTGGAGCAGGCCCGGGAGCTGAGGCGGGCCGCCCGCCGGGAGCGCTCCGGGGCCCTGGCCGAGGGCAAGCGCCGGGTGCGCGAGGTGGCCCGCCGCCTGGAGGAGCGCCTGAACCAGCTCTTGGCCCGCAGCCAGCAGGAGCAGCAGGAGGGCCTGGAGCCCAAGGCCGGGGCGGTGCGCCAGGAGCTGTACCAGGCCCGGCGCGAGGCCCTGGCCGAGGTGGAGCAGGCGGGCGCGCCGGGGCTGCCGGAGCCCGCCCCCGGCGACCCCGAGGGGGTGCGCCGCCTCAAGGAGGGCGACCCGGTGGAGCTGGCGGCCCTGGGCCAGCGGGGGGTGCTCCTGGGGGCGCCCCGGCCCGGCGAGGACAAGGTGCCGGTCTCCGTGGGCGTGGCCGGGGTGCGGGTGCTGGTGCCCCTGGCCGAGCTTACGCCCCTGCCCGCCGGAGCCCACGCCCCGCCACAGCGCAGCGGGGTGTTCGTGCAGGCCGCGGCCGGCGACGGCCTGGACCTGAACCTGGTGGGCAAGACCGTGGAGGATGCCCTGCCCCTGTTGGACAAGGCCCTGGACCAGGCGGTGCTGGCCGGCCGGCCCCGCCTGGCCGTGGTGCACGGGGTGGGCAGCGGCCGCCTGCGGGCGGCGGTGCGCGAGTTTCTGCACGGGCACCCCCTGGTGGCCTCGCTGCGCCCTGGCGAACGCCAGGAGGGCGGGGCCGGGGTGACCGTGGTGGCGCTGAGGGAATAGGCGTGTCCGAGGGACGCATACCCGAGCACAAGGTGGACGAGGTGCGCCTGGCGGCCAGCATCGCCGAGGTGGTGGGCCGGCGGGTGAAGCTGACCCCGGCCGGCAAGAGCCTCAAGGGCCTCTGCCCCTTCCACGGCGACAGCGACCCCAGCCTGGTGGTCAACCGCGAGCGGGGCACCTGGCACTGCTTCGGCTGCGGCGAGGGCGGCAACGTCTTCACCTTCGTGATGAAGGACGAGGGGCTCTCCTTCCCCGAGGCGGTCAAGGAGCTGGCCCGGCGCTACGGCGTGCGCCTGCCCAAGCCCCAGCTCACCCCGGCCCAGAAGCGCCAGGACGAGCACCGCCAGCGCCTATTGCGCGTCATGGAAATGGCCGGTATTTTTTTCAGCGAGCAGTTGGCCGCCCCGGCCGGGGCCGCGGCCCGGCGCTACCTGACCGAGCAGCGCGGGCTGAGCCCCCAGGTGACGGCCGAGTTCGGGCTGGGATATGCGCCCGACTCCTGGGAGGCCCTGCGCCGCCACCTGGGCGGCAAGGGGGTGCCCGAGGAGCTGGCCATGCAGGCCGGGCTGCTGGTGCCCCGGGACAAGGGCGACGGCTGCTACGACCGCTTCCGGGGCCGGGTGATGTTCCCCATCGCCGACGCGGCGGGGCGTCTGGTGAGCTTCGGGGGGCGCGTGCTGGGCGGGGGTGAGCCCAAATATCTCAACGGCCCCGAGACCCCGCTGTTTAACAAGTCGGCCACTCTGTACAACCTGCCGCGGGCCCGCCGGCACATGCGCGCCAAGGACCGGGCCCTGGTGGTGGAGGGCTACTTCGACGTGATCACCCTGGCGGCCATGGGATTGGAAGAGACGGTGGCCCCCATGGGCACCGCCCTGACCAGCCCGCAGGTCCGCCGCCTCAAGGGACAGGCCTCCAACCTGGTGCTGGTCTTCGACGGCGACGACGCCGGCCGCCGGGCCGCCCGCCGCAGCCTGCCCCTGTGCCTGGCCGAGGGGGTCTCCCCCGCGGTGCTGCTGCTGCCTCAGGGCCAGGACCCGGACAGCTTCGCCCGCGCCCGCGGCGCCGAGGGCCTGGAGGAGGCCCTGGGCCAGGCCCGGCCGCTGCTGGAGGCGGTGCTGGGCCAGATCATGGCCGAGGGCGACCGCAGCACCCCCGAGGGCAAGAGCCGCATCGTGGCCGAGGCCGGCGGGGTGCTCAAGGCCGTAAAGGACCCGGTGGTCTCCAGCGAATACCTGAAGCAGATGGCCCGCGGCCTGGGCCTGGCCCCGGAGGTGGTGGCCGCCCGCCTGGGCCTGCCCGCCCCGGGCTCCGGCCGGGCCCCGGCCCGCCCCCGGCCCGCCCCCCGTCCGGCGCCGGCCAACAGCGAGCGCCAGTGGCAGGAGGTGATCCTGCAGACCGCCCTGGCCCAGCCCGAGGCGGCCCAGGTGCTGGCCCAGGAGGGCCTCTTGGCCGAGCTGCCCCAGGAGGACCTGGCCGCGGTGGCCCGGGCCATCTGCGCGGAGCTGGAGGCCGGCGGCCGGCCCGACCCGGCCGGAGTGATGAACCACCTGGAGGACCCGGCCCTGCACGGGCTGATCAGCCGCCTGGCCGCGGCGGCGCCCAACTGGCCGGCCGGCGAGGCCGCGGCCCACGCCCGGGACCTGGCCGCCCAGCACCGCCGCCGCCTGCTCGGCCAGCAGCTCAAGGACATCTCCCGGGAGCTGGACCGGGCCGACCAGGCCGGCGACGCCGCCCAGCGGGCCCAGTTGCAGGCCCGCCGGCATGAGTTGAGGGAACAATTAAAGTCTTCTCTACCTCAGGGAAAGGACTAGATCATGCTCGAGGACAAGAATCTCGCCGAACTTCAGCGGCTGATCGCCAAGGGCCGGGCCCAGGGATACCTGACCTACGACGAGATCAACGACACCTTGAGCCCGGAGGTCACCTCCGAGCACATGGACGACATGATCATGGTCCTGGATGAGATGGACATCCAGCTCATTGACGACGAGAACAAGCTCAAGCTCAAGGCCAAGGAGTCGGCCCTGGAAGAGGCCGAGGAATTGGAGGAGGTAGAGGAGGAGGAGCCCGAGGCCGCGGCCCAGGTGGTGGAGGAGGGCCGCGTCAACGACCCGGTGAAGATGTATCTGCGGGAGATGGGCATGGTCTCCCTGCTCACCCGCGAGGGCGAGGTGGAGATCGCCAAGCGCATCGAGTCCGGCGAGCGAGTGGTGATCAACGCCCTGCTGGAGTGCACCCTTTGCGTGCAGGAGATGCTGGCTCTGGGCCAGGCGGTGGCCGAGGGCGAGGTGCGCATCCGCGATGTGGTCAGCGACATAGACGAAGAAGCGGGCCTGGCCACCGAGGAGAAGCGCAGGAAGGAGTTCCTGGACCTGATCGCCAAGATCAAGCGCCTGGACAAGCGCAACACCAACGCCTACCTCAAGCTCAACAGCCGCGCCTCCGGCCTCGGCGCCGAGGAGCGCAAAAAGATGCGCGAGGCCCTCAAGAAGAACCGGAGCAAGGTGGCCGAGATGCTGGCCGGCCTGAAGCTGGATAAGAAGCAGGTGGACCAGCTCTGCTCCCTGGTGGAGCAGCGCCAGGAACTGGTGGAGCGTTGCGAGGTGGTTATCAGCGCGGCCATGATGGAGTCCGGCCTGCCCCTGGGCGAGATCAGCAAGGCCGCCCGCACGGCGCGCAAGGCCAAGGGCAAGAAGTGCAACCTGGGCAGGTGCCGCTGCAACGCCGAGCGCCTGCTGGAGCTGGAGGCCGCGGTCAAGGGCGCCCGCCAGGCGGCGCGCGAGGTGGAGAACCAGTGCAAGATGAGCTCGGCCAGCCTGCGCCGCCTGGTGACCCAGGTGCGCGACGGCCAGATCCTGGCCAAGGCGGCCAAGAAGGAGCTGGTGGAGGCCAACCTGCGCCTGGTGGTGTCCATCGCCAAGAAGTACACCAACCGCGGCTTGCAGTTCCTGGACCTGATCCAGGAGGGCAACATCGGCCTGATGAAGGCGGTGGACAAGTTCGAGTACCAGCGGGGATACAAGTTCAGCACCTACGCCACCTGGTGGATCCGCCAGGCCATCACCCGGGCCATCGCCGACCAGGCCCGCACCATCCGCATCCCGGTGCACATGATCGAGACCATCAACAAGCTCATCCGCACCAGCCGCTACCTGGTGCAGGAGTACGGCCGCGAGCCCACTCCCGAGGAGATCGCCGAGAAGATGGACTTCCCCCTGGAGAAGGTGCGCAAGGTGCTCAAGATCGCCAAGGAGCCCATCAGCCTGGAGACCCCCATCGGCGAGGAGGAGGACAGCCACCTGGGCGACTTCATCGAAGACAAGAAGGTGATCAGCCCGGCCGACGCGGTGATCAACCTCAACCTCTGCGAGCAGACCCGCAAGGTGCTGGCCACCCTCACCCCCCGCGAGGAAAAGGTGCTCCGAATGCGCTTCGGCATCGGCCAGAAGGCCGACCACACCCTGGAGGAGGTGGGCCGCGATTTTGACGTGACCCGCGAGCGCATCCGCCAGATCGAGGCCAAGGCCCTGCGCAAGCTCAGGCACCCCAGCCGGGCCAGAAAGCTGCGCTCGTTCATCGAAAACTAAGATAAAGCTGGTTCGCCAAGGGCCCGGGGCGCTGGATGCTCCGGGCTCTTCGCTTTTAAGAGATTGTTGGTAAGGAAAGAATCTTGGGTGGCCTGGACAACTCGTTGTCCAGGTTGCGGAGCGCAGCGGAGCAACAAGCGGTGCGGCGAGGCGGGCGGATTTAAAGGGAGGCTTGGGTAGGGCGGTGCGGCGGGATTAAACCTCTTGTGCCTTCGGCACCCCGACAGCCGAGTTGTCGGGGCCACCCACAGGGCGTCATATAGCACCCACAAGAGCTTTGCATTGCCGATAGATTTAAATATCTATTGAATAAACATATTGCATTTTTAATAATAGTTGAAAATATTTCAGTAAAGGGGGCGGCAAATGGCGGAAGAATATTTTTCTTGTTTTTTAATGAATCCAGGAGATCTCCAATCATACAGTGCGGCGATGAAAAACGCCCTACTCTATGCAGACAAAATATATACATTTCCTGCATTAGATGTCATTGCCAAAATGGGGGCGGAGGCATACGCGGGACTAGATGAGCTTACAAATATTGCCGTCAAGAGATTGAGACCCCAGATGGAAAAGCAATTTAGAAGCTTTGCGACTATGGGAAATAAGCCTGCCCGATCACAAAGGAAAGCCAGAGATGTAGCGAGACAACGTCTAGAGAAAAAAATTGAGAAGGATGTGGTTATAAAATCTATTCGGCAATCGCAACTAGAAGATATTAAGCTGCGTAACCAGCAGTGCATAGAACAGGTTAAGCATTTAGAAAAAGAATTTAAACCCGCTGTTGAGGCGGGATATATAATTATAAAAGATTTGCCAGATAATAGGCAGTTGGCAGATCTAATAAGCAAGGCCTTTAGCTTGCCATCGCTAGAATTTCATCCTAGGATTTTGTCTGCTTTGATGGGGATGGAATTACCGAGACGAGACATAGAACTGACCACGCTTTATCTATGGGCTAGCCAAGCAGCGATAATGACATCCACTCTTGGGTGTCCGCTTATGACGGCCTTACCCTGGTTCATGGAGTTCCTCAATGGGCGGACATGCCTAAGTTTGGTGTCTCAATGGCTTGAGGAGAATCGAGCTGGGCTGGAATGGAAGAGACAGCGCCTGGCAGCCGCCATCAATGCGAAAACGCTACCCGATCCGGCAAAAATGCGAATAGAAGATATTCTGGAACTAAGGGAGAAGGCTTCTGATTATCTGGCACCTTTTAGAGCTCAGTTAGCCGAATACTCTTGGACCATCCGTAATGAACCATGGACCTCTGGCTTTGAGCAAGAAGTCGAGGTGCTTTTTCAGCAGAGGGTGCAGCCAGCTATTCGAGAAGTTGAGCGCGCGCTGGGGTCGCAAAAATGGAAGAAGTATTGGGGACGCTTTGTTGGCTATGGGGGTGGAGCGGTTTCAGTTGGCTTGGCGGCGCACTTCTCCAACTTCAGTGAGGCCCAAACCCTGTCCATACTAGCTATGACCATAGCCAGTATGTACGGGTTCGATAAATTAACAACAATTGGACAATTCGCCTCTCACCAGCAAAATGGAATTGTGTTTATGATTGAGGCTAAAAAGAAACTAGGTTGAATTCTTTCCCTCCAGTCATGAGCCCCCTGAAACTGGATCGCGGTGAACTCGCGCAAACAATAGCCCTCCTCACGCCGCCCACTTGGCCCGCACGGCCATGGTCTCTCCCCGGACCGTGACCTTGCCTCCGGCCGAGAGCTCGCAGACTACCAGCGACTTCTTGGGAAGGGCCTCCTGCACCCAGGCCCGCAGCGCCAGCTCCGGCCCCAGGGGCGTGGGCGCCTGGTAGGTCACGTTGAGGCTGCCGGTGACATAGGCGATGCGCGGCAGGCTGGCTATGTCCCGGCCCTCGGCCGCGTAGGCCGCGGCAATGGCCGTGGCCACGGAATGGCAGTCAATGAGGCAGGCCAGCAGGCCCCCGTAAACCACCACCCGGCCGTAGGCCGTTTGCTCCGGCCCGGGGGTGTAGCGGCAGACGGCCTCGCCGTCCTGCCAGTAGCTCTTGACGTGCAGGCCTTGGGGGTTGGAGTAGCCGCAGCCGAAGCAGGTGGAATCCTCGGGCGGGTAATAGGACTGGATGTAGTTCATGGCCGGCGTCCTGGATTCGGTTACAGGTTCGGGCGGGCGGGGTCATTGTGCCAAAGACGCGGGCGCGGCGCAAGCAATCGCGCGGCCGCATGGCGGAAAAAGGCAGGCCCGGAGCCCGGGCCTGCCTGGCGGGTGACGGAGATAGTCTGTGCGTCCCCGGCGGGCGGCGCCGCCCGGCTGGGGCCCTACTGGGGCGGGTAGCCGGCGTCCTTGAGCGCCGCCTTCAGGCAGCCTCTTGCTTGACCCCCAGGGCCATCTTATAGAGCACGGTGACCAGGAGGGCGCCCAGGGCGTAGATGCCCACGGTGACCGTCAGCTCGACCCAGGTGGGGGCGTACTCGGTGACTTCGTGCAGGGGATTGGGGATGAAGCCGCCGGCCATCATGCCCAGGCCCTTGTCGATCCAGGTGCAGCCGAAGACCAGCCCGCAGGCCAGGGCCAGGGTGCTGGGGCGAGCGCGCCAGCCAGGAGCCAGAAGCAACACCACCGCGCCAAGGCCCATGACCAGGGCCGCCCACATCCAGGCCGTCAGATTGCCTTGGCCGTGCAGCCCGGCGTAGAGGTAGGTGAAGTGGGCGGTGTGGCTGGGGATGCCGCTGTAGAAGACGGTGAACAGCTCCAGGAAGAAGAAGAACAGGTGCAGGATGATGGCATAGGCCACGATCTTGGCCAGGGTCTCCAGGGCCCGCTGGCCGGGGTCGAAGCCGGTCACCCGCCTGATGACCAGGGCCACCAGGATGAGCACCGCCGGGCCGGCGGCAAAGGCCGAGGCCAGAAAGCGCGGGGCTAGGATGGCGGTGAGCCAATAGCCCCGACCCGGTAGGCCGGCGTAGAGGAAGGCGGTGACGGTGTGGATGGACACCGCCCAGGGGATGGACAGGTAGATCAAGGGCCTCGCCCACCCCGGCGGCGCCGCCTGCTTGCGCTCGGCTTCCAAGGTCACCCAGCCGATGATCAGGTTTAAGACCAGATAGCCGGAGAGCACGTTCACGTCCCAGAACATCACCGAGCCAGGCGTGGGGTGCAAAAAGATGTTCAACACGCGGCTGGGCTTGCCCAGGTCCACGGTGACGAAGAGCACGCACATGACCACTGCGGCGACGGCCAGGAACTCGCCCAGGATGGTGATGCGGCCGAAATCCTGGTAGTGGTGCAGATAATAGGGCAGCACCAGCATCACCGCCGAGGCGGCCACGCCCACCAGGAAGGTGAGCTGGGCTATGTAGAGCCCCCAGGAGACGTCCCGGCTCATGCCAGTGACCACCAGGCCGTGGTGGTACTGATACAGATAGGCGGCCAGACCGGCCAGCGCCAGGACCGCGAGCGCCCCCAACCATGACCAGTAAGCGCGGCTGCCCTTCAGGGCCAACTCCAACATGATTCCCCTCCCGCAAAATTCCCCGCGTCTTAGGCCGGCGGCTCTCCTGGCGGCTGTCCGATGCCCGCGATCAGGGCGTCGAGCAGACCGTCCAACAGCTCAAGCATCGCCTCCACCGTGGGCTGGGTCTGGTTTAGCCCCCAATGGAGCACGTAGAGGTAATTGGCGAACAGGCCCCGCACGGCCAGACGACAGTCCAGCCCGGGCCGTATCTCTCCCCGCTGCTGAGCCGCCTGCAGGATCAAGGCTCCCTGGGCCAGCATCTCCTCGTCTTCGCGGCGCAGCTCTTCGGTGCTGTTCTCCGGGGAGAAGAGCAGGACCCGGAGCAGGTTGCGCGACAGGGAGGGCCGTTGGAGATAGTAGGTGTAGAAAACCCGGGCCACGTGCAAAAACTGCTCCCGGTAGCTGGCCTCCGGGGGCATGGTGGACCAGACCTCGGCCTTGGCCTCGGCCCAGTCGGCCACCAGGGCGGCGCTGAGCAGGGAGGTCTTGTCCGGGAAATGGCTCATCACTGTGCCCACCCCCACCCCGGCGTATTTGGCTATGTCCCTGATGGTCGCCCGCTCAAAGCCCAGGGTGGCGAATCTCTCCTTGGCCGCTTCCAGGATCAACTCGCGGGTGCGCGCCTTTTGTTGTGCCCGCCGGGTGCCGGTGGGATTGACTGGCGGCTGCGGGTTCATGGCTCCGGCCCTCAGCTATAAGGGAACATGTTCATTTATAGAACGTGTTCAATTATAGGCCAACATAATACGAACCCGGGAGGCAGTCAAGCCTAGGGTTTGGGGGAGGATAGGGTGGCGAAGAAGACTAGCCGCCCGGCGCGGAGTTGGCGGCCGCGCAGCCGGCCGGCGAAAAAAGGCAGGCCCGGAACCCGGACCTGCCTGGCGGGTGATGCCTGTGACCTGCGCGCCCCCGGCGGGCGGCGCCGCCCGGCTGGGGCCCTACTGGGGCGGGTAGCCGGCGTCCTTGAGCGCCGCCTGGATCTGGTCCCAGGTGGCCGGGGCGTCCCAAGAGATGGTCACTTGCTTGCTGGCCGCGTCGCCCTCCACGGAGCTGACGCCTTTGACCTCGCCGGCCTCGCGCTTGATGGTGGCCAGGCAATGCCCGCAGGAGATGTTGGGGATGCTGACGGTCTTTTTTTCCATGATGGCTCCTCGGATTAGATGAACCTCGGCGGTTGCCCGCCGCCTTTATTTCTAAAGTTAAACCCTGCCTCCCCCGCCCGCCACCCCGGAGCGAGGAATTGTTGAAAAATCTCCCTGGACGCCCCAAGGCTGGCCGCGTGATAAAGGTCTTGGAAACAGCGCGAGGATAGCCTCGCGCGGCCCACCCCTGACGTCCCGGCCCACGCTCGGCCGGCACCGGGCGGAAATCCTGAAAACCGGCGGCTACTGAACCCGCGCAGAGCGGGTGTTGGCGCGCGTACCTTAAAAGGGGGTTAAGCATGGATATCACCAGTGTTATCGTAGTGTTCGGCGCGGTGAGTCTTTCCGCGGAGCGGGCCACGGAGTTGGTAAAAAAATTGGTGCCGCATTTGGGCAAGCAATGGACGACTGACAGCGGGGAGCGTTGGCGAAAATTCAGCCTGCGGGCCATCACGGTGATTTTGGGCGGCCTGATCGCCTTTGCCGCCGGCGATCAAATAAAGGAGGCCCTGCCCATCCTGAAGAACGGAGTGACCTGGAAGGAGGCGAGCATCATCGGTCTGTTCTCGGCCGCGGGCTCGGACATGTGGAGCCAGGCCCTGGGCTACGTGAACAAGGCGAAGGACCTCCGCAAGCTCGATTTGGAAGAAAAGCGCAAGAGAGCGACGGCCTAGCAGGCCGGCCAACAAAAACCCCCCGGGGCCGGTGCCCGGGGGGTCAATCGCTCGGCTTGAGATTCAGCTATACAGGTATCACCGGCGGCGGTTCAGCTCTCGCGCCAGACAGGTTTCCGCTTATCTAAGAAGGCCCTCAGCCCCTCCTCAGCGTCCTGGGTCTGCATGACCTCGTCCAGATAGACTTGTTCGATATACTCTAATCCCCGCTTTTTGTCATCCATTAATCCGCCCACCAGCGCTTTTTTAGTCAGCTTGAGCACCAGGCCGGACAGGGCGGTCAGCTTGGCCAGCAGGGCCTGGGTGGCCTGCTCCAGCTCCGCGGGCGGCACCACCTGGTTGACCAGGCCGATGCGCAGGGCCTCCTGGGCGCTGATCACCTCGCCGGTGACGATCAGCTCCAGGGCCTTCTTGTAGCCGATCTGGCGGGGGAAGGTCAGGGCGGCGATGGGCGGGAACACCCCCACCAGGATCTCGGGCTGGCCCAGCTTGGCCTTTTCCGAGGCCACCACCAGGTCGCAGTAGGCGGCCAGCTCGCAGCCGCCGCCCAGGGCCGCCCCCTGCACCGAGGCCACGGTGATCAGGCCCAGGGCGTCCAGGCGCCGGAAGATGCCGTGGAAGGCCGCGATCATCTCCTTGACCTGGTCGCCCAGGTGCTCGCCCACGTCCACCCCGGCGCTGAAGGCCTTGCCCTCGGCCTTTATCAGCAGGGCCTTGAGCGGCCGGCCGGCCAGCGAGTCCAGGGCCTGGTTCACCTCCTTCATCATGGCGATGTTCAGGACGTTGAGGGGCTCGCGGCACAGGGTGAGGGTGGCCAGTTGCTCGCCGACCTCCAGCTTGATATGCGCAAAGGCCATAGGCAGGCTCCTTTAGGCGGGCGGGCCGGGCGCCGGCCGGCCCGCCTGGGTTGGCTTTGGATGCGCGCGTTACTTCTGGGGCTTGCCCAGCACCTGCTCGAAGGTCTTGTCGTCGGCCTCCGCGCCCTTGGCTATGAGCTGGCGGAACTTCAGGAAGTCGATCACGTCGGTGCCGGTGATCTTCTTGGTGTTGAAGGCGCCGAAGCCCAGGAAGGCCTCGTAGTTCATGTTGGTCATCAGCCAGTGCCGGTTGGGCAGCTTGGCCTGGTCCCAGAAGTACTTCTTCTTGGCCCGGATGCCGTCAATGGCCTTCATGGCGCAGCCAGGGAAGAGGTTGGCCAGGGTCCAGACGATCTTGTTCACCTCCAGGTCCAGGAGCTGGGGGTCCTTGGGCAGGTCCTTGATCATGGCCTTGGCCGTCTTGAGGGCCTCCTTGTCCTTGACGTACTCGCCGTAGACGATCTCGCCGTCGTCCACGTATCGGTCGGTGATGATCATGGGGTTGCGCACCCACTTGTCCCCGTCCTTGAGCACGGGCACCACCTTGGAGACGAGGTTCTTGGCCCGCATCTTGTAGGCCGACCACATCTCGCAGGACACGCAGTTCCACATGGCGTCTTCCATGTTGAGCATCCAGGGCAGGAAGTCGGTGGAGCCGCCGTCGGGCGAGGAGCCGTGGCGGGCGCCGGCCTGGCCGAAGATGGCCAGGTCGCTGGAGATGGCCAGGTCGCAGGCCATGCCGATCTCCTGGCCGCCGGCCACGCGCATGCCGTTGACCCGGCAGATGGTGGGCTTTTTGCAGATCAGGATGGCGTCCACCATCATGTTGAACAGGTCCATGTACTCGCCGTACTCGTTGGGGCGCTTGGAGTAGTACTCGCTGTACTCCTTGGTGTTGCCGCCGGTGCAGAAGGCGTCGTAGCCGCTGCCGGTGAACACCGCCGCCACCACCGAGCGGTCGCCGCTGGCCGCGAAGAAGCCGGCGATGACGCCCTTGACCATGGTGGTGGTGTAGGAGTTGTACTGGCGGGGGTTGTTCAGGCGTATCTCGGCCACGTACAGCTCCGGCACCGTCTGGCCGTTGTAGGGGTTGACCAGGGGCTTCTTGGTGAAGACCACGCAGGGCGCGTCCTGGTCCTCGCCCCAATATCGGCCGCGGACCATGTCCTCCTCGAACAGGAGGTGGTTCTTGAGCTCGTGCTCTCTGGGCATCCAATCTAGCGACATGTTTTTCTCCTCCCAAGCTATATAGCGGATCGTTTCATATCTGGCGTCAGCGTCCGGGCCGGCGGACTAAAAGTCCGGCTCCAGCACCTGGCGCTTGTCGAACAGGCCGGCGTGCTGCTGCTCAAAGACCTGCTGGATCTGGCTCATGGGCTTGGTCTCCAGGAAGGGCTCGATCTGCACCCGGCCGTCCTGCACCATGGCCAGCACCTTGGGGTAGTAGGCGGGCAGGCAGCCCCAGGTGCCGATGATCTCGGCGTCAAAGGCCATGAGCTTGCTCAGCATGTACTTGTTGGTCTGCATGCCGAAGCCCACCACGATCAGCTTGCCCAGGAAGGAGAGCAGGGCCAGGGCGATCTCCTGGCCGCCGCCGGTGCCCGTGCACTCGAAAATCTTCCAGCCCACGTTCTTGGGCACTCCGGCGCCCTTGCACACTCCGAAGAACTCCTCGCGCAGCTCCTTGATCTCCTTGCCCTTGGAGTTGATCACGTAGTCCGCGCCGTAGTTCAGGGCGCGCTCCAGCTTGGCCTGGTTGCGGGCGATGCCCACCACCACCTTGGCTCCCAGGGCCTTGGCCACCTGGGCCATGTACACGCCCACCCCGCCGGTGACGCCGATGATGGCCACCAGGTCGCCGGCCTTGAGGCCCGCGCGCATGGCCGCCTGATAGGGCGTGGTGGCCGCGTCGGCCACCACCGCGTAGTGGCTCAGGGGGAACTTGAGCTCATCCACCACGCACAGGTCGCCGGCCGGCACCGGGATGTGGCTGCTGAAGCCGCCGTAGACGCCCAGGGAGTTGCCCGGCATCTTCTGGGCCAGGCAGCGGTTGCCGCGGCCCTCGGCGCAGATGGGGCATTTGCCGCAGGGCATCACCGCCGGCACGATCACGTTCTTGCCCACCAGGCCCGCGGGCCCGGCCACTACCGTCCCGCTGATCTCGTGGCCCAGGGTCAGGGGCGGCTTGTTCACCGTGGGCACGCCGTCGTAGAAGTAGCCCAGGTCCGTGTGGCAGACCCCGCAGCCGGCCACCTGCACCAGGGCCTCGCCCTCGGCCAGGGCGGGCACGGGAATGCTGGTGCGCTGCAGCTTGCCGGGCTGGCCGTCCTTGCCGGCCTCGACCATCTGCCAGGTCTGGATCTTGTCGGGTATGGCCGCCATCTTAAGCCTCCAAAAAAACTTGGGTGTTTGCCGCCGAAGGGGTTGGCCTCAAAAATAGGCCCGCCAAAAGGCCGGGCCCTTATATCATGCCGTAGCCGCCGTCTATATTGAACAGCTGGCCGGTTACGTAGTCGGCCTCGTCGCTGGCCAGGAACACGAAGGCCGGCGTGATGTCGTCGGCCTCGGCGAAGCGCTTGAGCAGTATGCGGTTCAGGTATATCTCCTTGAGCTTCTCGTCGGAGCGGATCTTCTCGGTCATGTCCGTGGCCACGATTCCCAGGGAGATCACGTTGCAGCAGACATTGAAGCGGGCCATCTCCCGGGCGATGGACTTGGTCAGGCTGATAACCCCGCCCTTGGCCGCGGAGTAGTTCACCTGGCCCACGGTGCCCACCACCCCGGCCACGGAGGTGACGTTGATGATCTTGCCGCTGTTCTGGGCGGACAGGACCGGGTGGGCGGCCTTGGCCATGAGCCACACCGCCTTGAGGTGGATGTCCAGCACCGCCTGCCACTGATCCTCGCCCATCTTGTGCAGCATGGCCGGCCGGGTGAAGCCCGCATTGTTCACCACGATGTCCAGCCCGCCCAACTCACGCACCGCCGCCTCCACCAGGGCCTGGCAGCCCTGGGCCTGGGCCACGTCGGCCTTGATCGCCACCGCCTGGCGCCCCAGGCCTTGGATCTGCTCCACCAGGGCCTGGGCCGGGCCCTGGGAGGCGGAGTAGTTCACCACCACGTCCGCGCCCTGGCGGGCAAAGGCCAGGGCCACCGCGGCCCCCACGCCGCGGGAGGAGCCGGTGACAATGGCTTTCTTGTTGGCAAGGCGCATATGTCTCCTCTCAAGGCGCCGCTGGCACCACTGACGGTCGGCTGCACCCCTCGGGGCCGCCCCGGCTGGTCAGGGGCGTGATTCAGATTGTAACTTCAATATAGCTACTTTGTAACTATTTTTTTGCAGAGTTTAGCCCCGGTGTCAAGAAAAAAGGGAGGGGGAGGGCAGGCCAAAGCTCCTTTGAGGGCCGCCCCAAGTTTTTTGACAGACCGGCCGGCTTGGGCTAGGTTGGACTCTGCCCGCAAAGGAGGGGACATGCAGACCAGACTCACCCAGTTGTTGGGCATCCGCTATCCCATCATCCAGGGCGCCCTGCAGTGGCTGGCCCGGGCGCCCCTGGCCGGGGCGGTGAGCGCCGCCGGCGGCCTGGGCATCATCAACGCCAAGAGCTTCACGGAGCCCGAGGATCTGCGGGCCGAGATCGCGGCGGTGCGGGCCATCACCGACCGGCCCTTCGCGGTGAACATCTCCATGCTGCCCGAGCTGGCCGGGCCGGACCCGGTGCAGCAGTGGGTGGAGGTGTGCCTCAGCGAGCGGGTGCCGGTGGTGGAGACCGCCGGCCGCAGCCCCAAGGAGTTCCTGCCCGCGCTCAAGCAGGCGGGCATCAAGGTGATCCACAAGGTGCCGGCGGTGCGCTTCGGCCTCTCGGCCCAGCGGGCCGGGGTGGACGCCGTGACCCTGGTGGGCTTCGAGTGCGGCGGCCACCCGGGCATGGACGGGGTGGGCAGCCTGGTGCTCATCCCCCGGGGCGCGGACCAGCTAAGCGTGCCTCTGATCGCCGGCGGCGGGGTGGCCGACGGCCGGGGCCTGGCCGCGGCCCTGGCCCTGGGCGCGGACGGGGTGGTTATGGGCACCCGCTTCCTGCTGGCCCAGGAGGTGGAGCTGCACCCGGCCATCCGCCGGCGCCTGCTGGCCGCCGACGAGCTGGCCACCACCCTGGTCATGGGCTCCTTGCGCAACAACGCCCGCGTGCTCAACAACGCCGCCGCCCGGGAGTGCCTGGAGCTGGAGGCCAAGGGCGCGGGCATAGAGGAGCTGCGCGGGGTGATCGGCGGCGGCCGCGGCCTGGGGGCCCTCAGGCGCGGCGACCCCGAGGACGGCATCCTGGCCCTGGGCCAGGGGGTGGGGCTGATAGAGGAGATACTGCCCGCGGCCCAGATAATTGAACGCACCATAGCCCAGGCCCGGGAGAGCCTGGCCCGCATGCAGCAGGCCCTGGCCTGAGGAGGACAACGTGAGCGAACAGACGGTTTTGATAGACGACCAGGGCCCGGTGCGGCTGTTGACCCTGAACCGGCCCCAGCGGCTCAACGCCCTAAACCCCCAGATGGGCCGCGAGATGCAGGCGGCCCTGGCCCAGGCGGCCACGGACGAGCAGGTGCGCGCGGTGGTCATCACCGGCGCCGGCCGCGGCTTCTCGGCCGGCGCGGACCTGAGCCGCTTCCAGGCCTTTGCCCAGGGCGGCCAGTTCCTGGAGGCCCAGCGCTTCACCGGCCTGGACTTCCCCCGGGCCTTCGCCACCTTCCCCAAGCCGCTGATCGCGGCCATTAACGGCCCGGCCGTGGGCTGGGGCTTCACCATGCCCCTGATGTGCGACATCCGCCTGGCCAGCGCCCAGGCCATGTTCTCCTGCGGCTTCGTGCGGGTGGGGGTGACCCCGGAGTTCGGCTCCAGCCACCTGCTGCCGGCCTTGATCGGGCTCAGCCGGGCCCTGGAGCTGGTGCTCACCGCCCGGCGGGTGTCGCCGGAGGAGGCCAAGGCCATGGGCCTGGTGGCCGAGGTCTGCGAGCCCGAGAGGCTGCTGCCCCGGGCCCTGGAGCTGGCGGCCGAGATCGCCGCCTTCCCGGCCCCGGCCGTGCAGATGGCCAAGGCCCTGTTGCAGCACGGGGCCGGCGCCAGCCTGGAGCAGACCATGGCCTACGAGATACAGTGCTTCCGCGCGGCCATGCAGACCCCGGAGCACCGCGAGGCGGTGGAGCGCATGCTGGCGGCCATCAAGGCCAAGTGAGGCTTATAAAGTTTGCGCGGGTTGGGCGGGAGCCGGGTCCCCGGCCCGACCTCGCGCCTTGGCCGGGGGCCCGCCGAACCGGCGCCGCCGCAAAATTGATGGCAACCGAAAAAATAATCCGGCGCTCAGCCTGCGGAGCAAATGCGAAGGGATGCGAACATGAATTTCGACCTATCAGAAGAAACAGCGGCCATGCAGGAGACGGCCCGCCGCTTTGCCTTGCGGGAGGTGGCGCCCAGGGTCAAGGAAGAAAGCTTCAAGCGGGACCTGGTGTCCCAAATGGGGGAGCTGGGGCTTTTCGGCTGCGCCTTCCCCGCGCGTTATGGAGGGACAGGAGCGGGTTTTTTGGCCCACGCGGTGGTCTGCGAGGAGATATCCCGGGTAGATTCGGGCCTGCGCTCCCTGTTCAACATACAGGCCATGACCGTGCCCTACACCATCATGGAGTGGGGAACCGAGCCAGCCAAGGGAAAGTACATCCAGGCCCTGGTCACCGCCGAGAAGCTGGGCTGCACCTGCTTTTCCGAGCCCAACGCGGGCTCAGACCTTGCCGCCATAGAGACCCGCATAGAGGACAAGGGCGACCACTATCTGATAAACGGGGCCAAAACCTGGATTTCCAACGGCTCCATGGCCGACTTTGCCATAGTTTACGGCACCTTCGACCCGGGGTTGAGGCACAAGGGGCTTTGCGCGGTGGTGGTGGAGACCGACCAGCCCGGCTGGTCCACGCGCGAAACCCCCAAGCTGGGGGACAAGTCCTCTCCCATCGCCGAGATAACCCTGGAGGACGTGAGGGCCCCCAAGGAGAACCTATTGGGCCAGTGGGGAGGCGGCTTCACCGTGGCCATGACCGCCCTGGACCGGGGGCGCATCAGCGTCTCCAGCGGCGCGCTGGGCCTGGCCCAGGCCTGCCTGGACGCCGCCGTGCTCTATGCCAACCAGCGGGTTCAGTTCGACAAGCTCATCAGGGAATTCCAACTGGTCAAGGGGACCATCGCCGAGATGGTGGCCCAGGTGGAGGCCGCCCGCTATCTGGTGCGTCGGGCGGCCTGGCTCAATGACCAGGACCGGCCCTTCACCCGAGAGGTGGCGGTGGCCAAATATTTTGCCGGCGAGGCGGCGGTCAAGGCGGCGGGCATGGCCATGGAGATCCACGGCGGCATGGGCTACTCGCTGGAGATGCCGGTGGAGAGGTATTACCGGGACTCCAAGCTGTATCAGGTGGGGGAAGGGACAGCCAACATCATGCGGCTGCTGATCGCCGACGACGCCTTGGGAATAAAGAAGGCCAACCGGCCCCGGTTGCACGTGCCCAGCCAGTTCCGGGACCTGGAGTAGCGGCAGGGCAGGTCCACAAGCGGTCGGCAAGGAATGTTCGTATAGGTTGGCTTGAAGGGCCTTGGCCCCGAAACCCAACAAATTCCTTTATTGGTTTTCGCTGGGCTCAACCCGACCCGCATAAATCAAAAAGAGGTTGTTAAGGAAAGAATCCCGCCAAGGCAGTTTGCCGGCTGGCCCACGGGTGGTCCGCCAGCTTCGCCGTCGAGACGCCGCGGGCATAAGAGGTCAAAATCTCTTGCCACAAGGGTGGCCCAGACAGCTCCGCTGTCTGGGCGCCGAAGGCGCAAGAGGTCAGAATCTTTCGCCCCGCTCCTACCCAAGCCCCCCCGTTAACTCCAACCGCCTCGCCCAACCTCTTGTTCCTCCGCTTCGCTGCGCAACCGCGACAACTCTGTTGCCGGGCCACCCAAAGAGATTTTCCTTCCTAACCTTGTCGAGGGCACAAGGCGGGTTACGCTGCGCTAACCCGCCCTACATAATTCCTAATTTATTCCAGCTCGACGTTCGATCGCTGCCCTGGCATCTTTAAAAGGCGAACCCACGCGGCCGGCCGCCACCGGCCGTTTTCATGGCCGCCCTGCGTCCACCTCAACCCGGGAGGTTCGCTGCCCCATGCGCTTCGGCCTGCACCTGTCCGTGGCCCAGGGCCTGGAGGCCACCCTGGCCCAGGCCAAAAAGCTGCGCCTGGAGTGCCTGCAGATATTCGCCGGCACCCCCCGCACCTGGCGACAAAAACCCCTGGACCCGGACCAGGCCGCGGCCTTCCGCCAGGGCCTGGCCGCCCTGGGCCTGGAGCCGGTGGTGGTGCACGCCCCCTACCTGATCAACCTGGCCAGCCCGGAACGCGGCCTGTGGCAACGCTCCATCGCGGCCCTGGCCGAGCAGATAGAGCGGGCCCGGGCCCTGGGCGCGGCGGCGGTGGTGGTGCACCCGGGCAGCCGGGGGCAGCGGGGCCTGGACTGGGGCCTGGCGCGGGCGGCGTTGGGCGTGGCCCGGGCCCTGGAGGCGGCTGGGGAGGGCGCGGCCTGCTGGCTGGAGAACACCGCCGGCGGCGGCGGGCACCTGGGCGGTGGCCTGGCGGAGCTGGCCGAGCTTCTGGCCCGGCTGCCGGGCCGGCCGGTGGGGGCGGTCCTGGACACGGCCCACGCCTGGGCCGCGGGCTATGATCTGGCCGGGGCCCCGGCCGTGGCCGGATTTTTGGACGAGGTGGAGCGGGCGCTGGGTCTAGAGCGGGTCCGGATGTGGCACCTCAACGACAGCCTGCACCCGCGGGGCAGCCGCCGGGACCAGCACACCCACCTGGGCCGGGGCCTGCTGGGCGGGGGCTGCTTCGCGGCCCTGGCCGCCGAACCCCGCCTGGCCCAGGCCGGCGGGGTCATGGAGACGCCCAAGGACTCGCCCCGGGCCGACCCCCGCAACCTGGCCTACATGCGCCGGCTGCGCACACTGGCCGGGCGGCGAGGCCGGAGGTCTGAAAAGCCTTGGCTGGCGGGCAGTTGACCCTAGGGCCTGAATATGTTAGCTTTCTGACCAGGTTCCTAAGCCGGAGCAGGGAATTTTGACCCCCCAGAGCAAGCCGCCGAGCGACGCCCAGATCATCGAGCTGGTGGAGGTGGTGCAGCCCACCATCCCCGCGGGAGCGGCCGGGCCGTTGCCGGGCAACGGCGAACTGGAGCGGCTGCTGAGCGAGCTGAACCGGCGCAACCCGCCGCCGGCCCAGGATGACGACCTGGACCGCCTGCTCAAGAATATGGGCCGCGGCGCGCCGGCCGGCCAGACCCGGGGGGCCTCGGAGGATCTGACCACCCTGCTGGCCGAGCTCAACGGCCGGCCGGCCCCGCCGCCGGCTCCGGCCCTGGAGCCCGGCGAGCTGGACGACCCGGAGCTGGAGATGCTCCTGCGGGAGGTGGAGGGCATCTCTCCGGCGGGCTCAACGGCCCCGCCGGCGGAGGAGCCCGCCCCGGCTCCTGCCCCGGCCCCCGCCCTGGACCCGGCCCGGGCCGAGGCCATCTTCGAGCGGGTGGTGCGCGAGGAGGTCTCCCGGGTGGCCCAGGACGTAGTCAAGCGCCTGCTCACCGGGCAGCTTACCCGGGAGCTGAGATCCCTCAAGGGACAGGGCCCCAAGCCCGGCGGCGGGGTGGTAGACTAGCGGGCCGGCCCGGGCGGCCGGCTGGAGGCGAGGGAGGAGATGCTCCCCGCCCTTTTATTTTGTGCCTTTGCCCGGGGCCGCCTGCGGGCCGGCTCCGTCAGGAGTGCCCATGACTTCGCTTAAGCTCGACAAAGCTTACGATCCCGCCCAGGTGGAGCGGCGCTGGTACGCCTACTGGGAAGAGCAGGGCCTGTTCGTTGCCGACCCGGCCTCGCCCAAGCCCGCCTATTCCATCGTCATACCGCCGCCCAACGTCACCGGGCAGTTGCACATGGGCCATGCGCTCAACAACACCATGCAGGACATCCTCTGCCGCTACAAGCGCATGGCCGGCTACGAGGTGCTGTGGATGCCCGGCACGGACCACGCGGGCATCGCCACCCAGAACGTGGTGGAGCGGCAGTTGGCCGCCGAGGGCCAGAGCCGCCACGACCTGGGGCGGGAGAAGTTCATCGAGCGGGTCTGGGAGTGGCGCGCGGAGTACGGCGGCAAGATCATCAACCAGCTCAAGCGCCTGGGCGCCTCCTGCGACTGGAGCCGCGAGCGCTTCACCATGGACCAGGGCCTGTCCCGGGCGGTGCGCGAGGTCTTCGTGCGCCTGTACGAGGAGGGGCTGATCTACCAGGGGGACTACATCATCAACTGGTGCCCCCGCTGCCACACGGCCCTCAGCGACCTGGAGAGCGAGCACGAGGAGGTCAAGGGCGGGCTGTACTACATCCGCTACCCATTTAAGTCCGCCAATGGCTACCTGGTGGTGGCCACCACCAGGCCCGAGACCCTGCTGGGCGACACGGCCGTGGCGGTCAACCCCGACGACCCCCGCTACGCCGAGCTGCCCGAGGACACGGTGCTGCTGCCCCTGTTGGGCCGGGAGCTGCCCATCATCCGCGACGCTTACGTGAGCACCGAGTTCGGCACCGGGGCGCTCAAGATCACCCCGGCCCACGACCCCAACGACTTTCTGATCGGCCAGAAGCACAACCTGCCCTCCATCCGGGTGCTGGACGACAGCGGCCGGGTCAACGCCGAGGGCGGGCCCTACGCGGGCCTCGACCGCTTCGAGGCGCGCAAGGTGATGCTGGAGGACCTGGAGGCCCAGGGGCTCTTGGAGCGGCAGGAGGACTACCTGCACTCGGTGGGCCACTGCTACCGCTGCAAGACCTTGGTGGAGCCGATTCTCTCCAAGCAGTGGTTCGTCAAGGTGGGCCCCCTGGCCGCCGAGGCCCTCAAGGCCGTGCAGGAGGGCCGCACCAAGATTGTGCCCGTCCAGTGGGAGAAGACCTACTTCGAGTGGATGACCAACATCCGCGACTGGTGCGTCAGCCGCCAGATCTGGTGGGGCCACCGCATCCCGGCCTGGTACTGCGCCTGCGGCCAGGTGATCGTCAGCCGCACCACGCCCCAGGCCTGCCCGGCCTGCGGCGGCCGGGAGCTGACCCAGGAGACGGACGTGCTGGACACCTGGTTCAGCAGCGCCCTGTGGCCCTTCTCCACCATGGGCTGGCCCCAGGACACCCCGGAGCTAAAGAAATTCTACCCCACCTCCTGCCTGGTCACCGGCTTTGACATCCTGTTCTTCTGGGTGGCCCGCATGATGATGATGGGCATCAAGTTCATGGGCCGGGTGCCCTTCACGGACGTGTACATCCACGCCCTGGTGCGCGACGCCCAGGGCCAGAAGATGTCCAAGTCCAAGGGCAACGTCATAGACCCGCTCACGGTGATGGACGACTTCGGCACCGACGCCTTCCGCTTCACCCTGGCCGCCTTCGCCGCCCAGGGCCGCGACATCAAGATGAGCCAGGAGCGCATCGCCGGCTACCGCAACTTCGTGAACAAGATCTGGAACGCGGCCCGCTTCACCCTGATGAACCTGGAGGAGGCGATTCCCGAGGGGGCCGCGGCCGAGCCCCTCTTGGAGGAGCGCTGGGTGCTCAGCCGGCTGCGCCGGGTGGCCGCCGAGGTGGCCCGGGCCATAGAGGAGTACCGCTTCAACGACGCGGCCAACGCGGTGTACCAGTTCGTGTGGCACGAGTTCTGCGACTGGTACCTGGAGCTGAGCAAGGGCCCGCTCTACGACCGGGGCGACCCGGCCCGCCAGGCGGCCAGCCGCCGGGTGCTGGGCGAGGCCTTCTCCCGGGTGCTGCGGCTGCTGCACCCGTTCATGCCTTTCATCAGCGAGGAGCTGTGGCAGCGCCTGCCCGGCACCCAGGGCAGCATCATGACCGCCCCCTGGCCCAGCGGCGACGCGTCCGAGGACGACCCGGCGGCCGAGGCGGACCTGGAGCTGGTCATGGCCGTGATCAGCGCGGTGCGCAACATCCGCGGCGAGATGGGCATCAGCCCGGGCCAGGAGGTGCCCCTGGCGCTCACCCCGCACGAGGAGGCGGCCCGGCAGGTGCTGGCCGCCCAGGCCGGGCGCATACAGAGCCTGGCCAAGACCGGTCCCCTGGCCTGGGCCCCGGAGGGCGCGCCGCCGGCCAAGGCGGCCGGCGCGGCCCTGGCCCGGGTGACGGTGTTCGTGCCCCTGGAGGGCCTGGTGGACTTCGCCGCCGAGGAGGCCCGCCTGGATAAGGAGCTGGCCAAGCTGGAGCGGGAGATCGCCCCCAGCGTCCAGAAGCTGGCCAACCAGGGGTTCCTGGCCAAGGCCCCGGCCGAGGTGGTGGAAAAGGAGCGGGCCAAGGTGGCCGAGGCCCAGGACAAAATGGCGCGCCTGCGGCAAAACCTGGCGCGCATCCAGAGCTTCCGCTAGGGCCGGGCCGGGGGCCAGGGCCGGCGCAACCCCTTTTTAACAGGCAGTTTGTGCTTGACAGCACTAATGCTTATTGATAGACAGTTCATTGTGCTTTTGGCCCCCTACGTTTTAATTATGTGGCCGCAAGGCTGATTTCAATTCCTAAAGGAGGAAACCCAAGATGCCGACCGTGAGCTACAAAGGCAAAGATTACGAAGTCGACGAGGACGGCTTCCTGCAGGACCCCGAAAAGTGGGACGTTGACTTCGCGCACTATGTGAAGGAGCAAGAGGGCATCTCCGAGCTGAGCGATGAGCACTGGAAGGTCATCCACTACCTCCAGGACTACTACAAGAAGAACGGCATCGCCCCCATGGTCCGGATCATGACCAAGGTGACCGGCTACAAGCTCAAGCAGATCTACGAGCTGTTCCCCAGCGGCCCCGGCAAAGGCGCCTGCAAGATGGCCGGCCTGGCCAAGCCCACGGGCTGCGTCTAGACCCGCGCCTGCTTTTCGTTCGTCCGACGGTGTCCCGCTTTATCGCCAAAGCGGGCACCGTCTTTTAGACCGCTATCTGTACATTATTTTGGCTAGAAGCTGTCTGGTGCAGGGGCCGTGGGCCCTGGGAGGAAGCGCGCCGTGGCCGGCCCACCCAACTCATCGGGAATAAAACTCAAGCCAGCCCCCAAGACCTATCACACCGAGCAGGACAAATCCCGGCCGCCCGAGGAGACCGTGCGCTGGGTGCGCGGCCGCTTCACGGCCCTGGGCCGGGAGATACTGCGCTCCACGGTGCGCATAGACACCGGCCGCCTGGACGTGCCGGTGTTCATCAGCATCTGCGGCGACGCGGCCAAGGGCCTCACCGGCACCCAGAAGCAGATGGGCAAGGGCGCCAGCCCCATCCAGGCCGAGGCCAGCGCCCTGATGGAGCTGGCCGAGCGCTTCAGCTTCTTCTCCTTCATCAAGACCACGGACTTCCCCCTGCTGAGCGCCCCCCAGGCCGGAGAGCGGGCCATGGACTCTTACCAGGCGGCCAAGGCCCTCTACCACCCGGCCGCGGACCTGGAGCGGGCGCGGGCGGTGTATGACCTGCTGCCCCAGAGTTGGGCCTGGGCCCGCAACCTTAACCAGGACCGGGAGGAATACCTGCCCCTGGGCTGGTTCTACGCCATCAACGAGTACAACGGCCCGGCCGCGGGCAACTGCCTGGAAGAGGCGGTGCTGCAGAGCCTGTGCGAGGTGGTGGAGCGCCACGTCTCGGCCGTGGTCACCCTGGAGCAGCGCCCCACCCCGGCCATAGACCCGGCCAGCGTGAGCGACCCGGTGGCCGCGGAGCTGATCGCCAAGTTCCGGCGCGCGGGCATCGAGGTGTTCCTCAAGGACTTCACCTGCGGCATGGGCATCCCCTCGGTGGGCGCGCTGTGCTACGACCCGGCCAGCTTCCCGGCCAAGAGCGAGATCGTCTACGCCGCCGGCACCGCCACCAGCCCGGCCAAGGCCCTGATCCGGGCCCTGACCGAGGTGGCCCAACTGGCCGGCGACTTCCAGACCCACACCAACTATCTGGTCAGCGCCCTGCCCAAGTTCGCCAGCCTGGAGCAGGCGGCCTACGTCATGGAGGCCGCGGGCACCGTGTCCCTGGACTCCCTGCCCGACCTGAGCCACGAGGACTTCAAGACCGAGGTGCAGGCCTGCGTGGCGGCCCTGGACCAGCGGGGCTTCACGGTCTATTGCCTGAACGTGAGCCACCCGGAGCTGCAGGTGCCCGCGGTGTACACCGTCATCCCCGGGGCCCACTTCGCCTATCGCACCACGGGCACGGACGTGGTGTTCCACGCGGCCAAGCTGGCCAGCCAGCTAAAGGACCCCGTGCAGGCCTTGGCGGTGCTCAACCAGATGCTGGCCCAGGCCGGCCAGAGCTACTATTTGCACTTCTTCCAGGCCCTGGCCCTGCTGGCCCTGGAGCGGCCGGAGGAAGCCCTCACCAGCCTGGAGCGGGCCCTGGCCCTGAACCCGCCGGCCGCGGACGAGGCCTCCATCCACACCCACCGGGGCGTGGCCCTCAAGGACCTGGGCCGCTACGCGGAGGCCAAGCAGGCCCTCGCCAAGGCGGCCGGCTTCCCCGAGCCCCACCCCGAGGTCTTCAACCTGCTGGGCTTCTGCCACTACATGCTCAAGGAGCACGAGGCCTCCATCGAGGCCTTTGGCAAGGCCATCGAGATCGCGCCGGGAGAGGCCATCAACTACGCCAACATCGGCTCCAACCTGCGCGAGATGGGCCAGGTGCAGGAGGCCTGCAAGATGTACGAGCACGCCCTGCAACTGGACCCCGGCCTGGACTTCGCCCGGGCGAACCTGGAAAAGCTCAGAGGCAAGAAGTAAGAGCCAAGAGTAAGGTAAGGTGTAAAGGCCCCCACTGGGTGGCCCAGACAGCTTGCTGTCTGGGTTGCGCAGCAACAAGAGGTTTACTCCGGCCTCCCGGTTTTACTCATCGCTCGGCCCTGCTTGTCAGCAAGCTCCCTACCAAACCTCTTGCGCCTTCGGCGCCTCGACAGCGAAGCTGGCGGGCCACCGGGTTGGTAGTATTGTATGGGCCTAGACTAGTTGAGGGGTTTCTGCCTGATTAGTTTGAGTAGGATAGCATACAGGTTTTGCCCTCGGTAATTGAACCTGAATTCAGACTCCTTGA
>QZKP01000050.1 GCA_003605055.1 Desulfarculus sp.
CTCCAGATATCTACTTTCCTTTCCTTGCCTCTTTCCTCGGTCCCGCTGCCCCGGCGGCATTCTGAACCATGAACCGCCGATCTCTGGAATCACCGCCTGTGAACAACCTCCTTGCTAACCACGCCTAGGCCGGTAAATCCCTACCAGCGCACCGGAGGCCAGCGCCCGCCGCGGGCTGGAATATCGTGGACTTTACGGGGATAACTTGCTACACTCGCCCTGCCAAAAAACACCCCGGTCAAGCACCTGAGGGGAGGTAGATATGGCCAAGATAAAAATCAGCGACCTGGCCGCGATCAAGGACCGGGTCCACCGGGACACCAGCCTGCGCGAGGGCGGGGCCCAGGTGAAGATCATCGTGCACATGGGCACCTGCGGCATCGCCAGCGGCGCGCGCAAGGTGCTCAACGCGGTGATGGACGCCCTGGGCGAAAGCGAGCGCACCGACATCATCGTCACCACCAGCGGCTGCGCCGGCCTGTGCAGCCACGAGCCCATGATGACCGTGGAGCGCCTGGGCGAGGAGCCCATCAAGTACGCCCACCTGGACGAGGCCAAGGCCCGCCAGATATTCCTGCGCCACGCCCTGGGCGGCGAGGTGCAGGCCGAATGGGCCCTGGCCAAGGGCAGCGAGCAGTAGAGGGACTTACCGCCATGAAACGATTCCGCATGCACATGCTCATCTGCGGCGGCACCGGCTGTCAGGCCGCGGGCAGCGTGCAGTTTAAAGAGGCGCTGGAGACCGAGCTAAAGAAGCGGGAGGTTGGCCATGAGGTGGCCGTGGTGGAGACCGGCTGCAACGGTTTCTGCGCCATGGGCCCGGTGATGGTCACCTATCCCGAGGGCATCTTCTACGTGGGCCTGACCAAGGAAGACGTGCCCGAGCTGGTGGAGGAGCACGTGGTCAAGGGGCGGCCGGTGGAGCGGCTGTTCTACAAGGAGCCCACGGCCAAAGAGCTCATCCCCGAGATGCACGATATCCCCTTCTTCGCCCACCAGCGGCTCATCGCCCTGCGCAACCGCGGCATGCTCGACGCCGAAAACATAGACGAGTACATCGCCCGCGACGGCTACCAGGCCCTGGCCAAGGCCTTGACCCAGATGACCCCCGAAGAGATCGTGGCCGAGGTCAAGAAGTCCGGGCTGCGGGGCCGCGGCGGGGCCGGCTTTCCCACCGGCTTGAAGTGGGAATTCTGCCAGAAGACGCCCGGGGAGATCAAGTACGTGCTCTGCAACGCCGACGAGGGCGACCCCGGCGCCTTCATGGACCGCTCCATCCTGGAGGCCGACCCCCACTCGGTGGTGGAGGGCATGGTCATCGCGGCCAAGGCCATCGGCAGCCACCACGGCTTCGTCTACTGCCGGGCCGAGTACCCCCTGGCCGTGCACCGCCTGCAACTGGCCATCAACCAGGCCAAGGAATACGGCCTGCTGGGCCAGAACATCCTGGAGACCGACTTCGACTTCGACCTGTCCATCTACCAGGGCGCCGGCGCCTTTGTCTGCGGCGAGGAGACGGCCCTGATGCGCTCCATCGAGGGCAAGCGGGGCATGCCCCGGCCGCGGCCGCCCTTCCCGGCCCAGGCCGGCCTGTGGAACAAGCCCACCATCCTCAACAACGTGGAGACCTGGGCCAACATCCCCCAGATCATCACCAACGGCGGCAATTGGTACGCCAGCATCGGCACCGAGGGCAGCAAGGGCACCAAGGTCTTCGCCCTCACCGGCCATGTGAACAACATCGGCCTGGTGGAGGTGCCCATGGGCACCTCTATCCGGAGCATCATCTACGACATCGGCGGGGGCATCCCCAAGAAGCACCGCAAGTTCAAGGCGGTGCAGTTGGGCGGACCCTCGGGCGGCTGCATCCCTGAGGAGCATCTGGACACCCTCTGCGACTACGAGGCCATCGTCAAGGCCGGGGCCATCATGGGCAGCGGCGGCATGATCGTCATGGACGACTCCACCTGCATGGTGGACATGGCCCGCTTCTTCATGGACTTCGTGCAGGACGAGTCCTGCGGCAAGTGCACCCCCTGCCGGGAGGGCACCCGCCGCATGCTGCAAATCCTGGAGAAGATCACCGACGGCCGCGGCGAGGCCGGGGATATCGAGACCCTGGAGGAGCTGGCGGCCATGATCCAGCAGGCCAGCCTCTGCGGCCTGGGCCAGACCGGCCCCAACCCGGTGCTCTCCACCCTGCGCTACTTCCGCAAGGAGTACGAGGCCCACATCTTCGAGAAGAAGTGCCCGGCCCGCTCCTGCGTGGCCCTGCTGAACTTCGTGGTGGACGTGGACAAGTGCAAGAAGTGCGGCGTGTGCTTCAAGAACTGCCCGGTGGAGGCCATCACCTGGAAGAAGAAGGAGCCGGCCTTCATTGACCTGAGCAAGTGCATCAAGTGCAAGACCTGCATCGCGAACTGCAAGTTCGACGCCATCTTCTGATGCCCTTGGCGTGATACTCACGGGCCGGCCTCGCCAAGGGGCCGGCCCTTTGCTTGGCAGCGAGGCAATGGAACACGACCCGCGCATACAGCCTGTCAACGACGGCCTGTTCTTCATCCAGCGCGGCTGGCTCAACGCCAACCATCTGGTCTGCACCGGTTCGCCGCGGGCCCTGATTGACACCGCCTACGTCCGCGACATCAGCGACACCGAGGCCCTGATCGCCCAGTGCGGCCTGGCCATCGAGGACGTGGAGCTGATCCTCAGCACCCACGCCCACTGCGACCACATCGGCGGCAACGCCGACTTCCAGCGCCGCTCCGGCTGCCAGATCGCCATGCACGAGGTGGACCGGCACTTCATCGAGCAGCGCAACGGCTGGGCCACCTGGTGGCGCTATTACCAGCAGGACGCTGAGTTCTTTCCGGTTCACCAGGGCCTGGGCGACGGCGAGTTCATCGAGCTGGACGGCCTGGCCTGGCAGGTGCTGCACACGCCGGGCCACGGCATGGGCCAGATCGCCCTGTTTGCCCCGGACACCGGCTGGCTGATCAGCGCGGACACGGTCTGGGACCATGACTTCGGGGTGCTGACCACTCGCATAGAGGGCCTGGACGCGCCGCTGAGGATGCAGGGCTCCCTGGCCCGCCTGGCCCGTCTGCGCGTGAGCACCGTCTTCCCGGGCCACGGCCCGGTGATCCCGGACGGCCCGGCGGCCATCGCCGCCTGCCAGGCGCGCATCGCGGCCTTCATCGCCGACCCCCTGCGCATGGGCCGCGACCAGGTGCGGAAGATAATGCTCTACACCCTGATGATGCGGGGGCCCCATACCAGAGGCGAGCTATGGGAGCGGCTCAGCCGCTCGCCCTGGTTCCCGGAGGCGGCCGCGTTGTACTTCGGCGGACGGCAGGAGCAGACCTTTGCCGAGAACCTGGAATATTTGCGGGAAAAGGGGCTGGTCAAGGAAGAAGAAGGGCGGCTCGCCTGCACCCTGCCGGCGTAGGAAACAAGGCTGGCAATGGCCCAGCCCTGTGCTGCGCACAGAGATTGCTTCGTCGCCGGCGCTCCTCGCATTGGCTGGTTGGTTTTTCGGTGGGATGCCTGCCCCGCCCTTGGTCGCGAAGCACTAGGCCCCAGAGGCGTCTCCTCAATTTTTCCGCGCCTGCCCGCCATAGGTAGCCCGGCTAGAGCGCACACCATGCTCGGGGAGGCACCTCTTTTCCCCTACATACGGCTTTAATCGATTTTCAACACCCGGCAGTCGCAAAGGTCCTGCACCATCTCGGCCTGGTGCTGGTGGCAGGTGAGAAGCAGCACCTGGCGCTCCTGGGACAAGGCGCAGAGCATCTCCAGGGCCGCGACCAGGCGCTGGTGGTCGAAGTTCACCAGGGGGTCGTCCAGGATCAGCGGCAGGGGCTCGCCGCCGGCGGTCATCTCCTGAGCCAGGCCCAGGCGCAGGCAGAGGTATAGCTGGTCGCGGGTGCCGCGGGAGAGGGCCTCGGCCGGCCGCTCGGGTTCGCCGGGTCCGCGGCGGGCGCTGATGGCCGGCTCCTTGTTGGGCTGGGCCTCGAACAGGTCCGTGCCCAGCCAGTCGTAGGCCCCGCCCGTGGCCAAGGACAGGTACCCGCCGGCCTTTTGCAGCAGGCTGGGCTGGGCCTCCAGGCGAAACTCCTCCATGGCCAGGCCCAACAGGTTCTCGGCCAGGAGCAGGGTGTCGTGGCGCAGGGCCAGGGCCCGCTGCCGCTCGCTTAGCTGGTCCAGGGCGGCCTGGGCCTGGGCCGCTCCCTGGGCCTGGTTCAGGTGCTCGATCTCCTTGGCCAGGGCGGCCCGCCGCGCCACCAGCTCCCTTATCTGCCGGGACAGCCCCGCCTCGCGGGCCTGGCACTCTTGCACACGCCGGGCCGCGGCCTCGGGGTCCAGGGCCGCGCCGGCCGCAGGGCCCAGGGCCTTTTGCACCTCGTCCAGGGCCGCGCGCAGACGCTCCACCTGCTTGGCCCGCTGGCGCGCCTGGGTTAGGGCCGGCAAATCGGCCATACCAAGGCCTTGCAAGTGCTGATGCAGGTCTGCGCGCAGGGCCTGGGCCCGGGCCTGTTCCTCCTGGGCCTGCTGGTCCAGGCGGGCGGCCTCGGCCAGGGCCTGGGCCGCCTGGCTCGCCCGGCGGCGGGCGGTGGCCAACACCTGCTCCGGCTCGTCGCCGGACTTGAGCCCCAGGAAGGTCAGACTGGCCCGCAGCCGGCCCTCCTGGTCCCGGGCCGCCTGCTGATCCTGCCGCCAGGCCGCCCGCTCTTGCTCCAGGCCCAGGGCCTCGGCTCGGGCCGCGGCCAGGGCGGCCGGGTCGGCCCGCTGCACGGCCGGCGGCAGAGATTGCAACAGGGTGGCCAGCTCCGCCTCTTGGGCCTGGGCCTGCTCGCGGGCCCGCTGACTTCGGGCCGCCAGTTCGCCCCGCTGGCTCCGGGCCTGCTTGCCTCGCTGATGGCGAAGCAGCCAGCCCAGCCCCAGGCCCATCCCTCCCAGGATCAGGGCCCCGCCCACGGCCATGAGCCACCAGGGCATCAGGGCGAAGCCGGCCCAGATGGTCAGCTTCAGGCCGCCCACCAGCACCAACAGGGCCACGCCCAGCAGCCAGGCGCGGGCCGGCGGTGCAGGTGGCAGCGAGGTTAGCTCCTGCTCGGCCTGGGCCGCCTCCTGGCGCGAGGCGGCCGCAGCCTGACGCAGGCTTTGCAGGCCGTAGGGCAGCTCCGCGGGCAGGCCGGCCAGACCGGCTGTGTCCAGGCCCCACTGCCCGGCCAGGGCCTGCGCGCGGCGCTCGATCCGCCCCCCCTGCTCCGCCAGGTGCCGCCCTTGCGCCTTCAGCTCAGCCAGGCGGGCGGCCAGGCCGTCCAGCTCCTGGCCCAGGGTCTCGGGCTCCCGGCCGCCGGCCTGCGCCTGGGCCCCCTGCCGGGCCTGGGCCGCGGCCTGGCTGGCCTGCTGGGCCCGGCCCTCGGCCGCGGCGGCCTCGCGCTCAAGGTCCCGGGCCTTGGCTTCGGCTTCCTCGGAGGCCAGGCCCTGCCCTTCCAGGGCGGCTATCTCGGCCGCCAACTGATCCCTCCGGGCCAGGTTCTGGGCCTGCTCCTGGGCCTGGCAGGCGGCCTGCAAGTCCTGCCGGGCCGCCTCGCGTCCTGCCTCCTGGGCTGCCTGCTCCCGGGCCAGGTCCTGGCCCTGGGCCTGCAACTGCCGGGCCTGTTCCTCGCGGGCCTGGGCCTGGGCCAAAGCATCCTGCGCCGCGCTGATCTCGGCGGCCAGGGTCACGCCCTGTTTGCCCTTGCGGCGGTCCGCTGAGTAGAGCCCCTCCCGCTCCTGCTGCCAGGCCTGGCGCACGCTCACCGGGTTGGCCACCTGGCCCCGGGTGGCTGCCTCCACAAAGAAATAGCCGGCCAACCACTGCCGGGTGGCCTCCAGCTCCTTGCCGCCGCCGCCGGCATACACGGCCTGTTGCAGGTCCTCCAGGCGAATGCGGCTCACCGTGAGAAAGGGCCCCTGGTTCAGGCCCAGGTGCAGCTCGCCCGGCTGCCGGCCGGCCAGGTCCAGGCGCCGGCCCTGCTCATCCAGCAGCAATAACTGCTCCGGGCCCTTGCCCATATGGCGGCGCAGGGTGAAGCGCCGGCCGTCGGCCAGGACATATTCGGCCTCGCCGCCGGTGGTATCGCCGCCGGCCCAGGGCTGATAGGGATGCACCCCGCCCCGGCGCGGTCCGAAGCCGTAGAATAGGCCGGCGATGAACTCGGCCAGGGTAGTCTTGCCCCGCTCGTTGGCCGCCAGCACCAAGTTCAGACCCGGCGCCAGGGACATATCCAGGCCGGCCGGCAGCCGGCCGAAGCCGCCCACCGCCAGGCGCTCAAGCCGCATCGCTGCCCTCCCCCTGCCACAGGCCTTGCAAGGCCAGCCAGCGGACTTGGAGCAGCAGGCTCCGCAGCCGCGCCAGGCGCTCATCCCGGCTCAGGCGTTGAGCCTCGGGGTGCAGGCCTCCGGCCAGGCGGGCCTCCAGCTCGGCCAGGAACCCGTCATCCTGCTCGGCCCGCTGCATGAGGACCAGCAGCCGGCCCAGCACGTCCGGCCGCTGGGCCAGGGCCGCGGGGTCCAGGGGCGGGCACAGGCCCCCGGCCGCCAGCACCAGACCGGCCAGGCTCAGTTCTTTTTTGAGCGCCGCGGCCGGCTCCGCCGGTTCCTGGCGCTGCCAGAGCTGCCATAGGGGCGAGGGGCCAGACAGGCCCAGGCGCAGGCAGACCTGGCTAGGCCAGGCGGCCGCGGCCGGCGGCAGGTCCTGGCGAACCCGCGCGATGAGCTGGGCCGGCGTGGCCTGGGGCATGAGATCGTCGTAGGCCAGATCCGCGAATACCAGCGGGGCCAGGGGCGCGAACTCCACAGCCGTCACCGCGCCCTGCAGGCGGATGAGCCAGGCTCCGCGCGGGCCGGACTCGCCCAGGTGGGCGCCCTGAGGGCAGCCCGCGTAGATCACCCGGCGCGGGGCCACCTCCTGGGGGATGTGTATGTGCCCCAGGGCCCAAAGGGCAAAAGGCGCCCTGGTCAGGGTCTCCAGGCGGGTGGGGGCAAAGGGCAGATGGCTGGTGCCGGCCAGGGAGCGCTCCAGGCTGGCGTGCAGCACGGCCAGGCCCACCCGCCCGGTCGGCGGCGCGGGCAGGCGGGGCGCCAGGTCCTCCTGCACCGCGGCTGACTCGTGCCCCACGCCGGCCACCCACAGGCCCAGCTCGGGCAGGTCCAGGCCGCCGCCCTGGGGGTCGAATATCATCAGCCCCTCGGCCGCCGGCCAGGAGGCCCACACCCCGCCGGGCAGCCAGGGGTCGTGGTTGCCCGGCGCGATGCAGACCGCGGCCCCCATGTCCCGCCAGGCAGCCAGGGCCTTTTCCAGGGCCAGCACCGCGGTCAGGGGCGGCTGGGGCGAGTGGAACACGTCGCCGGCCAGGAGCACCAGGCGCACGTCCTCCTGGCGCGAGAGGACCAGCAGGCGTTCCAAGGCTTCGTTGCGGGCGTTGGCGGCCAGGGACGCCAGGGCCGCGTCCGGGGCGGCCACGGGCCCGCCCAGGTGCAGATCAGCCGCGTGCAGGATGGTGAGGCCGGCCACGGCTCAGGGCAGCAGGCGGGCCGCCGCGCCCCCCAGGACCATGTCCAGGTCCGCGGGGCTCAGACCCGCCTCGGCGGAGGTCAGCTCCTTGCGGTAGCGCTCTACGGGCAGCAGGGGATAGTCGCTGCCCAGGAGCACCCTGTCCGCGCCCATGAGCTCCACGGCCAGGCCGTAGGCCCGCGGCCGGTACAGGAAGGGCGCGGCCGCCGTGTCCAGCCACACGTTGGCCAGGGCCGCCCGCACCTCCTTTTTCAGCGCCGCGTAAAAGAAGATGCCGCCGCCCATGTGGGCCAGCACCAGCCTGGTGGCCGAATGGGCCTTGATCAAGGCGTAGAGCCGGGCCAGGGTCATGGGCGCCTTGCCCGGGTAGACGCGGCCCACCGGTTCATTGGTGTGCAGCAAGAGCGGCGCGCCGGCCTCAGCGGCCAGGCCGCACAGCGGGGCCAGGCTGGCCAGGTCCAGGTCTTGGTCATAAAAGGCCAGCTCGCCCAGGCCGTGCAGGCCCAGGCCCAGGGCGCGCTGGGCCTCGGCCAGGGCCCAGGCCGCGGGCGGGTGCACGCAGGCCAGGCCGCGCAGGCGCCAGGGGTGCTCCTTGACGGCCGCGGCCACGTAGTCGTTGTGCAGGCGGGCGTGCTCGGCCTGCTGCCAGGGGAAGCCCACGGCCCAGGACAGGTCCACCCGTGCCTGGTCCATGGCCGCGATGAGGCCCGGGGCGTCTACCATGGGCGCGGCCGGATCGGAGTATATGCTGGCAAATGCCGGTTCTGCCTTACAAAAACGCTGGCGGTCCGCCATCACCTCCGGCGGGAAGACATGGGTATGCACGTCAATGATCATGCCTGGCACTATAGCAACCCGCCTGATACCGGTAAAGAGCGCACTTTTTGCTTGACTTAACCCCGACACATGTTTAGTGTACTAAACAATAGTTGCATATACAAATGTTTTGCTAGGGCGGAGACAGGCATGGGTTTCTGGACGTTGGACAATGTGCAACTGGCAGAGTTCAGGCCGGGCATCAAGAGCAAGGTGGAGATCGGCAACGACCTGATCATGGCCTGCATGGAGATAGGCCCGGGCCAAGAAGACGCAGGGCACGAGCATGATTTTGACCAGTGCGGCCTGGTGCTGGATGGCCAGATGGAAATGTTCATCGGCCAGGAGCAAAAAAAGCTGGGCCCCGGCGACGCCTATTTCATACCCGCGGGCCAGCGTCACGGCTATAAGACCCTGGACCAGCCGGCCAAGGTTCTGGATGTATCCCTGAAAGCACCGCGGAGCTGAGGTTTAACCATGAAGAGAAGCAGCATGCCGTCAATCACGCTGGCCGACCTGGGTTGTTTCGAGATCGACCTGCAGGAGGTGGAAGTGCCCCTCTTGGGCCTGGTGCAGGCCGGCGCGCCCATGGAGGCGGTCCTGGACGAGCGCACGGTCTCCATTCCCAAGAATATGCTGGGCAGCTTCCGCACCTTTGCCCTGCAGGTGCAGGGCTCGTCCATGATCGACGAGCACATCCGCCCCGGGGACATCATCGTGGTGGAGGAGCGCCGCACCGCCGAGAACGGCCAGACCGTGGTGGCCCTGATCAACGAGCGCGACGTGACCCTGAAGAAGTTTTACCTGGAGCGCGACCATATCCGCCTGGAGCCGGCCAACGCCCAGATGGAGCCCATCATCCTGCGCCACGAAGAGGTGCGGGTGCTGGGCGTGGTGGCCGGGCTCATCCGGCACTACCGGCACTAGTTCGGCAGGGGGAGCCCTTTTCTTTAGTCTGGGGGGACCCTTTCAGGACTGAAGGGGAAAAGGGCTCCCCTGTTTTTTACCCGCGCCCGGCGCCGGCCCTCCTCAGATTTCCCCGCCCGGCGGCGGCACCAGGCCGGCCACCACCAGGATGGTCAAATCCTCCTGACCGATGTTGGTCAACTCGTGCCAGGCGCCGATGGGGATGTGGATGGCGTCGCCGGGCCCCACCTCCTGCTTGTCTTTGTCCACCTGCATCAGGCCGCCGCCGCTCTGTATGATGTAAATCTCCTCCATGGGGTCCGCATGCCCCTCCAGCCAGGCGCCCGGCGGCACCACGGCATGGGCCAGGAACATCAAGGTGGAGAGTTGACGGCGCACGTCCAGGATCATGTGGGCCACCCCGCCGCCGTGGGCCTGGTAGCGGGTGGCCTGGGTGTCCGGGTGCTCCAGGTTGCGTACGATCATGCTCGCCCTCTTTTGCATATGAAAAGCAAGGGGCCGGATAAACGAGTCCGCCGAGCGCCCCTGGGCGCGGCGCAGATTCTGGGCAGGCAGGCCAAGGGCGCGCGGGCCGAGCAGCCGCCCTCTGGGCGGGCCCGGCGCGGCGTCCGGTTCATTGTACTGGTTTTGGCGCTTGTTTCCAGGCCGCCCCCCGCCAGCCCCCGGACAGCTACTTCTGGCGGGTCCAGAGCGTGGTTAGGCTCTCACCGCCCTTGCCCCAGTTGTCCGAGGAAATCTCCTCAATAAGCACCACGGTGCTCTCGGGCTTCTTGCCCAGGACCCTGAATAGGACCTCGGTCATGCCGGCGATCACCTGCTGCTTCTGCTCGGCGGTCACCGGACCTTTGGCTATCTTGACGTTCACGAAAGGCATGTGGTTCCTCCTCTGCGGATGTGGGTTCGGAATATGGCCTGGTCGCGGCCGAACGTCCAGACAGCCCCGCCCTCTAGTGCAGCCGGGGGTCCAGGGCGTCTCTTATGCCCTCGCCCAGCAGGTTGTAGCCCAGGACCGTGACCAGGATGGCCAGGCCCGGGAACAGGCTCAGCCACCAGGCGATCTCGATGTTGGCCTTGCCCTGGTTGAGGATGTTGCCCCAGGAGGCGGCCGGCGGCTGCACGCCCAGGCCCAGGAAGGACAGCCCGCTCTCCACCAATATAGCCCCGGCCACGCCCAGGGTGGCGGCCACCAGCACCGGGGCCATGGCGTTGGGCAGGATGTGGCGGAAGATGATGCGCAGGTCCCCGGCCCCCAGGCTCTTGGCGGCCAGCACGTACTCCCGCTCCTTGAGGGTCAGGAACTCGGCGCGCACCAGGCGGGCCACCCCCATCCAGGAAGTCAGGCCGATCACGGCCATGATGTTGATGATGGACGGCTCCAGCAGGGCGATCACGGCCAGGATCAGGAAGAAGGTGGGGAAGCAGAGCATCATATCCGTGAAGCGCATGATGCCCGCCTCCACCCAGCCGCCGTAGAACCCGGCCAGGGCGCCCAGGATCACGCCGATCAAGGTGGCCAGGCCGGCCGAGACCAGCCCCACCTCCAGGCTCACCCGGGAGCCCATGATCATGCGCGAAAAAACATCGCGGCCCAGCTCGTCGGTGCCAAAGGGATGCGCCGGGCTGGGAGGCAGGAGAATGGCGTCCACGTCAATGGCGTTAGGGTCGTGGGGGGCCAGCCAGGGGGCCACCAGCGCCACCAGCACCAGCCCCACCACCACCACCAGGCCCAGCAGGGCCAGGCGGTTTTTGCCCATGCTGCCGGTGAACTCGCCCCACAGGCCCTGGTACTGCCCGCCGCCGCTCATGAGGCCCTCACGCGCGGGTCGGCCAGGGCGTAGCCCAGGTCGGCCAGCAGGTTGCCCACCAGGGTCAGCACCGCGCCGATCACCAGCCCGCCCATGACCACCGGGTAGTCCCGGGCCAGCACCGAGTCGTAGAACAGCTTGCCCATGCCGGGTATGGCGAAGATGGACTCGAAGATCACCGAGCCGCCGATCAGGGCGGGAACGGACAGGCCCAGAATGGTGATCACCGGCATCATGGCGTTGCGCATGGCGTGGCTGTAGATGACCTGGCGCTCGGGCAGGCCCTTGGCCCGGGCGGTGGTGATGTAGTCCTGGCGGATCACCTCCAGCATGTTGCCCCGCATGTAACGGCTCATGCCGGCCAGGGAGGTGAAGGCCGAAAGTATCACCGGCAGGGCCAGGTGCCGGGCGTAGTCCAAGAGCTGGCCCCACCAGGGTAGCTGGCCGTGGTTCAGGCTCTTGATGCCGCTGATGGGCAGCCAGCCCAACTGCACCCCGAACAGAATCATGCACAGCAGGGCCAGCCAGAAGGTGGGCGTGGCAAATCCCACGAACACGAAGACCGTGGTGGCCTGGTCAAAGGCCGAGCCGCGGTGGGTGGCCGAGTACACGCCGATGGGCACCGCCAGAAAGAACACCAGCATCATTGACAGGATGTTGATGCTCACCGTCACCGGCAGGCGGGCGGCGATCTTGCTCAGCACCGGCAGGCCGTCCGGGGCGAAGGAGCGGCCGAAGTCCAGCACGGCCAGGCGCTTGAGCCAGTTCCAGTACTGCACGGGCAGGGGCTTGTCCAGGCCGTAGAGCTTGGTCAGGCGCTCCTTGGCGATCTCGCTCATTTTTGGATTGAGGTCCGTGGCCAGGTCCGTGGGCGAGCCAGGGGCCAGGTGCATGATCAAAAAACTGATGAAGGTGATGCCGATCAACAGCGGGATCATCATGCCCAGGCGTTTGGCCAGATAGGTGAGCACGGCCTACCTCGTCAGGGCCGGTTTCTGCAGGGCCTTGGGCACCCACCAGCGGATGAAGTTGTAGGAGATGCCCGCCGGCGCAGGCTCTATGCCCTGGAAGCGGGCGGCCAGGATGGGCAGGGCGTCGGCCACGTACAGGAAGGTGTAGGGCTGATCCTCGGCCAAAATCTCCTGCAGTTTAAACAACAGGGCCCTGCGCTCGGCGCGGTCAAAGGTGCGGCGGGCGGCCACCAGCAGTTGATCCACCTCGGGGTTCTTGTAAAAGGTAAAGTTGAGTTGGCCCGGCTTGGCCTTGGACGAATGCCAGATGTCGAACTGGTCCGGGTCCGGCGAGATGCTCCAGCCCAATAGCACCGCCTCGAAGCGGCCCTTGTTCACGAACTCCTTGATAAAGGCGGCCCACTCCACAGTCCTGAGCTTCACCCGAATGCCGATCTGAACCAGGCGCTGCTGGATGATCACGCCGGTGTTGGCCCGATAGGAGTTGCCCTGGTTGGTGAGGATGGTGAACTCAAAGGGCCGCCCGGCCTTGTCCAGGACGCCGTCGCCGTCGCTGTCCTTCCAGCCGGCCTCGGCCAGCAGGGCCTTGGCCTTGGCCGGGTTGTAGTCAAAGCGGGGCACGTTGGGATTGTACCAGTAAGTGCCAGGCTTGATGGGCCCGGTGCAGACCTGGCCCAGGCCCAAGAGCACGCCCTTTATGATCTCCTTTTTGTTTATGGCATAAGACAGGGCCTGGCGCACCCGGCGGTCGGTAAAGCGGGAGTCTTTCAGGTTGTAGCCTAAATAGGTATATGCAGATGATACATACCTATATTTCTTAAAGCTTTTTTTGAAATACTGGCTATTGGTCTGCCGACTGTATTGCAGGGCCGTGAGCCCCATCCAATCCAGGCCGCCGGCCTTGAGCTCCAGGAACATGGTGGCCATGTCCGGAATCACCCGGTAGGTGACCTGGTCCAGGTTGGGCCGGCCTTCCCAATAGTCCGGATTGTAGCGGAGCACCACCCGGGCGCCGGGGTCCCAGCGCTCGAACTTGTAGGGCCCGGTGCCCAGGGGGCGCCGGTTGAGTTCCGAGGCGCGCACGTCCCGGCCCTCCAGCAGGTGGCGGGGCATCTGGGACAGGGTCCAGGAGGCCAGGCCCGGTGCGAAGGGCTCTTTGTAATGCACCACAAAGGTGTAATCGTCCGGCGCGGCTGCGTCCTCGACCTTTAAGTAGTCCCCGGAATAGGCGGTGGGAGTCTTGGGGTCCACCATGAAGCGCCAGTTAAACAGCGCGTCGGCCGCGGTGTAGGGTTTGCCATCCTGCCAGCGCACGCCCTTGCGTATTTTGAAGGTTATGGTCAAGCCGTCCGGGCTCACAGTCCAGGATTCGGCCAGGGAGCCCACCAGGTTGAGATCCTTGTCGTATTTCAAGAGGCCGTCATAGACCAGCCCGCTCATCTCGTGGCTGGCCGAGTCCGAGGTGATCATGGGGATCATGGAAGTGGCGTCGCCGATGGTGCCGATGACCACGGAGCCGCCGTAGTCCGCGGCCAGGGCCGGCAGGGCGGCCAGGGCCAAGGTCAACAGGGTTATGAGGCAGCAAAATCTCTGCATCGCCGTCTTGCCAGGCTAGAGAAAAGGCCCCGTCCGGAGCCCCACCTTGCCAGTCTAGCCGCACCCTGCACGCTAAGCAAGGTGGTTTCGCCCGCCAGGACGGGCGCTTGACGCCCCTGGGCCCGCTTGCTAACATTCCGGCCAGGATAAGGAGGGCCCGTTTGGAACCGGCGGAAGTTCTACGCCTGATCAAGACCCGCCGCAGCGTGCGCCGTTATAGCGGCCAGCCGCTGAGTGAGCAGGAGCTGGAGATGGTGCTGGAGGCCGGCCGCTGGGCCCCCAGCGGCCAGAACAACCAGCCCTGGCGCTTCGCGGTGGTGGCGGAGCCGGCCGTCAAGGACCAGATCGCGCCCCTGACCCGCTACGGCAAGATCATCCAGGGCGCCGCCGCCCTGATCTGCTGTTTCGCACACCTTCCCTCCATGTACCATGAGGTCAAGGACCATCAGTCCATCGGCGCCTGTCTGCAGAACATGCTGCTCATGGCCCACGGCGCCGGCCTGGGCGCGGTCTGGCTGGGCGAGATACTTAAAAGCGCCGCCCAGGTGCGCCAGGTGCTGGGCCTGGGAGAAGAATTGGAGCTGATGGCCGTGCTGGCCCTGGGGCGCCCGGGCCCTGGCAATCCCCAGTCCTCGCGCAAGCCCCTGGCGGAGCTGGTGCTGGGACGCTACGATCCGTGAGGGGGCGACCCTCGCGGCGAGGAGATGCCGATATGAACCTGGCGAAGATAGCAATCGCGGCGATCTTGATCCTGGGCCTGGGCCTGGGCGCGGGCTGCTCAATCTTCCAATCCCAGCCGGTCTCGGCCCAGCCCGGCGGGGCCCAGGGCCAACAGGCCGGGGCCGCGGCCGGACAGGCCTCCCAGGGCGCGGTGGGACGCTACTATGACTTTGACGACATCCAGGTGCCCAACCAGCTCAAGCTGGACACCAAGCGGTCCCTGATCTTCCGGGCGGGCAAATTCAAGGCTGGGGTGCTGGTGTTCACGGACAACCTGGAGGTGGAGAGCCTGATAAACTTCTTCGTGGACACCATGCAGAAGGACAACTGGGTGCTGCAGGGCACTTACAAATACCCGCGGGTGGCGCTGTTCTTCGCCAAGAAGGGCAAGACGGCCATCATCCAGATCGTGGAGGGCACTCTGTCCACCGAGGTCTCCATCTGGGTGGCGCCTACTCTGTAGGTCCCATGGAACTAGCGCCCGAAAAACCGCGCGTTCTCTTGGGGGTCACCGGCGGCATCGCCGCCTTCAAGGCCGCCGAGCTGGCCAGCCTGCTGGTGCAGCAGGGGGCTGAGGTGCGGGTGGTGATGAGCGAGGCCGCCCGGCGCTTCGTGGGGCCGCTGACCTTCGCCGCCCTCACCGGCCACCCGGTGCCCGGCGACTGGTTCGACGCTCAGCAGGAGGCCGCCATCGGCCACATCGAGCTGGCCCGCTGGGCCCAGGTCGTGGTGGTGGCCCCGGCCACGGCCAACTTCATCGCCAAGGCCGCTGTGGGCTTGGCCGACGAACTGCTCTGCGCCCTGCTGCTGGCCACCACCGCGCCGGTCGTGATCGCCCCGGCGATGAACCCCCAGATGTTCGCCCACTTCACCGTGGCCGAGAACCTGGCCCGCCTGCGGGCCCGGGGGGTGCGCGTGGCGGGCCCGGCCCAGGGACGCACGGCCTGCGGCGAGGAGGGCCCGGGGCGCATGCTGGAGGCGGCGGCCGTCGCCGAGGCCGTCTGGCGCCTGCTCAGCCCCCAGGACCTGGCCGGGGTCAACCTGCTGGTCACCGCCGGCCCCACCCGCGAGCACCTGGACCCGGTGCGCTACATCTCCAACCCCTCCACGGGCCGCATGGGCATAGAGATCGCCCGCGCCGCCCTTCGCCGGGGGGCCAAGGTCTGCCTGGTGCTGGGCCCCAGCCACCTGGAGCCGCCGGCGCAGGTGGAGGCGGTGCGCGTCACCTCGGCCGAAGACATGGCCCGGGAGGTCCTGGCGCGGGCGCCCCAGCAACAGGTGATCATCAAGGCCGCGGCGGTCAGCGATTTCCGTCCCGCGGACCGCCAGCCCCAGAAGGTAAAAAAATCCGGCCCGGCCGGCGCCTGCACCCTGGAGGCCACCCCGGACATCCTGGCCGCCCTGGGGAAAAAGAAAAAGGGCCAGGTTCTGGTGGGTTTCGCGGCTGAGACCGAGCAGGTGCTAAAGCACGCCGCGGCCAAGCTCAAGGCCAAGAACCTGGACTTGATCGTGGCCAACGACGTGAGCGCGGCGGACGCGGGCTTCGCCGTGGCCACCAACCGGGTGCATTTCCTCACCCCCGAGGGCGAGGTGGAGTCCCTGCCCCTGATGAGCAAGCTGGAGGTGGCCCAGCGCCTGCTGGACCGGGTGGTCCGCCTGCTGGGGAACGCATCCTGACGTGGACGCCGACTCCCGCCTGCGCAGTCTCACTGACAATCTCGCCTGCCGCCGCCGCCTGGGGCTCACCCGGGTGGCCGGCTCCCGCCAGGAGATGGACGAGCTGCTGAGCCTGGTCCTGCCCGCCGGGCCCTTCGCGTCCGGGCGCAGCCTTGCGCAGATACGGGCCTGGATGGGAGAATGTACTAGGTGCCCCCTGCACCAAGGGCGCAAGAAGATCGTCTTCGGCGCCGGGCCCGAGGACGCCCGTCTGATGTTCATCGGCGAGGGCCCCGGCGCCCAGGAGGATCAGCAGGGCGAGCCCTTCGTGGGGCCGGCCGGCAAACTGCTGGAGCGCATGTTGGCCGCGGTGGGGCTGGCGCGGGCAGAGGTGTACATCACCAACATCGTCAAGTGCCGGCCGCCGAACAACCGCGACCCCCGCGCCGAGGAGGCGGCCGCCTGCCGCCCGTTCCTGGAGGCCCAGGTGCGGGCCGTGGCCCCGCGGGCCATCTGCACCCTGGGCCGGCCCGCGGCCCACGCCCTGCTGGGCGGCGACGCGTCCATGGGCAGGTTGCGGGGCCGTTGGAGCCAGGCCCTGGGCGTGCCGCTGCTGCCCACGTATCATCCGGCTTATCTGTTGCGCACGCCCCAGGCCAAGGCCCAGGCCTACGCGGACCTCAAGGCTCTGGTGCGGGCCCTGCGCTAGAGTTAAACCCAGGAGGCCCGGCCATGCAAGCCCGCCTGGCCCTGATTCTGATGGTGATCGCCCTGACCCTGGCCGTCCCGGCCGCCGTGGCCGAAACGCCTCCGGCCGGCGCCGGCCCGGTATGGGTGATCGAGCTGGCCGACACCATCAACCCCGGCTCCACCGAGTATTTGCGCGCCGGCTTGAAAAAGGCCCTGGAGGCCCAGGCCAGCCTGGTGGTGATCCAGGTGGACACCCCCGGCGGCCTGGCCGAATCCATGCGCCTCATGGTCAAGGAGATCATGGCTTTCCCCCTGCCCCTGGTGGTGTACGTGGCCCCGCCCGGCGCCCGGGCCACCAGCGCCGGCGCCTTCCTGGTGCTGGCGGCGCCCTTGGCGGCCATGGCCCCGGCCACCCACCTGGGCGCGGCCCACCCGGTGGGGGCCGGCGGCGGCGACATCAAGGGCACCATGGGCGAGAAGGTTATCAGCGACCTCAAGGCCCTGGCCGTGAGCCTGGCCAAGCGGCGCGGCCGCGACCCCAAGCTGGCCGAGGAGATGATCACCAAGTCCGTGAGCTTCGACGCCACCCAGGCCCTGGAGCTAAAGCTGGTTGACCTGGTGGCCCGGGACCTGGGCAGCCTGCTAAAGGCCCTTGAGGGCCGTACTGCGGCCACCAGCGACGGCCCCAAGAAGATCGCCACCGCAGGCAAGGCCCTGCGCTTCTACCAGCCCGGCTGGCGGGACAAGCTGCTCTCTGCCCTGGCCAGCCCCAACCTGGCCTACATCCTTTTGATGATCG
Organism: Desulfarculus sp.; assembly: GCA_003605055.1. Classification (GTDB taxonomy): domain Bacteria; phylum Desulfobacterota; class Desulfarculia; order Desulfarculales; family Desulfarculaceae; genus Desulfoferula. The sequence goes on from QZKP01000050.1 coordinate 17,545, forward strand.
GACTGGCCGGCATCTACTTCGAGCTCAGCCATCCCGGCGCGGTGTTCCCGGCGGTGATCGGCGGCCTGAGCCTGATCCTGGCCTTCTTCGCCATGAGCGCCCTGCCGGTGAGCTACGCCGGCCTGGCCCTGATCGGCCTGGCGGTGGTGCTGTTCTTCGCCGAGATCAAGGTCACCTCCTACGGCCTGCTCTCCCTGGGCGGGGCGGTGTCCTTGATCCTGGGCTCCATCATGCTCTTCGAATCAGGCGAGACGGTGCTCGCCGTCTCGCTGGTGGTGCTGGTGCCCACCGCGCTTTGCGTCATCGCCTTTTTCGGCGGGGTGGCCTATCTGGCCGGCCGGGCCCAGCTCAAGAAGAGCGTCACCGGCCAGGAGGGGCTCATCGGCTCCCGCGGCGTGGTGGTGGACCAGAGCCGGGTGCGGGTGCTGGGCGAGCTGTGGGGCTTCAAGAGCCAGGCCCCCCTGGCGCCCGGCCAGGAGGTGGTGGTCACGGCCGCGCGCGGGCTGACGGTGGAGGTGGATCCGGCCGGGCCCCCGGAGAGGAAATAAACCCAAACCCTCGCCAGAGGGAGGAGGACATTAGACATGGGCGGCGTCGTAGGTTTCTTCAATGCCATCTTGGGCGGCCTGCTGCCGGTGGTGATCCTGGTCATCCTGTTCCTGGCCACCTCGCTGCGCGTGCTCAAGGAGTACGAGCGGGGGGTGATCTTCCGCCTGGGCCGGGTGATCGCCGCCAAGGGTCCGGGCCTGATCATCCTCATCCCCATCATTGACCGCATGCTCAAGGTGAGCCTGCGCACCGTGGCCATGGACGTGGAGCCCCAGGACGTCATCACCCGGGACAACGTCTCGATCAAGGTGAACGCGGTGATTTATTTCCGGGTCATGGACCCGGTCAACGCGGTGGTCCAGGTGGAGAACTATCTCTTCGCCACCAGCCAGTTGGCCCAGACCACCCTGCGCAGCGTCTGCGGACAGGTGGAGCTGGACGACCTGCTCAGCGAGCGGGATAAGATCAACGGCGAGCTGCAGCAGATACTGGACCAGCACACCGACCCCTGGGGCATCAAGGTGAGCACCGTGGAGGTCAAGCACATAGACCTGCCCCAGGAGATGCAGCGGGCCATGGCCCGCCAGGCCGAGGCGGAGCGCGAGCGGCGGGCCAAGGTGATCAACGCCGAAGGCGAGTACCAGGCGGCCGAAAAGCTGGCCAAGGCCGCGGAGATAATCTCCGCCCACCCCCAGGCCCTGCAACTGCGCTATCTGCAGACCCTGCGCGAGGTCGCCAGCGAGAACAACTCCACCACCCTGTTCCCGCTGCCCCTGGACCTGTTTACGCCGTTTTTGAAATTTGTTGAAAAGGCCAGCTCCAGCGAGTAAACTCCTCCACCTAGCGGAAACAGCGGACAAGGCCGCCGACGGCCTGAGGATTTTGCAGAGAGGACGATCATGGCAGACGAGCCCAAGGAGCAGGCCGCGGAGGCAGCGGCCCCGGCCAAACAAGCGCCCCAACCCAAGAAGCCCTTGGAAAAGATGACCGCCAAGGAGCTGCGCGAGTACGCCCTGGAACTGGGCGGCATCGTGGGCGTGCACGGCATGAACAAAGAGGAGCTGCTGGCGGCCATCAAGGCTGGGCTGGGCATCAGCGAGGAATCCGGCGCCAAGCTCTTCGCCAAGGAGGTCCACGAGGTCAAGGGCCATATCCGGGGCCTGAAAACCAAGCGCCAGGAGGCCCGCGGGGCCGGGGACAAGAAGAAGGTGGCCAGCCTGCGCCGCCGCATCTCCCGCCTGAAGAAAAAGACCCGCCGCCTGGCCGCCGCAGGCTAGCCATGGACTTCGCGGCCGGCCTGGAGCTGCTCAAGAGCCGGGTCAGCGACGAGCGCATTCTCAAGCACAGCCTGGCCTCGGCCGCGGTGCTGCGCGCCCTGGCCCGCCGCCTGGACCAGGACCAAGACACCTGGGCCCTGGCCGGGCTGCTGCACGACCTGGACTACGAACAGACCGCCCAGGACATGGCCCGCCACGGCCTGCTGAGCGCCGAGGTTCTGGCCGCCAGCGGCGCGCCGGCGGAGATTATCGAGGCCGTCAAGGCCCACAACGCCGAGAACCTGGGCCTGGCGCGGCGCACCCCCCTGGACCTGGCCCTCACCGCCGGCGAGACCATCACCGGCCTGGTGATCGCCACCACCCTAGTCTATCCGGACAAGAAGCTGGCCAGCGTCAAGCCCAAGAGCGTGACCAAGCGCATGAAGGAAAAGGCCTTCGCGGCCAGCGTCAACCGCGAGCACATCCTGCTCTGCGAACAACTGGGCATCCCCCTGCCTGAGTTCAGCGCCCTGGCCGTGGAGGCCATGGCCGCCATCAGCGACGAGCTGGGCCTGTAGCGCATCCCTTGCCCGCGCCGCCGCGCGGCTCTGGACGCATCTGGGCGCCGTTGACTACTTCTTGCTTCCGCCCCGGCGGGGGGCTTAACCTGGGGGCAGGAACAGAGGGCGACGGTGATCCTAGAGATTAACCCGGAGAATCCCCAACTCCGCCTGATCAAGCGAGTAGCGGCGGTGTTGGAGGACGGCGGGGTGGTGGCCTATCCCACGGACACCATCTACGGCCTGGGCTGCGACATCACCAACAAGAAGGCCCTGCGCCGCCTGCACCAGATCAAGCGCCAGCCCGAAAGCAAGCCCTTCTCCTTCATCTGCCCGGACCTGAAGGACCTGAGCCGCTACGCTCTGGTGACCAACTACGCCTACAAGACCCTGCGCCGGCTGCTGCCCGGACCCTACACCTTCATCCTCTCCGGCTCCCGCGAGGTGCCCAAGATGATGCTGACCCGGCGCAAGACCGCTGGCATCCGGGTGCCCAACCATCCCATCCCCCTGGCCATCGTGGAGGCCCTGGGCCGGCCCCTGGCCAGCGCCAGCGCCACCGACCCCGAGGGCCGCGAGCTGCGGGACGCCTGGGAGATCGAGCAGGCTCTGGGGCGTCAGTTGGACCTGGTGGTGGACGGCGGGCCGGTGCCGGGCGCGGTCTCCTCGGTTATCAGCCTGGTGGACGACGAGCCGGTGATCCTGCGCGAAGGCGCGGGGCCGGTGGAGGAGTTCAGGATTTAGGCGGCGGCCGCGGCGTAATCCGCGCCATCAGACCCGCGGGGGGAAGCTATGAAAAGAATCGGCCTCGTGGGCGGCCTGGGCCCGGAGTCCACCTTGGACTACTACAAAGGTATAATCCGGGCCTTCGCCCAGCCCGGGGGCGGCTTCAATTATCCGGAAATTTTCATCCACAGCCTGAACCTGGGGCAGGTCCTGGACCTGTTCGCGGCCGGGGACCGGGATCGGTTGGCTGATCTGCTGGTGGATAGCCTCCTGGCCCTGCACCGGGCCGGCGCCCAGTTCGCGGCCATCGCCGCCAACACTCCTCACCTGGTCTTTGATCAGGTGCAGGCACGCTCGCCCCTGCCCCTGATCAGCATCGTGGAAGCCGTCCGCGAACGGGCCCAGGCCCTGGGTCTGCGCCGGCCGGGCCTTTTGGGCACCCGCATTACCATGCAGTCCGACCTGTACCAGCGAAGCTTTGGGCCCCGGGGCATGACCGTACTGGCGCCGGGCGAGAAGGACCAACTGCTGATTCAGGAGCGGCTCATGGCCGAGATCGAGCTGGGGATCGTCAAGGACTCCACCCGGCAGGAGCTGCTGGACATCGTGCGGCGCCTGAAAGAAAGCCAAGGGATCGATGCGGTGATCCTGGGTTGCACCGAGCTTCCCTTGATACTGGACCGCGACGAATTCGGGCTGCCCTTCCTGAACACCACGGCCATTCACGTCCAGGCCATCGTGGAGTATTGCCGCGGAATTTAGGAGCCCGTGATTTGCTCTAGGATTTGGGCGCCAGGGGCCGTTGCAGATACAGCAGGGTCCCGCCTACCGCGGCCAGGGGCAGCAAGGCGAAATTGACCAGCGGCACCAGGCCCAGGACCAGCACCGCGCTGCCGAAGCCCAGCCAGCCCAGGCCCATGCCCCGCACATAGGCGATTTTCTCACGCAGGCGCAGGCCCCGCCGGTCCAGGGGGTAGTCCATGAACTCCAGGGCCAGGAAGAAGCTGGTGACCAGCCAGGCCAGGGCCGCGTAGATCAGACCGCCCAGGCCGGGCAGCAGGTTGAGCAATAAGAGAGGCAGCATCACCGCCAGGAACAGGAGCAGGCGCAGGATGCTCTGGCGAATCACCCGTAGCAGGTCGTGCAACAGGCCGGCGCTTCGGGCGGCCGCGCCGAGGGGCATGTCCTGGGCCAGGCGCTCGGTGCGCCGGGTGAGCAGATCCAGGAAAGGCTCACAGATGATGCGCCCCACCACGGCGAAGAGATAAACCTCCAGCGCCAGCAGGGCTAGGACCAAGAGCACCAGCAGCAGATAGGCCAGGGCCTGCCACCACCAGCTCTCTGCCGAGGGTAACAGACCCCGCACCCACTGGCCCAAGTGGGTGTAGCTGAACCAGAAAAACAGCGCGAACAGGGCCAAGTTTACCAGGAAAGGCAGGGTCGTCAGCCACCACAACCGCTTGTGGCGCCAGACGAAGCCCAGGGCGGTCAGGGGTGCGGCCGCGGCGCGGGCAAAAGCGAGTGGGTGGAGCTGGGCTCCGGGCCTCATGGGGCCGGGCTGGGCGGCTGGTAGCGGTACTGCAGGCCGCTGCTGCCTCCCAGCTCGCCCAGCACATCACGGATCAGGGAGCGCAGCTCGTCGCGCAGCATGCGCACCAGCCAGGACTTCTTGGCGTCGCTGGGCCAAACCAACTCAGGGCGCCCCTTGACGCCGCCCAGCCTGGCGGCCAAGTCCACGGCGTCCTCGAAGTTGCCTATAGCATCCACCAGGCCGAGTTGCTTGGCCCGCTGGCCGGTGAACACCCCGCCGTTGGCGATCTTGGCCACCTCGGCCGGGTCCAGGCGGCGGGCCTTGGCCACGTCGACCACGAACTGCTTATGCGTCTCATCGATGAGCTGCTGGATGTTGCGCCGCTCGGCCTCGGACAGAGGCCGGGAGGGCAGTCCCGCGCCCTTGAGGTCGCCGGAGCGCATGGTCTGCACCTTCAGGCCGATCTTCTGCAGCAGCTCCTGGGCGTCGGGGATGTTGATGATCACCCCGATGGAGCCGGTGAGGGTGCCGGGCATGGCCATTATCTTGCTGCAGGGGGCCAGCACGTAGTAGCCGCCGCTGGCCGCCACCCCGCCCATGGAGCCCACCACCGGCTTGACCCGGGCGGTGCGCGCCACCTCGCGGTACATCTCCTGGCTGGCCGCCACCCCGCCGCCGCCGGATTCCATGCGGATCACGATGGCCTTTATGGAACTGTCGCGGCGGAACTTGATCAGGGACTCATTGAAGGGCCGGGAGTACTCGATCAGACCGTACACGGGCACCACGCCCACCTTGCCGCTGAACAGCACCGGCGCGCCGCGCTGCTTGATCAGGAGCAGTCCGCCGGCGAATACCGCCACGATCAGGGCGCAAACCCCCAAGGCCAGCAACAAAGGGTGCTTTTTCATATACGGCCCTCTGGATAAAGAGGACTACTCTTCGGAAGCCTCCTCGTCCTGCGGCTTCCCGTCCGCCTCGGGCGTGACCTCAGCCTCTTTCTGGGCCAAGCCCTCCTTCAAGAGGGCGCCCAGGTTGCTGGTGGCGGCTTGGGTGGAGTTCACATACTCGCTGTACACTTGGCGCTCGGCCTCCTCGTCCAGGCGGCGCATGGACAGGCCGATCTTGCGCTCGCGCCGGTTGACGCTGACCACCTTGGCCTCGATCACGTCGCCCACGTTGAACATGCCCACCGGGGTCTTGATCTTGTCGTCGGCGATCTCGCTGACGTGAACCAGGCCCTCCACGCCCTCCTCCAGCTCCACGAACAGGCCGAAGTCGGTGACGTTGGTGACCACGCCCTTGACCCGGGTGCCCACGCGGTACTTGTAGGGAATCTCCTCCCAGGGGTCGCCTTCCAACTGCTTGATGCCCAGGGAGAAGCGCTCGTTCTCGCGGTCGATGTTGAGCACGATGGCCTGCACCTCGTCGCCCTTCTTGTACAGCTCGCCGGGGTGCTTGATGCGCTTGGTCCAGGAGACGTCGCTGATGTGCACCAGGCCGTCTATGCCCTCGTCTATGCCGATGAACAGGCCGAAGTCGGTGATGTTCTTGATGCGGCCCTCGATGGTGGTGCCCACCGGGTACTTCTCGGCGATGACGTCCCAGGGGTTGGGCTCCACCTGCTTCATGCCCAGGCTGATGCGCTTCTGCTCGGGGTTGATGGACAGCACCACCGCCTCGATGGTGTCGCCCACGCTCACGATCTTGGAGGGGTGGCGCACCTTGCGGGTCCAGGACATCTCGCTGACGTGGATCAGGCCCTCGATGCCCTCCTCCACCTCCACGAAGGCGCCGTAGTCGGCCAGGCTCACCACCCGGCCGGAGACGCGCGTGCCCACCGGGTACTTCTCGGCGGCGTGGCTCCAGGGGTCTTCCTTGAGCTGCTTGAGGCCCAGGCTCACCCGCTCCCGCTCGCGGTCGAAGTTGAGCACCTTGACCTGAATCTCGTCGCCGATGGCGAACATCTCCGAGGGATGGCCCACCCGGCCCCAGCTCATGTCGGTGATGTGCAGCAGGCCGTCTATGCCGCCCAGGTCCACGAACACGCCGTAGTCGGTGATGTTCTTGACCACGCCGCTCATGACCCGGCCCTCTTCCAGCACCTGCAGGGTGTCGCGCTTCTTCTCCTCGCGCTCGCTCTCCAGGAGCACCCGGCGGCTGAGCACGATGTTGGAGCGCTTCTTGTTGAACTTGAGGATCTTGAAATCAAAGTTCTGGCCGATCAGGGCGTCCAGATTGCGCACCGGCCGCAGGTCCACCTGGGAGCCGGGCAGGAATGCGTTGACCCCGATGTCCACGCTCATGCCGCCCTTGACCCGGCCCACGATGGTGCCCTGGATCACGCCGTCGTCGTTGTACACCCGGCTTATCTCGTCCCAGACCTTGATCTTGGCCGCCTTGTCCTTGGACAGGATGATGGTGCCGTCCTCGTCCTCGGCCCGCTCCAGGAGCACGTCCACCTGCTGGCCCACCTTGGCCGAGATATGGCCGTCCTGGTCGCGGAATTCATTTATGTTGATCTGACCCTCTGACTTGTAGCCGATGTCCACCACCACGTAGTCGTTTTCCACGGCCACGATGGTGCCCTTGGCCACCTCGCCCTCTTGAATGGTCCGGAATGAGTGCTCGTAGGCCTTTTCCAGCTCCTCGGGGGTAAGGTCCTCTTCGGACTTGGCTTTAGGTGCCGGCGCCTCCTGGGGGGCGCTGGCGGCGGGGGCGGAGGCCTGGGGGGCCTGGTCCTGGGTTTGGTCTTTGGTCAGATCGTTTTCGGCCATGTTCTTCGCTTCAATTCCCTAGTGGTTATTAATGGCGGCTTCGGGCAGGGGCATCCCGGCGCCGCGGGTTCCAAAGTTAGATTTCCTACCAGAAATTCTCGGGTTTTACAAGGTTTCATTGGGTCCTGACAGCCCCCGGCGCAACTGACTGATGCGTCCCAGCAGAAGGTCCACCACCTGCTCCAGGCTGAGGTCGGTGGAGTCCACCACCTCCGCATCCGGGGCCGGCCGCAGGGGGCTCAGGGTCCGGGCCTGGTCCCGCTGGTCGCGGCGCTGCATCTCGGCCAGCACCTGCTCCAGCTCCGGCTCCCGCCCGTCCCGGCGCAGCTGCCGCCAGCGCCGGCGGGCCCGCTCCTGGTCCGTGGCGGTCAAAAAGAACTTGGCTTCGGCCCGGGGGAAGACCACGGTGCCCATGTCGCGCCCCTCGGCCACTAGGTCCCCGGCCCGTCCCGCGGCCCGCTGCAGCTCCAGCAGCCGGGACCGCACCGGGGCCAAGGCCGAGAGCTGGCTGGACACCTGGCTGATGGCCTCTCCGCGGATGAAGGGCTCCACGTCCTGGCCGGACAGCAGCACCAAAAAGCGCCCGCCCTGGGGCCGGGCCTCCAGCTCCAGGCCGGGCAGCCAGGCCGCCAGAGCAGCCTCGTCGGCCAAGTCCAGGCCGCTCTGGCTGGCGGCCAGGGCCACGGCGCGGTACAGGGCCCCGGTGTCCAGAAAGGCGAAGCCCAGGGCCGCGGCCAGGGCCCGGCTCACCGATGACTTGCCCGCCCCGGCCGGGCCGTCCACGGTCACCACCACCGCGCCTAGCCCTCCAAGATGGCGGTCAACTGCCGGATGAAGCGCTGGTTCTCCTGGGGCAGGCCCACGCTGATCCGCAGGTGTTCGGGCAATTGGTAGGAGCCCATCTTGCGCACGATGATCCCCCGCCGCAGCAGCTCCTCGGCCACCTCCCCGGCCCGGGGCCCAATCCTCACCAGCACGAAGTTGGCCTGGCTGGGCACGTAGCTCAGGCCCAAGCGCTCAAAGCAGGCGTAGAAATCCTGGAGCCCCTGCCAGACCAGCTCGCGGGATTTCTGCAGAAACTCCTCGTCGGCCAGGGCCGCGGCGCCGGCCACCTGGGCCAGGATGGAGGTGTTGAAGGGCTGGCGCACCCGGTGCAGCAGCCCGGCCACCTCCAGCGGCGCCAGGGCGAAGCCGATGCGCAGGCCGGCCAGGCCGTAGGACTTGGAAAAGGTGCGCATGACCACCAGGGGCGTGGCGTGTCCCAGGAACTCGGGGCCCTGGGCCACCGCCGGATCGCCGGCAAAGTCAATGTAGGCCTCGTCCAGCACCACCAGCACCCCTGGCGGCGTCTGGTCCAGGAAGGCCTGCAGCTCTTGGCCGCTGAAGGCCGTGCCCGCGGGGTTGTCCGGGTTGTTCAGAAACACCAGGCGGGTGCGCGGTTCTATGGCCTCCTGCAGGGCCGCGAGGTCCAGACGGAAGTCCTTGAGGGGCACCTCCTTGAGCCGGCCGCCGGCCACCTGCACCAGCTTGCTGTACATCAAAAACGAGGGCGCGGCGGCCAGGGCCTGGTCGCCCGGACGGATGAAGGCCCGGCAGAGGAACTCGATGATCTCGTTGCTGCCGTTGCCCAGCACGATCTGCTCCTGGGGCAGGCCGTAGCGCTGGGCCAGGGCCGCGCGCAACACGTAGCCGGCCCCGTCCGGGTAGCGGTGCAGACCGCCCAGGGCCTGGGCCATGGCCTCGACCGCCTTGGGCGAGGGGCCCAGGGGGTTCTCGTTGCTGGCCAGCTTGATGGCCCCGCTGATGCCCAGCTCCCGCTCCAACTCCTCAATGGGCTTGCCGGGCTTGTAGGGCACCAGGGAGGCGATCTCCGGGGCCACTGGGGGCAGTCTTCGCTCCACGTCCTTCACCTTAGCTGAAAGTGCTGCACTAGACAGGCCTTCCCAGGCCCGCTTGCTCTAAGCCCGCTTCCTGGTTGATTATTGGGGAAAACTTACCTCCGGGCCGGCGGTACGTCAACCCGGGCGGCCCTAACAGAGGCGCTCAAACCAGGCCTGCTCCAGGATGAGCGCCGGCCTGCGTTCCAGGACCTGGCTCACGCGCGCACCCCCTCGTGTATCAAGTCGTCGGCGGCCTCATAGGGCCGGTCCGATAGCTCCACGAACCACATGTCGCTCAGGGCCTGAAAGCTGTGGGCCACGCCGGGCGGTATGCCCACCCGGTCGCCCTCGACCAACTCCAGATCCAGGCGCTCGCCCGTGGCCAGGCACTGGAAGCGGGCCCGGCAGCGGCCCGCGGCCAAATAGAACCACTCGTATTTGCGCCGGTGCCAGTGCCCGCCGCGCAGGCCGCCGCCGGCCTTGAGCTCCAGCAGGCTGACCCTCTGGATGGGCAGGCCGTCGGCGATCAGGTGCAGGCGGCCGCGGCTGTCCTGGGTCCGCTTCTCCACCTTGAACTCGTTGCTCAGCCCAAGGTGTACCCGCTGCAGGCGTTGGGCCAGGGGCGAAGGCCGGGCCTCCTGGCCCGAGCCGGCCGCGCGCAGGCGGGCCTGCTCCTCGGCCGGCAGGGGCCGGGCCCCGCCCAGGCTCTGGGCTGCGATGAGGGTCTGGGCCGCGTGCTCCAGCATCTCGGTGAGCAGCCAGGCCTCCTCCAGGTCCCGGCCCAGGGCCAGGGTGCCGTGGTGGTCCAGGAGAAGGGCCTGGTGCCGGACCAGGAAAGGCTCCACCGCCGCGGCGCAGTCCGGAGTGGCGGGCGTGGCATAGGGCGCGGTGGGCACCTGGCCCAGGTGATAGAGCATCTCGGGCAGGGCCGCGCAGTCCAACTCACATCCGGCCAGGCTGAGCGCCGTGGCCGCGGCCGGGTGGGCGTGCAGCACCGCGCCGGTCTGGGGGCGCAGGCGGTAGGCGGCCAGGTGCAGGGGCAACTCGCCGCTGGGCCGCCCCTGGCCCTGGATCACCCGGCCGTCCAGGCCCACCTCCAGAAGATCGTCTGGCTCCAACAGGGCCTTGGCCCGGCCGCTGGGGGTGATGAGGATGCTCTCGGCCGTCAGGCGGGCCGAGAGGTTGCCCTGGCCGGCGGCCAGATAGCCCTGCTGCCAGCCCAGGCGGCAGATTCTTATCATGGCCGCGGCCAGATCTTCAGGCCCCACGGGGCTCCTCCCCGGCCGGCTCCTCGGGCGGGCGCCCGCCCTGGGCCTCCAGGCGTTCCAACTCCTCCAGGGCGTTGTCCAACAGCTCGATGCACTCACTTACCGGCTTGCCCTTGTCCACGAACAGGTAATAGCGGCCTTTGAACCAGCACAGGCCGCTCTTCAGGCGCAGGCCGGCGAACTGTAGCTTCTCGTAGGACAACTGCACTCCCCGGGCCTTGATCTGCCCCTCCAGTTCGGCCAGGCGCTCCTTGCCCTTTTTCTTGGCGCTCAAATCAATCCTCTCCCTCGCCCGGCCGGGCAGTCTCGCTTGCCAGCCCGTCCAGGTACTCGCGCACCGCCGGCCGCAGATACACCCCCTCCAACGCCAGCCCCTGGAGGGCCAGGCCCAGTTGGCGGCAGCGTTGGCTGGGCTCCTGGCGCCGCTCCACGAAGATCACCGGACGGCCCCGCAGCCAGCACAGCCCACCGCGCACCGCGTACTCGTCCTCCGCAGCCAGGGGCTCCACCCGCACCTCGATGTCCAGCCGGGCGGCCAGCTCACTGAGCAGAAACCATAGCCGCTTATCATCCATGCAACCAGGGTTCAGCGCAAGGGCAGCACGTAGGAGGCCCGGATCAGCTTCTTCTGCTCCCAGACCTTGGACTTGGCGCGGGCCTCGGCCAGGCTGGAAAAGTTGCCCAGACAGACCCGGTGCCAGACGCCCTTGTCGCCCAGGTCCACCCGGGAGACCCGGGCCGGCAGCCCCTTCTTGCTCAGCCGCTGGGCGTACTTTTGGGCCGCGGCCTGTTCTCGGAAGGAGCCCGCGCACACGGTCCAGCCCTTGCGGGCCGGGCGCCGGGCCGGCCGGCTGGCAGGCGGACTGACTTCAGGGGCGCTGGCCTTGGGGCTGGCCGCAGGGGCGCCGGCCGGGCCGGCGGCGGGGCTGGTGGCCGCCGTCTCAGCGCCGCTGGGGCCGGGGCGGGTCGACGCGCTATCCGACGCTGG
>QZKP01000064.1 GCA_003605055.1 Desulfarculus sp.
GACCGTCACCGCCCGCTGGGCGTAGGCAGCGGGCCGGGGCCAGGGGACTTTTTGCGCAAGGTCGGGCCGGGACAACAACCAGGGCGCCGCTGCATGGTCCTTAGAGGGCAAGCGGAGGCGCCCTGGTTCATTGGCTCAGGGCAGGGGCCGACAGCCCCAGCTCGGCCAGCTTCTCCGGCCGACAGGGGCCTGCCCCTTAGATAAGGGTCCCGGTCTCTGCCCCCGGCCGCCTAAGCAACGCCACCAGCGCCAGGGTGGCGCCCAAGACCACGGCCAGGGCGATCTCCGCGATTCTTGGCATGACACCTTTCTCCGGCTCATTTTGCGCCATATGCCATCCGGCTGAGCAGGAGGCGTGCCAAGACCCGGTTGTCTTGTCTTTCTTAATTGCTTTAAGCGCGATTACTTTTAGTTAGACAGGCGGAGGGCTACATTGACCACACCCCGCCGCCGGCTGGGGGTGGGTAATGAATTCGCCGGCCAAGGGGGAACCGGGCCTGGACGCATTTTTAAACTGGCACGAAGTGCACCTCTGAAATGGCACTTTCCAGTGCTATCTGGCGTAGTAGAGCTTGCATTTCCATTGTTCACTTGATGGCGGCTTCGAAATTTTTTACCAAATATTATGAAATAACTGGCGGTGTTTTGCTTTCCCGTTAGGCGGGAACTCTTCCCAAAATGGCAAATCGCCCCCTCCCGGGGCGTGAGATCCAGTTATTTCAACCTGCCCCGATTCCTGTTGCTCCGCGCTGTCTATGCAAATATCCTTAAAACCTATCTGCACAACTAAGGATGTACTCATGTACGGGAGCCTCCGCTTTTCCATACGGACCAAGCTATTCTGCGGCATCGTGGTGCCGGCCGCCATCCTGATGGTGGTAATCTATCTGGACTATGTAAACCTGAGCGCCCTAGGCCGGTCGGCGGACACCATTCTGGCCAAGAACTATAAGAGCATCGAGGCCGCTTACCGAATAAGCCAAGTGCTACAGTCAAGGCAGAATCTCATGGCCCAGGCCCTGTGGGGGGTGGAGGCGCGGGACTTGAGCGCCGGTGGCGACCCAGAGGAGCTAACCCGATTACTCAATATCTGCCGGAACAACATCACCGAGGCGGGGGAGAGCCAGATAATCTCCGGCATAGCCCAACTGCGGCCCGGCTATGAACGCCTTTTTGCATCTTTCCGACAATCCCTGGCGGCTGGAGCCACTTGGCCAAAAGATAATTTCCGCACCTTGTTCGATCTGCAGGGCAGGCTCACGGTGCATCTCAACAGGCTCATTGTAATCAATGAACAAGCTATGAAACGGGCCGACCAGGAAACCAGGCACCTGGCCGAACGGGCAAAAAGCTATTCCATCTCCCTGCTCATAATAGCCATATTTTTCGTGCTGGGCTTTAGCCTTTTGATATCCCGCAGTATCTCAAAGCCGCTGATCAACTTGGCTCGCGGTCTGGCAGGTGTCAAGAAAGATGGCCAAGAGTATCCTAAGTTTCCAGTCACCAGTCGAGACGAAATTGGCTTTCTCACCACTGAGTTCAATCGTCTCTTTGAGCGCCTCCGGGAGTACGACCAGAGCAACCTGGAGATACTGAACGCTGAAAAGGCCAAGGTCCGGGCCGCGGAGCAGGCCAAGAGCCGCTTTATCGCCGAGCTGTCACATCAGCTTAAGACGCCGATGACTTCTCTTTCCATGAGCGTCGGAGTGCTTGCCAAGAAAATACGAGGCGATCTGCCGGAGAAGTACGCTCAGTTGCTGGACACGGCGCAGGAGGATTGCTCTCGCCTATCGGCCTTGGCCAACGAGCTAGTTGACGTTTCACGCATGGAGTCAATGGCAGAGCCTCGGCCCAAGGAGAAGCTCGACCTTGAAGACATGATGCGCAAATGTCTCAAGCCGCTGGCGCTGCAGGCGGAAGAGAAGGGGGTTAATCTCATCATCCACATTCAACCTGATCTGCCCAAGGTTTCCATGGACTCCTTCCGCTTCCCTTGGGTGATCACCAACCTGGTGGGCAATGCCCTGCGCTTCACCCCTCAGGGGAGGCGGATTGTCTTGGAGGTAGCCAGACGAGCCGACAGCATAATATTCACCTGCCAAGACACCGGCACGGGCGTCGACCCCAAATATCTGCCCCACGTATTTGATCGCTACGCCCAATTTTCCGAGCGCGAGGCCATGGGCACCATCGGGCTGGGACTGGCCATCGTGAAAGAAATCATTGAACAGCATGCCGGTGATATAAGTGTAAGCAGCGAGCCCAACCAGGGCACCACCTTCACTTTCTGGATTCCCATCCAGGCGGGCGGCGGCCATGAGCAAGGTGCTGATAGTTGACGACGACAAGAACATCCTGACCACCCTGGCGGTTTACCTGGAGGACCTGGGATGGGAGGTGCTGACCGCCGAGACCGGCGGCCAGGCCTTGGAGTTGGTCGGCCGGCATCACCCCTCGGTAGTGCTCCTGGACCTCAAGCTGCCTGACCAGTCCGGGCTCGAGGTGCTTGAGAAGATCAAGGCTACGTGGGCCAAGAGCTACGTGGTCATAATTACCGCCTATGCAACCATCGACACCGCGGTGAGCGCCGTAAAGCTGGGCGCCTTCGATTACCTGCCCAAGCCCTTCACCCCCGCTCAAGTAGAGCATCTTCTGTCTATGATCCAGAAGGTGGATTCCCTTGAATCCGAGGTGGAGTCCCTCAAGGACCGACTCAAGGGCATCGAGCGTCAGGGGGACTTTGTAACCAGGAGCAAGAAGGTGCGGGCCTTGCTCAAAATGGCCCGGCAGGCCGCTGACTCTGACGCCAGCATCTTGCTCGCCGGCGAGAGCGGCACCGGCAAGGGCGTCCTGGCCGGCTTGATCCACGGCTGGAGCCCCAGGGCGCAAGGCCCTTTGGTCCAGGTGGATTGCACGGTGCTGCAAGAGAGCTTGTTGGAGAGCGACCTTTTCGGCCACCGGAGGGGCGCTTTCACCGGCGCAGTGGAAAACAAGATCGGCAAGCTGGCCCAGGCCGACGGCGGGACCGTGTTCTTGGACGAGGTCACCGAGATGTCAGGAGCGGTACAGGCCAAGCTGCTGCATTTTCTGCAGAGCCGCGAGTTCACGCCGGTGGGGGACACCACACCGCAGCAGGTGGACGCCCGCATCATCGCCGCCACCAACCGGAACCTCGAACAGGCAGTGAGCGAGGGCGTCTTTCGCGAGGACCTCTTCTATCGCCTGAACGTGGTGGAGATTACCCTGCCTCCCCTGCGCGAACGGCCGGGCGACATAGAATTGCTGGCCGAGCTGTATCGCAAACGGTTCAGTCGAGAGAAGGGCGGCGCGCCCAAGGGCTTCAGCAAGGATGCCCTGACTACTCTGCTGGCCTATCCCTGGCCGGGCAATGTGCGGGAGATGATCAACGCCGTGCAGCGTGGCTGCATAGTGTCTCAGGGTGAGCTGATCACTCCCCAAGATCTCCCCCCCAACATCACCGGCTCCCGCGGGAGCGAAGGCGGTGACGGCGTGCTGCGCAGCTTGGAGGCAGTGGAGCGCGAACACATCCAGAAGGTCCTGGCCCATACACACACCATTGAGGAAGCGGCGCAGGTGTTGGCCATAGACCCTGCCACCCTGTGGCGAAAACGCAAGAAATACCGCTTGGATTGATTTCGTGCATTTTGCAGGGCAAATTTATTGCAATATTCAGGGAATAAATAGCTCCGGCTCTTTCCGCAGACAATAACCCGCCACCAACGCTTCTACAAAACTCACCAATTACAACCTGGCCCGCCTGATGCATTGCCTGGGCGGCAAAGAGGGCCCTTCTGCGGCCGCGCCGCGGGAACCCTTCAACGCAAACGGTGGTTATGCCTGTGCCCGAGACCGCGAAGAAACCACTCATGATCTACAAACGCGACCCCTTGCCCGCCTGGCAGGGGGTGGCGGGCCTGGAGGTGTTAGCCAGCCCCATTTCATTCTTAGCCCGCGCCATGGAGGGCGACCCCAGCCAATTGGTGGTTTTTCTGGAGTGGTCCAGCGAGCAGGAAAGGTCAACCCTGCTGGAGCTGTGCACCGTTCTGCGCCGCAGCCTGGCCACCAGGAGCGTTCCCTTGGGTTGCCTATTGCACGAACGCCACCGGGAAGTGCTGGCCAGTCTGCGTCAGGCGGCGGTCCGCTGGGTTTCATTCCCTGCTGCGGACCAGCCCCTTCTGTCCACGCTCCTGTTGGCTCCTGACTCCGGCAGCGAGGCATGGTTGCGGGTGGACGAGGCGCTGCAGGAGATGTGCCCGCATCTGAACTACCTGCCGGTAGAAGGCGGCAGAGAGATGTGCGTCTGCGGGGCCTACCGAAATCGCATGGTGTTGGGGCGCCAGACGCTGCGTAACCTTTGCCAGGAGAGCGAGCACCTCAACTGCCCCTATTTTCTGGATCCACACCAGCCGGCGGCCGCAGCTAGGCGCGATACATATTAGAGGCCGCCTTGCACAGATTACGCCAAGTCAGCCCCGCCACCCTGCTCCTGCTGAGCTACTGCCTGGTGATCGTGTTGGGCGCCATCCTGCTCCTGATGCCCTTCAGCACCATTTCAGGGCAGATGGCTGTGATCGACGCGCTCTTCACCGCCACCAGCGCTGTGTGCGTGACCGGCCTGATAGTGGTGGACACAGGAAGCCACTTCACCCTGGCGGGACAGTTGATCATCCTGGCCCTGATCCAGTTGGGCGGCCTGGGCATCATGACCATATCCGTGTCGCTGTTCTTGTTCATTGGCAAGCGGGTGCCCTTCAAGCATCGCCTGGCCATGCAAGACGTATTCGCCCATACACCCCGGCGGGACATCTATGATCTGGTCAAGTCGGTGTTGATCTTCACCATACTGGCGGAGTTAGTGGGAGCCGCCCTGCTGTTTTGGCATTTCCAGGCGGACAACTCCCTCGCGCGCGCCCTGTACCTGGCCGCGTTCCATTCCATTTCCTCGTTCTGTAATGCGGGCTTTTCCCTGTTTGCCGACAGCTTCATGGCCTATCGCGGATCGTTGCTTCTCAATCTCACCCTAGGCGGCCTCATCGTGCTGGGCGGCATAGGCTTCCCCGTGGTCTACGAGTTCTATTTGCGTCTGCGCCGCAGGCATAAAACCCACCGGGTCTCGGTTCACACCAAGGTCGTTATCATCACCACCGCGGTGCTCATCGTGGCTGGGGTGCTGATGTTTGCTTTTCTGGAAAGAGGCCGCACAGATGGGGCCTTCTGGTCCAAAGAATTCTGGCTTTCCGCTCTGTTTCAGTCCATAACTGCACGCACCGCCGGTTTCAATACGGTTGATATTGCCTCCCTGAGCACCGCCACCCTGACCTTTGTCATTTTTTTGATGTTCTTCGGGGCCTCGCCGGGCTCTTGTGGTGGAGGCCTCAAGACCACCACCTTGGCCATTTTGGGGTTGTACTCTCTTGACCGTCTGCGAGGCAGTCAAAAGGTGAACGTGTTCAAGAAGACCATCCCCCGAGAAACAATTGGCAAGGCTGTTTCCCTTTTCCTGCTCTCTGGGTGGCTGATTGCCTTGTTGCTCTTCGCGGTCCTGATAGTTCAGCAGTCAGGGTTCGGCGGAGAGGAGGGGCGCCGACCCTTTCTGGCCTACCTGTTCGAGGTGGTTTCCGCCTTTGGCACCGTGGGGCTTTCCATGGGGGTCACGCCTGGTCTGAGCGCCGTTGGCAAGGGCTTAATCGTGATCTTGATGCTGGTGGGCCGGCTGGGGGTGCCGACCTTCACCTACCTTTTGCTACGCGGCAATGGTGAAAAAACCACCGACTTTCAATACGCCGAAGAAAAAATTATGTTGGGGTAATCATGGCAAGACGCAAGAGATTCCTAATCATAGGCCTGGGCAAATTCGGCTTCCATGCAGCCAAGACCCTCTTTCAGGAAGGCCACGAAGTCATCGCCCTGGACCGCGAACAAGAACGGGTGCAGCGCATGGCCGAGTTCTGCACCGAAGCCATCGTGCTGGACGCCACTGACAAGGAAAAGCTGGCCGCCTTGGCCCCGGAGGAGATGGACGCCACCGTGGTGAGCACTGGCTCGGACACCGGCAAGAGCATTTTGATAACCCTCTACCTTGGCGAACTGGGGGTAAAGAACATCCTCACCAAGGCGGTAAACGAGGACCACGGCAAGATACTCTCCCGGGTGGGGGCCAGGGAGCTCATCGAACCGGAGAAGTCCATGGCCATACGCATCGCCCAGGGCCTCTCCACTCCCAATATGATTGACTTCCTTCCCCTGGAGAAGGGGTATAGTCTTCTGCAGATCGCCCCGCCCCGCTCCTTCATCGGCAAGACCCTGGGCCAATTGAATTTGAGGGCCCATTTCAGTATCTACGTCATCGCCGTGAAAGAGACGGTGCCGGACAACTTCATGATGCTTCCTCCGGCAGATTTCCTCATCAAGGACAGCGATGTGCTCATCATGGTGGGCCGGCAGGAGGACATCAAGAAGGTCGGTGGGCTGGAATAGAAGAAGCAGGAGAAGCGCTCATGTCTTTGCGCGGCAAGATTCTGGCCGGCAACGGGGTCGCCCTGGCCCTGGTGGTGGTGGTTTGCATCTGGGCGGTCAGCAATTTATGGCGTCTGGGAACCGCCACCGACCGGATCCTCAAGGAGAACTATCTCAGCATCCTGGCCGCGGAGAGCATGACCGGCGCCCTGGAGCGCCAAGACAGCGCCGTCCTACTTATGGCCCTGGGTCTGGCGGATGATGGGATGGGGCAGTTCCGCACCTATGAATCCCAGTTCCTGCAATGGCTGGGCAGGGCCAAGGGCAACATCACCATTACCGGCGAAGGAGAGCTTTTACGGCGCCTGGAGCAAGGATACACAGCCTACCTGACGGCCTTCTCCCGGTTGCGGCGCATAAATCTGCCCGACAAACAATCCTTCATCTCTTTTTACCTCCAGACCATGCTTCCCCTGTTCAAGGCGGTGCGGACCGAATGCGCCAACCTGAGGGAGATGAACGAAAAGAATATGTTCGACTTCTCAGGGCAGGCCGGGGCCCTGGCCCATCGGGCGGTCTGGTCCACGGCGGCCATAGGAGGTGGCGCGGTGCTGGTTGGCCTGCTTTTCAGCTTGTGGCTGACCGCGCTATTGGTGAAGCCGCTCCGGCAAATAACCGTTGCCACCGCGGAGATTGCCTCGGGCAACTACGAGGTGAACATCTCCCACCCGGCCGGAGACGAGTTGGGCAGGCTGGCCCGGGATTTCATGGAGATGGCCCGTAAGCTGAAGGCCTTCCATGAACTCAACGTGGGCCAACTCATGGCGGAAAAGCGGCGTAGCGAAGCCGTCCTGCAGAGCGTGGCCGATGGCGTGCTGGTGGTGGACAAGGAGCAGAAGGTTTTGGGGATCAACCCGGCGGCCGGGCTGGCCCTGGACGCCGACCCTGACAAAGTCCTCGGCAGGCACGTTCTGGAGTTGGTAGGCGACCAAGATCTTTATGAGCGGATAAGACAAGCCACCGGAGGAGAGCCGGCGCAGGATGATCAGCCCCTGATGATCAGCGTCGAGCAGCGGAGCCATCCGCGGCATTTCCAGGTTTCAGTCACCCGCGCCCAGACTGAGGCCGGGCGCTTGGTGGGCGCAGTGGTGCTTTTCCAGGACGTGACCAAGCTCAAGGAACTGGATCGCCTGAAGACCGAATTCGTGATGACCGCCTCACACGAGCTGCGCACGCCCCTGACCAGCATGATCCTGAGCATCGGCAGCCTGCAAGAGAAGGCAAAGGAGAAGCTGGACCAGGCCGAGAGCCAGCTTTTAGACGCGGCGGCCGAAGAGGCCAGGCGCCTGCAAATCTTGGTCAACGACCTGTTGGACTTCTCCCGCTTGGAGTCCGGACGCCTGAAGATGGATTTCGCGCCGGTCAATATCCACCGGATCGCCAAGGAGGCCGCGGCTGTGCTGGAGCCGCAGGCCAAGGACAAGGGGGTTGAGCTTGCCAGCCAGGTGCCGGAGGACCTGCCCAAGGCCTGGGCCGACCCCCACAAGATCACCTGGGTGCTCACCAACCTGATCGGCAACGCCCTGCGCTATACCCACGCGGGAGGGCATGTGCGGGTGGGCGCCGAGAGGGCGGCCAACAGCTTGCGCGTGTGGGTCTCCGACGATGGGATCGGCATTCCCCTGGAGGAGCAGACCCGCATATTCGAAAAATTCGTCAAGTTGGAAAACAGCGAGCATCTGGGCGGCAGCGGCCTGGGGCTCGCACTTTGCAAGGAGCTGGTAAGGGCCCATCACGGGACCATCTGGGTGGACTCCGAACCCGGTCGGGGCGCCACCTTTACCTTCACCCTGCCGCTGGCCCCAGAAAAAACTAAGGGAGAGTTAGGTCATGAAACAACCCAAGATACTGGTCGTGGATGATGAGAAGAACATCCGCCTCTCGCTGAGCCAGGCCTTGGCCCCACTGGGCTGGCCGGTGGAGACGGCGGTAAACGGCGAGGAAGCGCTGGGCAGGTTGGGGGACCAGGATTTGGCCCTGATCATTCTGGATATCCGCATGCCGGGCATGGATGGCATTGAGGTGCTGCGCCGGGTTAGCGAAGAGCGCCCGGACATTCGGGTCATCATGGTCACCGCCTACGGCACCGTAGAACGGGCGGTGGAGGCCATGAAGCTGGGGGCAGTGGACTTCATCCAGAAGCCTTTCTCGCCGGAGCAGATCCGCGATCTGGCCCAAAGGGTGCTGGATCGCGGCCAGCTCAGCGAGGAAAAGGCCATGGACTACCAGGCGCACCTGGAGCTGGCCAAGCGGGCCGTGGGCGAGCGCAACTTCAAGGGAGCCTTGGAGAACGCCCAAAGGGCGGTTTCCTTGGACCCCTATCGCGCCGAGGGGTTCAACCTGATCGGCGCCCTGCACGAGGTGCTTCATCAACGCGAAGAGGCGATCAAGAACTACCGCATGGCTTATGAAGCAGATCCCACCTACGTCCCGGCCCGGGATAACCTGGACCGCCTGGTGTCCCACAAGGGCCATGGACCCATCTCTTGGGAGGCGGACAGAGGGCCTCAAAAAGATGACAAGTGAGTCAAGCAAATGCCCAAAAGCCTGTTCATAGTGGTGGTGGGCTGCGGCCGCCTGGGTTCACTTTTGGCCAACGGCCTCAGCAGACAGGGTCACAACGTGGTGGTTGTGGATCGGCGCGAAGAAGCCTTTGCTGAGCTGTCAGTCGAGTTCAGCGGCTTCAAGGTGGTGGGCGACGCGGTGGAGTCGGAAACCCTGCGTAAGGCCCGGGCCGCCGACGCTGACTGCATCATTGCCGCTGCTGAGGAGGACAACGTCAACCTGATGGTGGCCCAGGTGGCCAAGGAGGTCTTTGGCGTAAAGCGGGTCATCGCCAGGGTAGCCGAACCCGCCCGCGAGCTGGCCTACCGCCAGCTCAACATTGAAACCGTGAGCCCCACCAGCCTGGCCGGCGACCACGTCCTGATGTCCCTTGCCCGAGACCAAAAGGAGAACCCCTCATGAAGGCGGTTATCATCGGCGGCGGCAAGGTGGTCTATTTCCTGGCCAAGGTGTTTATCAGCAAAGGCTACGAACCAGTAATCATCGACCAAGACAAGGAAGATTGCCTTTGGCTCTCCCAGCAGTTAAAGGCAATGGTGCTGCATGGCGACGGCAGCCGTCCGGCCCTTTTGGAAGAGGCCGGCGCTCGTGAGGCCGTGGCGGTCCTGGCGGTGACGCCGCGAGACCAGGATAACCTGGTGGCCTGCCAGTTGGCCGCCAAGATGTTCGGCGTGCCTCGCACCCTAGCCCTGGTAAATGACCCTGAAAACCAGGAAGTGTTTCACCGGCTGGGTGTGAGCGTGGCTTTTTCCACCACGCACATCATGGCCACCCTCATCGAGCAACAGGCCGGCCTAGAAGAGGTGGTCAACCTGCTGCCCGTGGCCCAGGGCAAGGTGACCGTGACCGAGTTGCTGCTGCACCAAGGCCTGCCCTCGGTGGGGCGCACCATGCAGGAGTTGGACATGCCCGCCGGCTCGCTCATCGGCGCGGTCATCAGGGGCGAGCAGGTGATGGTGCCTCGGGGTCCCGACCGGCTGCAGGATGGCGACCGGCTGCTGCTCATCAGTACCCCGGAAAGCTATGGTCCGGCCTTGCGCTGCCTGATGGGCAAAGAAGTGTAGCATGCCTCCCTTGCGCCAGGAGCAGTTTTTACGCCAGCGCTACCGCGCCATAGCGGCCTACACCGGCCTTATCTTTTTTCTGTTGGGTTTCTTGATGGTGGCTCCGTTGTGCGCCTTGCTGGCCTGGCCGGGCGAGGCCGGGCAAGCCTGGTGGTTCCTGCTGCCCGGTGGGGGGCTGGCGGCCTTGGGGGCCGGCCTTTGGCGGAGCCTGCGGCCCAGCGAGCCGGCGCCGCTCACCACGCCCGAAGGGGCGGTCATAATCATCCTTGCCTGGGCGGCGGCGATGCTGGTGGGGGCAATGCCGCTGATGGGAGCCGCCGGTCTGAATTTCACCCAGGCGGTGTTCGAGGCCACCAGCGGCTGGACCACCACCGGCCTGTCCGTGGTGGACGTCACCAAGGTTTCCCACCTCGTCTTGCTCTACCGCAGCACCATGCAACTGGCAGGAGGGGCCGGCCTGGCCATCTTGATGCTGGCCGCCTTCGGCGGGCCGTTGGGGGTGGGCCTGAGCACCGCCGAAGGAAGGGAACGCCAACTGGTGCCGCACGTGCGGCGCTCCACCCGTTTGGTGGTCAGCATATATGCCGGCTACTCCCTGGCCGGCCTGGTGGCCTTACGTCTGGCGGGGATGGATTGGTTTGATGCAATCAACCACTCTTTTTGCGCCGTCTCCACCGGCGGTTTTTCTACTCGGCCTGAGTCCATCGGCTACTGGAATAGCCCATTGGTGGAGGCGGTCATTATTGCACTCATGATCTTAGGAAACCTCAACTTTCTTACCAGCTATGCTTTGCTGAAGGGGCGTTGGCGGGCGGTGTTCAGAAACGGTGAGGTTCGTCTCCTGGCGTTTTTGTTGCCAGTGGGAATCGTGGTGCTGTTCACCACTGCGACCGCCGCCATGTTTCCCAGTTTGGGCAAGTCGCTGCGGGTGGCTGTGTTTGAGACCATAACCGCGCTGACCACCACGGGCTATTCGACTGTGGGTTACAAAGGCTTTGGCGCCGCCGCCACGCTGGTGTTCATACTGTTCATGCTGATCGGTGGCGGAATATGTTCGACCGCCGGGGGGATCAAGCAGTTCAGGATTTACGCCCTCTGGCGCGCTTTGTTCTGGGAGTTTCGCAGGCTTCTGCTGCCCCGGAGCGCCGTAAGCCGGCCGGAGATATGGGATGGGGATAATCGCGAGCCGGTTGATGATGCCTCGCTAAGACAAATTGCGGTCTTCGTTTTCCTTTATCTGGCCCTGTTCTTTATCGGATCGGTCTTGCTTACTGCATACGGCTTCTCACTGTCCGACAGTCTGTTTGAGTTTGCCAGCGCCCTGGGCACAGTGGGCTTGTCGGTTGGGGTCACCTCACCCACGGCCCCGCCAATGGTTCTTTGGGCCGAAACCTTTGCCATGCTGTTGGGACGGTTGGAGTTCCTGGTGGTGGGGATCGGCCTGGTAAAAGCCGTGCGTGATGGGAGGTGGCTTATATGTAAAAGTGGTACATGAAGAATATATGTTACGTTTCCTGCCGAGGTCGCTGCCCTCTTGAGCCTCTCAAAGCCCCCGTGTGATCCCCCCTGGCCAATTTCCACACAACTCCCATGTTCGCACATGATGGCGGGCGCCTTCTCAAGTCGCCCCCTATGCCCAGGCCCGCTCCCAAGAAGAAGCCCGCCAAGTAGCCAGCCGGAGCCTTGGGTTTCTCAAGCATATAATCGCGTAAAAAAGCATAGACAATTCGCTGAGGTCGTCTAGCCCCCAACGTTCACTTATCCAGCGCCTCCCGCACCTTCCGAGTCAATGAATTTATGGTGAACGGCTTGCTGATGAAAGCAACCCCCTTTTTAATCACCCCGCGATGAACAATGGCGTTAGCGGTGTAGCCGGACATGAACACGGTCTTGATGCCCGGCCTAACGGCCAGTATCCTCGCTTGCAGCTCCTTGCCGTTCATCTCGGGCATGACCACATCGGTCAGCAGTAAGTGTATTTCCCCTTGGTAATCCCGCGCCAATTGGCAGGCCTCGCTGGGGGTGGCGGCGGGCAGGACGTTATAACCATGGCGCTCTAAGACCACCTTGGACAGGTCTAATAGCTGCTTTTCATCTTCCACGACCAAGACGGTCTCGGCCCCCCACACCGGCTTTTCCTCGGCCTTTCGAATGGGCACCTCGGCCTGCCCGAGGAAGCGGGGGAAGTAAATTTTGAAGGTAGTGCCCAGGCCCGGCTCGCTGTAAGTGTGAATGAAGCCGTCATATTGCTTGACGATGCCGAAAACGGTGGAAAGCCCCAAGCCGGTGCCCTTGCCCTCGCCCTTGGTGGTGAAGAAAGGCTCGAATATATGCGTAACTAGCTCCGCGTCCATGCCCACGCCTGTGTCGCTGAAGGAGAGCAACACATATTCCCCAGGCGTGGCTTGGGCATAATTCCGGCAATAATTCTCGTCCAAGACAGCGTTGGCGGTCTCGATGGTGATAGTGCCCGTGTCCGCGATGGCATCCCGCGCGTTGACGGCCAAGTTGGCCAGAATCTGGCCCACCTGGGAGGGATCTATAAACAGACTCCATAGATCCTCAGTGGGCACGAACTTAAATTCAAGGTTCTCCCCGATCAGGCGGGCCAGCATCTTCTGTTGGTCGGCGATCTCCTGATTCAGGTCTATCACCTTGGGCGCTACGACCTGTCGGCTGGAGAAGGCCAATAGCTGCCGGGTCAACTCGGCCGCCCGCTGGCCGGCCTTCAGGATTTCCTGCAGGTCGTCATAGAGGGGATCAGCCGGGATTACGCGGGCAAGGGCTATCTCGGCATACCCCAGGATCACGCCCAGCATGTTGTTGAAGTCGTGGGCCATGCCACCAGCCAGCCGGCCCACGGCCTCCATTTTCTGAGCCTGGAGCAGCTCCGCCTCGATGCGCTCCTTCTCCTTTTCCGCCCGCTGCATGGCCTTGCCCTGCTCTAGATTGTGCAAGGCCAAAGCCACGTCCGCGGCCATCTCGCTGAACAGGGCTTGATTCTCGGCGTCCATGGCCATGGGGTGGTCCATGGAGACGGCCAGGGAGCCATAGTTTCTTTCGACGTGCTTCAGGCAGGCGCACATCACGTCGCTTTGCCCGCATTGCACGGCCAGGGGGCAGTCCGTGCACAGTTGCCCCCGTTCGGTGACGTGGTAAATTCCCACCCTCCGCTCAGCCTCCCGGCAGCAGGCCGGCAGTCCCCCTGACGGGTCCCCCGGCTGGACCTGGTAGACCTCGCTGGGGCCGGCCTCGGTGTAGGCCTGCAGCCCCCCCTGCTCATCGGCCAGCAGGATGAAGGCGCTCCCGTATCCCCGGTGTTCCACCAACACCCGGCAGACCCCCTGCGCCAGCCTCTGGGGGTCATCCTCGCGCACCACCAACTCGTTGACGTTACGGATGGCGCGCAGGATGCGGTTGAGGTGCTGGACGCGCTCCTCGGACTGCCGGCGCTCCTTGATCTCCTGGCGCAGGGCCGCGGTCCTCTCCGCCACCAGGTCCTCCAGGCGGGAGTTGAGGGAGCGCAGTTCGTTCTGGGCTTGCAACAACTCGCCGTTGGTGCGCACCGCGGCCTCATAGGTGGAGATGAGCAGGGAAAGGGTCTGCTGCTGGTCAGTAGTGATCAGGCGGCTCTTGCCGCCCACCCATATTTCCGTGCCGATGCGCACGCGGTCCTTGCTGTGCAGTTTGCGGTTGAGCAGGATCTGCTCGATGCTCGTCAGGAGGTAGTTTTCGCTGTAGGGCTTGGTGATGAAATAGTCCGCCCCGCACTCCAGGCCCTCCAGCACGTCCTCGGAGTTGGACAGGGAGGTGAGCAGAATCACCGGGAGGTGCTTGGTGCGCTCGCCTAATTTGATGCGTTTGCACAGTTTGTAGCCGTCCATCTCGGGCATGATGATGTCGCTGATGACCAGGACCGGCAGCTCTGGGCCCAGCAGGTCCAGGGCGCGTTTGCCGTTCTCGGCCGCCAGAACTTGGTAGTTGTGCGCCTCCAGGAGATAGCGCAGCTTTTCGGCCTGGGTGGGGCTGTCCTCCACTATGAGTATCTTGGGCTGGCTTTCACCGGTATGATTTTGGGTGCTCATTGCGGACTCCTGCGATTTTGTTCCGCCAGGGCGGCCAACAGGGCCGCGATGCCTTCCGGCGGCAGGACGTGGGTTGCGGCCTCCAGCTTGATGGCCTCGCCGGGCATGCCGAAAATAACCGAGCTGGCTTTGTCCTGGGCCACGGTCACGGCCCCGCGATCCCTCATGAGCTTCAGATCCTCAGCGCCGTCGCTGCCCATGCCAGTGAGCAGCACACCCACCGCCCGCGGCCCAAAGGCCTGGGCTACACAACGGAACAAATATGAGATAGATGGCCGCAGGCCATGCTCTGGGCCGTGGTTGCTCAGAACGATATGCGGGCCGCCCTCCACCCCCAGGTGAAACCCCTCCGGGGCCACGTAGCCGTACCCGGGCCGGGGGTGCTCGCCTTGCGCGGCGATGCGCAGGGGGAAGCGGGAGGCGCCGGCCAGCCATTCCACGAAGCCTTGGGTGAATCCCTTGGCAATGTGCTGCACGATGAGCAGGGGAAAGGGCAGGTCCCGCGGCAGGGCGGAAAGAATCTGCTGCAACACCAAGGGCCCGCCCGTGGAAGCGCCTATGGCAGCGATCTTTATTTCGCGCGCGGTTATCGGAGCGGGCACTGCCTCCAGCGCCGCGGGCGGGGCCTTTTTCCTGGCCTGCGCCTTGCGGGTGACCACCTTGACCTCGGACATCAGCTTGAGGGTCTGAACCAGCTCCTGGGCCGCCGCCGCAAATCCCGGATGATTGATGCCCGGTGGGCGGGCCACCACCGCCAACGCCCCGGCCTCAATGGCCTGGAAAGAAAAGGCCACCTCTTTGGCCTTAGAACTCCCGCTCACGATCACGATCGGCGTGGGTTGGACCTCCATGATCTGCCGGGTGGCCTCGAAGCCGTCCATCGTGGGCATGTGGATGTCCATGGTGATGACGTCCGGCCGTTTTTGCTTGGCCATCGCCAGGGCCTCCAGCCCGTTGCTGGCGATGCCCACCACCTGAATCTGTGGCTCCGAGGTCAGGATGTGCGTCAACAGCTCCTGCACCACGCGCGAGTCTTCAACGACAAGTACCTTGATCATCCGTTCCCACCCAGAAGCTCACGGGTTCATAACAGCTTGCGGATCACGTCCAGCAGGTTGCTCTGGTCGAAACTGCTTTTCACGATGTAGGCATCCGCTCCCACCTCGATGCCGCGCTCACGGTCCTCGCGCGATTCCAGGGCGGTCACCAGCACCACCGGCAACTCGCCTAGCTTCCGGTCGCCGCGTATCTTGGCGGTGAGTTCAAAGCCGTTCATCCGCGGCATGTCCACGTCCGAAACCACCAAGTCGAATTCCCCGCTGCGCACCTGGGCGAAGGCGTCCATGCCGTCCACGGCCGTGGCCACCTGGTAGCCGGCCGTCTCCAGGATGTTCTTGATCAGGGTGCGGGCGGTGATGGAGTCCTCGGCCACCAGGACGCGGCCTGTCTTGGCAGCCTCACTTTCCGCGGCGGCCGCGGCCCCGGCGCCCGGCCGCAGCGCCGAAGCCATCAGGTCCGGCACCTTGAGCACCGGCGCCACCCGGCCGGTGCTCAAAACCGCGGCCCCGGCGATGTTGCGCACGCGGCTCAGCTGCCGACCCAGGCCCTTGAGCAGCACCTGCTGCTCGTCCAGGACCTCGTCCACCTGGAAGGCCATGCGCCGCCCTGCCGAGGCCAGGACCAAGACCGGCACCTGGCTGGCGGCCGCTCCGTGGGCGGCTGGGGCGATCGCCGGCCGCAAGGCTCCGGAGCGCGCGGAGAGCCCCAGGCAATCGCCCAGCCTGACCAGGGAGATGACTTCTCCATCCAGGGTTATGGTCTGTTGGTTCTCCACGGTCTTGATCGCCTGGCGACTCACCCGCAACGCCCGCTGGACGTTGACCGTGGGCAGCAGGAACAGATGCTCATCCGCGCGCACCAGGACCCCTCGGAAGGTGGCCAGGGTCATGGGCAACAAGAGGCGGAAGGTAGTGCCCTCATGCCCGGAGGCGTCCACGGACACCACGCCACCGAGTTTTTCCACCTTTTCGCGCACGATGGCCAGGCCCAGGCCGCGCCCGGACAGGTCGGTGATGATGGGGCTGGTGGAGACCCCGGATTGAAAGATGAGGGCCAGGGTCTGCCGGGGACTCAGCTTGGCGGCCGCCTCGACCGAGACCAAGCCCTTATTTACCGCCGCCGCCCTCACCCGCTCCAGGTCGATGCCCTCGCCGTCGTCGGAGATGACCACCTCCACCTGGCGGCTGTCCTTGGCCGCGAAGCTCAACCTGATGCTCCCCCGCGGCGCCTTTTTCTGGCGCTTGCGCCCTGCGGGCTTTTGCAGGCCGTGGTCGATGCAGTTGCGTATGAGGTGGATGAGGGGGTCCTTCAACTCCTCCAAAATCCGCTTGTCGATCTCTATCTCGGTGCCGCTGAGGATCAGCTCCGCCTCTTTGCCTTGCTCTCGGGAGAGGTTGCGCACGAACCTGGGCAGGCTATCCACCAGCACGGAGACGGGCAGCATCAGGATGGATTTCATGGCCGCCAGGTGCTCGTCCACCATGCGTCTGATGGCTCGCTGATCCTCTGCCAGGGAGCTGGACAGGCCCTCCATTTGGTGCTGCAGGTCGCTCAGGCGCCCCTGGCCGTCCAGGGGCCCGGCCTGGTCCCCCTCCCCGCCTCGCCTGCGGCCCAGCTCCTCCTTCCAGGCGGCCAGGCTGTCCAGGATGCCCCGCAGATCTACCACCCGCTGGCTGGCGGCCATCTTGAACAGGATCATCTCCTCGGCCTGCAACAGGAGCGGGTCCAGCTTGGCCGTGGGTATCCTTACGCTCTCTCCCAGGGTCTGGCTGATTTCGGCAGGCGCTGGCGGCGCCAGGGTCTGCTCGCCCGGCGTCTGGGCCGGTGGGGCGGGTGCAGGGGAGCCGCTGGCCGGCGCCGCCCCCAGGGCGGCCTGGCCCAGCCGCTCGATCAGCTCCTGCCGGCCCGCGGCCTCCGGCGGGGGCGCCTGCCCCTGGAGCGCGGACACCAATTGCGCGATGTAATCCACCGCCTGATGGAACAAGTCGTACAGAGCCGGCGAAAGGACGATATTCTCTCGCTTAAGGGCGGCGAAGATGCTCTCCAACGGCTGGCAGACGGCCTCAATGTCCCGCTGGTCCACAGAGCGGGCCGCGCCCTTGAGGCTGTGCGTGGCGCGGAACACCGTCTCGATCAGCTCCGCGCCGCGCGCCGGTTCCGGCGTCTTCTCCAACTCGATCAGGCCGGCGGAGATGGTGCGGACATGCTCCTGAGCCTCCACGCGAAAGGCGGCCTGGATTCGCTTCAGGAACTCGGCGTCTTTGGGATTCATGACGTCACCGCCCCTAAACCTTGTAGCGCGCTACCAGCCGCTTGAGGTTCTGGCCCAGCTCGCTGAGGTTCTGGGCCGCGGTCTCCACCTGCTTCATGGAGGCGGCGGTCTCCGCCCCCGCCTGGTTGATGTTCTCCATGGCCACCCCCACCTGATCCATGCCCACCAACTGCTGCTGGCTGGACACCGCTATCTGCGTCGCCGCCTGCGCCGCCTCGGCCGTGCTCTCGCTCAGGGCGTGAATGGCCTCGCCCGCCTGGGAGGATTGCTTCACGCCGGCCTCCACCGCCTTGCTGCCCTGCTCGGTGGCCATCACCGCCGCGCTGGTCGCCTTCTGAATGTCACTCAGAATGGTGCGCACCTGGGCCGTGGCCTGCTTGGACTGCTCGGCCAGATTCTTGATCTCCTGCGCCACCACCGCGAACCCCTTGCCCTGCTCCCCGGCCTTGGCCGCCTCGATGGCCGCGTTGACCGCCAGCAGGTTGGACTGATCCGCCAGGTCCGTAACCGTGGCGATGATCCCGCCGATGGACTGGCCCTGCTCGCTCAAAAAAACTATGGTCTTGGCGATGGACTCCATCTCCTGGCGGATGCGCTGCATGCCCCCCGCCGTCTCGTCCATGGCCTTCTTGCCGGTCTGGGAAACCTGCGCCACCCCCTGGGCGCTGGCCGAAACGTCTTGCGCCTTCTTGCTGGACAACTGCGCGGCCTGGCGCACCTCCTCCACCGTGGAGGAGGTCTGGCTGATGGCCGCGGCGGTCTCGGCGGTGCCAGAGGCCACCTGGGTGGTGGCGGTCATAATCTCGCTGGCCGCCGCCCCCAGTTGATTGACCGCCTCGGTTATCTCGGCGGTGGTGTGATTCAGCACCAAGGTCATCACCAGGCCCAGCAGAAAAGCGGCCACCCCCAGGATCACGAATACCTGGACCGCGCCCTTGGCCTGCTGCATATCCAGCTCGATTATTTTGGCCAACCTGGTGCTTTCTTTCTGCCCCAGATCAGCCAGGATGGCCCATATTTTTTGGTATCGCTGGTCTTGCACGCCGACGGCCAGATGCCTGGCTTCTTCCATCTTGCCCTGGTAAATCAGGGCGATCTGCTGCTCCCTGGCCTTGCGATACTGGGCCATGATGTCTTTTAGCTCCTGCAACTGGCCTCTGGACCGGGCGTCCTGCTCCAGGGTGAGCAGGAGCCTCATCATTTCATCGGCTTCCGCCGCGCGCTTTCGAATATTCTTCTCGTTCTCCTCCTGTTGCGCCCGTTTGGCGGCCAGGGTCATTTCCAGTAGCTCGGCGCGGTTATGGTTCTCGTGCGCCCGCAGCTTCTGGAGGTTCAAGACCTTGACCAGGCCCACGTCGTGGATCTCTTTCTCCGACTGGGCCACGGCCGCCATATTCCAATAGGCCACCACGATCACCACGATCAGCAGGAGCCACATGACGCCGAAGCCGCCAAGCAGCTTGGCTCGAGTGGAAAGGTTGCTGAACCAACTCATTACGGCTCCTCCTTTGCGGATGGGCTACTCCGCCTCCTGGTGCACGACGATCTTCTCGTCGCCCAGGATGCGCTGGGCGTCCAGGATGACGACGCGCTCGCTGGTGACCCCCTTCAGGTAAGCCGCGCCTATCCCCGTGATCGTGGGAGGCGCGGGGTTGATCTCCTCCAGGGACAGGGAGCGTGCACCCAGGACGGCGTCGGCCAGAATCCCATACTCCATGCGCTGGTCGCGGATGATGACCACTTTGTTCATTTCGCCCAGGCCCTTTTCGGGCAGAGAAAAGAACTTTTTCAGGTCCACCACCGACAGGATCTCGCCGCGCACGTTGATGACGCCCAGCACGAAAGGCGGCGTGCCTGGCAAAGGCGAGAAATCCTTGAGGGGGTACACCTCGCGGACAAAGGCCGACTCTATGCCATAGGTCTCGGCGGCCAGGCGGAACTCGATTATCTCCAGGGACTGCTGCCGGTCCAGGGCCGCCGGCGCCTCCTTGGCCAGGGCGCGCGCCCGGGCCTTGAGCACCGAGCGCCGCTCCTCGGCCGAGGGCGCCGCCGCCTGCGCCACGGCCTGCTCCGCCTGCTCCAGGCGGCGGCGTATCCCTTCCCAGTCCGTGGAATCCCCTGATCCCCTGCGAGGCGCGGCGAGTTCTTTTTTCATGCCAGCCCTCCAGCCTGGATGGTGGCCTGCAGGATTTCCCTAAATCTGCCTACGGTCAGGCCCTCGGCCTCGGGCAGGACCTCCTCCTGAGGGCAGGCGCTCAACAGCCCCAGCACGTTGTTGAAGCACCGCCGGGCCGCCTGCGCGTCCCCCTGGCGCAGCATCAGGTTCCCCAGGGCGAAGTGGGCGATCAGCAGGTTGGGCTCCAGGTACAGCGCGCGGCGCAGCGAGGCGATGGCCTCGCCGGCCAGGTTCAGCTCCTGCAGAATGGCCGCCCGCAGATAATGCAGAGTGGAGTCGAGCTTGTCGGCGGCCACGGCTTGTTCGCACAAGGCCAAGGCCTCGCTGAGACGGCCTTGGTTGGCCAGCGCCCGAATGGCTAGGGCGCTGGCGTCGGACGCGTCTTGTCCGGCCGGCTCGCTCTCCGCCTCGACCAGGGGCCCGGGCAGAGGCGGAGCCTGGTCCCAAGCGGCCGGGGCCGACACCGGGGGCCCGGCAAGGGCCGGCGCCGGAGGAGGCGTCGGGGCAACGGACTCCCAGGCCGGAGCGGGCAAGGCCTCCGGGAGCGCAGGCTCCGCCGGGGGCAGGGCCGCCGGCCGCCACGCACCCCCGCCTTGCTTGCGGTAGATGATGGCTCCGGGAACCTGGATCGGCCTGAACCGGTCGAAGGTCTGATGCGACAGCTCGCAGGCCCCCACCATCAGCCAGCCACCCTCCACCAAGCAGTGGTAAAAGCCCTGGATCACCTGCCGGGCGCTCTTGGGCAAGAAATACATCAGCACGTTGCGGCAGAAGATGATGTCCATGGCGCTGGTGGAGTTCAGGACGGAAGGATAGACGTCCTCGGCCAGGTTCAGGTAAGCGAAGGAGACCATGTCCCGTATCTCCGGGCGAAGCTCGAACTTCCCTCCTGCCGTGGGAAAGAAATAGTCTCTCTTGAGCCAGGCCGGCGCGTTGCGGAAGGACCAGGGGCTGTGCACCCCAGCCTGGGCCCTGCCTAGGATGCGGGGATTGACGTCCGTGGCCAAAATGCTAACCTGCCAGCCCTCCCGGGCGGGCAGCACCCGGCGCAGGGCGATGGCGATGGAGTAAGGCTCCTCACCCGTGGCGCAGCCCGCGCTCCAGATGCGCAGCCGCCTCTCGCCGTTTCGGCGGGTACGGATCAGCTCAGGCAGGACTTTCTCTTCCAGGGCCTGGAATACTTGGGGCTCACGCCAGAAATATGTCTCCGAAATGGTGAGATGGCTGGCCAGGATCTCTATCTGGCCCGCGGATAAGGGAGAAGCAATCAACCAGTTAACGAAAGCACCCGCATCGTTGAAACCGAATTCCTTGGCCGCCGCGCCGATCCTTCGCTGCAGATCGCCCCAGCGATCCGGGGAGAAGTGCAGGGCCGTTTTGCTGACAATGAATTCGCTTAGTCAGGACAAAAGGGTATCGGAGAGCCCCTCTTTCATCCGGGGCCTCCCGACAGGGCGGCATCCAGTTTGCGTTCTTCATCCAGGGAAAGGAACTGGTCCAGATCATAGATCAGGACCAGGCCATCGGCCAACTTGGCCACGCCCTGGAGATAAGGCGCAAAGGCCAGGGCCTGTCCGGACTCCAGCGACTGTCGGCCGTCAAGCTCCTGAATGCCCGCCACGGAATCCACCACCAGGGCCACCACTCGCCTGGATGTGCGGGCGATGAGGAAGCGGTCCTCTAATTGCAATTCCCGGGCGGGCAGCCCAAAGCGCCGGCGGATGTCCACCACCGGGACGATCCTTCCCTCCGCGTTGATCACGCCCAGAACGATCTCCGGCGCCTTGGGCAGGGGTGTGATGTCCACGGCGCGAACCACTCGTTCCACCGTGGTCAGGGGCAGGGCGTAGCGCGGCTCATCCAGGGCGAATACCACAATTTCTTTGTGGCCGGTTTGGCGCCGCCTCTTCATTCCGACCCCCGTGCCGGTCTGGTGAACTAACCAGCTTCTGCAAGGGCCAATACACGGTATTTAATACCGGGGTGATTGGCCCTTGCCACATATGTTGAGACGCTGAGGGGCAGGCTCGGTAATAGGATGTTTAATTTTTCCTCCCTTTCCTCCATGTATTTATTACTATAATACCAATCAAGAATGCCGAACAAGGTCGGTTTACAACTTTATGATTATATTTATCAAACAAGCATTAGCCAAGCCATCGACAGGGTCCTCCGGCAATCGCGGGACTCCTTGGGCAAGCCGCCCTGGATGCGCACAAGGGCCAAACGGCAAACCGCAGCCTGCGCCGTTCCCCTGGTCTCGGCTGGATGTCCGCGGCCGCCAGAAAGTGCAACGACTCGATATCGGCAAACAAATATCTTCTGGCTGAAAATTACGGGAGGCGGAACAGGCCGCGCAGATTCTTGACCAACTGGCCAAGCGAAGCCGCTGTGAAGTCTTCCCTTAGGGTGCTGGTCGGCCCCCGCTCTACTTCTTGGCCTTTGCCGGCTTGGCCGCCGGCTCTGGGGCCAGGGCTCCCCAGCCACCGCCCAGGGCCTTGTACAGGGAGATCAGCCGGGCGGTCACCGCTCCCTCGCTTATGGCCAGCTGATCCTGGAAGGTGAGCAGGGAGCGCTGGGCGTCCAAAACGCTGTCAAAGTTGATCAGGCCCGCCAAAAAAAAATCTTGCGACAGGCCCTCGGCTTCCTTGGCCGCGGTCACCGCCTGACGCAGGGCGGCCCGGCGTCGCTGTTCCTGGGCATAGCCGGTCAGGGCGTTCTCCACTTCCTCCAAGGCCACCAACACCGCCGCCTGGTAGGTCAACAGGGCCTCCTGTTGTAAGGCGCTCTCCGCCTCGATGCGCTGGCGGATGGCCCCGGCGGCGAACAGATTCCAGGAAAACGAGGGCAGGATGCCCCAGATCAGGCTGCCGGTTTTCAAAAAGTCCCCGGTGCTGACGGATTCCAGCCCGATGGTGCCGGCCAGCCGGAATTTGGGGTACAGGTCAGCGGTGGCCACGCCCACCCGGGCGGTCTGGGCGGCCAACTGGCGCTCGGCCCTGCGGATGTCGGGCCGCCGCCGCAGGGCCTCGGCCGGGATGCCCACCGCTATGGTCAGAGGGGGCACCGGCACCGGCTTGGGCTTGACCATCAGGGTGTGGAGCCGGCCCGGGGCCTGGCCCAACAGCACGGCCAGGCGGTTCAGGGAGGCGTTCAAGCCGCTGCGCAGCACCGGTATCTGGGAGCGGGTGTTCTCCAAATTGTAGCGGGCCTGCTCCAATGCCAGCCGGTTCACCAGCCCGGCCTGGTGGCGGGACAGAATGTAGCTGTAGGTTTTTTCCTGAGCCCGCAGGTTGGCCTGGGCCACGGCCAGACGCTCCTGGTAGGTGCGGACATCCACGTAGTTCAAAGCCACCTCGGCGACCAGGGAAACCAGCACATCGCGCAGGTTGGCCTGGCTTGCCTGCAACTGGGCCTCTGCCGCCTCCACCGAACGCCGCACCCCGCCGAAGAGGTCCAGCTCCCAGGTTGCGTCAAAGCCGGCGGCATAATATTGATCCACCGTGCCGCTGCCCCCGGACTCGCTGCCCCGGCTGACCTCGGCCTGGCCCGCCGCGTCCACGCTGGGGTAAAGCCCGGCCTGGCTGACCCCCCGCAGGGCCCGCGCCTGGCGCACCCGGGCCTGGGCCTGCTTGAGTGCCAGGTTGCCTTCCACCGCCCGGCTGACCAGGGCGCTCAAGATTGGGTCGCCCAGTTTCTCCCACCAGCGGGCCAGAGACCGGACCTCGGGATGCCCTGAGGTGACCCCGTCCTTGAGTTGGCTGTGCCAGGAGGGCGGGGCCTTGGCCTCGGGCGGGGTGTAGTCCGGCCCCACCGGGGCGCAGGCGCCTTGCCAGGCCAGCCCGGCCAGGACCAAGCCCAGGGCCATCAGCCGCCTGCCCTTAGGCCCCATGGCTTTGGCCCCCCTTGCGGCCCAAGGCCTTGAGGCGCTCGCGCAGCCCCTGGAAGCCGGCGTACAGGGCCGGGATTAGAAAGATGCCGCCCAAGGTGGCGGCCAGCATGCCCGCAAACACTGTGGCCCCGATGGTTTGGCGGCTAGCCGCGCCGGCTCCCTCGGCCACCACCAGGGGAAACACCCCCAGGATGAAGGAGAAGGCGGTCATGAGCACCGCCCGGTAGCGGATGCGGGCCCCGGCCGCCGCCGCCTCGGGAATGGACAGGCCCGCCTCCCGCTGGGTCTTGGCGAACTCCACGATGAGGATGGCGTTCTTGCTGGCCAGGCCCACCAGGAGCACCAGACCGATCTGGGCGTAGATGCTCAGGCTCAGCCCGCTGATCCAAAGGCCCAGCAGGGCCCCCAGGGTGGCCACCGAAATGGAGGTGACCACCGCCAGGGGGATGGTCCAGCTTTCGTATTGGGCCACCAAAAACAGGTAGCCGAACAAAAAGGCCAGGGCCAGCAGCAAGGGGGCTTGGCCGCTGCTTTTGCGCTCCTGATCCGACAGGCCGGACCACTCGTAGGCATAGTCCTGGGGCAGGGTGCGATCGGCCACCCGCTCCATGGCCTCCATGGCCTCGCCGGAGCTGAGCCCCGTGGCGGCCTCGCCGTCTATCTGGGAGGTGGGGAACTGGTTGTAGCGGGTTATCACCTGGGGACCCAGCAGCTTGGACAGGGTGACCAAGCTGCGCAGGGGCACCATCTTGCCGGTGTCGCTGCGCACGAACAGGCGCTGGATGTCCTCGGCGGCATCGCGGAACTGCTGGTCCGCTTGCACCTTGACCTGGAATATCCGGTTGAACAGGTTGAAGTCGTTGACGTAGCGCGAGCCTAATTGGGCCTGAAGGGTGGAAAAGACGCTGGCCACCGGCACCCGAAGGGCTTCGGCCTTGGTGCGGTCCAGGTTGATGAATATTTGGGGCACGTCGGCGGAGTAGGTGGTGAAAACCTGCCTGAGGCGGCGGTCTTGATTGGCCGCCACCACCAGGGCCCTGGTCACCGCCCCCAGCTCGGCCGGGGTCTGATTACCCTGGGCCTGCAAGCGGAAGTCAAAGCCGCCGGTGCGGCCCAGCCCCCGGATGGCCGGGGGGGAGAAGACGAAAAGCTCGGCCTGGGGCACGGCGGAAAGCTTGTCCCGGGCCCGCTCCATGATGCCGCTCAGGCGGGTGGCCGGGGTTTCGCGCTGGTCCCAGGGCTTGAGCACGCAGACGATGATGCCCACGTTCTCGTTGTTGCCCGCGATGAAGCTCAGGCCGCTGATGGCGAGGACGCTCCCCACCCCCTCCAGCTTGCCCAGGATGCTGCTTACCTGATGCATGACCTTGCGGGTGCGCTCCAGGGAGGCGGATTCGGGCAACTGGGTGTTGACGTAAAAGACGCCCTGGTCCTCCTTGGGCAAAAAGCTGGTGGGCCGGCTGATGAACAGCAGGTAGGCCGCCCCGCAGACCAACACCAGGATCAGGCCGGCCACCGCCAGGCGGCGCACCAGCCAGGAGGCGACCCGCACGTAGCCGTCGCGGGAGGCGGCCAGCAGGCGGCCGAACCAGAACAGGGGGCCCCGGGTGATGGGCCGGGGGTGGCGCAGCAGGGTGGCGCACAAGGCCGGGCTCAGGGTGAGGGCATTGACGCTGGAGAGCACCACCGCCGTGGAGATGGTCACCGCGAACTCCTGGTAGAGCTTGCCGGTGATGCCCGGCAAAAAGGCCACCGGCACGAACACGGCCAGGAGCACCAAGGTGGTGGCGATGACCGGGCCGGTAACCTGACCCATGGCCTTGAAGGTGGCCTGGGCGGGCGAGAGCTTTTCCTCCACCATCACCCGCTGCACGTTCTCCACCACCACGATGGCGTCGTCCACTACCAGGCCGATGGCCAAGACCAGGGCGAACAGGGTGATGGTGTTGATGGTGTTGCCCATGGCCAAAAGCAGGGCGATGGTGCCCACCAGGGATACGGGGATGGTCAGCGAGGGGATGAGGGTGGCCCGCCAGTCCTGCAGAAACAGGTAGGTGACCGCCACCACCAGCAGGAAGGTGATCATCAGGGTGGTGACGATTTCGCTGATGGCGGCTCTCACGTAGCGGGTGGTGTCATAGGTGAACTCATATTTGATGTCCGGGGGAAAGCGCTTGGCCAGGCGCTTCATCTCCTCCCTTACCAAATCCACGGTCTGCAGGGCGTTGGCCCCGGTGGTCTGGTAAATCCCCATGGCCAAGGTTGGCGAGCCATTGAGGGTGGAGGTGCGGGTATAGGATTGGGCTCCCAACTCCACCCGGGCTATGTCCTTGATGCGCACCAGGCCGCCGGACGGGTTGGTTCTGACGATGATGTTTTTGAACTGCTCCACGCTGCTCAGGCGGCCCTCGGCCCGGAGGGTGTATTGCACCTGCTGGGAGGGGCCGCTGGGGGCGGTGCCGATGGAGCCGGCCACGGCCTGGATGTTTTGCTTCTGGATGGCGGCGATGACGTCATCGGCGGTGATGCCCAGGGCGGTGAGGCGGCGGGGGTCCATCCAGATGCGCATGCTGTAGTCCAGGGCCCCGAAGACGCGCGCCTCGCTGACCCCGCTGACCCGGGCCAGGGCGTCCTTGACGTTGATGCTGATGTAGTTGCTCAGATAAAGGGCCTCGTGGGTGCCCTTGGGGGAGTAAAAAGTGAGCATCCCTAAGATGTCCGAGGAGCGGGCGCGCACCTCCACGCCCTGGCTGACCACGTCGCTGGGCAGTTGAGAGATCACCTGCTGGACGCGGTTTTGCACGTTAACCTGGGCGATGGCCGAATCGGTGCCCACCTCGAAGTACACGCTCAGGGCATACTGACCGTTGTTGGAGCAGGTGGAGCTCATGTAAAGCATGTTCTCCACCCCGTTGACCCCGGCCTCGATGGGGGCGGCCACGCTGTTGGCCAGCACCTCGGCGTTGGCCCCGGGATAGGTGGCCTGCACCCTAATCTCCGGCGGAGTGATGCGCGGGTAGTGAGCCACCGGGATGCTGAACAGGGCCAAAACGCCGGCCATGGTGATGACCACCGAGATGACGATGGCCAGCCGGGGGCGCTCGATGAAGATGCGGCTGATCATGGCTTTCCGCTATTGGCCGTTGGCCGGGACGGGGCGCACCACCTGCCCGGGGCTGGCCTTTTGCAAGCCGTGCACGATGATTTCCTCGCCGGCCTTGAGTCCGGACTCCACCGCCCAGCCGGTGCCCAGAAGAGCCCCCCTGGTGATGCGGCGCCGCTGGACCCTGTTGTCCTTGTCCACCACCAGCACGTAGAGGCCTTGGCGGTCTTCCAGCACCGCCGACTGGGGCACCACCGGCATGCGCCGGGGCTGCCGGCGGCTGATCAAAACCGTGACGTACTGGCCGGGCAGCAGCACCCCGTCGGGATTGCTGAACACGGCCCGCACCGCGATGGTGCCGGTGCCCGGGTCCACCTGGGGATCGGTGAAGTCCAGCTTGCCGGCATAGGAATACAGGCGGCCGTTGGGCAGGTTGAGGCGGGGCACTAAAAGGGCGGGGGACTCCCGCGGGTTGTCCAGGGCCTTCATTTTGGCGGTCACGAATTCATTTTCACTGATCGACCACACCACCCGGATGGGGTTCAACTGCACCAGGCGGGCCAGGGCCCCGGAGGTGGGACCCACCAGGTTGCCCACGGTGAAGGCGGCGCGCCCGATGCGCCCCCCGATGGGGGCCCTTATGGTGGTGTAACCCAGGTTGAGATCCGCCTGCTCCAGGCTGGCCTTGGCCTCCTGCAACTGGGCCCGGGCGGTCTGCTCGGCGGCCAGGGCGTTGTCCATGTCGGTGGCCGCTACCCCGCCGGCCCGCACCGACTTGAGGCGCATGATGTAGCGTAGGCTTTTGTCCAGGTTGGCCTGGGCCAGGGCCACCTTGCCTCGGGCCTCGTTCACCTGGGCCCGGTAGGGGGCCTGGTCAATGAGGAAAAGCAGATCCCCCGCATTGACCTGGGCGCCTTCGGTAAAGGCCACCTTTTGGATATAGCCTTCCACCCGCACCCGCAGGTCCACCGCCTGGATGGCCTCCGCCCGGCCCACGAACTCGGCGGCCGGGTTCACCTCCATCTCGGGGACCCGGCTCACGGTGACCGTGGGCGTCTGACCAGGGTCCGCTTCCTTGCCCTTGGCGGCCGGGTGGCCGGGGGCCAAAAAAACCAGGGCCAGCAAGCCCAAAGCCGCCAGCCCCGACCTTTTGAATTTGGTTTGACCTTTCAACGCTCCGCACCCCCGGACAAAACAAAGGGTCGCGTGGTCTCTTCACCCCCGGTCCGGCCCCGACGGCCCCCTAAGGCCCGGCCGTGGACGCATGCGCACATGTCGGGCAATTATATCGGAATCGTTTCAGCTAGGATACTGTCAAGCCGGCTGGCCTCAGCCCCTGGGCATGATGCAGTACCTGGAGGTGATCCGCAAGGAGGCCGCTCACCTGGAAAAGATCACAAACGACTTCCTGGACTTCGCCCGTCTGGAGACCGGCCGGCTCAAGCTCAACCTCAGCGCCACGGACCTGGAGGCCGATGCCGTGCACCTGCGCCGCGCTTTCAGCAACCTCTTGGAAAACGCCCTGAAATACTCGCCCCGCGGGACCACGGTCAGCATCGAGCTGGAGGATTTGAAAAGTGAGATA
>QZKP01000038.1 GCA_003605055.1 Desulfarculus sp.
GAGGCCCTGGCCGCGGCGCAGGAGGCGGCCGGGCGGGCGGTGCAGGGGTTGCGGGCGGCCGAGGTGCAGCCGGAGCTGGTGGCCGTGGACCTGGCCCAGGCCCTGGCCCGGCTGGGGGAGGTGGACGGCCAGGGCGCGCCCGAGGAGGTCATCGAGGCGGTGTTCGCCAACTTCTGCGTGGGGAAGTAGCGTGCGCCGGGCCCAGGCCGAGGCCCTGGCCGGCCAAGAGCTGCCCGCGGGCCTGTTCGCGGGCTGGGAGGCGCTCAGCGTTGAGCTGCTCAAGTGGTCGGCGGTGCATCGGCTCACCGGCCACGCGGACCCCGACGCTATCTATCGGGATTTACTGCTTGATTCCTTGGCCCTCCTGCCCCTAATCAAAGGAACTACCTTGCTGGACATCGGCTCCGGGGCCGGTTTCCCGGGCCTGGTCCTGGCCCTGGCCCGGCCGGAGCTGCAAGTGACGCTCCTGGAGGCTCGGGCCAAGAAGGTCTCCTTTCAGAAGCAGGCCATACGGGTGCTGGACCTGGCCGGCCGGGTGCGGGCGGTGCTGGGCCGGGCGGGGGTGGACCTGCGGGGCGAGCGCTTCGACATTGTGACCATCCGGGCCGTGGCCGGGCTCGCCGAGTCCCTGGCCCTGGCCCGGCCCTATTTGGCCCCGGGCGGGGCGGCCCTGCTGCCCCGGGGGGCCCGGGACCGCGCGGATGCACGCAGCCTGGGCCTCGCGGTGACGGAGTATCGCCTGCCAGGGACTAATGAGCCAAGGATTATAGCCAGTTATCAGGCCTAGCCCGGTCCGGGCCAGGTTTCACGTGAAACAACCGGCGCTTTTTGGTTCACCGGGCAACGGGCCCGGTCATTGTTTCACGTGAAACTTTGGATGTCGTTGAGGGGCCCGGCGGAGGGCAAATGGATGGTGAACACGGCCCCCTCCCCGGGCCGGGAGTCCAGCTCCACCCGGCCGCCGTGCTGGGTGATGATGCCGTGGCTGATGGCCAGGCCCAGGCCGGTGCCTCGGCCGCGGGGCTTGGTGGTGAAGAAGGGCTCGAAGATCCGGCTGGCCGCCTCCGCGGGCACGCCGGGCCCGGAATCCGCGAAGCGCACCCGTATCTCGCCGGCCTCGGGGTCCCAGCGGGTGCTCAGGTTGAGCTGGCCCTGGCCCTGCATGGCCTCGGCCGCGTTGATCAGCAGATTCAGGAAGACCTGCTCCAGCTTGACGCGGTGGCCCCAGAACTCGGGCAGGCTGGGGTCCAGGTCCTGCACCACCTCCACGGTCCTGAGGATCAGGTGGCCCTCCATGAGCGAAAGGACCTCCCTGAGGACCCAGTTGAGGTCCAGGGGCTCCTTTTCCGGGGTGTCCTGCCGGGCAAAGTCCAACAGCCCCCGCACGATGATCTTGCAGCGGTTGGCCAGCTTGATGATCTTTTCCACGGTGGGGGCCTGCTCGTTGTCCGGCCCCAGGTCCTCGCCCATGAGGTGGGCGTAGGTGAGGATGCCGCCCAGGGGGTTGTTCACCTCGTGGGCGATGTCAAAGGCCAGCTTGCCGGTGGCGGCCAGGCGTTCGGAGCGGATGAGCTGTTCTTCCATGGACTTGCGCAGGGTCACGTCCCGGCTGGTGAACAGCATGGCGCTGGAGCCGCGAAAGGGGCAGGGCGTGGCGGTCAGCTCCAGGTCAAAGGGCCCTTCGGCGCGCAGGCCCTGGCCCTCGAACACCGGGGCGCTGGCCTCGCCCGACTCCGCCCGCCGCAGCCACTCCAAATAGGGCCGGCGGCTCTCCTCGGCCAGGAGCTTGAGGAAGTCGCCGCCGGCCACGTTCAGGCCCTCCAGACCGAACATCTGCAAAAACGCCTGGTTGGCGAAGACGAAGCGCTCGTAGTCGTGCAGGGCGATCCCCTCGCGGTTGGACTCCACCAGGGTGCGGTACAGGGCCTCGCTCTCGGCCAGCTTGCGTTGCAGCTCCTTGAGGTCCGTGGTGTCCAGGATGGCCTCCACCGCGCCGCTGATCCGGCCGTCCGGGCCGCGCAGGGCCGCGGCCGAGAAGAACAGCCACTTGGGCCGGCCGCCCAGGTCCGGGAAGTAGTTCTCCGCCTCCCAGGCGTCCCCGGCCAGGGGCGAGCGCCGCAGTCCCTCCGGGCCGTAGATCTCGCGCAGGCGCCTGGGGTCGTCGGCCACCACCAGGTCGGCCAGGGACACGCCCTGGGGCCGGTGGAAGACCCGCCACACCTGGTCCGTGCCCAGGATGTCCTGCCGCCGCCAGCCGGTGAGCTCCTCGCAGGCCCGGTTCCAGTGCATCACCTTGTGGTCCCGGTCCACCACGAAGATGGCCGCGGGCACCACCTCCAGGATGGAGGCCACCAGGCTGTGCTCCTGCTCGGCCCGGGCCTGGGCCTTTTTCCGCTCGGTGATGTCCTTGATGATGCCCTCGTAGCCGACCACCGCCCCGTTTCGCTTGCGAACCTGGCTAGTTATGGCCACCTCGATGGGCGCGCCGTCGCGCCGCTTGAACGTGACCTCATAGTCCTTGACGAAGCCGTCCTTCTCGATGGCCGCCTGGAAGGCCTGGCGGTCGGCCGGGTTCAGGTAAGCGGCCTGGGCGCTGTCGGGCACGGCCAGGAGCTGCTCGCGGGAGTCGTAGCCCAGCATGTCCACGCCGGCCTGGTTCACGTCCACCCAGCGCCCCTCGCGCGAGGACAGATAGATCATGTCCCGGGAGTTCTGGAAGATGCGGGCGTAGTCGTCGCCCATGTACAGGGCCTGGCTCTTGAGCAGGACGTTCTCCAGGGCCAGGGACAAGAGCTGGGCCGCGGCCGGGGCCAGGCCCTTTTGCCAGCGGGGGGCCTTGGCCAGGCAGAGGAGGGCCAGGCCGCTGCCCTGGGCCCGGGGCAGGGACCACACGGCCAGGTGGCGGCGGCCCGCCAGCTCGCCCAGGGCCCGCTCCAGGGCCGGCCAGCCGCAGGCCGGGGCCTGGCCTGGCGCCAGGAGCCGCTGGCCCAGGCGCTTGATCTTCGCCTCCGCCTGCGCCGGGGGCTGCTGGACCAGGGTGCGCAGGCGGCGGGCGGCCCGGGGCGGCAGGGCCCAGGCGGCGCACAGGGCCAGGCCGCCGCCCTTTTGCCAGGCGCAGAGGGCCCCGGCCGAGGCCCCCAGCTCCCCGCCCAGGGCGGCGAGCAGGGCCCGGCCCTGCCGAGTGGGCGAGGTGCCCCGGGCCAGGAGGGGGCGGAACCTCTCCAGGATGCGGTTCAGGACGCCCAGGGACTGGGACACGCTCCCCTCCAGCGGCCAACACTTTTACAAGGGAACTAGATGATTGTATATCCAGGGGTTGCGGCCTGTAAAGGCTTAAGGATTATGGAATTATACTTGGAAGCCAATCCGTTGTTTACCACGGCGATATTATTGTCCTTTGCGGTTTTGGCTATACTTGTGTATGGCTGCCGCCGGCCGCCCCGCCTGGCAGGGGCCGGGCCGCGGTGGTAGCATGCGGCCATGGGCGAGCGCCTCTTAATAATCGGCGGCGGCCTGGCCGGCTGCGAGGCAGCCCTGCAGGCCGCCTCGCGCGGGCTGTCCGTGGAGCTGGTGGAGATGAAGCCGGCCCAGTACACCCCGGCCCACTCCTCGCCGCTGCTGGGCGAACTGGTCTGCTCCAACTCCCTGCGCTCGGCCGAGCCCACCAGCGCCGTGGGCCTGCTCAAGGTGGAGATGGCCATGCTGGGCTCCATCGTGATGCAGGCCGCGGCCGCCACCCGGGTGG
The DNA here is from genome assembly GCA_003605055.1 of Desulfarculus sp. GTDB lineage: Bacteria > Desulfobacterota > Desulfarculia > Desulfarculales > Desulfarculaceae > Desulfoferula. Next base: position 3,746 of record QZKP01000038.1, read on the forward strand.
GCGCGGGCCGGGCCCTGGCCGTGGACCGCCAGGCCTTCGCCGCCTTCCTGGACGCGGCCGTCAGCAGCCACCCGCTCATCACCCGGCTGAGTGAGCGCCGGGACAAGCTGCCCGCCGAGGGCGTCACCATCCTGGCCACGGGGCCCCTGACCAGCGAAGCTTTAAGCGCGGACCTGGCCGCCCTCACCGGCAGCGGGCACCTGCACTTCTACGACGCCATCGCCCCCATCGTCACCTCCGAGTCCGTGGACCTGGACCAGGCCTTCTGGGGCGACCGCTACGGCGACCCCGGCCAGGGCGACTATCTCAACTGCCCGCTCAGCGCCCAGGAATACGCCGCCTTTTACGCGGCCCTGATGGCCGCCGAACAGGTGCCGCTGCGGCCCTTTGAGTCGCCGCGGTTCTTCGAGGGCTGCCTGCCCATCGAGGTCATGGCCGCCCGGGGCGAGAAGACGCTCCTCTTCGGGCCCATGAAGCCGGTGGGGCTGACCGACCCGGCCACGGGCCAGCGGCCCTTTGCCGTGGTGCAGCTGCGCAAGGAGGACGCCCAGGGGCTGCTGCTGAACCTGGTGGGCTTCCAGACCAAGCTGAGCTACGCGGCCCAGGAGCGGGTATTGCGCCTGATCCCGGCCCTGGCCCGGGCCGAGTTCGCGCGTCTGGGCTCCATCCACCGCAACACCTTCATCGAGGCCCCGCGGGTGCTGCGGCCGGACCTGCGCCTCATGGCCGCGCCGCACATCTTCGTGGCCGGCCAGCTCTCGGGCGTGGAGGGCTACGTGGAGAGCGCGGCCTCGGGCCTGCTCTGCGGGCTGAGCGCCGCCAACCTGTTGCGGGACCGCGCCATCGTCCTGCCCCCGGCCACCACCGCCCTGGGCGGCCTGCTGGGGCACTTAAGGAACGCCGCGGCCAAGGACTTCCAGCCCAGCAACGTCAACTTCGGGCTGCTGGAGCCGCTGCCGGGCCGGGTGCCCAAGCGCCAGCGGGGCGCGGCCTACGCCCGCCGGGCGCTAACGGACCTGGCGGCCTGGATGGATGCGCAGCAGATCCCCCTGGCCCAGGCCCCGCCGGAGTTGGCCTAGCCGCGTTGCCCACTACCGGGCCAGGCTGCTAAAAATAGACTATGGCCCCAATCACACGCAAAACCTGGCACGGCTGGCTGGGGCTCCTGGCCCTGGGCCTGGGGGCCTGGGCCGCGGCGGCCGGGGTGGAGTGGGTGCGGGTCTGGTTCTACCAGATCGCCTGGTGGAGCTACATCCTCCTGGCCGACGCCCTGGTGCAGGGCCGGCAGGGCAACAGCCTGATCGTGGACCGGCGGGCGTCCTTCTGGGTGCTCTGCCTGGCCAGCGCCGGGTTCTGGTTCGCCTGGGAGATGGTCAACCTGCGCCTGCACAACTGGCACTACCTGGGCGTGCCCCGGGAGATTTGGCTGCGCTGGCCCGGGGCCTTCGTGGCTTATGCCACCGTTCTGCCAGGCGTCTTCGAGACCTACGAGGTCTTGACCGCGTACGGCCTGCGCTGGGGCGCCCGGGTGCGGCCCATCCCGGCCAGCCGCGCCTGGTACCCCTGGTTCCTGGGCCTGGGCCTCCTGGGCCTGGCCCTGCCCATGGTGTGGCCGCGGCTGTTCTTTCCCCTGGTGTGGGGGGCGGTGGTTTTTTTGCTGGAGCCGCTGAACCACCGCTTCAAGGTCAAGAGCCTGATGCGGGCCTGGGAGGGGGGCGACCTGTCGCCCCTGGTGCGGCTCCTGCTGGCCGGGCTGCTCTGCGGGCTGTTCTGGGAGTCCTGGAACTGGCTGGCCCTGGCCCGTTGGGCCTATGATATCCCGTACTTGCAGGAGCCGCGCCTGTTCGCCATGCCCCTGGCCGGCTATTTGGGCTTTGCGCCCTTTGCCGTGGAGTGCTACGTGTTCTTCGCCGCCATCAGCCTGCTGCGCGGCGGCCAAGGCTGGCAGGCCGACGACCAGCAGCCGGCCTTCCGGCCCGCGCCGGCCTGGCTGCGCTGGGGCCTGGGCCTGGCCAGCGTGGCCTATGGCCTGTGGATGTGCCGCCTGATTGACCTGCACCTCGTGAAGGGATTGCTGCCCTGAAAAACCAGCGTTTCCATATAGTTAACCTGGGCTGCGCCAAGAACCTGGTGGAAGGCGAGCACCTGGCCGGCCTGCTCCAGGCCGCGGGCTGGACACCGGAGCCGGACCCGGCCGCGGCCCAGCTTTTGTTGGTGAACACCTGCGGCTTCATCGAGCCGGCGGTCAACGAGGCCCTGGACGCGGCCCTGGAGCTGGGCCTGACCAAGCAGCCTGGCCAGACTCTGGCCGTAGTGGGCTGCCTGGTAGGACGTTATGGCAAAAAGCTGGCCTTAAATCTGCCAGAGGTTGATATTTTCATCGCGCCAGGGGAGCTAAATAGGCTGCTTGAGCATCTAGCGTCCCCGCCCGCCGGACGCATAGCCATGGCCTCGCCCCGGGGCATCTTCGGGGCCGAGCACCCCCGGGCCCTGTCCACCGGCCCGGGCTGGGCCTATCTGCGGGTGGCCGACGGCTGCCCGCACCACTGCGCCTTCTGCACCATCCCGGCCATCCGGGGCCGCCTGCGCTCCCGGCCCCTGGCGGACGTGAAGGCCGAGGCCCAGCGCCTGGCCGCGGCCGGGGTGCGCGAGCTTAACCTGGTGGCCCAGGACCTGACCTGCTACGGCCAGGACCTGCCGGACCGCCCGGACCTGGCCGCGCTGCTGCAAGCCCTGGCCCAGGTGGAGGGCGTCGCCTGGCTGCGGGCCCTGTATCTGCACCCGGACTTTGTGGACGAGGCCCTGATCCGGGTCATGGCCGCCTTGCCCAAGGTGCTCCCGTACTTTGACCTGCCCTTGCAGCACGTCGCCGACCCGGTGCTCAGGGCCATGCGCCGGCAGCGCAGCGGGGCCGAACTGCGGGCGCTCATCAACAAAGTGCGGGAGCTGGCGCCGGGGGCCGTGCTGCGCAGCACGCTCCTGGTGGGCCACCCGGGCGAGGGGCCGGCCGAGTTCGCGGAACTGATGGAGTTCGTGCGTGAGGCGCGCCTGGATCACCTGGGCGTGTTCGCCTTCAGCCCCGAGCCCGGCACCCGCAGCGCCCGCCTGCCCGCCCCGCCGGCCGAGGAGGCCCAGGAGCGCCGGGAGCGGATCATGGCCCGGCAGCAGGCCCTCAGCCGCGAGACCCTGGCCGGGCTGGTGGGCCGCGAGCTGCCCATCCTGGTGCTGGGCCCCCACCCGGAGAGCGAGCTGCTCTGGTGGGGCCGCCTGGAGCGCCAGGCCCCGGAGGTGGACGGCCAGGTGATCATCACCGAGGGCGCGGCCGCGCCGGGGGCCGTCGCAACCTGCCGCATCACCGCCTCCCACGACTACGACCTGGAGGCGGCGTTGCTGCCGTAGCCGGCTAGCGCCAAAAATAATCCTTGGGGTCTATGTTGAAGCGCCTGAGAACGGCCGCCAGGGCGCCCCTGCCCACCCGGGTGTTGTCGCCATGATATTTAATGGGATATTGCGGCCCCTTGCTGCCGCCGGGCGTTTCCGGGAGCAAAAGAATGCGCTCGGAGCCCTTGCCCCTGTTTACCCTGACTTCAACCCCGTAGGGTTTAAGGCGCTTGATTAATTCCCGGTAAGTGAGAACGCCGTTAGACACTACAGTCGGTGGCGGCGCGGCAGGTCTTGGCTATGATCCAGGGCGGCACAAAGCGATGGGGTTGTTTAGCGTCAGCAAAGCCCCGGGTGACAGGGATTTGCTCAAAGCCGTCTTGTTCGCAGCGATAGAATTCCTCCCACACCTCGGGCGGGGCCGGGTGGTAGAGATGGGCCACATTGTCATGGCTGAAGGCATAGTCAACTGCGGCAGCGATCAAATCCCCTATCTCTTCCTTGACCTCTGCTAGGGTGGGGGCTTCGGCTACAATGTCCAGCTCCATGCAGTGGGCAATGAACATGCCCCCTTTCGCCTTGAGCAGGACATTGAAGGTCATCGCATTGGGCGGCGCAGCCACGGACGGCTCCTTGATTGGGTGCCTAAAGTATGATCGGTTTCTCATAAAACATCAATCTGCCAAGTGTCAGGCAGCAGGGGTTGGGTTCTTTGTTCAAGCTGAAGACCCGCCCTCCGTGTCTGCCATAAGGGGAGCCCCCTTTCATATGACAGGGCGTTGCTTCAAAAATTCGCCGTCGCCATTCAACCGCCTCGCCTACCTCCCCCCCGCCTTTAACCGCGTCCGCCCGCTGTGCCATAATCTAAGGGAACCTTCCGCACCGCAGGGGAGGGCCATGCCTTCGCGTTCCTTGCCATACCAGGGTCTGGGAGAAGACGCCATGGACCTGTTCTCCCAGCTCTTGACCTACGTGGGCCTCATCGGCCTGGGTCTGGTGGGGTTCGTGGTGGTCAGTTGGCTCCTGATGCGCCTGCTGGCCGGCCTGGGCTGGTACAGCCCCACCGGCCCCATTGACTCGCGCATGGGCCGGCTGCTGCTCTTGGCCATCCTCTTGCTCCTGCTCTGCGGGGGCATCGGCATCCTGTTCTTCTGGTTCTTCCTCACCCCGCGGCCGGCCGGCCGCGGGGGCGGGGTCATCGGCGGGGGGTAATACTCCGGCCCGCCCACCTAAAAACGCCCACGCCAATACGCCGGCCACCCGCCGCGCAAGGCCTTGACAGGCGCTTTGTTTTAGTATAATGAAATATACTATATCAAAAGGAGCCTCCATGACGCCCCGGGAGCTGGCCCGAATCTGCAAGTGCCTGTCCGCGGACACCAGGCTGCGCCTGCTGCGTCTCCTCAAGGAGCAGACCCTCTGCGTAGGGGCCCTGGCCCGGCGCCTGCGAATCACCCCGGGCGCCGTGTCCCAGCACCTGCGCGTGCTGCGCGAGGCCGGGCTGGTGGTTCCCGAGAAGCGGGGCTATTTCGTCCACTACCGGGTTGACCAGCAGGGCCTGGACCAATGGCTTTCGGCCCTGCGGGAGGTGTTCGGCTCCCAGGCCCGGCCGGAATATGGTCCGCCGGCCTTCTTCCTGGCCAGGACAACAAAAGGAGAAAAAGATGTGTGACTGCCATCAGAACGGCTGCCAGCGCCCCGAGGAGTTGATCGGCAAGCCCGAGGACTGCTCCCCGGATCAGATTCGCAAGTGTCACGGCGAGGTCAAGGATCACCCTTGCGCGCCGGAGAAAAAGGAGAAGTAGTTGCCCGCCGAAGCAAACAGCCCCGCGGTGGCGGTGGAGGGCTTGCACAAAAGCTACGGCGCCGTCCCCGCCCTGCGCGGGGTCAGCTTCACAATGCCCCGGGGAGGGGTCTTCGCCTACCTGGGCCCCAACGGCGCCGGCAAGACCACCACCATCAACATCCTCTGCGGCCTGCTCCGCCCGGACTCCGGCCGGGTCACGGTCTGCGGCCTGGAGGTGAGCCAAGAGCCGGTGAAGGTCAAGGCGCGCATCGGGGTGGTGCCGGACGAGTCCAACCTCTACCCCGAGCTTTCCTGCCGCCGCAACCTGGACTACCTGGGGGAGCTCTACGGCCTGTCCCGTGGGGTCAGGAGGGCGCGGGTGGGGGAACTGCTGGGGCTGTTCTCCCTGGCCGACCGGGCCGAGATGCCCTTCCGCGCCCTCTCCCGGGGCCTGAAACGGCGGCTGGTGCTGGCCGCGGCCATGGTGCACGCGCCGGAGGTCCTCTTCTTGGACGAGCCCACCATCGGCCTGGACGTGCCCAGCGCCCGGGCCCTCCGGCAGCTCATCCGGCGCATCAACCAGGAGGGGACCACCGTCTTCCTGACCACCCATAACCTGGCCGAGGCCGAGGAGCTGGCGGAGCGGGTCTGCATCCTGATCCAGGGCCGCGTGGTGGCAATGGGCTCGCCCGGGGAGATTCGCGGCCGGGTGGAGCGCGGCACCTATCTGCGGCTGGGCCTCAGCGGCGAGGTGACCGCCCGGGAGTTGTTGTCCGCCTGCCCGGCGGTCAAGGAGGCCCGGCCCCAGAACGGACTCTGGCGCCTGGAGGTGGAGGCCCTGCACCCGGCCCTGGCCCAATCCCTGGCCTTCGCCGAAGCCAGGCGGCTGTTGGTGAACGACGTGGGGGTCGAGCGCCCCACCCTGGAGGAGGCGTTCCTGGCCATCCTGCAACAAGGCCAGCCGCCGGAGGTGGGTCAGAGATGAGTCAGTTTGCGCGCGCCCTGGCCATAGGCCGCAAGGACGTGGAAAGCTACTACGCCAAGCCGCCGCTCATCACCTGGGCGCTTCTTTTCCCGGCTGTGTTGATGCTGGCCATGTACCTCAAGGACCCGGGCGGCTACCTGGCGGTGGCGCCGGGGGTGATCGCCATGACCCTCCTGTTCGGCTGCACCTCCATGGCGGCCATCGTGGTCACCTTCGAAAAGCGCGCCGGCACCCTGCGCCGGCTGCTCCTGACCCCGGTGACCCCCCAGACCATCATCCTGGGCAAGGCCGGCAGCGCCGCCGCCTACGGCCTGGCCACCTCCCTGGTGCTGGCCCTGGGCCTGGGCCTTTTGCTGGGCATGCCCCTGGCCAACCCCCTGGCCTTTGCCGCTGGCCTGCTCCTGGCCGCGGCGGCCTTCTCCCTGCTGGGCATCCTGGCCTCGGTCATGGTGCGGGAGGTGTTCGAGGCCATGACCCTGATGAACTTCTTCCGCTTCCCCACCCTGTTCATCAGCGGCGTCTTCATGCCCCTGGAGTCCTTCCCCTCCTGGCTCCTGCCCCTGGCCATGCTCTCGCCGCTGACCCACGCGGTGGAGCTGCTGCGCCTGGGGGTGTCCGGGGCCTGCCACTTCGCTTCGCCCTGGATTCCGGCCCTGGTCCTGGCCGCCTATGTCCTGGGGGGCTGGTGGTTGGCCATCCGCGGCTTCCGGCGCCGGGCCGGGCAGTAACCCGGCGGCGGGGAGCCGGCGCTGGCCCCGGCAAATTTTTTGCGCTGCATAAAAAAGCCTCGCGCCTGGGCGTCTCCGCATAATTTCTATGCATAAGGCCTTATTGCCTTGCCCGATCAATGTATAATAATCCTATCGTTTTTAGCTATTTGCCCGGCGGAGCCCCGCTGGCCCATTTTTTGCTGCACGGTTCCTACGTCGTCTAGGTGGGCCTTATGGAGAGGAGTTAAGTCATGGCTCTGGTTTCCTTGGAGAACGTGGGCAAGACCTATCGCATGGATGAGGTGGAGGTGCCGGCGCTGTCCGGCGTCAGCCTGGCCATAGAGGAGGGGTCCTTCGCGGCCCTGGTGGGGCCCTCGGGCAGCGGCAAGACCACGGCCCTGAACCTCATCGGCTGCCTGGACCGGCCCAGCACCGGCCGGGTGACCGTGGCCGGCCAGGACGTGAGCCTCCTGGGCCGGCGGCAGGGGGCCGCCTTCCGGGGCCAGAAGCTGGGCTTCGTGTTCCAGGAGTTCAACCTGCTGCCCGTGCTCACCGTGGCCGAGAACGTGGAGTACCCCCTGCTCATGATCCGCGACCTGCCCAAGGCCCGGCGCGGGCCGGCGGTGGCCCGGGTCCTGGAGGCGGTGGGCATGAGCGATCAGGCGGCCAAGTATCCGGCCCAGCTCTCCGGCGGCCAGAAGCAGCGGGTGGCCGTGGCCCGGGCCCTGGTGGGCGAGCCGGCCCTGGTGCTGGCCGACGAGCCCACGGCCAACCTGGACGGGGCCACGGCCCAGCGCGTGATCGAACTCATGAAGCGGATGCGCGACGAGTTCGGCACCACCTTCGTGTTCTCCACCCATGACCCGCGCATCATGGACCAGGCCGAGGTGCTTTTCCATCTGCAGGACGGCCGCCTGGTGGACGGCGCCCGGGCCGGCAAGGAGGTGGCCCATGCTTAAGGTCATCCGCCTGGCGCTCAAGAACCTCACCCGCTACAAGCGCCGCACCCTGCTCACCGGGCTGTTGATCGCCTTCGGCGTGGTGGCGGTGATCCTCTTCGTGGGCCTCAGCGGGTCCTTCACCCGGGTGGTGGTGGGGCAGATCACCGACTCGGTGCTCAGCCATTTGCAGGTGCACCGCAAGGGCTACGTGGCCAGCATTGACAACCTGCCCCTGGACCGCATGATCCCGCCCCAGGCCTTTCAGCGGCTGGAGGCCGTCCTGGCCCAGACCCCGGGCGTGGCGGCGGTCTCCCCGCGCATCAAGTTCGCGGCCATGCTCAGCAACTACGTGCAGACCACGGGAGCGCGCCTCAACGGCATAGACCCGGCCAAGGAGCAGGCGGTCGCGCCCCTGCTCGCCTCCCGGGTGAAGAACGCCGCGCACCCGGACACCCTGTTGCGGCCTGGCGAGGTCCTGCTGCCGGAGCTCTTGGCCAAGGGCATGAATGTCAAGACCGGCGACACGGTGGTGCTGGTGGCCACCAACAAGGAGGGCTCGGTCAACGGCATGACCTTCAAGGTGGCCGGGGTGGTGGAGAGCCTCATGGGCCCGGGCGGCCGCGACGGCTACCTGCACATCAAGGACGCGGCCACCCTGCTCAGGATGACGACGCCGGAGATCAGCGAGGTGGCGGTGCGGGCCCAGAGCTTCGAGGGAGTGGAGAAGCTGGCCAAGGCCCTGCGCGCGGCCCTGCTGCCCATCAAGAACAAGACGGGCCAGCCGCTTTTCGAGCTGCACACCTGGGACCAGCTCACCCCCTTCCACAACGTGGTGCGCATGATCAACATCATGATCCTGGGCATCAAGATCATCCTCATCGCGGTGGTGCTGATCAGCGTGCTCAACGTGATGATGATGAGCGTGTACGAGCGGGTGCGGGAGATCGGGGCCCTGGCGGCCATGGGCACCAGCCCGGGCCGCATCCGGGGGCTTTTCGTGGCCGAGGGCTTTTGCCTGGGGCTGGTCAGCTCCCTGGCCGGCGCGGCCATCGGCCTGGGGGCGCTGATGGTGATGAACCTCACCGGCGTGGAGGTGCACTTCGGCATGGCCAACCAGATCTTCGCCCTGACCCCCACCATCGCGCCCCTGGAGGTGGTCTCCGCCTGCCTGATCGTGCTGGCGGTGTCCGTGCTGGCCAGCCTGCAACCCGCGGCCAAGGCCGCCCGACTGGAGCCGGTGGAGGCCCTGCGTCATGTCTAGAAAAACCAGAAGGGTGGTGGCGCCGATGCGCAAGCGTTCGTTCCTGGCCCTGGGCCTGATCCTGGGCCTGCTCTTGGCCGCGGGCCCGGCCCAGGCCCTGACCGGCGTGCAGATACTGGAGCGGGTGGACCGGAACCTGGAGCCGGGCGACCTGGAGATGTACCGCAAGATAATCAACATCGAGCCCGACGGCAAAAAGAAGGAGTTCGTGCTCTGGTTCCTGCGCAAGGACAAGGACAAGATAGTGACCCTGTTCGTGGCCCCGGCCAGCGAGGAGGGGCGGGCCACCCTGCGCCTGGGCGACAACATGTGGCTCTACATCCCCAACGTGGGCAAGCCCATCCGCATCACCAGCATGCAGTCGGTGGTGGGCGGGGTGTTCAACAACGCCGACATCATGCGCCTGGACTACAGCGTGGAGTACAACGTCACCTCCCTGGGCGAGGACCAGGGCCAGCACCTGCTGGACCTCAAGGCCAAGACCGGGGCCGTGGCCTATGACCGCCTGAAGATGTGGGTGCTCAAGAAGGAGCTGGTGCCCACCAAGATCGAGTGCTACGCCGCCACCGGCATGCTCATCAAGACCATCCACTTCAAGGAGGTCCAGGACGTAGGCGACGGGGTGGTGCGGCCGGCGGTCATGGACACCGACAGCCCCCTGTACAGGGGCTACCGCTCCATCATGATCTCGGCCAAGCTCAAGAAGCGCAGCCTGCCCGACGAGGTCTTCACCCTGAACTATCTGCCCCGGGTCAAGGGCCTGCGCTAGGGCCATGGCCGGGCTCCTGCGCGCGGCGCTGGTTTGCCTGCTGGCCGCCTGGGCTGGCTGGGCCTGGGCCGGTGAGTACGACCTGAACATCCCCGAGGCCGAGAAAAAGCCCTACGAGCTGGGCGGCCGGGTGGAGCTGCGCTACCTCCAGCACCGGCTGAACCAGGACTCCGCGGTTTACAAGCTCAATTTCTACCGGGGCAGCCCCGGGGCCTACGTGGATGAGTGGCGGCCCCTGGCGGAGTTCAGGGGAAACTATCGCCAGGGCCTGCTCCAGGTGCATTTCTTGACCCACCACGAGTACGATCAGACCTACCGCGGCGGGGAGTGGGTCAACAAGATCTATGAAGCCTATGCGACCCTGAAGCCCACGGTGAACCTGGCCCTAGAGGGCGGCAAAAAGTCCTTCCAGTGGGGCAAGGGCTACGCCTGGAACCCGGCCGGCTTCGTCAACCGGCCCAAGGACCCCGACGACCCGGAGCTGAACCTGGAGGGTTTCAGCTTCCTGGGCCTGGACTACATCAAGAGCTTCACGGGCGGCTCCCTGAGCAACCTGGCCCTCACCGCCCTGCTGCTGCCGGTGCTGGACGACTGGGAGAACACCGAGCTGGGCCAGAGCGGGGATGTGAACTACGCCCTCAAGCTCTATCTCCTGTGGCACAACACGGACCTGGACTTCATCTACTTCGGCGGCCCCAACCAGCCCGACAGCTACGGCTTCGACTTCGCCAAGAACCTGGCCGAGAACTTCGAGGTGCACGGCGAGGTGGGCCTGCGGCGGGCGGTGACGCGCACGGTGCTGGACGCCGCCGGGCAGGCCACGGTCTCCCAGCAGGACCAGCTCAGCTACCTGCTGGGCGTCCGCTACCTCAACGCCGTGGAGACCACCTTCATCCTCGAGTACTACCACAACGGGGCGGGCTACGACCGGGGGGAGCTGGACGCCTTCTTCGCCTACCAGGACTGGGCCTTCCAGCGCTGGCTGGCCACGGGCAACGCGTCCTACATGCAGCGGGCCGAGACCGTCACCCGGCCCTACTACCGCCAGCGCAACTTCGGCCAGGACTACCTCTACCTCAAGATCACCCAGAAGGAGCCCGGGGACATCCTCTACTTCAACCCCTGGCTGGCCCTGATCGTCAACCTGCAGGACCGCAGCTTCAACCTGCAACCCGGCCTGACCTACACCCCGGTGACCAACCTGGAGCTTAATTTCCGGGTGGGCATACCCATCGGCCCGGCGGGCAGCGAGTTCGGGGAGAAGCAGGACCTTTTCCGGCCCGAGTTCTGGGTGCGGCGCTACTTCTGATTCACGGTTCGCCCGTGCCGCTGGCCGCGGGAGGCTCTTCGGCGGGGGCTAAGACGCCGGCCGGCGGCTGGGCGCAACCCCGGTCACGGCCGGGGCGCTGGCCTGCGCCCTAATCCCGGGGCCGGCCCAGGCGCTGTATCTCGCGGCCCAGCAGGGCCAGGCGCTGGGCCAAGAGCGGCTCCGCGTCCAGCACGTTGTGCCGCCCCCAGCGGGCCAGGGCCAGGACCAGGCCCTCGGGCTCCAGGTCAATGAGGGCCATGCCCTGGGGCCGGCCCAGGGCAAAGGCGTACACCCCTTGGCCCGAGGGCTCCCCCGGGGCCTGGGCCATGAGCGCCCGGCGCTGGGCCGGGCTCGTGAGCCAGGGCCGCACCTCCACCCTGTCCTCCAGGGGGGCCAGGGCCAGCAGCTCCAAGAGATCGCCCTGTTTCAGGCCGTCCAGGATGGCCAGGGCGATGGGCCGGGCCGGCCGGGTGACCAGGTACAGGCGCAGCTCCTGGGCCTGGCCCAGCCTCTCCAGCTCGGCCCGGAAGTGCTCCGGGGTGTAGCTCACCTCCGCCGGCCTGAACAGGCTGCGCCAGCGCCGGGCGAAGTCCGCGACGGCCGCCAGGTCGGCCTGAGGGTCGAAGCTAACCGGCCGCAGAAGCCTCATTGGCCCTCGCTTGCTTTTGCTCACGGGCCCGCTGCAGGAAGCGGCAGGTGGTGCAGACCTCGGCCCAGGTGGGCGCGCCGCAGACCGAGCACACGGCCTGGACGTCGGGCAACGGCGGCGGGCCGTCCTTTTCCTCCAGAAAGCCCAGATACAGGATGCGGGTGGTGCCGGGCATGCGATCTTCCAGGAGCTGCATGGCCTCCTGGTAATAGGGCAGGGTGGCGCCCTTGGCCCGGGGGCAGTGGCCGCTGGCCACGGGCAGGCCGTGCACCTTGGCGTAGGCCTTGATCTCCCGGCCCGCCAGCCGGCACAGGGGCTTTATCTTCTTGGCGAAGCCGCCGGGCGCCCCCTCCAGCGCCGGCCACTGATTCTCCAGAAACTCATGGTGGCGGTGGATCAGGTTGCCCAGCAGCCGGCCGGCCTCGTCGTCCAAATGGTGGCCCGTGGCCAGCACCGGGAAGCCCAGGTCCAAGGCCAGCTTGTTCAGGTAGTAGCGCTTGAGCGTGCCGCAGACCGAGCAGAAGGAGCGGCGGTTGGCCCGGGCCACCTCCTCCACCGTGAGCCCGGTCAGATCGGCCATGCGGAACACGTGCAGCGGCGCTTGCAGGCGCCCGGCCATCTCCGCGCAGGCGGCCAGGCTGGCCGCGGAGAACTCGCCCGCGCCCAGCTCCAGGGACACGTGTACGCCCTCGGCCGCGTATCCCAGGCGGCGCAGCACCTGCCAGGCCGTGAGCGAGTCCTTGCCCCCGCTCACCGCCACCAGCACCTTCTGCCCCGGCTCGAGCATGGCGAACTGCTTGATGGCCCGCTCCACCTGGCGCTCGATGAACCGCTCCAGGCAGGGGTCGCAGAAGCGGGCGTTGTGGGCCGGGAAGCGGTGCCGGGCCGGGGCCTGGCAGCGGGAGCATTTCATGCCGGGGTCGGTCATGGCGGGCACTCCGGGGATGCGGGGCGATGCGATGATGGCTTGCGCCCAATATACCCGCTGGGGGAGGCCGGGGCCAGGGGAAAGGGGAGGGGGATAGGTAGGGAATGGGGGGCTGTCAGGTGCGGGCGGCAGCGGCCTTAGAGTATGGCTGGGCCAGGCGGGCTTATGGTTGCGGCGTTCCTCTTGGGTGGCCCCGACAGTTCGTCTGTCGGGGTCGCGCAGCGACAAGAGGTTCACCCCGGCATCTCGCGCTGGAAGATTTGCCCGTTACGAAGCACCGCAGGAAAGGGAGGATCGCCACGGCGCGGCGCGCGAGCGACCTTTCCTCAACAGCCGCTATCTACGCCGCTCCTCGCGATGACGGCTATGCTGTAATCAGAAAAGGCTTTTCTTGGGTGGCCCCGACAGCTCGCTGTCGGGGTCGCGGAGCGCAGCGGCGCGACAAGAGGTTCACCCCGGCCTGTGGGGTTTGAAGGTGTGCCTGTCCCGCAGCACCGCAGGAAAGGGAGGATCGCCACGGCGCGGCGCGCGAGCGACCTTTCCTCAACAGCCGCTATCTGCGCCGCTCCTCGCGTCTATGACCACGTTGCTGGATTAGGTTAGAGAGGAACCGGCCCTGGTCTTTCCTCAGGCCGCCTCGGGCACGGGCTCGGCCTCCACCAAGTTGCAGTGGAAGGCGTTGGAGCCGCCCACATCGGCCAGGCGCTGGCTGGTCAGGTGGTTGATGCCCTGGCCGCCCGGGGTGTGGACGCCCCAGTACAGGCCCTCGGCCACGCAGACCCCGGGCAGCACCTCGGCGGCCACCTGGGCCACCAGCAGGCACTGGCCCCGGTCGTTGAACACCCGCACCAGGTCGCCCTCCACGATGCCCCGGGCCTCGGCGTCCTTGGGGTGCATGAGCAGGGTGGCCGGGCCGGCCTTGTCCACCAGCTCGGGCACCTCGTTGAAGCTGGAGTTGAGAAACTCGCGCCGGGGCGGGGTGATGAGCTGCAATCGGTAGCGGCCCAGGCCGTCGGGGTCCAGGCTGGGCGCGCCGTCGGGCAGGGGGTCCAGGCCCATCTCGGCCATGGCCTGGCTGTAGAACTCCACCTTGCCCGAGGGCGTGGCGAAGCCCTCCTGATAGGGGTTGGCCGGGGCCTTGACCCGCAGGGGCCGGCCCGCGGCCAGGTCCGGAAAGGTGATGCCGCCCAGGTGCGGCGAGCCGCTGTCCAGCAGCCAGCGGATGATGGCCTCCTCGCCGGCGCTGAACACCTCCTCGCTGAAGCCCAGACGGCCGGCCAGCTCCTGGAACACGGAGAGCAGGGGGCGGCTCTGGCCCACGGCCGGGATGGCCGGCCGGCTCATCTGCACGTAGTAGTGGCCGTAGCCGGCGTAGAGGTCGGTCATCTCCAGGCAGGAGGCGCTGGGCAGCACCAGGTCGGCCAGGCGGGCGGTCTCGGTGAGGAACATCTCCTGCACCGAGACGAACAGGTCCTCCCGGGCCAGGCCGGCCTGCACCAGGGCCGAGTCCGGGGCCACCACGGCCGGGTTGCAGAGGTACACGTGCAGCAGCTTGACGGGCGGGCCCTGCAGGCGGCCGGCCAGGGCGTCGCCCAACTGCACCATGTTCACCGCGCGCACCCCCGGCGGCGCCAGGTCCGGCCGGGTGAGGCGCTTGAGGTCAAAGACGGTGCTGCTGGTGGTGCTGCGGTGGATGCCGGCGCCCTTTTTGTGGAAGGCCCCCACCAGGGCCGGCAACAGGGCCACGGTGCGCATGGCCATGCCGCCCTTGAGCTGGCGGGCCGGGCCGTATCCGCTGCGGATGAAGGGCGCCTTGGCCTGGGCGTAGTCCCGGGCCAGCGCGCGTATCTGGGCGGCGGGCACGCCGGTGATCTTCTGCGCCCTCTCCGGGGTGTAGTCGGCCAGGCGGGGCAGGAATTCATCAAAGCCCAGGGTGTGGCGCTTGATGAATCGGCGGTCCAGGCGGCCCTCGTCCACCAGGACCTGCATCAGGCCCAGGGCCAGGGCCGCGTCGCTGCCGGGCCTGAGCATGATGTGCAGGTCCGCGCGCTGGGCGGTGCGGTTGCGGTAGGGGTCTATGACCACGATGCGGCCGCCCCGCTGGCGGGCCTCCTGGAAAAAGGGCCAGGCGTGCAAATTGGTGGTCAGGGTGTTGGAGCCCCAGATGATGATCAGGTCCGCGTGCGCCGCCGACTCCACGTCCGTGCTGGGCCCGCTGCCCAGGCTCAGAGCGTGGCCGGCCGTGGCCGTGCTGCTGCATATGGTGGGCAGCAGGCGGCTGGCGCCCAGCTTGTGGAAAAAGGCGCTGCCCGCGTTGCGGTGCACCAGGCCCATGTGCCCGGCGTAGAAGTAGGGCAGGATGGACTCGGGCCCGAAGCGCCCGGCCGCCTCCTCCAGCCGCCGCTGCAAAACATCCAGGGCCCGCTGCCAGGTGATCTCCTTGAAGCGGCCGCTGCCCTTGGCCCCCTCGCGCAGCAGGGGCTTGGTCAGGCGCTGGGGCGAGTGTACGCGCGAGGGGTAGTGGCCTGCCTTGGCGCAGAGGAAGCCCCGGGTGAAGGGGTGGTCCGGGTCGCCCTTGACCGAGACCACCCGGCCGCCGTCCACCTGCACCAGCCAGCCGCAGGTGTCCGGGCAGTCGTGCGGGCAAACCGCGAGTTTGGTCTCGGCCATGGGCAACTCCTGGCTGCGGGCCGCGCGCCCGTGCTGTCAGGGCCATGTTAGTTGATTGCGCGGCAAGGGTAAAGGCGTATGCGGGGCGGGCGAAGGCCATTGACCCCGGCCGCGCTGCTGCCGGATAATTTAATTATAGGAACAGCACCAGGTGGGGACGCCCTGCGGATCCGGAGGCTCTTTCTCCCCTGGCCGCTACGCCACCCTCGCCTTGACCAACCGTTGGTACTCCGGCCTCACCCTGCACCCCCCGCGCCCCGCGCCCCTTGGACGCCCAGCAGCGCCCTTTTCATCCCCACCGTTGCAGGCGGCGCTCCGGCCGCACTGGCCGGCCCTAACCCTTGGCAAGGAGGAGGAGCATGGCTCGCAAGACCCGGCGCACCCGGCCCCACGAGATCGATTACCAGACCCTGGGCGACATCTGCGACCTGATCAGCGCGGCCAAGAACCTGACCAGGGTGGCCCAGCTCACCGTGGCCCGCCTCCAGGAAAAGATGGGGCTCAAGGGCTGCGCCCTGATGCTGCTGGACCGCCGCACCCGCAAGCTGGAGATCGCCGCCTCCGAGGGGCTGAGCGATTTTTACCTGAGCAAGGGCCCCCTCAGCGCCGGCAAGTCCATCGCCGACTCGCTCAAGGAGGGGCCAGTGGCCATCTTCGACGTGCGCGACGACCCCCGGCTGCAGTACCCGGAGGAGGCCAAGCGCGAGGGCATCGCCTCCATCCTGAGCGTGCCCCTGGTCCTGCGCGGCCGCCCCCTGGGCGTGCTGCGCCTGTACACCGCCGAGCCCTGGGAGTTCACCCTGGCCGACGTCAACTTCGCGCAGGCCGTAGCCCTGATCCTGGCCCTGGCCCTGGACGGCCTGCGCGTGGCCGGGGCCTACAAGACCTCGGTGGAGGTGCTCAAGAAGCTGCGTCCGGCCGCCAAGCCCCGCAGGCGCACCCTGCACGAGTAGGGCCGGGGAGGGGAGCGCCGGCGCCAGGGCCCATGACGGCAAACCCGGGCCGCCGCGCCCGGTCAGCAAGGGCCGTTACCGCCGGCCTTGGGCGGGGCGGCCCTGCTTATGCCCGCATAGTGACCTCCTCGGCCTCTTCGAGGACAGGGCGCGACCCTGCCTTCCACCCGAGACTGCCGCGCGGCCCTGGGCGCCCCGCCCAACAACCACCCTGGGGAGAGCAATAAAACCGCTTTCCTGGCCCCCGCCTTTGCCTCAGAATTGTATTCAGACTATTTAAGCAGGAGGAAAGGCATGGGCGGCGTGGCTTGGGAGACGCAATGGCCGGCGGCTTTGGCCCGGGCCCGGGCCGAGGGCAAGCGGGTCCTGTTGAGCTTCCACAAGCCCGGCTGAACGGGCTGCGCGCACATGGATGCCGTGACGTATCCTGATCCAGAGGTGATTGCCTTCTTCAACCGCGAGGTGGTGCCCCTGCGCGTGGGCGTGGAAGACGAGGCCCTGGGCGAGCGCATGCACCTGCGCTTCACGCCCTATCTGCTGGTGCTGGACGCCCAGGAGCGGCTGCACCGGCGGGAGCTGGGCTTCCAGCCGCCGGGCGAGCTGATCCCCTGGACCCTGCTGGGCCTGACGGCGGCCGCGGTGTTCGACAAGGATTGGAGCCAGGCCGAGCGCCTCTGCCAGCGGGTGCTGGACCAGTACCCCAGCAGCTTTGCGGCGCCCGAAGCGATGTTCATGCGGGGGGTGGCCCGCTTCCTGACCGCGCACGACCGCCAGCACCTCAAGGAGCTGCTGGCCGCCCTGACCGCGCGCTACCCTCGGTCCGTGTGGACCCTCAAGGCCCAGCCCTGGGCCAAGCTCTAGCAGGCCCGCCGCCAAAAAAACAGGCCCCGGGACGCCTGCGCCGGCGCTCCGGAGCCATGTCTTTTGAAGCACGGGTGCTAGGCTACGCGCGCATCCACCCCCGCATCGTGCTTATTAATCCGCCCCCCTGGCCAGCACCGCGGCCCGGGACAGGGCCGCCTTGGGCCGCGCGATCAGGGACAGGCCCTGCTCCTGGGCCCGGGCCAGGGTTTGCTCGAACTCCGCGGCGCTTACGTGCATCCTCGGCTCGGCCAGGAACAGGCGGCCGCCGGGCCGCAAGAGGTCCCGCGCCTGGCCCAGAAACCCGGCCTGGTCCGGCACCTCGTGCACCATCCAGAAGGTCAGCACCAGGTCCAGGCTGCCCGCCAGGTCCGCGACGGCCAGGCTGTCTTTCTGCACCTGCCGGGTTACGATGCGCCCGTCCAGGCCGGCCCGCCGGGCCCGGCGGCGCACCGCGGCCAGCATGCGCTCCTGCAAGTCCAGGCTGTACACCCGGCCGCCCGGCCCCACCAGCCGGGCCAGGCCCAGGGAAAAGTAGCCCAGCCCGCAGCCGATGTCCGCGGCCCGGCCGCCGGGTCCGATGTAGGGCCCGAACATCTTGGCGGGATTGTGCACCAGCCGGCGCAGGGGTTGTCGAAGCTGTAGGCCAGCCACCAGGGGCAGACGTGTTCTTTTGCCATGGGGCCTCGCTGCTAGAGGATGCCGGGGCCGCGATAAGTTGCGGCGCGGGTATTGTACCGGCCCGGGCGGTTTCGTACCAAAAAGAACGGGGCCCGCCTGGGCCCCGCGTGCGCGCGATGTTTATCGCGACTACAGACGCATGGGCATTATAACCGAGATGAAGCCCTGGTCCGCCTCGCCCTTGATGAGACAGGGGTGCTGCTCGTCCACGAAGCCCAGGCTGACCTCCTCGGAGCGCATGGCCGCGCACAGCTCCATGAAGTAGCGGGCGTTGAAGCCCACGGACAGGGCCTCGCCGTCGTAGTCCACCTCCAGGGCCTCCCGGGCCTCGCCCAGGTCCGGGTTCTGGCTGATCACCTCCAGCAGCCCCTCCTTGAAGTCCAGCTTAACGCCCTGGAAGCGGTCCGTGGCCAGTATGGCCACCCGGCGGAGCACGTCGGAAAAGGCCTGGCGGTTGACCACCACGGATTTCTTGATGACCTTGGGGACCACCACCTCGTAATCCGGGAAGGTGCCCTCCTGGATGCGCAGGATCAGCTTGGACTGGTCCTGGGTCAGGGTGGCGTAGGACTGGCTGAGGCCCAGGCGCAACTCCTCAGACTCCTCGGCCATCTTGCGCATCTCGGCCACGCCCTTGCGCGGGATGATTACGCCGTTGCCCAGTTCCAGGTCGCCCAGGCCCTCAAAGGCGCGGTCCACCAGGCTCAGGCGGTGGCCGTCGGTGGAGACGAAGCGCAAATAGAACTTGTCGTCGCTCTTGCGCTGCTGCACGAACAGGCCGGCCAGGTTGTAGCGGGTGTCCTCCTGGGAAATGGAGAAGATGGTCTTCTCAATCATCTCGGCCAGGACCGGGCCGGCCAGGCTGAGCTGGGCCATGCCCTTGATTTTGGGCAGGTTGGGGAAGTCCTCGGCAGAGAGCCCCACCAGATCGAAGCTGGCGCGTCCGGCGGATATGTGTAGAAAATTGTTGCTCTTTTCCTTGATGTAAATCTCATCGGCCGGCAGCTCCTTGACGATCTCGTAGAGCTTGCGGGCCGGCACGGTCACCTTGCCCGGCTTGCTCACCCGGGCCGCGCACTCCCCCGTAAAGCTGGTCTCCAGGTCCGTGGCCGCCACGATGAGGCGCTCGCCCTCGGCCTCCAAGAGCACGTTGGACAGGATGGGCATGGAGGTGCGGCGTTCCACCACGGACTGGGACTTGCCCAGCCCCTTGACCATATCTTCCTTACGAACCGTGAGCTCCATCAAGTGTCACCTTCGGCTTGCTAAAAGAGCGTTTTTTTCCTGGCCCACCTTAACCCATAACCAGGGAAGAGGGCAAGTGTTTGCCTGGTCCCGAGTTGCAAAAAACCGGCCATGCTCCCGCTGGAGCGGGAAGGGCCGCCATCGCTCGGACTGGGAGCAGGGCGGCGTTGCGCGGTTTTCATTTTAACTAATTGCGACCTGCGGCTCTCCCTAAATGTGACTAGGCGGTCATTTGATATTTAGTTCTCTCAAAATAATACCTTGGGCGCACCAATAGCGATAAAATTGGACAAATAGCCACTAAAAAGTCACAGCTAGAACGCACGAGAACAAAGGGCGGGTCCTGTTGCGGATCACGAACCGCTGCCCGCCATTCACGCGCCCTTGCAGAGAGAAGACGAATGGCTCGACTCAAGAGCCGGGATGTTCATGCGGACCGCCCCGGGATCTGCCCCGCGAAGGCTCTAAACCTTAAAACGATCCTGCGCGATACGAGCCCGCCAGTTCTCTTTCTCCCAAGCTCTCCGGACAGAGTTGCGGCTGGCCTCTGAGCGGGTCACCGGCTTTCTGTTCCGCGGCGACCTTTCCCTTCCCAACCTTTCTGCCTGGGGATTCAACCAGGCACCTGCTAGTTAGATATACGACAATCCTTCTTTAATATATAGCCGTAATACATAGATGCCGGTGGAAAGGTGGAAAAGGCTGATAAGGTTTTGGAACGCATGGTTTATTACCCCACCGCCCTCTCCGCCGCCTTTGCCGGGCTCAACCGCCGGGCCGGGGCGGGAGGCTGATTTCCACCGGGCCTCCCGCGCCTATCCCGGTCGCCTGCCGTCCTGGATGGACCTCTCCACGGACCGCAGGGTCTCGGCCAGCTCCGGGTCCTCCTCGGCCGCCTGCTGCACCCGCTTCACCCCCTTGACCACCGTGGAGTGGTCCTTGCCGCCCATGGCCCGGCCGATCTCCGGGAACGAGGAGCGGGTCAGGCGCCGGGCCAGGTACATCGCCACCTGGCGGGGGTGGCTTATGTCCCTGGTCTTGCGGTCGCCTTTCAGGTCGGCCACCTTCAGGCCATAGTGCACGGCCACCGCGGTGATAACCTCCTCCACGCTCACCTGGCGTTCGCTGACCAGGGGCCCCACCACCTGGCGGGCCAGCTCCAGGTCCGGCTCCACGCCCTGCAGCTGGCTGACGGCCATCAGCCGGTTCAGGTAGCCCTCCAGCACCCGCACCGAGCTCTCGGGCTGGCGGGCCAGGTAGGCGGCAACCTGCCGGGAGAGCACGGTCTTTTTCTCCACGGCCTTGCGCTGCAGGATGGCGATCTTGGTCTCCTCGTCCGGCGGCTGCAGGTCCGCGGGCAGGCCCCATTCAAAGCGGGTGCGCAGCCGGCCGGCCAGGCCCGGGATGTCCCGGGGCATCTTGTCGCTGGTCAGGATGATCTGCTTGCCGCCCTGGAACAGGTAGTCAAAGGTGTGGAAGAACTCCTCCTGGGTGCGCTCGCGGCCGGAGAGGAACTGGATGTCGTCTATGATCAGGCAGTCCACCTGGCGGTAGCGGTCCCGGAAGCCCTGGATGCCGCCGAAGCGCACGGACTGGATCATCTCGTTGGAGTAGGCCTCCGAGGAGGTGTAGTGCACCCGCAGCCCCGGATCCTTGCCCAGCATTTCGTTGCCCACCGAAGTTACCAGGTGGGTCTTGCCCAGGCCCGAGCCGCCGAAGATCATCAGGGGGTTGTACTGGGCGCCCGGCTGGTCGGCCACCGCCCGGCAGGCCGCGTAGGCCAGCTCGTTGCAGGGCCCCACCACAAACGAGTCGAAGGTGTAGGCCGGGTTGAGCGACAGTTCCCGGCGGGGGGCCTTGGCCACCGTGGGAGTCAGCGGCTGGCCGCCCTGCTCCTGGGGCGAGACCTCGAACACCACCTCCAGGGACTCGCCGGTCTCCTGCTGCATGGACTGCTTGATCTCGCCCAGGTAGTGCTCGCTGATCCAGTCGGCGAAAAACCGGTTGGGCACCGTGAGTCTTGCCCGCCCCTGCTCCAGGCGGAGCCTGAGCGGCCGCAGCCAGGTTTCGAATTCGCGGGCGTCCACCAAGGCGCTCAAACGCCTGGCGATGCCCGGCCACAGGTCATGGTCAGACAAGGCGACCTCAGTTAGATATGTTGTTTTTCCGCAAGAGGGGGAGTAGGGCGAACCTAGCTGCGGACCACAATTCGCCCCCGTGAAACGGACCCCAAAGCCTCCCCTGCACCCGCTCGGCTAGGGACCATAATAATCGCCGGCGGCCCATCGCGCAAGCCGGATTTACGCACAGGCGGGGGCGGGCGAAGAACCTTGACAACACGGGCACTTTGCCATAGGTTTCCCAATTGCATTCAGTTCTCAAGAACAGGGAGAGAGCACAGTGGCCTACACCATCGCCGTGGCCGGCAAGGGCGGAGTGGGCAAGACCACCGTCGCCGGGCTGGTGGTCCGCTACCTGGTGGAAAAGGGTCTGTCCCCGGTCCTGGCCGTGGACGCGGACAGCAACTCCAATCTCAACGAGGTGTTGGGCCTGGCGCTGCCGGGCACCCTGGGCCAGGCCCGCGAGGACATGAAAAAGGGCCAGAGCCAGGGCATGACCAAGAACCTGTTCATCGAGATGCGGGTGAACCAGTGCCTGGCCGAGAGCCAGGGCTTTGACCTCATCGCCATGGGCCGGCCCGAGGGCGCCGGCTGCTACTGCGCGGCCAACCACCTGCTCACCGAGTGCATGGACAATCTGGCGGACAACTACAAGTATCTGGTGGTGGACAATGAGGCCGGCATGGAGCACATCAGCCGGGTAACCACCCAGTCCGTGGACCTGTTTCTGGTCATCTCCGACCCCAGCCGCCGCTCCCTGCAGGCCGCGGCCCGGGTGAGCCAACTGGCCAAGGACATGGGCGTGCTGGGGGGCAGCGCCCATTTGATCCTGTCCATGGTCCGCAGCGAGCCTTCGCCAGAGATGCTCAGTCTTATAAAGGAGATGGGCATGGAGCTGGCCGGCACGGTGCCTGACGACGAACAACTGGCCGCCTATGACCTGGCCGGCACCCCCACCAGCACCCTGCCGCCGGACAACCCGGTGCGCCAGGCGGTGTTTGCGGTCATGGACCGGCTGCTGGCGCCGGCCCAGGGTTGATTCCCTGGCGTCCCGCTAGGGGAAAAACGCCTGAGTAGCCAAGGAAAACGCTAGGTTATGCATTTTTTCTTGACAGGTAGCAGTGATTAAAGTAGCTTGGTTGGCGCTTTAATCTGACAGCTACAGGCTAGGCCCGCGGATTTTTTTTAGGACGAGCATTGTACCGGTGCTCACAAGGAGATGGGTTAATACGTATAATCGGCAGGTTATTCAAGTCCAGGCCTCCCCGGGGGGCCAACCTGGCAAAAGCAGGTATCATTAGCCGTAACCAGCGGATTTGCATGACCCGCCTTCCCTTTTGCAGTTGGAGGGAGTTGCCGTGGCCTTTGAGATTCCAACCATAAAATACTCCGGCAAGATCCTGGAGGTGTCCATCGGGCAAGGGGCCAAGGCCGTCACCGTGGGCGGTGAGGACTGCTACCCCTTCCACAACTTTGAAGGCCAGATGCCTCATAAGCCGGTGATCGCCATGGAGGTCTGGGACTACGAGCCCGTGGAGTGGCCCCAGGCGGCCAAGGCGCCCTTTGCGGGCGTGCTGGGCGACCCCGCGGCCTGGGCCAAGAAGAACGTGGAGGAGTTCGGGGCCGACGCCATCGTGGTGCAGCTCAAGAGCACCGACCCCAACGGCATGGACGCCTCGCCCGAGGCGGCCAGCGCGGCGGTGGGCAAGGTCCTGGCCGCGGTGGAGGTGCCGGTGATCGTCTGGGGCAGCGCCAACGTGACCAAGGACGCCGAGGTGCTCAAGAAGGTGGCCGAGGACCACGCCGGCAAGAACCTCCTGCTGGGCCCGGTCAGCGAGGACAACCACAAGCAGATCGGCGCCGCGGCCCTGGCCTATGGCCAGTCGCTCATCGCCTCCAGCCCCATTGACGTCAACCTGGCCAAGCAGCTCAACATCCTCCTGGGCAACCTGGGCGTGCCCCTCACCAAGCTGATCATCGACCCCACCACCGGCGGCCTGGGCTACGGCCTGGAGTACTCCTACTCGGTGATGGAGCGCATCCGGGCCGCGGCCCTGGTGCAGGACGACGACAAGCTGGTGTTGCCCATGATCAACAACGTGGGCAACGAGGTCTGGAAGTCCAAGGAGGCCGGCCTGAGCAACGAGGACGCCCCGGAGCTGGGCGAGGCCATGAAGCGCGGCGTGCTCATGGAGGCCTCCGCGGCCGCGGCCTACCTGCTGGCCGGCACCGACATCCTTATATTAAGGCACCCCGAGACGGTCAAGCTGATCCACGCCTTCATAGACAAGCTGTCGGCCCCGCGGGCCGCGGCGGCCCCGCGGGTCAAGAGCGACCGGCCCAAGGCGGCCCTGATCCCCGGCGCCAAGCCGGCGGC
>QZKP01000058.1 GCA_003605055.1 Desulfarculus sp.
CCGGTGAAGACGTGGCCGGGGGTGTAGAGGCAGATGCAGCCAGGGCTGTGGCCCGGGGTGTGCAGCACCTGGAGCTTCACCTCCTGGCCGGCGGTGATCACGTCGCCGTCCTTCACGGTCTCATCGGCGGGCAGCAGGCGGGAGCAGCCCAGCATCTGGGCGAAGCTCTGGTTATGGGCGTTGTCCATGTGCGGGGCGTCGGCCTCGTGGGCGATGATCGGCGCGCCGGTCAACTCCTTGATCTTGGTGTTGCCGCAGGTGTGGTCCGCGTGGGTGTGGGTGTTGACGATCTTGACGATCTTGAGGCCCTCGGCCTGAGCCCGGGCCACGATCTGCTCCTCGTCGCCGGCCGGGTCTATGGCCACCGCCTCGCCGGTGGCCTCGCAGCCCACTAGATAGGCGAACACGCCCATCTGCCCCACCAGCATCTGGATGACCTTCATGGGACCTCCCGGAGCGGGCCTAGCCTTTGCCCGTGGCGTAGGAGTGCAGGCCCGAGAGCAACAGGTTGACGCCGAAGTAGGTGAACAGCACGCAGCCGAAGCCCACCAGGGAGAATATGGCGATGCGCTTGCCCTGCCAGCCGCGCATGAAGCGGCTGTGCAAGAGGGCCGCGTACACCAGCCAGGTGATCAGCGACCAGACTTCCTTGGGGTCCCAGGACCAGTAGGTGCCCCAGGCGCTGTTGGCCCAGATGGAGCCGGTGACGATGCCGGCGGTGAGCAGGATGAAGCCCACCACCACGGTCTGGTAGATCAGGTCGTCCAGCAGCAGGGCCCGGGGCGAGCTGGCCTGCCGGTGCTGGCCGGTGACCAGGTACATCAGGCTCAGGGCCGCCGAGACCCCGAAGCCGGCGTAGCCCAAAAAGCAGGTGATGACGTGGGCGATGAGCCAGTTGGACTTGAGCGCCGGCAATAGCGGCTTGATGGCCGGGTCCAGGGACAGGGCGTAGAGCAGGGCCAAAAAGGCCAGGGGTACCGCGAAGACGCCGATGATCTTGAGCTTGGTGACCAGCTCGATGATCAGGTAGATCAGGGCCAGGGTCCAGGCGAAGAACACCAGGGACTCGAAGAGGTTGGAAAACGGCGCGTGGCCGAAGCCCAGTTGGTAGGAGGCCAGCCAGCGCAGGACGATGGAGGCGGTCAGGGCCGCCAGCCCCACCCAGGTGACGACGCTGGCCGTCCAGCCGAAGAGGTCGGCCTTGAGCACCCAGTGGCACAGGTAGAGCACCGAGGCGGCCAGGTAGGCAAAGGTGACCACCACCAGGATTTGGTTGCTGAGCGCTTCCATGGCTTACTCCGCCTGCTGCTCTTGACCCCTCAAGTCCGCGCCCAGCCGCGTGAGCAGCCGGGTCAGGCCGGGCCGGTTCTTGTTGGTGCCCCCGGCCAGCTCCACCCGGGTGCGGCCCTGCTCGGTGGGCGACAGGCGCACCCACACCTTGCGGTGGGCGAAGTAGAAGGCAATGAAAAAGCCGATCACCATCAGGGTGCAGCCCACCCAGATGAACCAGACGCCGGGGTCGTATTTGACCTGCAGCCCGCTGTAGGGCACGGAGCTGGAGCCCAGGACGGCGAAGCTCACCGGCCCCGCGGAGGGCATGCCCGCGCCGGGCTTGAAGGCGTTGAAACTCTGCGTGTCGCCCTGCTTATCTTGATACACAATGCGGGCGAAGGGGCCGCTGTACTTGTCGCCCATCTTGATGGACTTGCGGAAGTCCGCCACCGCGGCGAAGGTGCCGTCGGGCAGCTCGCGCCAGCGCTGGTTGCTCAGCACCACCTCCCTGGTCAGGTCGCCCTTCTGGTAGCTGACCTTGAGGTTGAGGCTCTCGCCGTAGGTGGCCTGATAGAAGTCAATGCCCTGGAACTCGGCCGGGTCGTTGACGATCAGGCTGGCCTGCTTGACCGGCTGGCCGTTCTTGAGGAAGGTGACGTCCGAGCGGTACTCGCTGGGCATGCCGCTGGGGTAGTAGGAGACGGTGAACTTGTTCAGGCGCAGGGCGAAGTCCAGCCTCTTGGGCTGGCGGTTGTCCAGGATGATGTGGTCCACGGTCTGGCCCTGCTCGATGTTCACCGAGCCGGCGAAGCCGAAAAAATTGCCCGCCAGGGCGCCGGCCAGGATGATCAGGACGCTCAGGTGCACCACGTACACCCCCAGGCGGGACCAGCCGCCCTTCTGGGCCAAGAGCACTGTGCCCTCCGGGGCCTGTCCCTGGTGCACCCGACCCACCTTGGCCAGGGCCTTCTCGGCCGCGGCCAGGTTGTCCTGGGGCGCGCCGGGCAGGGTGAAGCGCTCCCGCGGCTTGCGCATGGAGGCCAGGTCCTCCTGGGGGTCGCGGCGCAGGAGCTTGAGGGTGGTGGGCAGGCGGTTGAGGGAGCAGATCACCAGGTTCACGGCCAGGGCGGCCAGGATCAGCCGGAACCAGGCGGCGTGGTACATGTCGTTGAGGCCCAGGGCCTGGATCAGGCGCCAGCCGGCCTCGCCGAAGCCCCGCACATAGGCCGCCGGGGCCTCTTTCTGGGGGATGAGGGTGCCGGCGATGGAGGTCAGGGCCAGGATCAGCAGCAGGGAGAAGGAGAGCTTCACCGAGGAGAAAAAGTTCCAGATGCCTTCGCCGATTGAGCTGGACTGGCTGCCTTTGCTCACGCGCGCTCCTTGGACCCGGGTGACAAGTGGCTGTTTAGGAATGGTTGGCTGCTAAAACTACCATAGGGGTAGGGCTCGGGCAAGGCGGCGGGCTCAGCCGGGCCAGGCCTCCGCGGCCCAGGCCTCGGCCGCGGCCAGCAGGGCGGGCCGGGCCCCCGGGGCCAGGGTGCGCGGCGAGGCGATGAATCCCTGGCGATGGGCCAGATAGGCGGCCACCGCCGCCGGGGCCGGGGCCAGCAGCCCGACCAGGCGGCCCGCGCGGCCCGCCGCGGCCAGCAGACGCTGGCGCTGGGCGGGGTCCGGGGCCCGGCCGTCCAGGGACTGGCCGGCCACCAGCCGCCAGTCTTCGGGGATAAGCCCCGCCCCCTGGCTGACCAGCCCCCAGGAGGCGGGCCGGGCCAGGAAGGCCTCCTCGGAGCCGTCATAGAAGGCGCGGTCGGGCAAACCGGTCTCCGGGCGCAGGGCCCGCTGCAGGCCCAGGCCCAGCCGGAAGGAGCCGCTGAACACCAGCCCGGCCAGGGCCAGGGCCTGGCCGGCCGCGCACTTGGCCAGCACCGAGGGCATCAGGTTGGCCCGCTTGGCGCCCGCGCCGCGGTCCTTGACCAGGGCCGGCAGGTTCATCAAGAGCACCGGCCCGCCCAGGGCCGCGGCCAACTCCCGCAGGTAGTCCGGCAGGCCCCGGTTGGAGTGGTGGTACAGGGCCGCGTCCAGGCCCCAAGCCGGGCGGCCGGCCTGGCGGGGGCCCAGCCAGCGGGCGCGGGCCAGGGTCTCGGCGCTGCTGGCGGCGGTGAGCCCCACCAAGAGCGGCACCTCCGACGGCGCGGCGGCCAGGCCGGCGGCCACCACCCGCTGCCACTGGGCCAGGTTGAGCAGGTGCCCCTGGCCCAGCAAGGGGCCGGCCAGCAGCAGGCCCCGGGCCGCGGGCCGGGCGCGCTCTATCAGGCGAGCCAGTCCCAGGAGGTCGGGCTCGGCAGTGCGCGGGTTGTCTTGCAGGGGGGTGAGGATCTCGATGATCAGGCCGCGGGGGAGGGGCGGCACGGGCCTACTCCGGGACCAGGCCGTTGAAGCTCAACGAGCCCCGCCCCAAGAGATCGTGCAGATGCAGCAGGCCCAGCACCTTGCCATGGTCATCCACCACCGGCAGGGCGGTGATCTGCTTGGCCTCCATCTGGTGCAGGGCCTCGGCGGCCTGGGCCTCGGGGCCCACGGTCAGGGGGTCCTTGGTCATCACCTGGCTCACCGGGGTGCTGGCCAGGTCGGCCCCGGCCAACAGGGCCCGGCGCAGGTCGCCGTCGGTGAAGATGCCCAGCAGCCGGCCCCGGCTGGTGATCAGGACCGTGCCCAGGTCGCCCTGGTCTATGACCTTGACCGCGGCCGCGGCCGCGGCCGAGGGGCGCACGCTGGGCACCGCCGGGCCCTTGGTCATCACCTGGCTCACCTTCAGGTTCAGGCGCTGGCCCAGGCTGCCGCCGGGGTGATGTCGGCGGAAGTCCTCGGGCTTGAGGCGGCGCTTGTCCATGAGCACCACCGCCAGGGCGTCGCCCATGGCCAGGGCGGCGGTGGTGCTGGCCGTGGGGGCCAGGCCCAGGGGGCAGGCCTCGCGCTCCACCCCGCAGTCCACCACCAGGTCCGCGGCCCGGGCCAGGGGTGAATCCAGGCCGCCGGTCAGGGCCACCACCTTGGCCCCGTGGCGCTTGAGTTGGGGCACCAGGCGGCTCAGCTCCTCGGTGCGGCCGCTGTGGGACAGGGCCAACACCACGTCGCCGGCCAGCACCATGCCCAGGTCGCCGTGCAGGGCCTCCACCGGGTGCAGGAACAGGGAGGTGGTGCCGGTGGAGTTGAGGGTGGCGGTGATCTTGCGGGCCACGATGCCGGACTTGCCGATGCCGGTGGTGATCACCTTGCCCGGTGAGGCCAGGATCAGCTCCACCGCCTGCTCGAAGCTGGCGTTCAGGCGCTGCTTGAGGCGCAGGATGCCCTCGGCTTCGATGCTCAGCACCTGGCGGGCGGTTTTCAGCACCTCGGACATGGGCCCTCGCCGCCTAGGTTTCCAGGCAGAACTTGCCGGCCATCTCCGGCACCGGCACCGGGTAGTTGCCGTCGAAGCAGGCCAGGCAGAATCCGTTGCGCCGGGCGGCGGTGGCCTGCAGCAGGCCCTCGATGGACAGGTAGCCCAGGGAGTCCAGGCCCAGCATGCCTTTTATCTCGGCCACCCGGTGGTCGCAGGCGATCAGCTCGCCCTTGGTGGAGAAGTCTATGCCGTAGTGGCAGGGGTAGCGGTGGGGCGGGCAGGAGACCACCATGTGCACCTCGGACGCCCCGGCCCGGCGGATGTTCTTCACGCGGGCCATGGTGGTGGTGCCCCGGATGATGGAGTCCTCCACGATCACCACCTTCTTGCTATCGATCAGCTCCCGCACCGGGTTGAGCTTCACGCGCACCCCGAAGTCGCGCATGTCCTGGCTGGGCTGGATGAAGGTGCGCCCCACGTAGTGGTTGCGGATCATGCCCATCTCAAAGGGCAGGCCGCTGGCGGCGGCGTAGCCCAGGGCGGCGTAGTTGCCGCTGTCCGGGAAGGGCATCACCAAGTCCGCGTCCGGGTGGGGGAACTCCTGGGCCAACTGGGCACCCTGGCGCTTGCGCACTTCGTAGACGGTCTGGCCGAAGATGAAGCTGTCGGGCCGGGCGAAGTAGATGAATTCGAAGATGCAGTGGGCGTGGCGCTGGCGCGGGAAGGGCTTGACGCTGCGCAGGCCGTTCTTGTTGATGAACACCACCTCGCCGGGCTCCACCTCGCGCAGGAACTGGGCGTCTATCAGGTCCAGGGCGCAGGTCTCGCTGGCCACCACGTAGGCGTCGCCCAGGGTGCCCAGGCACAGCGGCCGCCAGCCCTGGGGGTCGCGGGCGGCCACCAGGGTGTCCTCGGTCATGAACAAAAAGCAGTAGGCGCCCTTTAGCTGGGCCAGGGCGGTGATCAGGCCGTCCTCGAAGCCCAGGTGGATGTTGCGGGCCAGCAGGTGCATCACGATCTCGGAGTCCATGGTGGTCTGGAAAATGGACCCCTCCCGCTCCAGGTGGCTCTTTAGCTCGCCCGCGTTGACTAGGTTGCCGTTGTGACCCACGCACAGGTTGTGCCCGGCGTAGGAGATGATGAAGGGCTGAGCGTTGACCAGCACCGAGGAGCCGGTGGTGGAGTAGCGCACGTGGCCGTTGGCGATGTGGCCGGGCAGGCGGGCCAGGTCATCCTCGGTGAAGATGTCGTGCACCAGGCCCATGGCCCGCTTCTGGCTCAGGTGCTTGCCGTCGCTGGCCACGATGCCGGCCGATTCCTGGCCGCGGTGCTGCAGGGCGTAGAGGCCGTAGTAGGTCAGCCGGGCGGCCTCGGGGTGTCCGTAGACCCCGAAGACGCCGCAGGATTCCTTGGGATGGTCCTCGGCCAGGAAAATCATGGCGCCAATCCTATCACAGAGGCCCCCAAAAGTCGCGGTTATGTGCCCGGCCCGTTTGGGTCCGCGGGCTCAATTTCCGGCCCGGCGGCCAAAATGGGGCTGGCCGCCGGCACAGGCCGCAATATAATCAATTCCAATGGAATTATCTATTTCATATAGACATAATCAATGCAATCCATCCCCCTGTCAGGAGGTGCAACGTGAAATGGTGCGTGGTCATCGCCAGCCCCCATCCGGAGACCATGTTTAACGCCGTGCGCCTGTGCAACAAGGCCCTGGACAAGGGCCAGGAGGTCAGCCTGTTCATGCTGGGCGCGGCCGTGGACTACGAGCAGATCAGCAACGAGGCCTTTGACATCAAGGGTCAGGTGGCCGCCTTCCAGGAGCAAGGGGATTTCTACGTCTGAGGGGTGTGCCTAGCCTCCCGGGGCCGGGAGGGCTCGCCCAGCTGCCCCATGGCCTTCATGGACGACCTCTACGAGATGATCGCCGAGGCGGACAAGGTGCTCACCTTTTAGCGGCGGCGTAGTAGTCCTGCAGGGGGGTCACCGTGAGGTGGTCGCTCTTTAAGAGCGACTCCACCGCGTCCACCGTGGCCCGGGCCGCGGCGATGGTGGTGATGTAGGGCAGGCCCCGCTCCAGGGCCGAGCGGCGGATCTGGTAGGCGTCGCTGGCCGGGCCCTTGCCCTCGGTGGTGTTGATCACCAACTGGATCTCGCCGTTGACCATGGCGTCCACCACGTGCGGCCGCGCCTCGCTTACCTTGTAGATGTGCTGGCAGGTGATGCCGTGCTCCAGCAGGTAGGCGTGGGTGCCGGTGGTGGCCTTGATATCAAATCCCAGGCGGTGGAACTTGGCGGCGATGGGCGCGGCCGCGGGCTTGTCCGCGTCCTTGACGCTGACGAACACGGTGCCCTTGGTGGGCAGCAACTGGCCGGCGCCCAACTGGCTCTTGGCAAAGGCCAGGCCCAGGTCGCGGTCTATGCCCATCACCTCGCCGGTGGAGCGCATCTCCGGCCCCAGCCAGGGGTCCACGCCCGGGAAGCGCACAAAGGGGAACACCGCCTCCTTGACCGAGTAGTGCGGGGGCACCACCTCGCGGGTGATGCCCTGCTCCTGGAGCGACAGGCCCATCATCACCTTGGTGGCCACCTTGGCCCAGGGGATGCCCGTGGCCTTGGACACAAAGGGCACCGTGCGGCTGGCCCGCGGGTTGACCTCCAGCACGTACAACAGCCCGTCCTTGATGGCGTACTGCACGTTCATCAGGCCGCGCACTCCCAGCTCCCGGGCCAGGGCGTAGGTGGCCTGCCTTATCTCTTCGATCATGTCCACGGTCAGGGTGTGCGGGGGCAGCACGCAGGCGCTGTCGCCGCTGTGCACCCCGGCCTGCTCGATGTGCTCCATGATGCCGGCCACCACGCAGCCGCCCTGGTGGTCGGCCACCGCGTCCACGTCCACCTCCACCGCGTCCTCCAGGAACTTGTCCACCAGGATGGGGTGGTCCGGGGAGGCCTCCACGGCGGTGGCCATGTAGTGCACCAGGGCCTCCCGGTCGTAGACGATCTCCATGGCCCGGCCGCCCAGCACGTAGGAGGGGCGCACCACCACCGGGTAGCCGATGCGCTCGGCCACGGCCAGGGCCTGCTCCACGCTGGTGGCGGTGCCGTTTTGCGGCTGGCGCAGGTCCAGCCGCTTGAGCAGCTCCACGAAGCGGTCGCGGTCCTCGGCCCGGTCAATGGCGTCCGGCGGGGTGCCCAGGATGGGCGCGCCGGCCCGCTCCAGGGGCACGGCCAGGTTAAGCGGCGTCTGGCCGCCGAATTGCACGATGAGCCCCTCGGGCTGCTCGGAGTCTATGATGTTGAGCACGTCCTCCTTGGTCAGGGGCTCGAAGTAGAGCTTGTCGCTGGTGTCGTAGTCCGTGGAGACCGTCTCCGGGTTGGAGTTGACCATGATGGAGGTGATGCCCATCTCCTTGAGGGCAAACGAGGCGTGCACGCAGCAGTAGTCGAACTCGATGCCCTGGCCGATGCGGTTGGGCCCGCCGCCCAGGATCATCACCTTGCGGGTGTCCGTGGCCCGGCACTCGTCCTCGGTCTCGTAGGTGGAGTAGAAGTAGGGCGTGTAGGCCTCGAACTCGGCCGCGCAGGTGTCCACCAGCTTGTAGGTGTGCTCGATGCCCAGCTCCTTGCGCCGGGCGCGCACCGTGTCCTCGCCGCTACCGATGGCGTGAGCCAGTTGCCGGTCCGAGAAGCCCAACTGCTTGGCCCGGCGCATCAGCCCCGCGTCCACCTCCTGGAGCGCGTTCTTGAGCTGGCCCCAGGGCTTCAGCTCCTCCAACTCGCCCTGGAAGCGCACGATCTGCTGGATGTTGTATAGGAACCAGGGGTCAATGGCCGTGAGCCGGCGGATATCCTCCACGCTCAGGCCCCGCCTCAGACCCTGGGCCACCCAGAAGATGCGCTGGCTGTTGGGGATGGCGATGAGCTGCCGGAGGCGCTCGGGGGCCAGTTCGGGACGGCCCTCGGCCGGGTCCTTGCCGTCGCCCAACAGCCCCGCCCGGCCGATCTCCAGGCCGCGCAGGCCCTTTTGCAGAGCCTCCTTGAAGGTGCGGCCGATGGCCATGGTCTCGCCCACGCTCTTCATGGAGGTGCTCAGGATGTCCTGGGCGCCGGGGAACTTCTCGAAGGCCCAGCGGGGCACCTTGACCACGCAGTAGTCAATGGTGGGCTCGAAGGAGGCCATGGTCTCCTTGGTGATGTCGTTGGGCAGCTCGTCCAGGGTGTAGCCGATGGCCAGCTTGGCGGCCATCTTGGCGATGGGGAAGCCGGTGGCCTTGCTGGCCAGGGCGCTGGAGCGGCTCACCCGGGGGTTCATCTCGATGACCACCATCGCCCCGTCGGCCGGGTTGATGGCGAACTGCACGTTGGACCCGCCGGTCTCCACCCCGATCTCGCGCATGATGGCGATGGCGGCGTCGCGCATCAGTTGATACTCGCGGTCGGTGAGGGTCTGGGCCGGGGCCACGGTGATGGAGTCGCCGGTGTGCACGCCCATGGGGTCCAGGTTCTCGATGGAGCAGATGACGACGACGTTGTCCTTCTTGTCGCGCATCACCTCCAGCTCGAACTCCTTCCAGCCCAGCACCGACTCCTCGATCATCACCTCGTGAGTCAGGCTGGCGGCCAGGCCGGCGCTGGCGATGCTGCGCAGGTCCTCCACGTTGTAGGCCACGCCGCCGCCGGTGCCGCCCAGGGTGAAGGCCGGCCGCACCACCAGGGGGAAGCCGATCTGGCCGGCGCTGTCCATGACCTGCTCCAGGCTGCGGCAGATGGCGCTCTTGGGCACCCGCAGGCCGATCTTCTCCATGGCCTGGCGGAACAGCTCGCGGCTCTCGGCCTTCTTGATCACCTCCGGGGTGGCCGCGATCATCTCGATGCCCAGCCGCTCCAAGACGCCGGTTTCGGCCACCTGCAGGGCGGTGTTGAGCCCGGTCTGGCCGCCCAGGGTGGGCAGGATGGCGTCGGGCCGCTCGGCCCGCAGCACCTCGATGACCATCTCCGGGGTGATGGGCTCCACGTAGGTGCGGTCGGCCATCTCCGGGTCGGTCATGATGGTGGCCGGGTTGGAGTTGACCAGCACCACCTCCATGCCCTCCTCCTTGAGGGCCTTGACCGCCTGGGTGCCGGAGTAGTCGAACTCGCAGGCCTGGGAGATGATGATCGGCCCGGAGCCGATGATCATGATTTTGTGTAGGTCAGTGCGCTTGGGCATATGCTTCGCTGCCTTGCCTCAGCGGTTCCCCGCCATCGGCCGGGCTTTTATGAGGCCACCGGGCGGCCGGTATCCATCATCTCCTGGAAGCGATCGAATAGGTAATCCGCGTCGTGCGGTCCGGGCGAAGCCTCGGGGTGGTATTGCACGCAAAACACCGGGATATCCTTGTGGGCCAGGCCCTCCAGGGTGCGGTCATTGAGATTCAGGTGGGTCATCACCACGCCCGGATCAGAGATGGAGTCGGCGTCCACGCAGAAGCCGTGGTTCTGGCTGGTGATGGCCACCTTGGTGGTCAAGAGGTCCATCACCGGCTGGTTGGCTCCCCGATGGCCGAACTTGAGCTTGAAGGTCTTGCCGCCCAGGGCCTGGCCGATCATTTGGTGGCCCAGGCAGATGCCGAACACCGGCGAGCGGCCCAACAGCTCGCGCACGGTCTGCACCACGTAGGTCACCGCCGCCGGGTCGCCGGGGCCGTTGCTCAGGAACACGCCGTCGGGCTGCAGGCGCAGGATGGTCCGGGACGGGGTGGCCGCGGGCGCCACGATCAGCCGCATGCCCCGGGCCTCCAGCCGCCGCAGGATGTTGTACTTGATGCCGCAGTCCAGGCAGACCACCTTGTAACGCCCCTGGCTGCCGGCCCAGAGGGCCTCGGGGTCGAAGTCGCCGGACAGGTCCAGGGCCTCGGACACGCGGCCCTCTTTCCAGCGGTAGGCCTGCTGCGAGGTCACTTCCTTGACCAAGTCAATGCCCACCAGGCCCGGGCTGGCGATGGCCTTCTGGACCAGGCTCCGGGGGTCCAGGTCCTGGCTGGAGAGCACGCCCTTCATGGCCCCGCGGATGCGCAGGTGGCGGGTCAGGGCCCGGGTGTCCAGCCCCTCCACGCCCATGACCCCGGCCGCCTCCAGGTAATCCTTGAGGCTCCGGGTGGAGCGGAAGTTGGAGGGGAACTCCTGGTACTCCTTGACCAGGAAGGCGCTGACCTGCACCGCGGCGCTCTCCACGTCCTGGGGGTTGGTGCCGTAGTTGCCGATCAGGGGGTAGGTCATGGCCAGCATCTGGCCCTTGTAGGAGGGGTCGGTGATGGCCTCCTGGTAGCCGGTCATGGCGGTGTTGAAGCACACCTCGGCGGCCACCTCGCCGGAGCCGGCGAAGCTGCGGCAGGGGAAGAGGGTGCCGTCTTCCAGGGCCAACAGGGCCTCTAGCGCCATGTCCTTTTTCCTCTGAGGGCCCGCCGGGCCTGCTCCAGGTCCAGGGGCCGCACGTGTTCCACTATATAGCCGCGCACCGCCTCCCCGGGCGGCGTGCCCTGTTTGTAGCACAGAAAGGCCGCTTTGACACCCACCGCCTTGCACACCCGGGCGGCCAGCAGGGGCCAGACCGCGCCCAGGTCGGCCACCAGAGGCCGGGCGCCGGGCAGGCGGGCGAAGCCGCTCATCTCCATGCGGAAGGCCATGCCCAGGGACTTGGTCTTGGGCCGGCCCTGGTGGATGGCCGCGGCCACCGCGCCTTGGCTGCGCTCCAGGCGCCAGGCCCGCGCCAGGTTGGGGTCCAGGTCTATGCGCAGCACGGCCTTGTCCCGGAGGGAGAAGGGCCGGCCCCCCAGACGGCCCGCCCAGAGGCCGTGGCCGGTGTAGGTCTCCAGGGGCCCGTCGTGTATCTCCTGGGTCAGGGCCACGCCGCTCTCGATGATCAAATCCGCCGAGGACAAAAGCGCCGCCACCCGCCGGGAGCGCTGGGACACCGGGATGCTGTCGCCGATGGCCAGGCCCACCCGGCCGCCGCCCACCAGTTGGGGCACGCTGACCAGGCAGGGCACCCTGCGCCGGGCGCAGGCCCCCAGCATGGTCAGGGGGTCGCAGCCCGGCCCGGCCGCGGCCTCCAGGGGCAGGCCGGCCTCCTGGGCCAGGGGCAGCAGCGCCTGGGCCGCCCGCTCCAGCCACAGGCCGGTGGGATAGGCCAGGTTGCCCGCCACCTTGATGATCTCAGGCCCGGGCGCGGACAGCAGGCGGCGGTACAGCTCGCGGTCCAGGCCCTCTCCAGCGGCCCGGCGCTCCAGCTCGGCCCGGGGGAGCAGGGCCACCTCGGCCCTGCCGTCAGCGGGCAGAGAGCCCTGCGTCAGGCCCAGCCGGGCGCCCGGCACCCGGCGCACCCGCTCCAGCACCCCGGCCATCTCGTGGCCGGCCACGGCGCTGGAGGTGAGCACCCCGTCCACCAGGCCCAGGCGCACCAGCTCAGCCACCTGGCAGGTGGCGCCCTCGTGCAGGTTGGGGCCGGAGCCGGTGGCCACCACCACCCGGCCGCCGGCCCGCTTGATGCGCGCCCAGAGCCGCACCGCGCGGCTGATCTCGGCCCGCGCCAAGGGCGGCAGGCCCCGCCACAGGGCCATGAGCGCCGCCTGGCTCACCAGGGGCCGGGCTTCTGCCTGCGGGCGCTGCCTGGGCCTAGACACCCCGGCGCTCCAGGGCGGCCAGGATCAGCCCGGCCGCCGCGGCCGCGGCCCCGGACCAGCCGGCCACCACCCGGCGGCCGGCCTGGCCGCGCTGGGCGGCGCGGGCCGGGTCGCTCAACAGCTCGCCCCAGGCCCGGGCCAGCTCCTCGGCGCCGCCCACTACCTGGGCCGCGCCCGCCGCCTGCAGGGCCTCGGCCGCGTCCAAAAAGTCGGCCATGTCCGGGCCGAAGACCAGGGGCGCGCCCCAGGCCGCGGGCTCCATGGGGTTCTGGCCGCCCAGGGGCACCAGCGAGGCCCCCAGGAAGGCGGCCCGGCCCAGGCCGTACAGGGCCATGAGCGAGCCCATGGCGTCCACCACCACCACCGAGGTCTCGGGCCGGCGGGGCGCGCGGGGGCTGAGCCCGCTCCAGGCCTGGGCCAGCAGGCCGTGGCGCTGGCAGGCGGCCAGCCAGCGCGGGGCCCGTTCAATATGCCGGGGGGCCGCGGCCAGCACCGCGGCCGGGTGCCGTTTGAGCACTTGGACAAAGGCCCCCAGCACCGGTTCCTCCTCGCCGCTGCGCACGCTGCCGGCCACGATGAGCGGCGCGTTGTTCAGGGCTAGGCAGGCGGCTGCTTCGCTCGTGTCCGTGGCCTGGGCCTGCTCCAGCAGGCCGGCGTACTTGGCGTTGCCGTCCACCCGCACCCGCGCGGCCGGCGCGCCCAGGGCAATGGCGCGCTCCGCGTCGGCCTCAGAGATCATGCTCAGCGCCTGGAAGCGGCGCAGGCAGCCGGCCGCCAAGGGCCGGACCCGCTGATAGCGGGGGAAGGAGCGCGGGCTGATGCGGCCGTTGAGGAGCAAGAGGGCCGCGCCTTGGCGGTCCAGGCGGGCCAGCAGGTTGGGCCAGAGCTCGGTCTCCAGGGAGGCGTAGACCTGCGGCCGCACTTTGCCACAGGCCGCGGCCACGGCCCAGGGGGCCTCCAGGGGAAAGGGCAGCACCCGCGCCCGGCCGGCAAAGACCTGGGCCGCCCGCTCCAGGCCCTTGGCCGTGGAGGAGCTGACGGCCAGGTTTATCTCCGGCCGGCGGGCCCAGAGCTCCTGGGCCACGGCCAGGGCCACGCCCACCTCGCCCACGCTGACCGCCTGCAGCCAGACCCGGGGGCCGGGGGGCGCGGGGGCCAGGTCGCGGTACAGGCCCAGGCGGGCCCAGAGCTCGCCCCAGCGGCCGGCCAGGCGGCTGCCCAGCCACAGCGCCGGCAAAGCCGGCCCGGCCATGCTCAGCGCCAGGTTGTACATGATTAGAGAGGTGTCCATGCCCCGCCCGCCAGCCCTGCGGCCCGAAGGGTTCCACCCTTTATAGCGGGGGGGTGGGGGCGCGTCAAGGCGCGGCCGGGGAGAGGAGGCGGCCTGCGGCAGAGTCGCCCTGCCGCGCCGGGTGCTGCGGCGGAGCTTTTTATGCGCCCGCCCTCAGTGCGCCTCGGCCCAGTTCTTGCCCCAGCCCAGGTCCACCTTGAGCCGCACCTTCATCTTGTACACCCCCTCCATCTCCTCCTGCACCCGCTTGGCGAACTTCTTGATCTGGCGCTCGGGGACCTCGAAGACCAGCTCGTCGTGCACCTGCAGGATCATCAGGGCCTCGGGGAACTCGGCCTCCAGCATGGCCTGCACCTTGAGCATGGCCAGCTTGATCAGGTCCGCGGCCGTGCCCTGCAAGGGGGTGTTGAGCGCGATGCGCTCGGACGCCTCGCGGGACACCCGGTCGCTGGAGTTGATGGCCGGCAGGAAGCGCCGCCGGCCCAGCAGGGTGGTGACGTAGCCCCGCTCCCGGGCCGAGGCCAGGTTGGCCTGCTGGAAGGCGGCCACGCCCTCGTAGCGGCCCAGGTACTTGCTGATGATCTCCTGGGCCTCGGTGCGGCTGATGCCCTGCTCGCGGGCCAGGCGGAAGGCGCTCATGCCGTAGAGCACCCCGAAGTTGACGGTCTTGGCCCGGGCGCGCATCTCCTTGGTGACCTTCTCGGGCTTGACCTCGAACAGGCGCGCGGCGGTCTGGGTGTGCACGTCCAGGCCCTGGCGCAGGTCATCCAGCAGCAGCGGGTCCTGGCTGAGATGGGCCAGCACGCGCAGCTCGATCTGGGAGTAGTCGGCGCTGAGCATCAGCTTGCCGGGCTCGGGCACGAAGCAGGCCCGGATGCGCAGGCCCAGCTCCGAGCGCGCCGGGATGTTCTGCAGATTGGGGTCCGAGGAGGAGAGCCGGCCGGTGGCGGTGACCGCCTGGTTGAAGGAGGTGTGCACCCGGCCGGTGCGGGGGTTTACCAACTTGGGCAGGGTGTCCACGTAGGTGCCCTTGATCTTGGCCAGGGTGCGGTAGCCCAGCACCTCGGCGGGCAGGGGGTGCTGGGCGGCCAGCATGGTCAAGACGGTCATGTCCGTGGAGTAGCCGGTCTTCTTCTTGGTCTTTTTCACCTGCTCCAGGCCCAGCTCCTCGAAGAGCACCTGCGCCAGTTGCTGGGGGGAGTTGAGGTTGAACTCGTGGCCGGCCAGCTTGTAGCAGGCGGCCTCGATCTGGGCCAGTTGCCCCTCCAGCTCCCTGCTCAGGCCCTCCAGGGCCGCCACGTCCAGCTTGACCCCGTTCATCTCCAGGCGGGCCAGCACGGGCACCAGGGGCATCTCCAGGTCGCGGAACAGCTCCTGGAGCTTGGCCTCGGCCAGCTTGGGCCCCAGCACCTCGGCCGCCTGCCAGGCCACGTCCGCGTCCTCGGCCGCGTAGGCCGTGGCCTTGTCCAGGGGGGCCTGGTCGAAGGGCAGCTTCTTGCCGCCGGCGGCCTCCTCGTAGGAGATGATCGAGCGGCCCAGGAACTCGGCGGCGATGGCGGCCAGGCCGTGGCTGGTCTTGCCGGGGTTGAGCAGGTAGCTGGCCACCATGGTGTCGAATTCCACCCCGGCCAGCTCCACCCCGGCCCGGTGCAGCACGATGAGGTCGTACTTGAGGTTCTGGCCCACCTTGGCGACCTTGGCGTCGGCGCAGACCGGCGCCAGCAGCCTGAGCGCCGCCTCGCGGTCCATCTGTCTCTGGCCCTTGGCCAGTTGGTGGCCCAGGGGCACGTACACCGCCCGGCCGGGCTGATGGCACAGAGAGAACCCCACCAGCTCGGCCAGCATGGGGTCAATGGAGGTGGTCTCGGTGTCAATGGACAGGCGGCCCTTTTTCTTGGCCGCGGCCAGGAACTCCCCCAGCTCCTCGGGCTCGGTGAGCATGCGGTAGCTGCCCTCGCCGGCCGCCGCCGGCGGCGCGAACTGCTTCATCAGCGAGGTGAACTCCAACTGGGCCAGCACCGGCGTGATAACCGTGGGGTCCGGGGGCTCTATCTGGAAGGCCTCGGGCATAAACTCCACCGGCGCGTCCGCGGCCAGGCGGGCCAGCTCGCGCGAGAGCCGCGCGTCTTCGGCGTGGGCCACCAGGTTGTCGCGCAGCTTGGATTTCTTCATCTGGGGCGCGGCGGCCAGCACCTGGTCCAGGCTGCCGTACTCAGTGAGCAGCTTGGCCGCGCCCTTGGGCCCCACGCCGGGCACGCCGGGGATGTTGTCGGTGCTGTCGCCGGTCAGGGCCTGGAAGTCCACGGCCTGGGCCGGTGTCACGCCCAGCTTGGCCTCCACCTCCGGGGGTCCGTAGCGGGCGTCCTTCATGGTGTCCCACAGGCTCACGTCCTTGGCCACCAGTTGGAACAGGTCCTTGTCGCCGGAGACCAGCACCACCTGGAAGCCCTGTTCTTTGGCCTGGCGGGCCAGGGTGGCCATGAGGTCGTCGGCCTCAAAGCCCTCCACCTCCACCGCCGGCAGGGACAGGGCGGTGACCACCTGGCGCACCAGGGGGAGCTGGGTCTTGAGCGCCGGGTCCAGGGGCGGGCGATTGGCCTTGTAGGGCTTGTAGATCTGGTGGCGGAAGGTGGGGCCCTTGGCGTCGTAGACCACGGCCAAATACTCGGGCTGGGCCGCGCCCAGGACCTTGAGGAGCATCTGCACGAAGCCGTACACCGCGCCGGTGGGCACGCCGTCAGAGGTGCTGAGGTTGCGGATGGCGTGGAAGGCGCGGTGGATGTAGCTGGAGGCGTCGAGAAGGTAGAGGACTGGCTTGGATTTGGGCACGGGCTGGTCTCCGGTGGCGGGGTCAGGGGCCGGCGCGGCCCTTGCCTAGCAGCCTATGCCCCCAGCGCATCCAGGGTCAAGGCCTGGCTCTGGGCCCAGATGAGCGCCCGGGCCAGGTCCCGGCGCTGCGGGCCCAGCAGGGGCGCCAAGGCCAGGGCCTCCTGGCTCAGGCGGCCCAGCTCGGCCTGCACCTTGCCGAAGTCTACGGTGGGATAGGAGACGCCTTCTTTGAAATGCGAGCGGTGGCAGGAGTGGCTGGCGCCCTGGGTGGCCACGGGGATGCCATAGAGCCGGCAGGTGAGCGGCCGGGCGGCGTAGGCCAGGCAGCGGCCCTCGGACAGAAGCGGGCAGGCGATGCGCGCCTGGCTGAAGGCGGCGATGCGCTCCTGTGCGGGCAAGGCCAGGGCCTGGGCCGAGAGCCTGTCAAAGGCCGCGGCGGCTTTCTCCGCCCGGCGCAGGGCCTCGCGGCGCTCCTGGCGGGGCAGGCGGCGCCAGGCCAAGGCCAGGGCCAGGGCCTCGATGGGCGTGAGGTCAAAGACCGCATAGCAGCAGTCGTCGCAGCCGCCCCCGCAGGCCACCTCGCGCGGGAATCGCTGGACCACGCTGGCAAAGGCCTGGTCCGCGCCGGACTGCAGGGCGGCCAAATTCTCCAGCAGCGAGGCCAGGCTGGGAGGCTGGTTTTGCTCGGGGCCCACGGCTTCTTCCTCTGAGTGTGCGGTGCGGCTACTTTAGGCCAGGGGTGGCCGGGCGTCAAGGCAGGGGGCCTTTGAATCCGCGGCCCTGGCGCCTATAATCAAATAATAAACGCAGCCATCAACCCGGCCGGCTGGCCGGCGCAGCGAAAGGAGCACCCCCATGCCCGAGTTTCTGAACCCCTTCCCCGGCATGATCCCCGGCCGCAAGCTGAGTGACCGCGAGCTGACCCGCGCCCTGCGCCTGTCCCTGTCCGCCGAAGAAGAGGCCATCCACCTCTACGAGGCCCTGGCCGACGCCACCAATAACAAGCTGGCCGCGGCGGTGCTGCAAGACATCGCCAACGAGGAGAAGGAGCACGCCGGCGAGTTCCAGCGCCTGCTCAAGGTTCTCTTGCCCGACGAGCAGAAGTGGCTGGACAACGGCGCCGAGGAGGTGGACGAGATGGCGGGCAAGCTGAAGAAGAAGGCCCGCAAGCCCGCCCGCAAGAAGGCCGCGGCCAAGAGAAAGAAGTAAGCCCTCCTGCCTGCTCGGTCCTCGGCCGGACCGCCGATCCGCCTAAAAAGCCCCGCCCTTGACAAGCCGTCAAGGCGGGGCTAATCTATTCCGCACAACGGAACGATCTTTTGCAAGGCGGAACTATGTCCCGCGACACCCAAACCGTTACCGCCCTGACCCGGGGGCTCAGCGTCCTGGAGACCTTCGCCCGCCTGGGCCATTCCCTGAGCCTGGCCCAGGTGGCCCGGGAGCTGGGCCTGCCCAAGTCCACCATCTTCCGGCTCATGAACAGCTTGGTAAGCCTAGGCTACCTGGAGCAGCCCGTCAAGGGCGGGCCCTACAACCTGGGGCCCCGGGTGCTGGGCCTGGGATTTGCGGTGCTGCAGGGCCTGGACGTGCGCGAGGCGGCTCTGCCCCACATGGAGCGGCTCTTCGCCCAGGTGAACGAGACCGTGAACCTGAGCATCCTGGACCGCCGCCAGATCATCTACGTGGCCCGGGTGCGCAAGCGGGAGCTCTTGAGCCTCAACCTGTTCGTGGGCAGCCGCCTGCCGGTGTACAGCTCTTCGCCCGGGCGGGTGCTCATGGCCTATCTGCCGGCCGCCGAGCGCGAGAAGCTGATCCGCGGCCTGGAGGCCGACCCGGACGCGGCCCGCTGGCTGGCCAGCCGGGGGGTGGACCTGCGCCTGCTCTGCGACCAGGTGCGGATCCAGGGCCTGGCCGTCAACGACGGCGAGTATCTGCCCGAGCTGTTCGCCTTGTCCGCGCCGGTGCTGGATGTGAGCGGCCGGGCCCGGGCCGCCCTGAGCATTCCCATCCTCAAGCGGGGCCAGCCGGCCGAGGTGCTCTGCGACCGCCTGGCCGGGCCGCTCAAGGAGTGCGCGGCCCGGATCAGCGCCCTGCTGGGCCACGGCGCCGAGCACCTCTTGCGGCCCCAGACCTAGGAGCGTCAACCCAAGATGGGAGATTTTATAATGCGCCGAACCTTTCTCGCCGCCTGCCTGTGCGCCGGCCTGGCCCTGCCCGCCGCGGCCCTGGCCGGCCCCCAACGCATGGTCATCGCCACCGCCGGCACGGCCGGCGCCCTGTACCCCATGGGCGTGGCCATGGCCGAGACTATAAACAAGCACAGCAAAAGCCTCAAGGCTTCGGCCGAGGCCTCGGCCGCCTCCCTGGAGAACCTGCGCAACCTGGCCTCGGGGCAGGTGGAGATGGGCATCAGCCAGAACGAGATGGCCTACTTCGCCTACACCGGCACCGGCAAGTACGCCGGCCGGGCCATGAAGAACCTGCGCTCGCTGTTCGGCACCATCATCTCCTGGGTGCAGGTGTTCGTGCCGGCCGACAGCCCCATCACCTCCATCGCCCAGCTCAAGGGCAAGCGGGTGGGGGTGGGCGCGCCGGGCAGCGGCGGCGAGCAGGCGGCGCGCATCATCCTGGGCTACTACGGCCTGGACTATCAAAAGCTCAAGGCCGAGTTCATGGGCAACGTGGACATGGTCAGCGCCCTCAAGGACGGCTCCTTGGACGCCTTTTTCATCACCCACCCGCTACGCTCGGCCCCGCTGCTGGACCTGGCCACCACCAAGAAGGTGCGCCTGCTGCCCATCGCTGAGGACGGCTTTTACCAGGCCCACCCCTACTACAGCAGGCGCCTGGTCCCGGTCAAGGCCTATCCGGGCATGGCGGCGGCGGTGCCCACCGCCACCAGCCGCATCGTGATGTACACCACCACCGGCGCCCTGAGCGCCGATCAGGTGGCCGGCCTGCTGGCCGCGCTCTGGGATAACGCCGGGGAGTGGACCGGCTCCCACCCAGCGGTGAAGCGCTACACTACCCTCCAGGACGCCCTGGTCGGCCTGGCCGTGCCCCTGCATCCGGGCGCGGTGCGCTTTTACCAGAGCCGCGGCATGCAGGTGCCGGCCCGCCTTCTGGCCCGCTAGGGGCCCATGCGCCGCCTGCTCCTACTGCTGGTCTGCCTCGGCCTGGCCCTGCCAACCGCCGCCGGGGCCGGCCCGGCCGGCTGGCTGCTGGCCGCCGAGCGCCGCACGGGCCGCGCGGCCTTGTGCCTGCCCGTGGAGCAGGTGCGGCGCCTGAGCTTGATTGTGCAGCACTCCTATGACCAGCGGCCGGTGGCCGAGAGCTTCATCATCCAGCGCGGCCGGCTGGTGCCAACAGAGGTGGTTTTCGACACCGACACCTATGACCTGCGCCGCAGCCGCTACCCCGGCGCGCGGGTGGAGAGCGACGGCGGCCTGGTGACCATAACCGTGACCCACCCTAGGCCCGCGGATAAGCTGCCAGCCATCCAGGGACGGGTGGCCCACGGCGCGCCCCAGGTGCTGGTGGTGGAGACCACCCGCGGCCGCCGGCACCTGTCCCTGGATTGCCTGGGGCCGGGCGGCACGCCCTACTTCATCGGCGTGCGGCCCGGGCCGCGCCTGGCGGGCGGGGACCAGTGAGCCGGCCGCAGGGGTTCTGGGGCTGGGCCCTGGCCGCGGTGGCCCTAGCCCTGGCCCTGTTCCATCTCTACACCGCCTTT
This sequence comes from Desulfarculus sp., assembly GCA_003605055.1. GTDB lineage: Bacteria > Desulfobacterota > Desulfarculia > Desulfarculales > Desulfarculaceae > Desulfoferula. Next base: position 20,172 of record QZKP01000058.1, read on the forward strand.
TTCGGGGTGCTCACCCCCCTGTTGCAGCGCTTCATCCACCTGCTGGGCGTGCTCTTGCTGGCCCTGGGCCTGTGGGGCTGGGGCGGCGGCCGGCCCGCGCGGCCGGACGCGGCCAGCGCCGCGCTGTGGGTTTTGGCCGCGGTCCTGGGGGCGTTCTTCCTCTGGTCGCTGGCGCCGGCGCGCATCGCCGACCGCGGCTTCTTCGGGCCCAGCGGGCTGGAGACCTGGGCCGGCGGCCTGCTGCTCTTGCTGGTGCTGGAAGCCACCCGGCGCAGCGTGGGCCTGCCCATCGTGCTGGTGGCCGCGGCCTTTCTGCTCTACGGCCTGGCCGGGCCCTGGATGCCGGAGATGGTGGCCCACAAGGGCTACTCCCCCCAGCGCCTGATCGCCTACCTGGCCTGGACCACCGACGGCGTCTTCGGCATCCCCATAGCGGTCTCGGCCACCTTCGTGGTGGTGTTCATCATCTTCGGCGCCCTCTTGGACCGGCTGGGGGCCGGGGCCTATTTCCTGAACCTGGCCATGGCCGCCTCGGGCCGCCTGGCCGGGGGGCCGGCCCTGACCGCGGTGGTGGCCTCGGGGCTGATGGGCTCCATCTCCGGCTCGGCGGTGAGCAACGTGGTCACCACCGGCGCCTTCACCATCCCCCTGATGGTCAAGAGCGGCTATAGGCCGGTGTACGCGGCCGCCGTGGAGGCGGCGGCCTCCACCGGCGGCCAGATCATGCCGCCGGTGATGGGCGCGGCGGCCTTCGTGCTGGCCGAGCTGACCGGCGTGCCCTACGGCCGGGTGGCCCTGGCCGCGGCCCTGCCGGCCTTTTTCTACTTTTTCTGCCTGGGGCTGATGGTCTACTTCGAGGCCCGCCGGCGCGACCTGCGCGGCCTGTCCGCGGCCGAGCTGCCGCCCTTGGGCCGCACCTTCCTGGGCCAGGCCCACCTCTGGCTGCCGCTGGCGCTGTTGGTCTGGCTGCTGGTGGGGGAGGGCTACTCGCCCATGAAGTCCGGGGCCTGGACCATCGCCTGCCTGGCGGCGGTGGGCTGCCTGGCCGCGCTGGTCCGGGAGCGCCGCCTGCCCTGGCGGCGGCTGCTGGAGGCCCTGCAGGCCGGGGCGCGCATCGCCGCGCCGGTGGCCTGCGCCTGCGCCACGGCGGGGGTGATGATCGGCGTGGTCTCCCTGACCGGCCTGGGCGTGCGCTTCACGCGGCTGCTGATCCTGCTCAGCGGCGGCGAGCTGTGGCTGGCCCTGGTGTTGATGATGGTGGCCTGCATCGTGCTGGGCACCGGCCTGCCCACCACCGCGGCCTATGTGATCACCGCCGTGTTGGGCGCGCCGGCCCTGGTGAAGATGGGCGTGCCCCTGTTCGCGGCCCACCTGTTCATCTTCTACTTCGCCATCATCAGCTTCATCACCCCGCCGGTGGCCATCAGCGCCTACGCCGCCGCCGGGCTGGCCCGCAGCGGGCCCATGCGCACCGGCTTCTGGGCCCTGGGCCTGGGCATCGCCGGCTTTTTGGTGCCGTTTTATTTCGTGTTCCACCCCGCCCTGATCCTGCAGGGGGGCTGGTGGCAGGTGCTGGCCGCCTCGGCCGTGGCCCTGGTGGGGCTGGCCGCCCTGGCCGGGGCCCTGGAGGGCTGGTTCGGCGGCCGGCTGGGCTGGGGTGCGCGGGGAGTGCTGGCGCTGGCCGCGGTGGCCAGCGCCTATCCGGGCCTTTGGCTGCCCCTGGCCGCGGCGGCCGCGACCGGCGGGGTGCTGCTCAGCCGGCGGCTAGCGGCCCGAGTCTCTTGAAATATCCGGGCTAAAAGCGCCAGCTCAGGCCCAGGCGCCAGAGGAAGCCGTTTTCCAGGTTGATGCGGTCCTGGTCGCGGTCATCCCAGTCATTGCCCTCGAACCACATCCGGTCAAAGACGTAGCCGCCTGACAGGTCCAGGCGCAGGCCCTTGCTCAGCCGGAAGTCCAGCCCCAGCTTGATCTGCTTCTGGTAGTAGAAGAAGCGGTCCTTGGTGTCGGTGCGGTCGTGCAGGAAGTAGCGCTGGTAGGTCCAGTCGAAGCCGGTGTAGGCCTCCAGCCAGGAGGTCAGGCGATAGCCGGCGAGGGTGATGATGGTGCGGGGGAAGACGTAGAGCCCGCGCAGGTTCACCCGCGGGGCGGGCCGCCAGCGGACGCTGGCCAGGGGCAGGCCCAGGAGCAGTTGCAGCTCCGGCCCCGGGCGATAGGCGTAGGCCGCGCCCGGGAGGGGGACGTCGGCCAGGAAGTCGCGGGTGTTGGAGTAGTTGACGAAGAAAAGCCAGTAGTGCTTCTTCTGCTGCACGGTCATCAGGGTGACGGTGGCGTTGATCGAGGTGTCGTCGTAGGAGTTGAAGGGCCGGTCGCTGGGCGAGCCCACGGTGAAGTCCCCGCCCAGCACCCAGCCGCCCGCGGTCCGGCGGCGGTAGGTGCCGCCCAGGCGCAGGTCCCACAGCTCCTTGGGGAAGGCCCGGCCGCTGTTGGGCAACACGGCCTCGGTGTCCACGCGTAGGTAATTGACCCGGCCGTGCAGGAACATCTCCTGGCGCGGGTTCTGCCACACCGGCGCCAGCCAGGTCAGGCCCTGGCGCCAGTAGCCCCAGTCGGCCGGCTGGTCCTCCACGCCGCGCTGCGGGGCGTACTCGGAGCGGTACTTGAGGTTGGCCTTCAGGTCGCCCAGGGTGGGGTCGAACCAGGCGGCCAGGGGGCCCCGGGCCGCGGCCGGGCCGGCCAGGAGCAGACTTAAGAGGCCGGCTATAATCAGTGAGGCCAGGGGGCGCAGGTAGGGCAAGGCTTTTCTCCCGGGGCGGCGCGGCGGCCTTATCTTAAACCAAAAGGCGCGGATAGGCGAGGGCCTTGGCCTGGTGGTAGTGTCTCAGTTTGATTCTTTAAGCTGGGTCTCGCGCTGATCTATCAAGGCCACCAAATCTTCAAAGGTCATTAGGTGGTCTATAATGCCAGCTTCCATGGCAGGCGTAACCCTGAGCGTCTTATGCACTCTGATAAAGTTGTAATAGGTGAAGTACAGCGCCAGCGCGTGGCAGTGGTTCTCTAGCTTCTTACTGAATGCGTTGGTTAAGCGGGTAAAGCGCCTCATGCTCATACGCATGGTGAGGTTTTGACGCTCGGCATAGCTGGTGGATATATGCTTGGGGTCTGGCTTGCCGGTAATGGGGGTGACGGCGCAGCCTATTACCTCGGGTGGGCTGTATCGCTTTTCAGCCTCGGGCGGTGAGCCATACATCTTGACCAGCATGGCAAAGTCAATATCCGCCCCAAACGCGCCCTCAACAGCTTCCAGATAAGCTTTGTGGCCGTCTGTGGTCAACTGGACTCGATTGGCTAGCCTGGTGGCCAAATCCTGCATGAAGGCATAGCCTGTCTCTGCCGAGCGGTCACCTACCAGCCAAGAACAGATCAGCTTCGAATCAGCGTCTATGGCCGTCCAGGTCCATATGTCGCCCGCTTCGCCTTGTTTGTCCTTGGGGACGTTCTTTTCCTTGGCGTAGTAGTAGCTCCAAATCTCATCGCACTGTATGCGCCGAGACTTGACGCCCTGGACCATCTTGTCGTGGAATTCTAGGCAAGTGTTGCCAGCATCAACCAATAACTTATTGATTGTATTGATAGAACAACCCACCACGCGGGATATCGCCCGCATGCTGGAACCCTCAACAAGCATGTTAAGGATTTGGACGCGCTTAGCTAGGGGCAACCTGTTCATGCCCCCAATATAAGAGGAACAAAATTAAATGTCAAGCATTTTTTTCAGTTTGAAGTGATTTTATATTCCGAAGCTTGCTCTGCCCATTTTTATAAACCTGCTAGGCATCAACTGGTGTCCATTGCATATTCCCAAAAGCGCAGCCTCAAAATGGTCGGGAAGCTGCCCAACGCGACCTAGGCCATTAGTTGCGCGAGCGTGGTTAATGATTCCTGAGCCAATAGACTTGACCTCCCTCGCATCGATAAATGAAGGATGGCTTAAACACGGGAGGTCAGCGGGGGTTATTAAAAGCTGATAGTCTGGATATTGCTTTTCGGAATTAATGAAAAAATAAAAACCCGGATCGCCATCATGTTCAATACAGATTACAAATTTAGGATGGGGAACCCAGTGAAGTTTAACGCGCCAAACGTCACCGGGGTATGGCACGACGTATTACAATGCTATATATCTGCCCTGCTCAGCGAGCCGGGCTATGGTTTTCTGCGCACTCTCAGTCCCATCATCTAAAATTTTTTCATAGTCAATTTTGCCGTTCTCTCCTGCGGCCCGCCATTCTGGCTCTCTGTGTGTGTTGTCCATAATTTCGGCAAAGGAACGATCAGAAAAGGCGTTAAAAGCCTTTTCCATGCACTCAATATCCGAAACAGAGAACCAGTCCAAATCAGGCGGCCGCTTTGCGGTAAATGCTTTATGTCCATTCGGCGTGTCGCTGACCGAGAGAGCGGAATAAAAGGCATCTGCCATATCTTCAGTGCGGAAACTAAAATCTTCTTTTACCAAGTCATAAGTTATCGTTGGTACGGGGCCGAATTCTAGTGCATATAAAGGGTCTCCGTAAATAGGGCGTCCATATTTCTTCAAATGTAGCTTTTCCGCGAGATACATAATTTTGACAAAGTAATATCTTGTCAGGCCCGGTTTCTTGCTTGCAATCCAAACCAAGCCTTCAAGTATTTTGTCTTTGTTGGGATTAAATGTGATCTGGGTGGGCACTATGACCCCCACCTTGCTTTGGCTGCCTTCTTGGCTATCTCTTTGCGCTTCTTGGCGCTCAGCTTGATAGCCCTAGCGGCCGCCCCAGCCTTGCCAGACCTTACCCGCCCGGATTTCTCCGTTAGGGTTTCCTCTAGCTCACCTGTGGCGATTTGGGCGACAGTAACCGCACACCCGATCACGTCTGCCGGGCGCTGCTCACCGCGCGGTCCTTTGGGCATGAACTCCTCTCCTGCCTTTCGGCTGGTTTAAGGATACCACAAAATTTTGCCTCGTGGTTGACAAAGCCTCTTTGGCCGTGGAACGATGCTCTTGCCTGCCTTTCATCTTTTCATGGGGGATCGCCATGCCAGCAATAGCAAGCATTGATTTCACCGGAAAGTCCGGTAAAAAATATACTTTCAATGTGTATCCATTAGGAACTAAATTCAAGGACATAAGAGCCGTCTATGCTTTTACAAAAAGAACGCCCAAAGAGAACACACACACCCAAGCGGTGCTTTATGTTGGAGAATCGGAAAAGTTGGGCGACCGTATTTCTAATCATGAAAAGCTAGAATGTGTAAAGCCGCTTGGTTGCAACTGCATCTGTGTCCACTCCGAAGACAATGAAGTCGCGCGTATGGCCAAAGAGAAAGACCTTATAGAGAACTACGACCCGCCCTGCAATAAATAGTTATTCTTCAGCTTGGTCTATCGGGGGTAGCTTGCCCTCAACGCAAAAATCATAGACGCGGGCAGCATCAAAAATAATATCCATGGGCACGCCAGTATGTCTCGCCGCCCCGGCCGCTACCTGTATGGCCTCGCGCCTTACCTCTATTTGGTCTTTTAGACTAAGCTGGTTTGACATTATGTTATCCTTGCCCCTGGTAATACAAAGTAATACCACTCAAGACACACCTTGGCATCTATAAGCCCACTTGTCAAGCCCCGCGCCCACAGGCTAAAACTCAAACTGAGACACTACCGGCCTGGTCAGGCGCGTCGGCGGTCGGGGCGGCCAGGGCTCAGCCGGCGGCGCCCTCCTCGGGGCTGACCACCGCGTCGGTGAGCAGGTTCACGATGCTGTTGATCTCGGCCATCCTGTCCTGGTCGGTCTCCTGGCCCAGGATGTACCAGCGCAGGGTGACGTGGTTGAAGCCGCCGAAGAGGAAGGCCTTGAATATCTCGCTCTCCACCTCCTTCCGCAGGCAGCGGTTGCCTTTGCCCTCCTCCAGGATGCGGTCCACGATGGCCGTGTATTGCTGGAACCTGGCAAAGGACTCGGAGCGGTAGAAGTCGGGGTTGAGCTGGATGTTGAGCAGGAACACCCGCAGGAACTCGGGCTGGGTCAGGTAGAGCAGGAAGTGGTAGTGCACGAAGCGGCGCAGCTTGCGCACCGTGGACTTGATGACGAATAGCTCCTTGAGCTTTTCGATGTGCTCGGCGAAGCGCGCCTTGGGTATGGACATGAGCAGGTCCTGCTTGTTGGTGAAGTACTCGTAGATGGTGCCCTCGGCCACCCCGGCCAGGC